>JAFUFO010000025.1 GCA_017469885.1 Solobacterium sp.
AGTAAATGAAATGCATACAGAATTCAAGAATCTGATCAGAAAGAAACATGGAATCAGTACCAGGCACCTGCAGGGATATCTTGACTGGCTTGTTCTTCTCAAACGCCTTAGATACACCCTTGATATGAGAAAGTGGAGACCTGAAGCATACATGATGACAATGCAGGAGATCATCCCTTTCCGGTGTTGTGATATTCCAAAACAGACAATGCCAATCAATTTATATGTCGCATATGGCGAATATCATTACGGCATTTTCAGCCTCATCAACTAAATCTTTGAAAAGAGCGTGGCACATATATAAAATATTGCCATTCCAGTGAATTGCTCTTCGGATTACCGAAGTCTGAAACAAAGACTGCTCTTTCGGAAGGAGTGCTGGCTAATTCTGCAAGGCATGCGGTACAGAACCGGCATTTTCATCCAACTCCGGCAATAATCGCTTCCTTTTTCCACATTAAAAGGCAGTCTCTTTTCAAGACTGCCCTGCAGATGTTATTCGCTGACTGGATTACAGTTTCAAAGTTCGCTTCCGTTTGATGCGGTTACTTTCTTAAACCACGCAAAGCTTTTTTTCTTAAAGCGCCTGTACGTGCCATTGCCTTCATCATCGGCATCGATGTAGATGAACCCATAGCGTTTTGCCATTTCTCCGGTGGAGTTGGAAACGATGTCCATCGGGCTCCATACACAATATCCGAGAACTTCCACACCATCTTCAACCGCCTGTTCCATTTGTTCGATGTGGGCTTTGTGATAGGCGATTCTGTAATCATCCTCCACGGTGTCATCCTTGAGGATTTCCTTGACGCCGATGCCGTTTTCAACAACGAATACCGGTTTTTCGTATCGTTCGTAAATGTCATTGAGAGAAGTCCTTAGACCTGCAGGATCGATCTGCCAGCCCCACTCTGAAGTTTCCAGATACGGATTCTTAAGACCACCTCCCATGTTGCCGGCAGTCATTTCGCCGGTAACTTCCTTCCGTGCGCTGACCAGGCTCATGTAATAGCTGATGGAGATGAAATCGCACTGCCCTCTGCGCATGGTTTCCAGTTCTTCCTCTGTGACATCCAGACGGATATTCTTTTCCGCAAACCATCTTTTTGCATAGAAAGGATATTTACCCTTTGCGAAGAGATCCAGGGCAAATCCTTCTCTGTCACGGTACTGTTCTCTGGCCGCCGTGACATCATCGGGATGGCAGGAATGTGCATATACCGGTGCGTAGCTCATCATACAGCCGACCATGGAGCCGGGAATGATTTCATGCGCCCGCAGCACAGCTCTTGCGGAAGCCACTGCCTGATTGTGAAGAATCTGATAGCCGTACGGAAGCGGATTTTCTCCCTTTGGAACGATTGTGCCTCCGCTGTGGTAAATGAGGGCTGTAACGCTGTTTACCTCATTGAAGGTCAGCCAGTATTTTACTTTGCCCTTGTATCGTTCAAACAGGGTGACCGCATACTTTTCAAACAGGCCGATCAGTTTTTTATCGATCCAGCCGTTATATTTTTTTGTCAGTGCCAGCGGCATTTCAAAGTGGCTGATTGTGACAACCGGTTCAATCCCGTATCTGTGACATTCGTCAAAGACGTCATCATAGAATTTCAGACCGGCTTCATTGGGTGTTTCCTCTTCCCCGGTCGGGAAGATTCTCGTCCAGGCAATGCTCATCCGGTAACAGGAGTAGCCCATCTCAGCCATCAGGGCAATATCCTCTTTGTAATGGTGGTAGAAATCAACCGCCTTACGGGAGGGATAGTAATCGAATTCATTCTCCAGATACGCCTGCGGTTCAAAGAGATATTTGAATCTCACCTTGCCGGGAAGGGTATCCGCTGTGGAAAGCCCTTTGCCGTCTTCAAGATATGCGCCTTCAATCTGATTGGCGGCGGTGGCACCGCCCCAGAGGAACCCTTTCGGAAACATGGTTATTTCGCCTGCTCTTTCTTTTCAAGTACGAAGCTTAATACAAAGCCGAGCGCAACCGCACATACGATTGTGATGATGCCGTGCAGGAACGTCGGGCCGGCAAGCACTGCGATGGATGTGAGTCCGGCAGGAGCCATGCCGTAGGAATTGACACCAAGGATGCCTGAGATCAAGCCGGCAACGCCGCCGGCGATGATTGTCGCGAGCATGACTTTTGTCTTTTTGAGGGCAACGGAATAGATTGCAGGTTCGGTAATGCCAAGCAGTGCGGTGACGCCGGTGGAAGAAGCAACTTCCTTCTCCTTTGTGCCCTTTGCGGCAACCGCATAGCCGAGAACAGCTCCGGCAAGCGCCATATTGGATGCGAAGGAGGGACCTGCCCAGAAGGTATCATAACCCTTCATCATGAAGGCACCGATAACGATCGGCATCAAGCTGTAATGCAGACCGGTGGAAATCAGCAGAATCATGGTTGCGCCCAGGAACATGCCGACCAGCCAGTTGTATTTGCCGACAACCAGATTGAGCACAGCGGCGATACCGTCGGAGATATAGGAAGCAGCCGGGCCGAGGATCAGCAGTACGACAGAAGCGAGCACGAAGTAAGTCAGCAGAGGCTCCATGAATGTGGCAACGGCCTTCGGAACAAACCGCTTCATGAATTTCTCAACATATCTCTGGAACCATACTGTAAGCAGAACCGGAACGATGGCGCTGGAGTAGGATGCCATTCTGACCGGCAGACCGAAGAAGGAAATATAGTTTTCGCCTTCTTTGGCAAGGCCGGCGAGATCCGGATACATGAGTGTGGCGACAACCGACATGGTAATGAAGGGGTTGACCTTGAATTTTTTCGCAGCGGTGGCCGCAAGCATGAAGCCGACAAAGTGAAGCGGCGCCTTGCCCATGATATTGAGAATGCCGTAGGTTGTTCCTTCGGGATTCAGCCAGCCGAAGGTCTGAATCAGGGTGACAACAGCGCTCATTAATCCGGCAGCGATCAGAGCCGGAATCAGCGGGACGAAGCAGTCAGCCAGATTATTCATAAATCTTCTGAACGGATTCATATTCTGATCTGCCGGGGCTTCCTCAGCTGCGTCTGCGGCAGCCGCGAAGGAATACTGATCATTGATTGCCTTGAATACATTGTCGACATCCGTGCCGATGATGATCTGCAGGCCGCCGGCCTGATCGACACAGCCGGCAACCTTGTCCAGGGAGCCGAGCTTCTCTTTATCCGCTTTTGATACGTCGTTCAGCTGGAATCTCAGACGGGTGCTGCAGTGCTCAACGGATCTGACATTTTCAGGTCCTCCGAGGGAGGTAATGATTTCGTTTGCGAGTTCATTATAGTTCATCTCTGTTCTCCTTTGTTCTGACACCTGTATCATAGGTTTCCGCCGTGACGACTTATATGGACAAACAGGATAATTGTCGCTTATGCAACTATTGTTGTATTTTATCGCAAATGAAAGACACCTTAACGGTGTCCGGCGAATTCAGGAAACAGGGTTTTGTGAATCAGGCTTACCCAGAGATCTTCGCAGACCGTCTGCATACCCCGCTTTCGCTCCAACTGAAGCCTTCTCAGCATATCGATGGCAATCCCCAGCTTCAGATCATTCTCTGTGTTTCTGGTGATGATCCCGGTGGCATAGATCTTATTCATGAGGACATCCGGGAAGATATTGGCATACAGGTCTACCGGGTTTTCCGCAAGCTGTTTCTGAAAAAAATCAAATGTCCGTTTTTCACTTTTGGATATGGCCCGGTAAAATTTCAGCGGATCAGTAAAAAAGAGCGTGTAATCCGGGATCTGATCTGCCACATCATGAAAGAGATCACGGAGCAGATCGCCGTAAAGTGCATAAATGTCATTGTAATGACGGTAGAATGTGCTCTTGTTTATATATGCTTCATGACAGAGATCACTTACCCTGATTTTTTCCAGAGGCTCCTCTTTCAGCATGGTGATGAGTGCGTTTTTCAGATCTCTTTTTGTTTTGAAGATGCGCGGATCCTGTGACATATCTATATTATATGCCAGGACAGAACAGTCCGGGCTGTATATCGGGCATACCGTGAAGAGCGCTGCCGGAAACTGTTTCAGGGACAGTGCTTATGTCTGTTTCTTCTGTGACTTCTGTCCCTGAATTCCGGAAATTCACAACGGCCGTCAGTAACCGGAGGGACTGGATCATTAATTCATTTCTCATATACAGAAGCCGCAGCCGGATCATGTGCGCAGTCAGTAAGACCGGCTTCATGATCAGATTACATCAAAAACGGCAGAGCTCGCAGAATAGTTATTCGGCAGATAGAATTTCACACACAGAGAATATGATCTGATTGAACCTCCCCTTATTCAATGAATAATATTTAGAAGGTTGCTGAGATATTTCTGTTCAATCTTTCTTCATTCCCATATCGATCAATTTGTTGTCTCTTGCCAATACAGTAATCGGTATTCTTCTGTTTCCGCAGACGAATAACGCATTCCCCTGCGTAAACCTCTGGATCAGTTGACTTAGATTCTATTTGTCTAACTCGCTCTCTTGTTGCATTATTCAAAACGGCAACTCATCCTCACCGATTTCGTTCGTATCCTCTTCTTCCGCAAACTTGTATCCGGGCATACCAGGAATGATTTCTTCCTGGCCTTTTTCTTTATAGAAGTCCCCTTCCCGAATCTGCTTTTCTCTCAGCAGCGCATCCAGGTCATCATTGATTTCTGCCGTTGATATTGTCGCTGGTTTCTTTGAAGGAATCGTCTCCGGATGCCAGGTGAAGATAACACGAACAACCTTCTTCCCTTTGTAAGAGTATTTGTACTGCAGGAAATGGAACTCCTTCAGTTTCAGAAGTTTATTTACAGACGGAACGATGATCCGCTTTGTTATATCTCTTGTCGTATAGGATTCCGGCACATCCATCAGTTCGCGGAACTCTTTCATGAGAACAGAGTAATGGCCCTGCGTCCGCCACTGCTTGAGCTGCCGGTATAAAAGTTTTGTATATTTGCCGCTGAGGTTTACAAATTCTTCAAGTTCAAATCTTGTGAATTCCCGTTCCAGCGAATTGAACAGATGAAGGAACTGCGGGGTGACCGCGATCTGTACTTCTTTATCAGAGATAGATCTCTCATATCCCTGAAACAGATGGAACGCTCCGGCTACGTCTTTACCGTCGTTGTAGTAGTATGCAAGGTTTATAAGCTTGCGGTACATCGCGTCGATCATCTCGGCATAGCCCTGGGCAGTGTAGTGCTGCTTCTCGTTTGTCAGCTCCTTGATCTGATCGAAGGAGAGCGTTATGGTATCGGTCCCCTTCCCTTTCAGCTTTGAGCAGATCGCCATGAGAAGTGAAAGCTCGTTTTCCGTGAAGTTTTGGAATACGACCTGATTGAATTTGTTGTTGTACTTTACTACTTCGTTCGCCATCAACTTCTCCTAAAACTGCCACCATACACTCATAGCTGGCCCGGTTTTCCTAAAAGTGCCACCTTCAGTTTCCTGAAACTGCCACAATAACTCCTGAATGTGCCACCGGAAATTCCTGATAATGCCACCATACGTTCCCGAAAATGCGATAAATATGGGGATTTTTGAGACCGAAAGGTTTTTAGAAAGTTCCGAAAGATTCTTCAATCACATCTAGCCCGAAAAGAAACCCCTGACACACCCTATTTTCTATGTGATATTCTTACTGGATCCAGCACGAATACCCACCTTTATTTACTTTGAAAAAAAGGCCGATGTCAACGAGAAAAATAATCAATAAATTATAAGAAAACCGCATAAATAAGCCATTTTTTGACATTCTGCTTATAACCGTTTTATAATGCTGCTATAAACTTATGATAAGGATTTCCTTATAAGTTCCCTATTCGTTATACGGCGATATATGGTGGACATTTTAGGAAAGAATCATAAGTTTATGATCATCTCAATCGTTCATATATCGCCCTATACTATGGTGGACAAATTAGGAACGATTTATAAGAAAATATCTTGACCACTATTACATATAGTGGTTACAATGTTCTTGAACACTATTACATCACGATTTCTCCCCGAAAAAAGTGATAGTGTTCAAGATTTTTATTTGGAAATCCTACTATCTCGAAATGCGGTGAAAATCCAAAAATACAAATTTTGTATTTTTGCTTAAAACCGCATAAGTATGCGGTTTTAGTGCTTTTTTACAAAATTTAAGTGGAGGCTTATGGACACATTTTCAGGGTTAATGAGACAGTTATTAGAGTCCAGTAATATGACCGCCAGGCAGTTATTTCGACTCCTTCAGGAGCGCAATGCGGATATCTCATATCCGGCTATTGGCTCTTATAAGAATTATGATTCTGTTCCGTCATTTGACCGGGCAAGGGCAATCCTAGATGCGCTCGATTATGAGATATCAGATGATGACCTGACAGAGATCCTTCAGTATTCCCGTGATGAGCTGAAGACGATCCGCCAGGATGAACAGACGATACAGCAGGGTGTAAGGCTCTCGCCTAAATTCTTTTCTGACAAGATCAACGCAGCAGAACTTCGAACAATGATGGACAGCCGGATCGAAGAACTCACGGCTGTGAACGGCAACTTCAATTCGTATGTTTCGTGGCTTATAAAGAACGATTTAATAAGCGCAGGCTATTTGTTTCCTGAGGAGGATGAGCAATGAAAGTATTATGCGTGGGTAACCAGAAAGGCGGCGTATCAAAGACGACCACATCGTTGAATCTATGCTACAGCTTAGCGAAGACTTATAACCAGAAGGTGCTGCTCATTGATATGGACAGCCAGGGCTCCGCAAGCCTGAACCTTCAGATCGATGTCGCGAGTGAAGACGTTCATACGATTGATGAATTGCTCGAACCGATAGTTCTTCGCAAGCAGGCAACTGTTACGTGGGACGCATTGAAAGAATGCATTTATACGCCGACGTTTACGGATCGTGTCCGTGACGATGACGACCGGATGAAATGGAAACAGGTCAATACGCCGTTCGGCTTTGATCTGATTCCGGCTTCGCTTTATCTTTCGATCGTAGAGATGCGGATGGGTATCGCGGCTGGTCAGTTTTATAAAGGAACTATTAATCAGTTCTATCTCCGTGAGACGATCATTCAGACGCTTCGGGAAAACTCTGATTATGATTTTGTTGTAATAGATACACCCCCTTCTCTGGGTGCACTGAGCGTTAACTCAATGGCAGCTGCGGAGGATGGTGTCATCATTGTAAGTAATCTCGATGTCATGAGTACACGAGGGATCGAGTCCTTCATTGAATCAACGCAGATGGTTCAGATGGCCAACCCTTCCCACAGAGGTATCCTTGGTATCTTATTTGCTTTATATAGCGACCGCAGACAGGTAGACCGTCAGGTCGATAACTGGGCAAAGCAATTCCTTCCGATCCCGGTATTCGATACCCGCATCCCGGAAACGGCGAATGTTAAGAAAGCGAACTCGTCCAAGTTCCTTGTATCACAGATTGATAAGAAGATGAAGGCTGCGTATGATGCGTTCGCTTATGAGGTCTTATATGCGACAGAACATCCGGATGAGCCGATCGGTAACGCCAAAACAGAGGTCATTGAAGAAGCAGATCAGCAGACCTCGGAAAGCGAGTAATAGATTATGCCTAAGGTAGATATAAACGCTGCATTCAATGACACGAAGAAGGAATCCAGCAATCGCCGCGGTATGGCCCGTAAGGCGACGGGTGCCCTTCTTGGCGGTGACTTCAGTTTAGGAGCATCCGGCTTCGCTAATGAATCGGCCTTAAGAGTTCAGGCGATTCCCTTTGAGAAATTAAGAGAACGTGAGATCAATGAGTTCTCAGATGATGCGGACATTAATTCGCTGGCGCTGAGTATCCGTCAATGCGGTCTTATAAGCCCGTTATCTGTAGTACATCACCCGGAAGAAGACATCTATGTAATCTCCGCCGGACACCGCAGATATAAAGCCATCAGCATTCTTCGGAATGAGTATCCGCATGATGATCGTTATAAGACAGTCGACTGCGCGGTATATGAGGTCACAGATGACAGTTTCAAGCTGAAGCAGGGCCTTCCTTATATCACGAAGGAACAGGAAGAGAGTATCTACAGAGACTCCAATCTGGAAAGCAGACAGCTTTCTTATGAAGATGTCGCAAAGCAGATCAGATATATCGTGAAGCGGTTTGAGGATCCTGATTATATGAACAAGATAAGAGATAATCTTGCGGCACAGGGCATCCGGACATATGAAAGCCATACTGATAAAATCAAACTTATAACGAATGTTCTCTCGACCCAGAAGTATTCCGGCTGGTCGAGGGAAACGATACGGCAGTACCTGCAGATCATGGACGCACATCGTGAAGACCTGCTGGATAAGATCGAGCGGGGCGACTTACGAGTCACTGCGGCTTATAAACTGCTCGTAGCAGAAGCGAAAAAGTCACGTAAGCGGAAGACCACGAAGATCACAGCGCTGCGCTCAGCGATAAGTGAGTTCTCTGATGAGGCGAAGACACGGACGTACCGTGATGCCGAAATCAAGGAGATCGAAGGTTATATCGCTGTATTACAGGAGATCGTAGACCGGCATTCAGCGAACTGAGCGTCCGTTTCCTGCTCGAATCCCAACTTTGCCCACGCGTGGGCAAAACCTGAAAAGGAGTCGGAGAGAGCAGATGTGCTCAAAAGGGCGAAAATGTTTCACGTGAGTGAAATTTCGCGAATACAAAAATCGGTTTATCCACAATGTGGTAACAAAAAGAGATCCGGGCAAGCTGGATCTCAAAGAATGGGGGATATCGGATTAGCAAACCTACTTGGCTACCTTAAGTCCCAAAAGAATAAGAATGGCTGATCTGACACGGGGGTCAGCCTTTTTCAACGCATTAAGGATTTCAATATCTTTTCTGCTGATATTTTGATATACGGCTTTTTCAAGATCCTTAACTCTTCGCACGTCAGAACGTCCCATTAGGTAATCAACATCACAGTCGAATATCTCTGCGAGAGCTTCCGTTCGCGGGCCTGATGGTAATCGAGTCCCTGCGCAATACTGAACGATCGTTGAATAATGATATCCTGTCATCTCAGCAAGTTATTTCTTGGAGTATGTTCATTTCTGCTTGACATCGAAAATGCACAAATTATAATGAATCGCATAAGGCAAGGGTGTCCTGAGTCACTGAACTCACAGACGCCCTTTTTCTTTTATCAGAAGAAAGCGGGCGAAACACAAATCACTGCAGAAAAAGACAAAGGTGTCTTTTGTACTCAAACAAAAAAAGCCTTTGTTTTTCTTTGCTGTTCATGGACAAAGGGGGCTGTGAAACAAGCAGTTCGTAACTGTATCAAAGGCTGAAACCGATGAAAGGGGTAATGATTATGACTGTAGAATTCTGGTTTTTGATCGGTGCTGCACTGGTGTTCTGGATGCAGGCGGGATTTGCGATGGTGGAGACAGGCTTCACCCGCGCAAAGAACGCTGGCAACATTATCATGAAGAACTTGATGGACTTCTGTATCGGCACAGTGGTGTTCTCACTGCTCGGCTACACTCTGATGATGGGCGAAGATACCTTCTTCGGCCTCATCGGCATTCCGAATCTTGATCTGTTTACGCACTTTGGAGAATTCATCGCATCTCCTGCAGATGGATTCACCGATGCAAGTTACTTTGTATTCAATCTTGTCTTCTGCGCTACCACCGCGACGATTGTCTCCGGTGCGATGGCAGAACGTACAAAGTTTTCTGCCTACTGTGTCTACTCGGCAGTAATCAGTCTTCTGATCTATCCGATCGAAGCACACTGGATCTGGGGCGGCGGCTGGCTCAGTCAGCTCGGGTTCCATGATTATGCAGGCTCCTGCGCGATTCACATGGTCGGCGGTATCGCGGCGCTGATCGGCGCCGCGGTACTCGGCCCGCGCATTGGTAAATATGTAACCGACAAAGAGGGTAAGGTCACCAAAGTCAACGCAATTCCCGGTCACTCAATCCCACTCGGCGCACTTGGTGTCTTTATCCTCTGGCTCGGATGGTACGGATTCAACGGGGCGGCTGCCACAACACCATCCGAACTTTCTTCGATCTTCCTCACCACAACGATTGCGCCATCTGTCGCAACCTGTACAACGATGATCTATACCTGGGTGAAAAACGGCAAACCGGATGTTTCGATGTGTCTGAACGCTTCGCTTGCCGGTCTTGTCGCGGTTACTGCAGGCTGTGATGCGTTTGACGCAGTCGGAGCTTCCATTGTCGGCATCGCGGCGGGAATTCTTGTGGTTTTGGTCGTAGAAGTACTCGATCTCAAACTGCATATTGATGATCCGGTCGGTGCAGTCGCTGTGCATTGTGCGAATGGTATCTGGGGAACGCTCGCGGTCGGGCTCCTTGCAAATCCAGCTGCTCCTGCAGGTCTGAATGGACTGCTTTATACCGGCAGCTTTACGCAGTTGGGTCTGCAGCTACTTGGTTTTGTGACAGTTGCCATGTGGACGACAATCACGATGCTGGGATTCTTTCTGCTTCTCAAAAAGCTGAATTTCCTGCGAGCAGATCCAGCAGATGAACTTACCGGTCTTGACATCAGTGAACACGGACTGCCAAGTGCATATGCGGACTTTATGCCTGCAGTGGACAAGTACTCCGACTTCAGTTCAGGTGAACCCATTACCGCAGTAACCGGAACCGTGCCTGCGGCAGAAGCGGTGCCCGTCAGGCGTGAGCCGAAGTTCGGTGAGCATAAATTCACTAAGATTGAAATCGTTTTTAAAGAAGAAAAGCTATATGCCTTGAAGGAAGCCCTGGGTCAGCTTGGCATTACCGGTATGACGGTCTCTCATGTCATGGGTTACGGTATGCAGAAGGGACATAAGGAATACTATCGTGGTGTTGCGGTTGAAACAGATCTTCGGCCGAAGGTGCAGATGGATGTTGTTGTTTCCGCAATCCCGGTTCGTGATGTCATCGAAACAGCTAAAAAAGCGCTTTATACCGGACATATCGGTGATGGTAAGATCTTTGTCTATGATGTAGAAAATGTAGTAAAAGTCCGCACCGGTGAAGAGGGATTTGATGCCCTGCAGGATGAGGAATAACCGTATTTGATTTAACCCGATCCGCACACAGTATTTATACCGTATGCGGATCTTTCTGATTGTACAGAGGAGAATAAAGATGAGTATTCATGAGGAGTGCGGTGTATTCGGCGTGCTGGGAGATCATCCGTTCCGGGCGGCGGAGTACTGTTATTATGGCCTGTATGCCCTGCAGCACAGAGGCCAGGAAAGCTGCGGGATCGTCGTCAATGATGCGGGGCTATTTGTTTCTCATAAAGATCTGGGACTTGTAAGCGGAGTGTTCTCCAAAGAGATTCTTTCTTCCTTTCCATGCGGTAATATGGCAGTCGCCCACACCCGCTACGGCACCACCGGGGCTACTAATCGACACAATTGCCAGCCGATTGAAGTCAATCATCAGAAAGGACATATGGCGATTGCGCATAACGGAAATCTTTCCAACGCAGTGCAACTTCGCTCCATGCTGGAGCTTTCCGGTGCAATCTTCCACACAACAAGTGATACAGAAATTATCGCCTATATCATCACAAAAGAGCGGCTTACCTCCATCTCCATAGAAGATGCCCTCAGCAATGCGATGAACCGCTTAGAAGGCGCCTATTCACTGATCCTGATGTCACCGAAAAAACTGATCTGCGCAAGAGATCCACATGGATTCCGACCATTATGTTATGGAAAAACCAATGACGGAATTTATGTGGTGGCATCGGAAAGTTGTGCATTGTCCGCCGTCGGCGCAGATTTCATCCGCGATGTCGAACCGGGAGAGATTTTGATTTTCACACCGGAAGGTATTGAATCACGTCGTGAACATTGCAATAAAACAGAAAAGAAACTCTGTATCTTTGAGTATATTTATTTTTCCCGGCCGGATTCTGTTATTGACGGACAGTCTGTACATGCCTCCCGGATCAGGGCAGGAGAAATCCTTGCGTCAGAGCACCCAGCAGACGCGGATCTTGTGATTGGGGTTCCCGATTCCGGATTGGATGCGGCTGTTGGCTACAGCCGCGCTTCCGGTATTCCTTACGGCATCGGTCTGATCAAAAACAAATATATCGGAAGAACCTTCATCGCTCCGGACGACCGGCTCAATCAGGTAAATATCAAACTATCCGCAATCAGAAATACGATAAATGATAAACGAATCATCCTGATTGATGATTCCATCGTGCGCGGAACAACCAGCGGTCACATTATTGCGCTTTTACGCAATGCCGGTGCGAAGGAAATCCACATGCGTGTCTCTGCTCCTCCATTTCTACATCCGTGTTATTACGGAACTGACATTGAATCAAGGGAACATCTGATCGCATGTCATCATTCGGTAAAGGAAATCGCCGAACGGATCGGTGCGGATTCTCTTGGCTATCTTCCGGTCAGCCGACTAAGTGAACTTACCGGAAATACTCATTACTGCAGCGCCTGTTTTGACGGCAAATATCCTACTGCAATTCCCGCGGATGTCGGAAAATCCCGTTTTGAACAGCGTCTGACCGGATGAGAGCTGTACAAAATATGCCCAGTTCGCAAGAATCCCCCACTTCAACGCCTTGCGTAAGTGGGGGAGGTTCAACCACAAAATGGTAACAAAAGGAGATCCGGTCAAGCCGGACCTCAAAAAATGGGGGATGTTGGGTGAGCAAGCCTACCTAGCTGCTTTCAATCCCAAGAGAATCATGATGGCTGATCTGACACGCGGATCAGCCTTTTTTAGTGCTGTCAGGATCTCAATGTCCTTACTGCTGATTCGTTCGTCAATGACCTTTTCAAGGTCCTGAACTCTGCGTACATCGGAACGGCCCATAAGGTAGTCTACGTCACAGTCAAATAACTCAGCGAGTTCTTCCATACGTGCGCCAGACGGAGAACGAGTTCCGGCACAATACTGTACGATCGTCGAGTAATGGTAGCCGGTCTTTTCCGCAAGTGCATGTTTGGAATAGTGCTCCTCTGACATCAATTCATTGATTCTTTCTGAAAATGAACTAGGCATTATTGAAAACACTCCTTGTGTTATTAAGATACTTTGTATCGCAACTCTCTGCAACAAAAAACATGAAACATAATATGAAAGGTTAAATGGGTGTTTTTGGGCATATTTTTTGTGTCTGATATGCTGGAACAATAACGAAGACCAGTTTATCTGTTTGTTTCATCTTGAACATTCATCTGTGTATAATACCTGCGGCAGAAAAGGAGGGTATCGCATGACACTGAGAGCCAATGACATCAAACTGCAGACTGTGCCGGCTGATTATGAAACGCCGCTGCACGGCTACTATGAAACTCTGATTCAGAATATGGCCGGCAATACCTGTCTTGACCATAAGCCGCACTGTATTGTGACATTACAGCGGCCTTCCGCACACTCCACCGTTCCGCTTCTTGGAAAGACGGTCTGCAGAAAGTGCGGCAAGGTGTTCTGAAATATCGGAAGAAAACAGACGGATCCGCTGACATCGTGAACGGTAATGTTCCGATGCGGTGATTCCGTCTTTTTTCTGATGATATACCGCATCCGCTTCCCGCAGGCTGTGTCTTCCTCACAGGCAGCACAGGCTGCAGTTCGGATCACAGTTCTGTATTCCGGACTCCGTCTGTTTCCGAAAATATAGAAGGCCGCTTCTTCATGAAACGCATCTGTTCAATCACCTCCGCCCGCAGCGGACGTGTCAGTTCATCACACATTCCGGAGATTTCCGCGGCCGATTCCCGGCATCCGCTGCCAAACCATTCAAAAACAATATTTCTTACGAGACCTGCTGTTCCGATAATCAGATAATATGTCCTGCGGTCAATATCCGGATAACTGGCCCGGATATAGTCCCCCGTCAGATCGAGTATTGTCTGCTCAATGTTCGATTTCATCAGCAGTTTGACGATATCACTTTGTTCCTGCATGCCTCTGATCAACGGAAAGAACATGTTGCTTTCGTGATTGATCGCATTCAGAACCTGATCATTCACCCTTGAAATGAACTCATATACCCCTTCGTGAAGCACATCCTGAATGGAATCGTAGTTCGAATAGAATGCTGTTCTTGAAACACCGGCTTTTCGTGTCAGTTCAGCGACGGTGATCCGGTCAAGTTCCTTGCTCTTCAGGAGCTCCGTAAGTGCTGTAATCAGACACTCTTTCGTAAGTCTGTTTGCCTCTTTGTTGGAGAGCCGGACGATTTTCCGTTTTTCAAGTTCCGTTTTCTGTCCTGTCATTACACTTTCCTCATAACTGTTCTATCGCAACAGAATCGCATGATTTTGTCATTGCACGCATGCTTGAGAGCACACATACTGTAATTGAGGTTACATCTGTAATGCCATGATAAATGCAATGGCATCAGTTGTCAAAACAGGAGGACAGAGGATATATGAACAATATCAAAGCACTTGTCGCAAAGTACGGAATCAACTTCATGATCGATGAGATCTATAAGGATCCGGAAAAAGGCGCCCGTAAAATCATTGACTGGGCAGACCGCTTTGCGAAGGATGATTTCCGCGTACAGATCAGAACCGTGCGCGAGGTAATTGAAAATGAGGATCACCCCTACCATGATTATGTGCTGAACCTGTTCCGGAATCTCGATGAGGGAGTGTGGAGAAAACTGCTTGTAAACTTCTTTCTCAATGCAAACCTCGCTTCATGGCCGGAACTCGAGAAAAACCGGAAGAGATACAACTGCAACATTCCATGGGCGATTCTGCTTGATCCGACCAGCGCCTGCAATCTGCACTGCACCGGCTGCTGGGCTGCAGAATATGGAAATAAACTGAACCTGTCCTTTGATGAAATTGATGACATCATCCGCCAGGGCAAGGAACTTGGTGTCTACATGTATATCTATACCGGAGGCGAACCGCTTGTCCGGAAGAATGATCTGATCCGGATCTGTGAAAAGCATGATGACTGTGTCTTCCTCTGCTTCACGAACGGCACACTGATTGATGAAGCCTTTGCGGATGAGATGCTCAGGGTCGGCAACTTTGTGCCTGCGATATCCCTGGAGGGATTTGAAAGCGCCACTGACAGCCGGCGCGGCACTGGTGTTTACAGTCATGTTATGGATGCCATGAACGTGCTCCGTGAGAAACGGCTTCCGTTCGGAATTTCCGCATGCTATACCAGTCAGAACTATGAGTCCATCTCCTCGGAAGAATTCTACGATTTTATGATCCGTGAAGGTGCGCTCTTTGTCTGGTTCTTCCATTACATGCCGGTTGGAAACGATGCGAGCATTAAGCTGCTTCCGACACCGGAGCAGCGGAAAGGTATGTATGAGCGGATCCGCAGATACCGTGAAACCAAACCGCTGTTTGCAATGGACTTCCAGAATGATGCGGAATTTGTCGGCGGCTGCATTGCCGGAGGAAAGCGTTATCTTCACATCAATGCCAACGGAGATGTGGATCCGTGTGTATTCATCCATTACTCCGATTCCAACATTCGTGAAAAGACTCTCCTGGAAGCCCTGCAGAGCCCGATGATGATGCAGTACCATGACAACATTCCGTTCAATGAGAACATGCTGAAACCTTGTCCAATGCTGGAGAATTCCGGACGCCTTGCGGAAATGGTCCGTGCCGCAAAAGCCCACTCCACAGACCTGCAGTCACCGGAAACCGCAGAACACCTCTGTGAGAAGACAAAGTCATACGCGGAAAACTGGACACCAGTCGCAGATGAAATGTGGAATGCATCGCAGAATGCAAAGCAGGTATGAATGACTATGTGATTCTGACGGACGCCGCCGCGGATCATGCAGAAACCTTCCTGAAACGATACTCCCTGTTTGAAATCATTCCCATGGAAGTAATGGTAAACGGGAAACAATACGTTTACGGAGGCCCTCAGTCAGAGATTACGTGCAGAACATTTTTTACGCTTCAAAGAGGCGGATGTCAGACTTCAACCGTGCTGATTTCTTCCGAAACATATATTCATTATTTTTCGAAATATGCAGAGAAGAAAACCGATATTATCTATATCTCCTTTTCTTCCGGGCTGTCCAGCACATTTCAGTCCGCAAAGCTTGCGGCATCCGATGTCCGCGCTTCATTTCCTGATGTCCGCATCACCTGTATTGATTCCCTGAATGCCGCAACAGCGCAGGGCTTCCTTGTCCATGAAGCGCTCAGAGAGAGGGAGGCCGGCCTGCGTTATGACGAAATGGTTACCTGGATTGAAAGCAGACGTCTGAATGTCGGCGCATACTTTGCGGTCGACACAATGGAATATCTCGTAAAAGGCGGGCGGGTTTCTCCGGCAGCCGCTTCCGTCGGCACCGCTCTGCATATCCGGCCGGTCCTTACGATCAACAGCCTCGGAAAGCTTCAGGTGCTTACCCGGCAGCGCGAAATACGGAAAGCCATGAAGGTGCTGGTGCGGAAGATGTCAGATGCATATGTGCCCGAAGAAGGTCCGTATGTCCTGATCTGTCATGCGGACGCACCGGAACCCGCGGAAGAACTGAAGAACATGGTCTGTGAGAAATTTCCGGATGCGGAAATCGAAATCGGTGAAATTGATCCGGTCATCGGCGCGCATACCGGCCCCGGCATGATTTCGCTTGTCTTCTGGGGAAAAACACGGCAGACAGAGTCAGCTGTGTGACAGAAAGGAATCCTATGATCGAAAAAGTAAATCCATCCCATCCTGATAAACTGGCAGACCGGATTGCCGGCGCAATTACGGATCTTGCCTATCAGAAATCCGAAAATCCGAAAGTAGCCGTGGAAGTGCTGATGGGACACGGTCTGTGTCACATCATCAATGAAACATCCGAACATTTTTCACACTATGAAATCGAAATGATCGTCCGACGGATCACACGGGAAGAACTTGTTGTTGATTATTCCGAATACCGGCAGGATCCCCATCTTTCCGACAATCAGAAACTTCGGATCCGCTGCGGTGACAACGGGATCTTCCGGGGAGTTCCGCTGACTGAAGAACAGAAGCAGCTTTCCAAAATTGCCCGGCGCATTTATGAAGTCTTTCCGACGGACGGAAAATACATTCTTGATCTGAATCAGAAACGTCTTGTCATTTGTCAGAGCAATGCCTCCTTGGACGAGCTTTCCGCCCTCATACATGATGCATATCCGGATTTCCGCACAGACATCAATCCGCTCGGTTTCTGGACCGGCGGTCTGAATACCGACACCGGTGCCACCAACCGGAAGCTTGGCTCTGATATGGGAGATTCCGTCACCGGCGGCGGTCTCTGGGGAAAAGATCTTTCCAAAGCCGATATCTCTCTGAATCTTTATGCCTGGAACCTCGCCCAGCGAACCGGCAATCCGGTGGAAATCCTCTGCGCAATCGGTGACGAATCCGTTGTAATACAGTCCGGATCTGAAGAGTTTGTCAAACCGTTTGAAGAAATTGTCCATGAAGTTAAAGGGGATATTATGATCAATCATGGTGGCTTCGAACGGTTTGCGGAATGGGGCTATTTCTGAGTTTCTGCAGGCAGACTGCGTTTCTTCAGCTGAGTTTCACTGATCCTCTGTCGTGTTTCTTCTCTTAATCCCGGAAGCGCAGCGCCTGTCCTGCAATCTTTGAAGAACCGGAGACTGCAGGCATTCCCTGTCCAGAAAACATGCATGGCCAATTCTCGGTCATGCATGTTTTCTCTTCCGCCCTCACAGATGAATTCCCAAAAAGTGTCTCAGCTTTGCGTCATTTCCCATTTTTTATCCGTGTCAGAATGATGGTCAGGATCATCTGCGCAAGCGCAATGACAGACAGAGCACGTTCGATCCTCACCAGCATCCGCAGCAGCTGCTCTTCAGACGGCGTCAGGCTCACGCCATCTTACTCCTGTCAGGATCAGTCTTAAGCATTTCGCACGGTATGGATGTGGCAACTACGATCCGTTCCGACCAGATACCGATACTGATGAGAATATTGCCGTCAAACTCCATATTAAAGGGAGCCGATCTTACCTTCTCTTCCGCTTCCTCCTCGCTCATACCCATATTGTCAACAAGATAAGACTGCAGGACTTCCTTCATGTTTTCTGTGATCTCTTCCGGTGTGATTGCGGGCTTCGCGCCCGGCGGTTTCATAAACACATTCCGTTTCCTCCATGTATTGATCTGTTTCCAAAGACAGCTTTCTTTTTAAAACTGTCCGTTCGCAAACCTCATGGTAACCGTTCGGACTCGCCAAAGAAATAAACCCCCGGGTTAACAGACAGACGGGTTACAGAACACCCGCAATCTGAAAAAGCAGTGCGTTTTCTGCGTTATACCTCTTATCTCAGATTCACGTTGAACCTCCACCTCCCAAATGCATTCGCATTATGGAAGGGGATTCCTGGGACTGTGATCCAATGATCATTTCATTACCAGGCTATCCCGGCAGTTCCTGCCGTTCAATGATCCCTGATTATTTATCGGGAATACAGTATTCTTAATCCTTCGTTACGAATATTGATCGCCGCATTAACGTCCCTGTCATGATGCGTTCCGCATGAAGGACAGTCCCATTCCCGGATATTCAGATCTTTGGTTACAGGATTGACCTCACCGCAGCACGAACATGTCTGGGAACTCGGAAAAAATGTCCCAACAGGAATGATCAAACGCCCATAACGTTCTGCTTTATACGCAAGCATAGATACGAACTCCGACCAAGACGCATCGCCGATTGCTTTCGCAAGTTTATGATTCTTCATCATCCCCTTGACGTTGAGGTCTTCCAGACAGAGCACATCGTGGCTCTTGATGAGTTCTGTTGAAAGCTTATGTTCAAAATCAAGGCGCTGATTACGGATCTTCGCGTACAGGCGTGCAACCTTGCGTTTCTGCTTCTGGTAGTTCTGACACTCACTGAGTGGACGCTTGTATATCGGATAGCGGTTTCCATTGCGTACTACATAGTGATCCACATTCGCCTCTTTACGCCGTGCAAGGATACGCTGTTCTCTGGCAAGACGCTTCTCAAGTTTGGACAGTGGTCGAGGGTTATCGTATTTGGTGCCATCTGAAAGGATCACGAATTCCTTCAGACCGAGGTCGATACCGACAGGATCGTTATTAACAGGAAATGGTTTAACATCTTCTGCTTCATACAGTAGCGAAACATACCAGTTTCCTGTCGATTCCCGGGAGACAGTAGCGCGCAAAATGCGTCCTTCAATATTGCGAAGACCTCGCACACGAATACGCCCAACCTTTGGAAG
>JAFUFO010000026.1 GCA_017469885.1 Solobacterium sp.
ATATAGTTTAGTAAATAAAGGGGGAGTTTCTTTGGAAATCACTAGGACGATCAGATTCGATGACATGACGGGACTTCAGGCGATGAACCTTGCCGGAACAGAAGACCGCAATCTGCGTGTCATTGAAGAGTGTTTCGGGAAAACAATCACTTTCCGGGATAATACATTTACCATTCTTGACTGCGGTGAGGATACCTACCAGCAGATTCATGACATTCTGACGGCACTCTATGAAGTGACGAAGAAGAATCAGCTGGTTTCCGAGCAGGATGTCATTTATGCATGCCGTCTTGTCACCAAAAACGAACAGATCAGTTTCAATCAGTACGGACAGGCGGTCATCGGGCGGACACTGACCGGAAAGGCGGTTGCGCCGAAAACACACGGGCAGTACCAGTTTGTCAAAGCGATGGAATACAGTCCGATCGTGTTTGCGATCGGTCCGGCCGGAACCGGCAAAACATTCCTTGCGGTGATTAAAGCAGTATCCGAACTGAAAAAGGGAAATGTAAAGCGCATCGTTCTGACACGTCCGGCGGTAGAAGCCGGAGAAAACCTCGGCTTTCTCCCTGGCGATATGAAGGAAAAGGTTGATCCGTATCTGACACCGCTCTACGATGCCCTGCATGACATGCTGGGACTGGAGAAGACAGAAGCGCTTCTGGAACGCGGAACGATTGAAATCGCACCGCTTGCCTATATGCGCGGACGTACGCTGGATGACAGCTTTGTCATTCTCGATGAAGCACAGAATACGACCGGTGCGCAGATGAAGATGTTTCTGACCCGCCTTGGTTTTCATTCCCGGATGGTCATCACCGGCGATGTGACGCAGCTGGACCTGAAAAAGGGAGAACAGAGCGGTCTCATTGAGGCATCTTCGATTCTTCAGGGCATTGATGAGATTTCCATCATTCAGCTCACCTCGGATGATGTTGTCCGTCATCCGCTGGTACAGAAGATCGTGGAACGGTACAGCCAGTCAAATAAGTGACGAAAACGAAAACAGACATCGGTATCGATCGAAATCGATCACGGATGTCTGTTTTAAATTCTCAGAACTGTTCTTCAAGGAAGGAGCGGATGTCTTCTTCTGTTCCGGTCAGCGCGCCCTGAATCATTTCCGCCGGTCCTCCGCCGCGCCCGTTGAATGCATGGTTCAGTGCTTTTCCGACCGGCCGCAGGTCTGCGGAATGGCTCAGAATGACATACTGATATCCGTCTTCCCGGCGGCTGAAGGCAGCACAGGTTCCGATTTCCTTTTCTTCGATGATCTGATTGCAGAAGGAACGAAGGTCACGGGTATCGATGCCTTCTGTAAACAGGATCGCAAGGGGCTGGCCGCTGTGAAGCCCCGCTTTTTCGGCTTCCAGTGCCGTTAAGGCAGCGCGATGCCGTTCTCCGCGAAGGACTCCAAGTTCATGAAGCGTTCGTTCCACCGCAGCGGAGGTCTCTCTGGCATTGGCAGAAAGCAGATGGGAGATCTTCATGTTTTCCGCATAAATATCCCGAACATAATTCAGTGCCCGTTTTCCGCAGACAATATCCACGCGGGTGCCGTTTTTCCGGTTCTGATAAGACAGAACCTTGATCAGTCCGATTTCACCGGCCCGTGTCACATGGGTTCCGCAGCAGGCGCATACATCGGCACCGGGAAAGGTTACGATGCGGACGTTGCCGTGCAGTTCCTTTTTGGAACGGAATTCCAGGGATGCGAGCTCCTCTTCAGACGGATAGGTGATGATCGTCTCGGCGTTGCGCCAGATATGTTCATTTGCGAGCAGTTCGGTTTTCAGAAGGTCTTCTTCGCTCAGCGGACCGGAGAAATCAAGGGTGACGGTCTCTTCGCCGAGATGAAACCCGATGTTTTCATAGCCGAACTGTTTATGGATCAGACCGGAAAAGATGTGTTCTCCGGAATGCTGCTGCATCAGATCAAACCTACGCTCCCAGTCGATGCTACCGTGTACGGCAGTTCCTTCCGCCAGCGGTTCTCTGGTGTAATGAACGACAGTGCCGTCCTTTGTATGGGTATCAAAGACTTCAATGCCGTTCAGAGTTCCATGGTCTCCCGGCTGACCGCCGCCTTCCGGGTAGAATGCGGTCTGGCTCAGCGTAACAGCGTAGCCGCCTTTAATTGGTGTGCAGGACAGTACTTTCGCATCAAAGTTACGAAGGTAGGCGTCCTGATAGTACAGTTCGTTCATTTCATTCATAGTCAATCCACTTCTTTCCTGTACATTATACGGGATTGCGGTAAAGCGGGAATGCTATAATGAGGGCACTATGGAAATCACAGTATATAACCGTACCAATCAGGATATGTCATTTATTCTTCCGCTGTATGAAGAGATTGCGGCGTCAGCTTCGAAAAAACTTCGTCTGAAGAAGGCGAATACCGTATCCGTTACATTTGTCCGTTCCCGTTCGATTCATATCATCAACCGGGATTACCGCGGCATCGACCGTCCGACGGATGTCATCACATTTGCGGCGGGAGATGAACGGAGCGGGTTTGAAACGCCCGAGGAACTGCTTGATCTCGGGGATATTTTCATCAATATCGAATATGCCGCAAAGCAGGCAAAACAGTACGGCCATTCCTATGAACGGGAACTTGGATTTCTTTTTACCCATGGACTGCTGCACTGTCTCGGGTATGATCATATGACGGAAGCGGATGAAAAACGGATGTTCTCCATGCAGGACCGCATTCTTGATCCGATCATCAGGAGAGATCAATGATCCGGAAAAAGTTCGGACCGGCATTTCGCGGCCTGATTCAGGGAATGGGGCACCGAAGTATCCGGGTTCAGTGGATCCTGGCGCTTCTGGCGGTGATCGCCGGATGTATTCTTCGCCTGACTTCAGGCGAATGGATCGCGGTGATTCTCTGCATCGGCCTTGTCGTGATGTCGGAATACCTGAATACCGCAGTGGAATTTCTTTGTAATTATCTGACCGAACAGAACGATGAACGGATCGGAAGGATCAAGGATATTTCTGCCGGCGGCGTACTTGCGGCATCGCTTGCGGCACTTGTGACCGCCGTCGTAATTCTTGCAAGGCACTTATAACGAAACAGACCAAAAACTAGGGAAGCGCCGGAGGAAGACGGATTCCGATGACGTTTGAACCGGAGGAACTTGAATCATGCGATTTGGATTTGTGGCACTGGCCGGACGGCCGAATGCCGGAAAAAGCACACTGATCAATGCACTGGTGAATGAAAAGATTGCGATCGTTTCACCGAAACCGCAGACCACCCGAAGTGAGATCCGCGGCATCGTGAATACAGAAGATGCGCAGATTGTTTTTACGGATACACCGGGCATTCACAAGGCGAATACGCGCCTTGAAACACGTATGAACAAAGAGGCATCCAATGTCATTCAGGGCGTGGATGTCATTTATCTGATTGTCGACGGAACCAAACCGTACGGTACGGGAGATGAGTTTGTGCTGAATATGGTGGCACAGGCCGGGGTTCCGGTATTCCTGATCTTTAATAAGATTGATCAGCTGCCGAAGGAAAAGGTTCTGAAACATCTGACTTCCTGGCAGAATCGCTTTACGTTTGCGGAGTTTTTTCCGATTTCTGCGCTGAAAGGAAAAGATTTTGAGGATCTGCTTGCGACAACGATCCGGTATCTTCCGGAAGGAGATGCAATGTATCCCCGTGAAATCGTCAGCGACAATCCGGAAAACTTCCGGATCGCGGAGATCATCCGGGAGAAGATCCTGTATCTGACGGAAGAGGAAGTGCCGCATGCGGCGGCGGTCGTCATTGAACGAAAGGAATATGTGAAAGACGGCTGTGAGATCCAGGCGATGATCCTTGTGGAACGGCAGGGGCAGAAGGGAATTCTGATCGGAAAACAGGGTAGCATGCTGAAGAAGATCGGAACCGCAGCGCGAAAGGATATCGAGCAGTTCCTGGACTGCCATGTCCGGCTGTCTCTGTTTGTAAGAGTAGAAAAAGACTGGCGTGATATCGACAGCCGGATCACACAGTACGGATACGGACATACAGATGAATGAACAGGCAGTCGGTCTGATTCTGAAAGAACAGGACTATAAGGAAAATGCGGTGATTCTCACCGTGCTGTTTGAGGAATACGGGAAACTGTCACTGGTTGCGCAGGGTGCCCGGAAAATGTCTTCCAAAAACCGCGGGAACATTCTCCCTTATACCAGGGGGGAGTTTTCATTTGACTACCGGGAAGGAAAAACCATGTTCCGGATGAAGACCGCGCATACCCAGGAACTCTATCGCTTCCTCCATGAAGACCTGAATGCCTCGCTTGCCTGTGCTGTGCTGGCGGAAGTGATCAACGCCTTTCTGATGGAAGGGGCGGAACCGTCTTTTTCCCGGCATTGCTTTCACCTGTTTGAGGAGGCATGCACAGCCTGGAATACAAAACATCCTGCGGATATTGTCCTTGCGGTCTCTCTGGCCGATATTCTGAAAACGCAGGGAATCGCGCCGGATGTGGATGAATGTGTACTCTGCGGGGATACCAGCGTTTCCGCAATCTCGGTATCCGACGGCGGCTTTCTGTGTGCTTCCTGTGCACAGAAGCGGAATGTGCGGTTCAGCGAACCGATACGCCTGCGGGCATTCCGTCTTATCAACAAGGCAAAGCTCGAGCACCTGCCGGTCCTTGAAGAGGCGATGGGCAGTGCATTGACGGAATGTGATCTGCTTGCGGAATTCATCCGGACCCATGCCGGCCTTCCGCTTCGTTCGTATACGCTGTTTCAGCGGATGTTTCAGGAAACGGAACCTGAAAAACCGGTTTCTTCAGACCACAGCCAGGACATCTGATTGCACAGATTGCGCATTGAATGGGGTCCTAAAAAGTGCTATACTGCCAATGCTGTTATTGTAAGATAGGGGGCAGTTTCTTTTTTATGGAAAAAACATTCGATAAGATTGTTGCACACGCAAAGAATGCCGGATTCGTTTTTCAGGGTTCGGAGATTTACGGCGGTTTAAGCAACACATGGGACTTCGGCCCGTACGGAGTCCTTTTAAAAGACCATATCAAACGTGCCTGGCAGAAGAAATTCATCCAGGAAGATCCGAACAATGTTGAGATTCAGGCCGCGATTCTCATGAATCCGAAAGTCTGGGAGGCATCCGGACACCTGAAGGGATTTTCTGATCCGCTGATGGACTGCCGCCAGTGCAAGACCCGTCACCGTGCCGATCAGCTGATCGAACGCGCGACGGATGGAAAAGTAACCTGTGAAGGCTGGTCCAATGAACAGATGGAACAGTACATCAAGGACAACAACATTGCCTGCCCGGACTGCGGCAGCCATGACTTCACACCGATCCGTCAGTTCAACCTGATGTTTAAGACATTCCAGGGAACGACAGAAGACAGCAAGGCTACGATCTACCTTCGTCCGGAGACCGCACAGGGTATGTTCGTCGACTTCAAGAACGTACAGCGTGCATACCGTAAGAAGCTGCCGTTCGGCATCGGCCAGATCGGAAAGAGCTTCCGGAATGAGATTACACCGGGCAATTTTATCTTCCGTACCCGTGAATTCGAGCAGATGGAAATGGAATTCTTCTGCAAGCCCGGAACGGATGATGACTGGTTCCCGTACTGGCGGAAATTCTGTATGGACTGGATTCTTTCCCTTGGCGGAAATCCCGAAAACCTGCGCTTCCGTGATCATACCCCGGAAGAACTGAGCTTCTACTCCAAGGGCACCACGGATATTGAATACAGGTTCCCGTGGGGCTGGGGTGAACTCTGGGGTATCGCAGACCGTACAGACTATGACCTGACCCAGCATCAGAACACCTCCGGCAAGGATATGAGCTATCTGGATCCGGTGACCAATGAGAAGTACATTCCGTATGTTGTCGAACCGGCTGTCGGTGTCGAACGTCTGTTCTTCATGTTCTTTACGGACGCGTATGATGAGGAAACACTGACCAAGGAAGACGGCACGACCGATACCCGTATCGTTATGCATTTCTCTCCGGTTCTCGCACCGGTCAAGGCGGCAGTGCTTCCGCTTGTGAAGAAGCGTCATGCGGAAAAGGCGCTCGAGCTTCGCAAAGAGCTGAGCTATGATTTCTCAACGGAATACGATGAGAGCGGATCCATCGGCAAGCGTTACCGCCGCCAGGATGAGATCGGTACACCGTACTGCATCACCGTTGATGATCAGACACTGGAAGACGGCACGGTTACGATTCGTTTCCGTGATTCCATGAAGCAGGAACGTCTTTCCATTGAAGAAGTCAGATCTCTGATTCTGAAAGAAATTCGCTTCTGATAAATGTGACATGGCAAGGATCCCTGAAGAAGAAATCGCCGAAATACGCCGCAAGGCGGATATAGCAGATATCATCGGAAGATATATTCCGGTTCAGAAACAGGGCAGGGAGTTCAAAGCTGTCTGCCCGTTTCATGATGACCACGATCCTTCGCTTCATATCAATACGGAACATCAGTTCTACAAATGTTTTGTGTGCAATGCCGGCGGAAATGTGTTCACATTCATACAGAACTATGAACACGTCTCATTTCCGGAAGCGGTCGGTAAAGTCGCCGAACTGATCGGACACCCGCTGTCCGTCAGCACCGCTGCGGCACCGCAGAAAGTGGATCCGGAGAAAGCACGGTATTATAAGGTGCTGGAAGAAGCCATCAGCTTCACCTGTTATGAGATCAACTCGGAAGAGGCCTCTGCCGCAAAGAAATACCTCAATGACCGCGGTCTTGATGAGAATGTGCGGAATACGTTCTCCATCGGATACAATCCCGGCGGCGACCGCCTCAGCATCTTCTTACGGGCAAAGGGGTATTCCGATGCGGACATGGTTGCGGTGAATGTCGCAAGAACCGGCACACAGGGAGTCGGGGATGTCTATTCCAACCGGATCACGTTTCCGATCCATGATGCCCATGGGCATCCGATCGGATTCAGTGCCCGCACCATGGATCCGAACAACCCCTCCAAATATGTCAACACGACCGATACCGTTCTGTTTCATAAGAGCGATATCGTATATAACGCACACCGTGCCAGAATGGCGGCGCGTCGGGAAGGTAAGATTTACGTCTGTGAAGGCGTTACGGATGTGATTGCCTTCGCAAGAGCAGGCATCGAAAATGCGGTTTGCACCCTGGGAACTGCCTGCACGAAATCACAGATCCGTCTGTTGAAGAGTCTCGCACCGCAGATCGTGTTCTGTTATGACGGCGACAATGCCGGTCAGAATGCGACCATGAAAGCGGGACGGCTTGCGCGCAGTGAAGGCTGTGACGTGAGTGTTGTCGACAACCGGACAGGTCTTGATCCGGATGAACTGCTGAAACAGAACGGACCGGACGGACTGAAACAGATGGTCCGCACAGAGCTCATGTGGATCGAATTTGTTCTGAAATATCTGAAGGATCGGACGAACCTGGATAACTATCAGGAACGGAAAAAATTTGCCTCTCAGGTAAAAGAAGAGATCGATACCCTTGACGATGAGATGGACAGACGCTATTTTACGGAAGAACTGTCCAAACTTACCGGCTTTCAGCTGGACTATGAGCCAAAGCAGGCGCATCGCCCGATGGCACAGCCTGCCGGTACCGCAAAGGTCGAAGACGGACTGGTCAGTGCCGAAGAACAGATCCTTGCGACCATGCTTGGACATAAGGAAGCAGCGCATCATTTCAGCGACAAGCTCGGTTTCCTGCAGGACAAGGTACGGGATGCTGTTGCGATTCTGATGATTGACGCATACCGTCTCCAGGATGTCCTGGATCCGGCGGCGCTGATTGACAAGGCGGAAACCCAGGAGGAACGGAATCTCATCACCCGGCTGATCGGACATTGGGCTGCAGTCAGTCCTTATGATGAGAGTGCCATGGACGGCGCTATCCGCAAGGTGAATATCAGTCTGAAACGTGCGCAGGCGGACCGCTACCGCGAACAGCTTGCCTCGGATATGAATAAGGAAAGTACGAAGGTGCTTCTGGAGGAATACCGGGAGTGCCTGAATGATCTACGGAGGTATATAGATGAAGAAAACTGAAAAAGAAACCGGTACCGTGACAAAGACCGCAAGGAAAGAACCTGCGATGTTTACCGGAAATGCCCGTTCCTATCGGGAGGCAGTCCGAAAAACTGCAGCGCAGCGAAAGGAACTGCTTACGGTCATGAAACAGATCCTCCGCGATGATGCGTATCTGAGTGAGAAACTTGCGGAAGCCGCAGATGCGCCGGAACCCGTGCTGGAAGAACAGTTTGTTCAGCCGAAGGTCGAACTCGAAGTTCTGAACGAAGACGTCGTGCAGGAATATCACGGCGAAGAGAAGAAACATACTGCGATCGATGTATACAAACATCACGGCAAACAGAAGGAACTGAAGACACTTGAAGAACTGAAGGAAGACTTCCGTTTCGTATACAAGGAAGACGGCACAATCTATCAGAAGGATGTCATGGCTGCCCTGGAGCGTCTGGACATGTCCGATGATGATATGGAAGGCCTCTGGGAGTGGTTCTCTTCGGAAAACATGACCGTCTCCGAAGATGAAGACATTGCCGAGATGGATGAAGAAGACCTCATCGATGAAGCGGACGATGATGCGGATGACGATGATGAAAAGGATGAAAGTGCCGCAGAAGCACTGAAGCTCTCCCTGGAACAGTCATTCGGCGACCGCGGCACTGCCGTCAGTCTCAATGACCCGGTTAAGATGTATCTGAAGGAAATCGGCCGTGTACCTCTGCTGAAACCGGAAGATGAACCGGAGATCGCAAAGCGGATTGAAGAGGGCGATGAGGAAGCCAAGAACATCCTGATCTCCTCCAACCTCCGTCTGGTCGTCAGTATTGCGAAGAAATATGTCGGCCGCGGCATGCTGTTCCTTGATCTGATCCAGGAAGGTAATATGGGTCTCGTCAAGGCAGTCGAGAAATTCGATTATACCAAGGGATTCAAATTTTCCACGTATGCGACCTGGTGGATCCGTCAGGCGATCACCCGCGCGATTGCCGACCAGGCAAGAACCATCCGTATTCCGGTCCATATGGTTGAGACCATAAACAAACTTTCCCGGATTCAGCGTCAGCTGGTTCAGGAACTGGGCAGAGATCCGTCGGCGGAAGAAATCAGTGCCCGCATGGACGGCATTTCTCCGGAAAAGGTTCGTGAAATTCAGAAGATCGCACTGGAACCGGTCAGCCTCGAAACTCCGATCGGTGAGGAAGATGATTCCCATCTCGGTGACTTCATTGAAGACAAAGACGCAATGTCACCGGATGAATATGCAAACAACCAGCTCCTGAAGGACGAGATCAACAGTGTACTCGCCGGACTGACGGAGCGGGAAGAGAAGGTTCTCCGCCTCCGGTTCGGTCTTTATGACGGCCGCACCCGCACGCTGGAGGAAGTCGGTAAGGAATTCAATGTCACACGTGAGCGTATCCGTCAGATCGAGGCGAAGGCGCTCCGCAAGCTGAAGCATCCGACCCGTTCCAAGCGGCTGAAGGACTTCTTCGACAAATGAGTTACAGAATTCGGAAGCTGGCCGAGCTTGTTCACCCCGGGCTGATCCCCGCGGATATCGGAACGGATCACGGTCTGCTTCCGATTCTTCTTGTAGAGAGCGGAAAGGCGGAAAAGGCCTATGCGTGCGATGTCGCGGAAGGTCCGCTTTCGCAGGCATCCGCAAATATCCGTTCCCATCAGCTGGAAGACCGGATCATCCCGTTATTATCCGATGGATTTCAGGCAGTCCCGGAGGATATCAGCTGTGCAGTCCTTGCAGGAATGGGAACCTATACGGCAATCCATATTCTGGAAGAGGCACTGCCGCGTGTTAAACAGCTCCGCCAGGTGATCATCCAGGTAAACGATGATCTGCCGCTGATGCGCAGGTGGCTGGATGAACATGGATTCGCGATCCTGCGGGAACTGACGCTTTGTGATCACGGACATTTCTATACGGTGATCGATACCTGCTGGAAACCGCATCCCGGATACAGTGAGCGGGATATTCTGTGCGGACCGCTGGATGTGATTCTGGATCCGGAAGGGTGGCTTGCCTATGCCGAACATGAACTGAACCGTCTTTCCTTCATCATTGAACGACGGGGAACAGACCAGGAACTGGAACGGCAGAAGGAACTTTACCGGAGTGCAGTCAACGATATGAAAAAAAGCAGATTCATCTGAGAAGGGTGAATCTGCTTTTTAACAGATATAAAAAAAACCATGACCTGCATGGTTTTCAATTAACCGATTGTATTAACGGCTTTAGCCAGACGCGACTTCTGACGTGCAGCGTAGTTGCCTTTCTTGATGCCGTTGGAAACAGCCTTGTCAAGAACGGAATTCGCTTTGTCAAATGCAGCCTTGGCAGCTTCTGCGTCCTTCGCATCAACTGCTTTCAGAACATTCTTGATCGCGGTCTTTACTTCAGTTCTCTCAGCGTTGTTCTTTACCTGAGCCTTTGCATTGGTCAGTGCACGCTTCTTCTGAGATTTGATATTTGCCATGGAAACCTCCTTTGCAGTTCAAACATATGGATTATAGCAAAGGGTATTTTAAAATGCAACGCGTATCAGCTATAATTGTCGCGATACAGGAGGCTGATTATGAATGCATGCAAAACAGTATTTTTCGGCACAACCGATTTTTCTGCCGCCGTGCTTGATACGCTGGTGACAGAAGGCTATGAGATAGCCGCCGTTGTGACTCAGCCCGATAAACCCGTCGGCCGCAAACATATCCTGACAGCCCCTGAAGTAAAAACCTATGCACTGGAACACGGCATTCCCGTGGTTCAGCCGGTCAGGCTTTCGAAAGAACCGGAAGCGGTATTGTCCTTTCAGCCGGATCTGATTGTCAGCTGTGCTTACGGCCAGCTGATTCCGGTGTCAATTCTGGAAGCCCCGAAATACGGCTGTCTGAATATTCACCCAAGCAGTCTGCCGAAATACCGGGGCGGAGCACCCATTCAGCGTGCAGTCATGAACGGAGATACAAAGACAGAAGTATGTCTGATGGAAATTGCCGCGGGAATGGACAGCGGAAAGGTGTATGCGCGTATTCCGGCAGAGATTGGTCCCGATGAGACATCCTCTGAACTCTTTGAACAGCTGAAAGAACCGGCCTGTGAACTGATCCGCAGTGCACTCCCGAAGTATCTTGCCGGGGAACTGCCCGGAGAAGAACAGGATGAGGCAGGGGTTGTGCTGGCACCGAATATCAGCCGGGAAGAGGAACAGGTATCCTTTCAGAAGGAACCGATCACCACACTCTACAATCATCTGCGCGGACTGATCGATGTGCCGCTTGGATACGGCATCATCGAAGGCAAACGCGTGAAGTTTGCCCGTATCGGAAAAGAAGAAAACGCACAGACGGAGGTGCCGGGAACGGTCCTTGGTTTTGCGGATCACGCGATGAGGATCGCAGCTGAAGGCGGTGTACTTCTGGTTTATGAACTGCAGATGGAAGGAAAATCCCGGATGGATGCGGACGCATTCCGGAACGGAGCCGGCCGTCAGCTGGTTGGAAAGGTATTTGACTGATGGAGAGAATTGATCAGGATCATATTCGTAATTTCTGCATTATTGCCCATATTGACCATGGAAAGTCCACGCTTGCGGACCGTATCCTTGAACTGACGGAAACCGTCAAGGAACGCGATATGAAAGCACAGCTGCTGGATGAGATGGATCTTGAACGGGAGCGTGGAATTACGATCAAACTGAATGCGGTTCAGCTGAAATATCATGCGGATAACGGGGAGACATATCTGTTCAACCTGATTGATACTCCGGGTCACGTTGACTTTACCTATGAGGTATCCCGTTCGCTTGCCGCATGTGAAGGTGCGGTTCTTGTCGTGGATGCCACACAGGGCGTGCAGGCCCAGACGCTTGCGAATACCTACCTTGCGCTTGATAACGACCTGGAGATCATCCCGGTCATAAACAAGGTCGATATGAACAACGCGATGCCGGAAGAGGCAAAAAAGGAGATCGAAAATATCATCGGTCTTGACTGCTCGGATGCACCGCTGATTTCCGCACGCACCGGCATGAATGTACATGAAGTGCTCGAACAGATCGTCGCCAAGATCCCCAGTCCGAAGGGTGATCCGGATAAACCGCTGAAAGCACTCGTCTTTGACAGCTTTTATGACAGTTACCGCGGGGTTATTGCGTTGATCCGTATTCAGGACGGCAGTCTTTCCGTCGGGGATAAGATCACATTTATGGCAACCGGTGCCCAGTATCTTGTGACGGAAGCCGGTATCCGCAATCCGAAGGAAGTTCCGATGAAGACCCTGCAGTGCGGGGATGTCGGATGGTTTGCGGCATCGATCAAATCCATTCAGGATGTCCGTGTCGGTGACACCGTGACAAAGGCAGATAATCCTGCAGATACACCGCTGGAAGGTTACCGCCGGATGAATCCAATGGTTTACTGCGGTCTTTATCCGAGTGATGCCGCAAAATATGAAGATCTGCATGAAGCGCTCGACAAGCTCAAACTGAACGACGCAAGCCTGCAGTATGAGCCGGAAACATCCCAGGCACTCGGCTTCGGTTTCCGCTGCGGCTTCCTCGGTCTGCTTCATATGGATGTCATTCAGGAGCGTCTCGAGCGGGAGTACGATCTTGATCTGATCTGTACGGCACCGTCTGTTATTTATCATGTTTATCTGACCGACGGCTCCATGCTTGAAATTGACAACCCGGCAAAGATGCCGGATGCCTCCAAGATCGATCATATTGAAGAACCGTATGTAAAAGCGGAGATCATGACAAACGATGCCTATATCGGCGCCGTCATGGAACTCTGCCAGAACAAGCGTGGTATTTATGTCGGTATGGATGTGATCGATACCGGACGGAATATTCTGACTTATGAAATTCCGCTGTCCGAAATCATCTATGACTTCTTTGACCGTCTCAAGAGCTGTTCGAAAGGCTATGCAAGTCTGGATTATGAACTGATCGGTTACCGGAAGGAAGATCTTGTCCGGATGGATATTCTTCTCAACGGCGAAACGGTCGATGCACTGTCAGTCATTATTCACCGCAGCGAAGCGTATCAGCGCGGCAGCGGTATTACGATCCGCCTCAAGGAACTCATCCCGCGCCAGCAGTTTGAGATTCCGGTCCAGGCTGCGATCGGCGGAAAGGTCATCGCCCGTACGAATATCAAATCCCTCCGCAAGAATGTTCTTGCGAAATGCTACGGCGGTGATATTTCCCGAAAACGGAAACTGCTGGAAAAGCAGAAGGAAGGAAAAAAGCGCATGAAGGCTGTCGGCTCTGTGGTTATTCCGCAGGAAGCGTTCATGTCGGTTCTTTCCATGGATGACAATGACCGCAAATAGTATTCCATCCCTGTATGTACATGTGCCGTTCTGTGCATCGATCTGCTCGTATTGTGATTTTTCACGACAGGTATATAATGCGGAAACCGCAGATCGATGGCTTGACGCAATGGAGCGGGAGCTGCATGCAAGGGCAGACGGACTGAAACCGGAAACGATCTATATCGGCGGCGGGACACCAAGCTGTCTGCCGCTTTTCCAGTTGGACCGGCTGCTTACACTGCTGGATCCATATACGGAAGAGGTGAAGGAATACACCGTGGAATGCAATCCGGAACTGCGGGACAGAAGGGTCATAGAATGCCTTGCGTCCCATCGTGTCAACCGGATCAGTATCGGGCTTCAGACGGCGGATCCGTCACTTCTGAAAACCTGCGGGCGAAGGCATGATGCGGCGGATGTAAAACGATTGGTCGACCAGTTTTCAGCGTGTGGGATTTCCAACATTTCCCTCGATCTGATGTACGGACTGCCGGAACAGACCATGGAACAGCTCGAACAGAGCATTGCGTTTGCCCTGTCCTGTCAGCCAAGACATCTCTCGCTGTATTCTCTGACCATTGAACCCAACAGTGTGTTCGGTAAAAAGGGCGTTCAGTCATGTGATGCAGATCTTGAAGCGGACATGTATGAATGCATCTGTTCGATTCTCAGAGAACATGGATATCTTCATTATGAGATCTCCAACTTTGCATTACCGGGATATGAATCAAGACACAATACCAATACCTGGGAGTATCGGAATTTTCTCGGAATCGGTTATGGCGCATGGGGCATGGAGGATCACTGCCGGTATACCCATGCGGACACACTCCGCAATTACCTGAAAGACCCGCTGTATCGAAATGTGACGGAACTGACCGAACAGGAACGCATGTTTGAAGCAGTGATGATGGGCCTGCGGCTGCGCAGCGGGATCTCTCTGCAGCGCTTTTCCGAACTGTTCGGTACAACGCCGGAAACCTGTTATCCCAATACCGTCCGCACGCTGCGTGAACGCGGTCTTCTTGCGGAAACAGACGATCGCCTGTTCTGTACGGAACAGGGGTGGCCGCTGCTCAACAGCCTGCTTGTGGAATTCATGGAGGAAGCACAGTTATGATTCGTGCTATATTCTTTGATATTGACGGAACGCTGACCGATTTTGCGACACACGCCATACCGGAACGGGTCTTTGAAGTGCTTTCCGTACTGCAGAAAAACGGCGTCCGGCTCTTCATTGCGACCGGCCGCGGCAAGGACGGGCTCTCGGTTCTGAAGGATTTTCCGTTTGACGGATATATCACGCTGAACGGACAGTTCTGTTTCTGTCAGAACGGGGATGTGATCTATGAAAATACGATCAATCCGGAGGCGATCCGGATTCTTCTCCGTGAACTGAAGACAAATCCGGTTCCCTGCGGATTTCAGCTGCGGGACGAGCGGATCTTCAACTTCCGGAATGAACTGGTGGACGAAATCCATGCGATCACAAGGAACGACGATGCGCCGGCAGGGGATATCACCGGCATCGATGAAAAGCCCATCTATCAGGCTATGATCTTCATGGATGAAAATCAGGAGCACAATCTTGTCGCAAAACTTCCCGGATGCCGGAGTTCCCGTTGGTATCCGACCTTCTTTGATCTTTCACCGGAAGGCGGCACAAAAGTGCTCGGTATGGATCTGTTCTGTGAACGCTTTGGAATAAGGCAGGAAGAAACCATGGCATTTGGGGACGGCGGGAATGATCTTGAAATGATCCGGCATGCCGGAATCGGTGTTGCGATGGGAAATGCCAATGAAGCCCTTAAAGCAGCCGCAGACTATGTGACTGCCGGATCGGGAGAAGGGGGCATTGAACAGGCACTGCGGCATTACGGACTGTTATGAAAAACACAGATGAACCTTGCATTCTGTGCGACAGTATGGTAATTTAATAAGGCTTTCGTACTGGGTTGTCCGCATCTCCAGCGGCAGACTCGGTAGGAAAGGACTGAAAGAAAAGGAGAAAACAACATGCTTGAAAAGGAAACAAAAGAACGTCTGATCAAAGAATTCGGCCGTAAGGAAGGCGATACCGGTTCCGTTGAAGTTCAGGTCGCAATGCTGACAGAACAGATCAACCGCCTCACCGTTCACATGAAGGCCAACAAGAAGGACTACAGCTCCAACCGTGGTCTTCTGAAGATGGTCGGTCGCAGAAAGAACCTGCTTGAGTATCTCAAGAAGAACGATGTCAACCGTTACAGAGATCTCGTCAAGAAGCTCGGTCTCAGAAAGTAATTATCAGGCAAATTACGAACGCTGCCGTATGGCGGCGTTTTTTTGTGTGCAGATTATGTGTATCCTGTGTGAAGGTGACGAAATGTCCGGAGTGTACTGGATTAGTGAATGATAACCATTATTATAATGAGGTTGAAGAAGCGATTCTTCCGATGCTTTTCATACGGCTGAAGGAAGTTTTTTGCGGAATGAAGAAAAGGAAACAGCAGTGAAGGGTATTTTCAGGATGACAGGACGTCTGATTCGAAAGACCCCCGGCCGGTTTGTATCGCTGCTTGCGATCGTAATGCTTGGGACTGCCTTTTATATTGGTGTTTCAGCGATTTCCAAAGCGATGTCCACATCCGTAAACCGCTATGATGACATGCTGAATCTTAAAGACATCACGATCTATTCCAATTATGGATTTGATCAGGCGGATGTCGATGCGGTGGAGGCGATGGATTCGGTTGTCAAGGCAGAAGGCGCCTCCTTTGTGGATGTGTATTCCGGATATGGAGATTCTTCCGCAATTACCCGTGTTCATTCGTATTCTCCGGACGCTGAAATCAATCAGTTCGTGCTTCGTTCCGGACGGCTTCCTGAACAGAAGAATGAAGTGCTCGCAGATAACGGAACCATTCTTATGCCGGGATATGCATTGGGAACAGAACTTACTCTGAGCCGTCCGGAAGGAGATCTTGCGGACAGTCTGTCAGTTGATAAGGTGACGGTTGTCGGTACGATTGATACTCCGCTGTATCTGAATGAAACGCGGGAAGCCAGCACGCTGTCCAATCTCTACATTCAGACGTTTCTGTACATTCCCGAGGAAGCGTTCGTCCCCGACTATTTCACGGAGATGAACGTCCTTATCAAAGACGGCAAGACCTATGATGAGTTTTCGGATGAATACCGTACATACAGCGCATCGGTCAAAGAGGAAATCAAAGCGTTTGCGGCGACGCAGAAGGATAAGCGTCCCGGCCGCCTGAAGGCAGATGCCATGAAAGAATACCGTAAGGGACGGAAGGAATATGAAGACGGGCTTGCGGAATTTAACAAGAAGATTTCCGAGGCAGAAGAAGAGATCCGGAATGCCGAAAAGAAACTTGCGGACGGATGGAAGGAAGTCCGTGACGGTCAGAACAAACTCACGGAAGCACAGAATGAACTGAACCGGACCCGTGAGGCATATATGGCGGAAATCAATGCCGGGTGGGAAAAGCTCGCGGATGGATACCGTCAGCTGGAAGAAGGAAAAGCACAGCTGGAAGAAAAAGAAGAGGAATACGGTGCACTTCGCAAGACGCTTTCGGATACGCTGGATCAGCTGAACCGGCCGCTCATACCCGAATCCATGACGGTAGCCGATGCGCTTCAGTATCTGTCCGAAGATCAACGTGCGGAACTGAATGCACTGCTTGACATGTCTGATCTGGATCCATCAGCTGTCACGGCAGGTGATGTTCTTTCCTATATGAGGAAATACATTACGCCGGAATCGGTTGCGGCAATGGATGCGCAGATCGAAGAAGCTCTGAAGGATCGTGAAGAGATCATTCAGATCATTGAAGATACGGAACTTCCGTTTGATCCGGAAGAGCTCATGCCTTCCGGCGGTGATCGGGATCCCCGGCAGCCGGAGGACCCGGCAGAAAGCAGTGATGCAGAACCTGCAGAACCGGTGACACCCGAAGCCGATATTACGATCGTTCCTGAATCGTCTGATCCAGGTGAGCTGCCTGCGGAGAATCCGGATCCGGAAATATCCGAATCTGAAACAGAAGAACCGGTTCTTCCCGACATCAATAATGCAGAAGTCAGTGAATCTTTGGAAGAAGCTTCCGCAGACAATGGCAATATGACAGAACCTTCAGAGGAACCTGAAACAGACACCGGCAGTATCCCGGAAGTTTCCGGAGAAACCGATTCGGACACTTCGATACCTGCAGAGAGGGAACCTGCGGAAGAAGCACAGCCGATCCCGCAGCGATTTGAATCGGATACTATGAGCCGTCCGATTCTGCTTGGGGAAAGAGAAGGGCAGACACCGGAAACCGAACCTTCTGTGCATATTGTGACCGAGCAGTATAAAGCACCGAAAACGATCGGTGAACTGATCGAAGTGCTGCAGAACGAGAATGAGGTAATCAGCTTTCTGGCGGATCTGATTCCTGATCCGCAGATGGAAGTCTCTGAAGCAATCAGTCTTCTGCACAGCTATACAGATCAGCTTCTGGAGGCGGAAGACTATCTGGATAAAGCAATGCATGAACCGATACCGGATGAACTGACAATCGGTCAGCTTACGGTACTGTCAGATGATGTCGTGCAGCTGAAAGAACAGCTGAAGCTGACGGATGAGACAACGATTGGTGAAGTGCGCGCACTTCTGGCAAAGAACATCCAGGAAATTGATGATGGTCTTGCGGAAGGGCGAAAGGCAATTGAGGATGCGGAAGCTGAACTTCGAAACGGAGAAGCCGAACTGGCCAGAGGCCTTGCGGAACTGGAACAGGGACTGGCAGAAGGGCAGGCGGAAATCAATGACGGATGGAATACGATTTCAGAAAGCATCGCGCTGCTTACGGATGGAAGGAAAACACTGAACGCATCGATTCTTGAGTTTGAAACGCAGAAGGCAGAAGGAAAGCAGGAACTGGATGATGCTGAAGCGAAGCTGAACGATGCACTTGCGGATATTGAAGCGATGCCGGAGGCAGAATGGACTGTGCTTGACCGTTCCCAGCATTATTCTTCGGAAACCTATCGGGGAACGATCAATCAGATGGCTGCCATTGCGAGAATCTTCCCGGCGTTCTTCATTGCGGTTGCGGCACTGGTCTGCCTCACGACCATGACGCGTCTGGTGAATGAGGAGCGCGGACAGATCGGAATACTCCGTGCACTCGGTTACCGCCCCGGACAGTGTTCCTTTGTCTATCTCAGCTATGCGGCGCTGGCAGGTCTCTTTGGCTGTGTCCTTGGCACAGCGGTTGGCCTGGCAACATTCCCGATCATTATCTACAACACCTGGAAGATGCTTTATATTCTGCCGAAGATGCAGATGGAGATTCCATGGGCACTGATTCTCACCGCATCCTTCATCTTTATTCTGATGATGACGGCCGTGACCGGATATGTTCTGCATGATGATATGAAGGAAGTCCCTTCCGTGATCATGCGTCCGAAGGCACCGAAGGTCGGTAAGGATATTTTGCTGGAAAAAGTAGGGCTGATCTGGGACCGGATCTCCTTCTCCTGGAAGGTCACGATCCGCAATCTTGCCCGATACAAGCGGCGTATGGCGATGACGGTCCTTGGGGTCGGCGGCTGCACAGCACTTCTGGTTACCGGATTTGGCATATCCGACTCCATAAACAACATCGTGAACATACAGTTCAATGAAATCTCCAGGTTTGATGCGCGCGTACATCTGGATATGACCGGTGAGACACCGGCAGATGCAGATGCGGTCCGGGCAGATCTGCTTGCGCAGGAAACGACCGGGGCGGTCATTCCTGTCGCTGAATACAGCGGAATCGTTAGCCCGGATGGGGAAACGGAAGAAGTTGCGACGGTGGAAGTGTTCCGTGATCGTTCCGTCATGAAAGATGTATACAATCTGCGGGAGCGTGTCGGGCACGAGCCTCTGACTTCAGAAGATGGAAAGGTCATCATCAGTGAAAAGATGGCGGAGAATCTCGCACTATCCGTTGGGGATGAGATATATCTGGAAAGTCAGGACGGTATCCGGAAGCCGGTAACGATCAGCGGAATCACAGAGATGTATGTATATCACTATGTCATGATGACGCAGAATACCTACCGGAAGCTGTATAATGCGGAACCGGAAACGAATACACTGTTTCTGCGGCTGAAGGATGGAATTGAAGCGGATGAGGAAGTGAAAGCGGCGGCTGCGGCGGTAAAAGGTGTGGAGTCTGTCGACTTTGTGGACTTCGTGATCCGCAACTTTGAAACGATGATCCAGGGAATTGACGGGGTTGTGATCGTGCTTGTGGCCGCATCCATGGGACTTGCCTTTGTTGTTCTGGGAAATCTTACAAATGTGAATATTTCCGAGCGAATGCGGGAAATCGCAACCCTTAAAGTGCTTGGCTTCCGCCGCAGGGAAGTGCAGAACTACATCTATCATGAAAACAACATCATGGTTGCGCTTGGTGCACTGATCGGACTGCCCGCCGGAAAACTGTTGTCCGGCTATATCATGTGTGAAGTGGAACTGACGAATGTGATGTTCGGAAGAGGGGTAGAGCCAATGACCTACATGTATGCATTTACCCTGACGCTGCTGTTTGGAATGGCAGTGAATCTGGTCATGCGCAAAAAACTGAACACCGTCAAAATGGTTGAATCCCTGAAAAGCGTAGAATAAACGGAGGTCATATGAGAACACCGGGTAAACTGAGAGTACGGCACTCTCCGATTGCATCAAAAGATCGAATCAATCATAATTATGTTAGAAACAGGATTCACAGGAGGAAGAAGATAATGAAGGAATTCAAAGTTTACCGCTGCAACAAATGCAAGAAGATGCATATTGAAGTACAGGGAAGTCCGTGCCCGACCATGTGCTGCGGCGAGGAGATGGTTCTCCTTAAGGCTAATACGACAGACGGTGCTGCAGAGAAGCATGTACCGGTCGTGACCGTTGAGGGACAGAAGGTGATCGTAAATGTCGGTTCTGTCGATCATCCGATGCTTGAGGAGCACTACATTCAGTTTGTGGCGCTTGAGACAGCCGGCGGCATTCAGTTGAAATATCTGAATCCGGGCGAGGCTCCGCACGCCGAATTTCTGACCGAGGAAGCACCGGCTGCGGTCTATGAGTACTGCAATCTTCACGGACTCTGGAAAACAGAACTCTGAGTCAGAACAGGCATTCCGAATATCTCCGGAATGCTTTTTTATTGCCTGTGGAGGCGGTAATCCTTGTTTTATTTATAAATTCCTTATACAATGGGCAAGGTTAAATTTTGAAAGAGGATATATTTTTAGGTTTAGACAGATGGAAAAGTTTAAGAAAAGTTGGGATTTCCATGGCCGCACAATCACTGTAGAAAACGGTGAAATTGCAAAGCAGGCCGGCGGATCTGTAGTGGTCCGTTACGACGACACGGTGGTATTATCCGCCGCTACCGCCAGTTCTCAGGCGAAGGATACAGATTTCTTCCCGCTGACGGTTGTTTACAACGAAAAGATGTATGCGAAGGGTGAGATTCCGGGCGGTTTCCTCCGCCGGGAAGGCAGACCGACTGAGCATGCTACACTGACGGCACGTCAGATCGACCGTCCGATCCGTCCGCTGTTTGCGGAAGGATTCCGGAACGAAGTTCAGATCGTCAATACAGTGCTTTCCTGTGATCCGGATCGTGATCCGGGCATGACTGCACTGTTCGGTTCATCCCTTGCGCTCTGTGTTTCCAATATTCCGTTCAACGGACCGGTTTCCGGTGTCATTGTCGGAAAGGTCGATGGTCAGCTGATCATCAACCCGACAGAAGAGCAGATTGAGAATTCAACACTGAATCTCACCGTTGCCGGAACCAAGCAGGCTATCAACATGGTTGAAGCCGGTGCGAAGGAAGTTTCTGAAGATGAGATGCTCGAGGCACTGATGTTCGGTCATGCGGCAATCAAGGAACTCTGCGCGATTCAGGATGAAGTAATCGCTGCGTGCGCAAAGCCGAAGATGGAAGTGGTTCTGTATGAAATCGATCCGCAGATCCGTGAATTCATCGACGCAAAAGGAAGAGACCGTATCATTGCGGCAGTTTCCACCCATGGCACAAAGGAAGAGCGTTACGGTGCGGTTGAGGAAATCATCGAAGAGATGGTTCAGCGTGTTGCCGGTGAGCTGACATGGGCTTCCGAAAAGATTGTTGAGAAGGCAAAACAGCAGGCACGTGAATATTCTGTGGAAATTGAAGCACAGGAAGTTCGCCGTCTGATTTCCGAAGACAAGATCCGTCCGGATGGAAGAAAGCTTGATGAACTCCGTCCGCTTGATTCCCAGGTTGATCTTCTGCCGCGTGTTCACGGAAGTGCAATGTTCACCCGCGGTGAGACGCAGGTTATTTCCGTCACAACACTCGGCGCACTCGGTGAAGCACAGATCATTGAAGATCTGACAAGTCAGACCGAGAAGCGTTTCATGCACCAGTACAACTTCCCGCCGTTCTCCGTCGGTGAAGTCGGACGTATGGGTTCTCCGGGACGCCGTGAGATTGGTCATGGTGCACTTGGCGAACGTGCGCTCCTACAGGTTCTTCCTTCCAAGGAAGAGTTCCCGTACACCATCCGTACCTGTGCTGAAGTTGTGGAATCCAACGGTTCCTCTTCCCAGGCAAGTATCTGTGCAGGCACAATGTCCCTGATGGCGGCAGGTGTCCCGATCAAGGCAATGGTTGCCGGTGTCGCAATGGGTCTTATCACTGTCGGTGATACCTATTCCATCCTGACAGATATTCAGGGTATGGAAGACCACTACGGCGATATGGACTTCAAGGTTGCCGGTACACGTAAGGGCATTACCGCACTGCAGATGGATATCAAGGTTGACGGTATTTCCGAGCAGATCCTCAAAGAGGCTCTCGCACAGGCACATAAGGGCCGTATGGAAATTCTCGACAACATGGAAACTGCGATCAGCGAGCCGCGTCCGGATGTCTCCAAGTGGGCACCGAAGTTTGCGGTTCTGCATATTCCGACCGAGAAGATCCGCGATGTTATCGGAACCGGCGGAAAGACAATCAACCAGATTATCGAAGACTGTGATCAGGTCAAGATCGATGTTCAGGAAGACGGCACAATTGCCATCTACCATATGGATCGTGAGATGATCAACAAGGCGAAGGCAATCATTGAGGATATCACCCGTGAAGCCAAGGTTGGTGACGAATTCGATGCAACCGTTTCTGAGGTTCGTGAGAGCTTTGCATTCGTAAATCTCTTCCAGGGAACTGATGCACTCCTGCATGTCTCTGAAATCAGCTGGGATCGTACGGAAAACATCAATGATGCGCTCCATGTCGGAGATAAGATCCACGTCAAGGTAATCGCGGTTGATGAGAATACCGGCAAGGTCAAGGTCAGTGCACGTGCATGTACGGAAAAGCCGGAAGGCTATGTCGAGCCGAAGAAGGCTCCGCGTTCCGGAAACCGCAACAACCAGCATCGTGACCGCCGTTCCTCGGAGAGCTACAGCTCATCCAAGGTAGAGCGTCGTGTATTCCGCAGACGTGAAGAGTAATCGGCATTCATGCAAAATAAGGGAGTCCGCAAATTACGGACTCCTTTTTGTTGACCCAGAGCGTATACTCTAATCATGGAAGAAAAGAACGCCCGGATTGCGGCTGCCGGTACAGCGCTGCATACCATGGAAGGATATCATTCACAGCTCAGAAGCAGAGAACTTGCTGAAGCTGCAGATGATGTATACCTCGCGCTGCGCGATCTGCGTGATACGCAGTATCTGTTTGACAGCGGGGAGAAGGAACTTGTCCGCTTTTATGAGCGTTATCTTCCATATTATCTGGATATTCTGCGGCAGTATGTCAGCCTGCAGGATTCCGCGAATTTTGAGGCGATCCAGGCAAACGAAGCTCAGCTGATCAAGACGATGCATCAGATGTCATCAATGATCCGCTATCTCACAAAGACGATTCCGCAGGATGAAATCGATGAAGCCAACGCAAAGGCAAAAGCCGAAGAACTTCGTGCAAGACTCGAAGAACAGCGCAACAATATGATAAAATAACCGCTGACTATGAGAATGCGAAAAAAGAAGTGGGCGGAGCCGTATATCGAAGCACATGAAGAGCTTGTAATACCGGATCCGTCTGTATATAAAGGAAAATGGCGGGAGCTTCTGAATGTGAGCGAGCTCCATGTGGAAATTGGCATGGGAAAGGGCGGTTATCTTAATACCATGGCCGCAATGTATCCAAAGGCCGGATGGGTCGGTATTGAGCGTGACCGCAGTGCCGCCGCAACTGCCGCAAGAAAACTGATCGAAGATCCTGTACTGACAGGGGAGAATGAGCGTATGATCGCCGGAAATGCGGAACAGCTTCTGGAGTGGTTTGGGCCGGGGGAGATTGATGTAATTCATCTGAATTTCTCGGATCCCTGGCCAAAGACCTATACACACAAACGGAGACTTTCATCAGAGCGTTTTCTTGCGATGTATAAAGTCGTACTCGGCACATCCGGAACGATTCGGATGAAGACCGACAACACGGGACTGTTTGAAGACAGCGTTCTGTATTTCCTGCAGAATGGATTTACCTTTACAGAGTTTTCGGTGGATTATCGCAGAACACCGCATCCGGAAGATGCGGTTACCGAGTATGAACAGCGGTTCATGGATCTCGGACAGCCGATCTATCAGCTCTGTGCGAAACAGACGGAGAACAAAACGGAATGAAACGGTTTATCAGATTTCTGCTTGTATTATGCATGGCATTCTCTGCCGGCTGTATGCATGCGGAAGGAACCTATCAGGAACAGCTGAATTATCGGATCGAGCGCGCCATTACGGATGCGACTGCCGGTCCGACGTTTTCCCACGGCATCTACTCCTTTTACAAGGAACCGTCCATTGGACGCCTGTCCAGTTCGGAAACCAGCAGTGTATTCATGCAGGACGGCGTCAAATTCGTCATGAACCTGAATGTTTCGTCAATCGTCAATTCAAAGTATTACGATTCAAAACACGTTACCGCGATCCCGGAAGGACTTGATGTTCTTGCGAAAAGCGGAGGTACGTTCACGGATTTTATGGGTGATGAACATTCCTTTGAGGTAACACTCATGCGTTTGAATGAAGACGTATTCACCTATGCCAAAACAGATCTTCTGGAGTTCTACGCAATCTGCGGAGAACTGCAGGCACTGCAGGTAGCGGAGACGATGATGCGGATCGCACGTACGGTAAAAGTTGATCGTGAAGCGGTTGTCGCCACGTATTCGGCGCGTCAGGAGATTGATTATGAACGAAAGCGCCTCGAGCTGTTTCAGAATGTCGTTCCGGAGAACGGCGTAATTGATGAACTGTTTGAAGGAAACAATAACTATGCCGGTGTTGCGGACAACTATGTCGGTGACAATTATGATGAAAATATGAACAGCGAACCGTCTGTGGACGCATCGATGGGAGATGCGGATGACATGATCGGTGAACCGTTCGGTGATACGATTGATTCCCCGGATGCAGTACCGCAGGAAACAGCGGAAGCGGAAGGGAAGACCGGCTGAGAGAAACTGTAAAATATATAAAAAATAGGATAGAATAAATAAGATGATTGCTTACACAATGTCAATCAAAGGAGAATTGTGATGCTGAAGAAATTACAGAGTTTGTTATTTGAAGATGAAGAGGATGAGGAACTCGTCGAAGAAATAGAAGACGACGAAGAAGAGGAAGAAGAAGTCGTCGAGATCAAACCTGCACCGCGTCGGAAACAACGGCGCAATGCACGTCCGGAACCCGAACCGGAGCCCGAACCCGAACCGATTCCGGCACCGCAGTATACTGCACCGGCAGAGCCTGTAAAACCTGCCAAGCCAGTACTGAATCGTGTCGAAGTCACAAAGACAATTCCGGTTCAGAAGGTATCCGAACAGTCTGCGAGACCTTCTTCGGTGTTCAGTTCGAATGACTCCGTATTCAAGAAGCCTGCGCAGGTGCCGCATGCGACTCCGCGTCCGGTATTTGAGCCGAAGGAAAGCGCGCCGACACCGGATCCCGTGACGGTATCTTCGTTCGGTATTTCCGCTGATACGCAGCGCCCGACAAATATCCGTCCGGCGTCTGAGGCAAGAAAGCAGCGTCCGCAGGCAGAGCGTCCGTCTTCCGCAAGACGTCCGGCTTCTGCATCTGTTTATGAATTCCGTCCGGTTATCTCTCCGATGTTTGGCGTAGATGAGAAGGATATGCAGTCGGTACAGTATGCACCGAAGAAGGATCCTGTAACACCTTCCGTTCAGCCGGTGCATGAATCCTCCAAGGTGATTTCCCCGATCTACGGTACATCCGAGCAGAGCAGCACACCTGCCGCAAGCCGTCCGGTAAGCGGCGCTGGTAAGGAAAATCCGTTCTATGCCGGAAGCCAGCCGGAAGAAGAAAAGGGATTCCCGGAATTCTCGCTGGATGATATTCTCTCTGCCCGGGATGAGGAATTCTCCCGCCAGAATTATTACAACAATCCGAATCCGATCCGGACTCCGGATATCGATGAGACGGTAGTCATCGATTCCAACCGGTTCAATCCGTTCGACCAGCAGACGCTGGACTTCGATCGGAAGAAATAAGACATGTATTACTTTATAGGAATCAAGGGCACCGGAATGGCTGCCCTTGCTTGTCTGCTGGATGATCTTGGATATCCGGTATCCGGAAGTGACCTGCCGACTCACTTCTTTCCGGAAGATGAACTCCGCCGCCGCGGAATTCCCATTCTGGATTTCGATCCTGCGAACATTAAGGATGACATGGATGTCATCATTGGAAATGCGTTCCTTGAAGACTTCCCTGAAGTAGCAGCTGCCCGTGCAAACAAAACCTGCCGCTGCATGCGTTACCACGAATTTGTCGGACGTTTTATTCGCCGCTTCCGTACGATTGCGGCTGCCGGCAGTCATGGCAAGACCACAACGACAGGCATGCTTTCATGCATGATGCGCCAGGCCGGCAATACCGGATGGCTGATCGGAGACGGGGAAGGGAAAGTATCTCCCGATACGGAGTATTTCTGTCTTGAGGCAGATGAATTCCGCCGTCATTTTCTGGAGTATTATCCGGAATATGCCATTATCACAAATGTGGAAATCGACCATGTCGATTACTTTAAAGATGAAGCAGATTACCGCAGTGCCTATGAGGAGTTTGCCTCTCATGTTGCGAAAGGAATCGTGATCTATGGAGAAGATGCACAGGCAAGAATGCTGAAGCTCCCGGAAGACATCCCGCATTACTGGTATGGTGAATCGGATCAGGATGATATTCAGGCCGTCAATATTGATGAACGCCGTGACGGTATGTCATTCGATGTCCTATGGCATGGTGAGCGGTTTGGCCACTTCGATCTGCCGTTTGTAGGTCATCATCTGCTTCTGAACAGTCTTGGCTGTATCGGTGTCGGTATTCTGGAAGAAATGACGCCGGAACAGATTCAGGACGGTCTTTCATCCTTCCATGGACGCAAGCGCCGGTTCGTTGTACAGGACTTCGGTGACAATGTCATTGTGGATGACTATGCACATCATCCGACAGAAGTCGGTGTAACGATTGATGCTGCACGCCGCCGATTCCCGGATCACAAGCTTGTGGCAATTCTGAAGCCGCACCGGGCAAGCCGTGTCAAATATTTCGCAGATGCCTTTGCGGCTGCGCTCTCAAAAGCGGATAAGATCTATCTGATTGAATTTGGTGCAGTTGATGACAAGCAGGATGGAACGGATATTGACATCCAGTATCTGATCGACCGTTCAGAGGGTTCTGTGCTTCTTCCGGAAACGGAAGAGGGCGCAAAAATGCTCGCAGCGGAAGCACCTGCGTGCTATGTATTCATGAGTTCCAAGGATATTTATGTAACAGAGGATCTGCTTAAGGCAGAACTTGGTTTGAAACAGGAGAACGACGTGTAACACGCCGTTCTTTTTTGCACTTTTTCTAAACCGATTTACTTAGAGGAAGGACTTGTTCATTCTGATTAAAATCGGTAACATTTGTTAAGAATTATGTTGCATTTCGGATATAATCGGGATAGTATGTAAGTGTACCGGTTTACTAACCATAAACAGGCTACCGGAATTCAACACTACTCATAGAGAACAGGAGAGAGAAAACATGTTTGATTCAAAGGATTTCAGATTAGACGGGAAGGTTGCACTCGTCACCGGAGCAAGCTACGGCATCGGTTTCGGCATTGCGACAGCATTTGCGGCAGCCGGCGCAACCATCTGCTTCAATGACATTAATGAAGAAAAGAAGGAAATGGGTCTCAAGGCATACAAGGAAGCAGGAATTGAGGCACATGGCTATGTCTGCAATGTCTGTGATGAAGAGCAGGTTCAGGCAATGGTCAAGCAGATCGAAGAAGAAGTCGGAACCATCGATATTCTGGTCAACAACGCAGGTATCATCAAGCGTATTCCGATGACCGAGATGAGCGCTTCGGATTTCCGTGCCGTAATTGACGTAGACCTCAATGCCCCGTTTATTGTATCCAAGGCTGTTATCCCGGGAATGATCAAGAAGGGACACGGCAAGATCATCAACATCTGTTCCATGATGTCCGAACTCGGACGTGAGACAGTTTCCGCATATGCGGCAGCCAAGGGCGGTCTCAAGATGCTCACAAGAAACATCTGTTCCGAATACGGCAAATACAACATTCAGTGCAACGGCATCGGCCCGGGTTACATTGCAACACCGCAGACCGCTCCGCTCCGTGAGCGTCAGGCAGACGGCAGCCGTCATCCGTTTGACAGCTTCATCGTCGCAAAGACACCGGCAGAGCGCTGGGGCAATCCGGAAGACCTCCAGGGACCGGCAGTATTCCTGGCAAGTGATGCGTCCAACTTCGTTAACGGCCACATTCTTTATGTAGACGGCGGGATTCTTGCCTACATCGGCAAGCAGCCGGAATAATCAAAGGATATAAATTCTGAGAAAAAGAAAAGGATAGGTAAATAATTATGGACATGAATGAAAGAATCGCTGCATGCGGTGTCGTTCCTGTAGTCGTACTGGAAGATGCCAAGGATGCAAAACCGCTCGCTGAAGCACTCGTAGAAGGCGGACTCCCTGTTGCGGAAGTTACATTCCGTACCGCAGCTGCGGAAGAATCCATCCGCATCATGGCTGAGGCTTATCCGGATATGCTCGTCGGTGCCGGAACCGTTCTCTCTGTTGAACAGGCACAGCGTGCAGTCAATGCCGGCGCAAAGTTCATCGTTTCCCCGGGTTTTGACGAGGAAGTCGTTGACTGGTGCCTTGCGAACAATGTTCCGGTATATCCGGGCATCATCACACCGTCCGAGGCTACAAAGGCTGTCAAGCGCGGTCTGAAGATCGTCAAGTTCTTCCCGGCTGAGCAGTTCGGCGGCGTTGCGACCATCAAGGCACTGGCAGCTCCGTTTACAACACTGAAGTTCATGCCGACAGGCGGAATCAATGCGAAGAACATCCGTGACTACCTCACCAACAGCAAGATCATTGCGTGCGGCGGAAGCTGGATGGTAAAGGGCGATCTCGTCAAGGCTGGCGATTTTGCCAAGATCAAAGAACTCGTTAAGGAAGCAGTTGATCTCGTAATGGAGATCAGGGGGTAATCATGGACCTGAATCTGAAGCCGGAAGGCACTTATACATATGATGCGGCCAGCCTCGGCGAAGTAATGCTGAGACTTGACCCGGGAGAAGGAAGAATCCGTACAGCACGTTCCTTCCGTGCATGGGAAGGCGGCGGAGAATACAACGTTGTCCGCGGTCTGCGTAAATGCTTCGGCATGAAGACAGCTGTCATCACTGCATTTGCGGATAATGAAGTCGGACGTCTCATGGAAGACTTCATCTGCCAGGGCGGTGTTGATACTTCTCTCATCAAATGGATGAAGACAGACGGTATCGGAAGAGAATGCCGTAACGGTCTGAACTTCACTGAACGCGGATTCGGTATCCGCGGCGCTGTCGGATGCTCTGACCGTGCAAATACCGCAATTTCCAAGGCAACTGCTGAGGACTTTGACTTCGAGTACATCTTCGGTAAGCTCGGCGTTCGCTGGCTCCATACAGGCGGAATCTATGCGGCACTTTCCGAAACCACATCCCAGACCGTCATCGATGCAATCAAGACTGCGAAGAAGTACGGCACAATGATCTCCTATGACCTGAACTACCGTCCGTCCATGTGGTCCGCAATCGGCGGTAAGGAAAAGGCACAGGAAGTCAACCGTGAGATCGCCAAGTATGTCGATGTCATGATCGGCAACGAAGAAGACTTCACCGCATGCCTCGGATTCGAAATCGAAGGCAATGATGAGAACCTCAAGGAACTTAACCTCGACGGATACAAGAAGATGCTGAATGAAGCAGTCAAGACCTATCCGAACTGGAAGGTTGTTGCGACAACACTTCGTACCGTCAAGACAGCTACGGTCAATGACTGGAAGGCTATGTGCTATGCCGACGGCGAGATCTACATGTCCAAGGCATACGACGGACTGGAGATCCTAGACCGTGTCGGCGGCGGTGACTCCTTTGCATCCGGGCTTGTCTATGGCCTGATGACAACACAGGATCCGGAAATCGCTGTTAACTACGGTGCAGCACACGGCGCACTTGCTATGACCACTCCGGGCGACACTTCCATGGCCAACAAGAAGGAAGTTGAAGCAATCATGGGTGGTGCAGGTGCACGCGTTCAGCGTTAATTCGAAACGGTAATCCAAACCTCAGTTCATCAGTTTATGACCTCTGCATTGCAGGGGTCATTTTTCTATTCTGAAATCAGGAACGAACTGGTCCTGATCATAGTAGGAAGATAAATATCATCAAACATATGATTAAAGGGTCAGGAGCACCAGTGGTTCCTGGCCTTTCTGCTGTAGGCATACAGTCAGATCGGCCTGGGTAAAGTAAGGACGTGGTCTTTTTTAGACCCGGCAGTGCCGTGAGTCAGTCACAAAAAACGTTCTGCTTCCCTCCTGTGTCACAGGTCGATTTATCGGAATGAGCACGCAAAAGCAGTACACAGCGATGCCGGATTTAACCCAGAAAAATGATCTGATACAGGGTGCGGGGAAGTCTTACCAAGGCTTTATGCATGAAAGGAGGTTCCTATGCAAGGACCAGTCATCACGGTGGATGTCTTCAAAGGCAGCTGCCACTATCAGCCGTTCCTCGAGAAAGGTGCACCATTCCGCAAGCCAAAGGTACTGCACGATACCATCGAGGGGTTTGCGGATCTTGAAACGATCATCCAGAAAGTGAAAGAGAAGAGCGGGAGCGATACGGTACCGGTCGTATTTGAAGCTACAGGAGCTTATCACCGCTGTCTTCAGAAGTATCTGGAAGATCATGGAATGCCGTATTACATCATCTCCCCGTTACTGGCAGCCGCATACCGCAAAACAAGTCTTCACAGTAATAAGACCGACGATCTGGACTGTGCTCACATCGCGAAAGCTTACTACAACGAAGATAATCTTCTCCCGTTTCAGAAGCAGACAGATCTGTTCAACAGACTGCAGAAGCTGAATCGTTACTATGAAGCGGAACTGAACCATCTGAGGATGTTCAAGATCACCTTCAGAAGTTACCTGGATATCATCTATCCCCGGATGGATAAGTGCTTCAAAGGACATTCCAGCCTGTATGATCCGGTCGCTATGGAGGTGCTGAAGAAGTATCCGCATCCATCACTTCTGCTCAAACACAAAGAAGAGACGATCGTTAAGGTGATCGGAAAGAAGACAGACCATAAAACCGGCTTCATATCAGAAGTGGTCCATAAGATGTATGAATGCGCAAAGCACTGTTATTCCGGATGCGATGTCACTGAGATCGAAGTGATCAAGCTGCCGGAACTCATTGAACAGCTTCAGAGCCAGATGGAACTCTGTGAGAATATCCTCAGCGAGATGGTCGAAGAAGCACGCACTGTACCGTATTTCGCAGGTATCCGGTCCATTGTCGGAATCGGAGACAATCTTGCGGCGAGAATAATCGCAGAACTGGGAGACATGAGCAGATTTACAAACAGACGTGCAATAACAGCATATGCAGGTCTAAATCCTAAGATCCTTCAGTCCGGAGATGTGGACGGCACACATTTACGGATATCAAAGAAAGGCAACCGGCATTTAAGATGCCTTCTGTACCTCGGGGCTTCGTGCAATTATCGGCTGAAGAAGAATGATCCGATATACCTGTTCAACAAAAAGAAAAGGCAGCAGTCCCAATGCCCATTGAGGTCCAAAGCTGCCAATATCGCTGCGGCGCATAAGTTATTGATCGTAATCTATGCGCTTGCCAGGAACGGCGAAATATACCGTTCCTGATCGAATTATAGATCATTTCAAAATGATTTGGGAGTAGCTCTCCTGTTTTCGTCATGCGCTTTTTGACGAAATATCATTTTTAAAAACTATGCCTAAAAGGGTTGACTTAAGTTATCGGATTTTTGTG
>JAFUFO010000027.1 GCA_017469885.1 Solobacterium sp.
TGTTATATGCAAGTAGAAATTCACCAAAAGTTGCTGCGAGAATTCACCAATTCTTGCAGAGAGGCTTACCGCCTCATTTTTCTTTTTGACTGACCGACAGTTCTTTTTGAAGGTCTTTCGTCCGATAGGATTTCCCGACAATTTTCACCACATGGCAGTGATGAAGCAGTCTATCCAGAATGGCATTGGCAATTACAGGATCCCCAAATATCTCGGCCCATTGCGATAATGGTTTATTCGTTGTAATAATCGTGGAATGCCGCTCATAGCGTTTTGATATCAGCTGAAAGAACAGTTTTGACGATTGTTCGTCCAAAGGAAGAAATCCCACTTCATCTATGATCAGAAGTTTGTATCTGGCATATAATTTCAATTTCTGCTCTAATCGATTCTCCAACTGTGCTCGTTTCAGATTTAACAACATATCATTGCAGGAAATAAAATATGTACTTCGGTGGTTATAGGCAGCTTCTATTCCGATCGATACAGATAAATGAGTTTTTCCTACACCCGGGGACCCGATGAACAGGATATTTTCCTGGTTGTCTATAAAACGCATGTCTTTATAACCTGTCAGTTCATTTTTATTCAATGTTGGCTGATAGCTGAAGTCAAAATCATCCATCGTTTTGATGAACGGAAAATTCGCGGTTTTTACGCAGCTCTGCAGTATTCTGGCTTCTCTTGCCTGTATCTCCAGATCAGTCAGTTCTTTCATAGCCGCGATGAAATTCTTCTCTCCCGACTGTATCGCGTCTATATATTCATCGATATGAACACTGAATTGCGACAGTCTCAGACGTTCAAGATTATTTTTCATCTGTCCGTAATTTCTTGCCTCGATCATAATCCTGATGTTTCCTCCCACTGATCCAGCAGCGCCAGATTCTCTTTGGCGCGCAGGTGGATCTCGCTGTCACTTATCTTCGCAGTCATACTCTGTCTTAATCCGTTTTCATAATGATCTTCCTGATAGTTTATCTTCTTCACACTCAATTCATGAAGGGAGATTAGCTCAGTGTTATGATAGATATACAGTTTATCTCCGGAAGGTATGACTTTGACTCGCCTTCCGATAAACTTGGATGGAACGGAGTATTCTGACCCCTTATACCTGATCAGCAGTGTTTGCGGCACTGTCTGTACAGTCACATTCCGAATAAATTCATTCATCAGTAATTTGTTCGGTATTGGGTTCAGGTGCTCCATTTCTTTTTTTATCAGTTTCACAGGCGGAATGCCGGTTGTGTGATTTGTTTCATTATTGACATCGTGCTCAAATTTTCTGATCAATTCGATCAGTTCTTCTTCACTTCCCAGTTCGCCATTATATGGCTCCAGCCACTGCACATATCGGTTTGCGGATTCGACTTTGCCTTTTGTCTGTGGTGTTCTCACTTTACAGAGATGGATCTTCACTCCGATATCTTTTTCAAACTGTCTGATCACTGGAAGTTTATCTCTTGAATTTGCCCTGATCGATACGATCGCACTCATATTATCTGTGACGACCATTTTAGGAATTCCTCCCATACGCTGGAGCACCTCGATAAGACATCTAAGAAAATCATCTGTCGCCTTTGATTTTGAATAGATGTAGAAGTGATACCTGGAGTACCCAAGCGTTGCGACAAACAGGTTGTATTCAATGATTTCGCCCGTTTTCAGTACAGTTGACAGATTTTCTTTCCAATCAACCTGGAGCTGATTTCCTGCTGGCGTTTCATATCGGACATGAGCTTTCATTTCAACTTTTCTTTCCAGTTCTTTTCTTTGCATATAATGTGCAAATGTTGAGTAATGTCCAAATACCGCTTCTCCGTATTTATTTCTGAAGTATTGGTATAGCGCCATTTTTGTACATACGGTATTTTCTGCTTTTTCTTTGATTTCCTCAAAATAAGGATCAAGTTTGCTTGGGCGTTGTGGCAATTCAACCTCCTGTTTGTCGTTATCCCAGTATTTCGCTGCAGTATGCCGATCGATTTTATATTTTCTCGCGATCGCGCTGAAGTTCGGCTTGATTTCCATTGTGCGCATCTCCTCGTATATTCCTCTGATTTCTTGTCTTATTTCCCACTTGATCATGCCTGCCTCCTTCGATAGATTTCATTCTATCTTTGGATATCAGGCATTTAAAAAGTAACCAATTCTGGTGAATTCTAATTGCACGAATTGGTTACTTCTATCTTGCATGTAATACTATGAACAGAACAAGCCGGATATTGATGAAATCAAGAACCAGGAAATCATCAATGCGATTCGAAGTATCTTCGAAGAGCACAAGGGCCGGTACGGTGTCAGAAGAGTATGTCATGAGCTGATCAATCGCGGCTTTGTCATCAATCACAAGAAAGTACAGCGATTGATGAAGAAACTTGATCTCAAAGGAAGAAGACCAAAAGAGAAATATCACTCCTATAAAGGCGATGTCGGGAAGACTGCAGAGAATATAATCAACCGAGACTTTACGGCAACAGCACCTGACGAAAAATGGACTACTGATGTTTCACAGTTCAATCTTCCATTCGGTAAGTGCTATCTGTCACCGATCCTCGATATGTACAGTAATGAGATCATCTCTTATGACCTGTCCCTCCACCCGAACTACGAACAGATCACCAATATGCTGGATAAAGCCTTCAGAACTCATCCGAATGTGAAAGGTCTGATCTTTCATTCCGATCAGGGCTGGCAGTATCAGATGAAGAATTACCATCAGACGCTGCAGGATAAGGGAATCATTCAGTCCATGTCCAGAAAAGGCAACTGTATCGACAACTGCATCATGGAAACATTCTTCGGCAGAATGAAGAATGAAATGTTTTACGGATATGAATCGCAGTATGAGACATTCGACCAGTTCAGTCAGGCTGTGGATGAATATATTGCCTATTACAACAACGACCGGATTCAGGCAAAAACAAAATGGATGTCCCCTGTGAAATACAGAGAAACATCCATCTCAAATTCTGTTATCGTCTAGTTATTCAATATGTCCAGACTTCTGGGTACATATCATTGAATGGTCTGTTTTTTCTTTCTCCGAGAAAAAAGACTTCCGATTTGGAAGTCCTGTTGTTCATTCCGCGATGAGCAGATAGTGCAGATAGGAGAGACTCTGGCGCGGCCGTTTCGTATTGGCAATGATGCCTGCATAGACCTCACCGCTCATGCCTGCTTTCCGGAAGACTGGAAACTCAGAAACCCGTATGGCATTCTGCCGGCGCTCGGTGATTGCAGAATATTCGTCTGCTTCATTGAGATTGTATTCCACGGCATTATCTTCGATGATCACGTCATTTTCCGTAATGTAAGGGGTCAGTGCATCGATGATTTCGGGGTCCTTGTCCGCGATGTCGGAGAAGGTGTACAGGAAGCCGCTCTGCGACATCTGATTGTATGCATCTTCATCCATGAGAACCACATCCAGCCGTGAAGCATCGATCGAGCCGATCAGTTTCATCTTGGACGCATATACAAACTGATGATCCTCGACGGAGGCGTCTTCCGTAATATAGAGATTCCGGTAGACGATCATTTCCTGTTTCTTCGGATCAAGTTCCATATACTGCAGGTAACCGTCGGTCAGTGCGCTGTCCAGTGTTTCACCTGCCGTGACATTGATATAGGCAACATAGAGCACCGGGTCCTTCTTCGTCAGCGCACGCCAGACACTGGAGATCAGCAGGGCAAGCACGACACATGCCGTAAAGATCGGAAGTTTATAGTAGGTGAAGATGTAGTCCACCTTGTCTCCTGGACTCATGTGCCGGAAGGATTCCCGCAGCTGTTTCCGCTCCTTTTTCGTCTGTTTCATTCCTGTGCGCCTCCGGCAGTGCCCGAACACAGACGCAGTACGTTGATCAGGAAGAGGGAGGAGAGATAGGCGACCAGTCCTTCACCGAAAATGATGAACGGTGTAAAGATCGCAACGACGAGATAGAACATCGCAAAGTGGATGAAAAACACAACGATCGTGCAGAACAGATAGTGGATGCCGATCAGGAATGCATTTTTCAGCATCGCCCGGTCATTGTTTACGAAGCGTGCAATGAGCGGGAAGATATACAGCATCACAATGACATAGGCAATTCCCGCAACGATCAGAACCGCAAGGTTCAGTGTCCAGAGCACGGCAGGCAGACCGGTAGTCTGTGAGCGCATGTGCCAGGCGATATAGCCGTCTCCGCCAAGGATGACGCCGATGACCAGCAGGAGAAGCCAGATACGCGTGGCCTGCGGGAAATTGTCTTTGAATGCCCGGAAGAACGTTTTTGTGATCTCACTCTCCTTGTCATCTGCCATTTTCAGCGTGACGGTATACAACGCAGTCGTAGCGGCGCCGATCGTAACTACCGGCAGGGAACAGATGATCCAGAGAAGATTCAGCCAGCAGGTATAACTCAGCTTGATGAGGATCTGACTGAACCGGCTGTCGTAAGATAGAAATTTCATAAAAAGTTATCTCCGTCAGAATTCGGTGGATTCGCGCAGGATGAGATCCGTTGCGGCATACAGGGTGCGGTAATCCATTGCGGGTTCCTTGATGCGGGACATCAGAAGGTGGAGGGCAGAGAATGCCATGACCTGCGTATGAATATGGATCGTGGAAAGCGTCGGATAGAAGATTCTGGATTCATGGGAATCATCAAAGCCAAGGAACCGCACCTTCTGAAGGAGGCTGCGGTCTTTTTTTGCCAGCATTTGCATGGCTTCGATCGCCACAAAGTCATTGGCGCAGATAAAGACATCCGGATAGTCTTCCATCGATTCCAGTTTTTCCGCAATCCAGGGGAGATCCTTGTCCGCGCCGGTCAGCAGATACTGCGGTTCGACCGACAGCTCGTGGTTGAACATGGCAAGCCGGAATGCGTTGTAGCGTTCCTGGAATGACTGGCAGTGGCTGGGGTCGCCGATAAAACCGATCCGGGTCAGCCCCCGTTCCGCCATGAGATGTACAAACCGCAGGATCTCATCGTGATTGTTCATCATCAGGATATCCGCCTCCAGCGGTTCTCCGTGATTGCGGACCGGCCCGTCCACAAACAGCACCGGCAGCCCGAGGGAACAGATCATCCGACTGTAGTCATAATCGAACATTTCGACACACATGATGCCTTTGATCTTTGACGCATCAAAGGTGAGGGGGAGCTCCCTGTTCTGAAGATGTTCCGGTGTGATCCGGTGCATCGTCAGGGTGAAGCCAAGCTGTGCACACTCCTGATGAAATTTATCCAGAAACAGAGAAGCGAAATGACTGTTGGACAGAAGTGCTGATGACAGTAATGCGATTTCACCGCCGCCTTCGATTATGGGAGCTGCGGCACTGTTTCCGCTCAGATTGATCTGATTCAGCGTCGAGACATAGGAAAACTGCTTGTATCCCATTTCGACCGCACGCTGAAGGATCTTTTCCCGGGTCGCATCTGCCAGGCCTTCCGAATTATTGATGGCCTTGGACACGGTATTGCGGGATATACCAAGCGAGTCTGCAATATCCTGTATCGTAACCTTTTTTCCGTTTTCACTCATGATTGTATTTTCCTTATTTATTATATCTAACTATACCATCATTTGTGTGCAAACGACAATTGCAGGGAAGTTAACAATTATGCAAACGTGAAACAATTTGTGCAAACAACAAGTGAAAATGTAAATATGTTTCATAAAAACGGGCAAAAGCACAATCTAAAATGTGCAAATGTAAAGTTATGGTATTGAATTGGGCATGCATGCGATGCTAAAGTGTATCTATCTCAGAGATGTGTACTGTGCAAATGCACAAGACGGCCGCTTGGAACGCACAGCAGGCATCTTCTCTAAGGAGGAAACTAATGGGGAAAACTACAGAAAAGGCAGCCCCGAATGCAGGAGGAATGCATAACACGCTGGTGTATGTAAAACAGCACTGGCAGTTATATGTTCTCTTTCTGTTGCCGGCGTTTCTGCTGACGATCATTTTCCGGTACATTCCCATGGGCGGTATTCTGATTGCATTTACGGAATACAACCCGATCCGCGGTATTCTCGGCAGTGAATGGGTAGGCTTTGATCACTTTGCCCGCTTCCTGTCGTCACCGGATTTTATGAGCTATCTGATGAATACGCTCAAGCTGAGTGTGTTCGGACTGCTCTGGGGATTTCCGATTCCGATCTTGCTTGCATTTCTGCTTAACCGCATTCTGAGTTCGAAGACAAAACAGAAGATTCAGCTTGTTCTGTACATGCCGAACTTCATCTCGGTCATCGTCCTCTGCGGTATTGTCAGAATCCTTCTTTCGCCGACCGGTATGATCAACTCGCTGTTCGGCACAGACACCAACTTCATGACGATGCCTTCCGCATTCCGTACGATCTACATCGCGTCCGGTATCTGGCAGGGGGCAGGCTGGGCATCCATCATCTATACTGCTGCGCTGTCCAACGCCAGCAAGGAGCTGAAGGAAGCTGCGGTTCTTGACGGCGCCAACATCATCCAGCAGATCAAGGCGGTTGAATGGCCGGCAATCAAGGACACCGTCCTGATCCAGTTCATCATGTCGGTTGGTAACATCATGAGCATCGGCTTTGAAAAAGCCTATGCACTGCAGACCGATATGAACATATCTTCTTCGGAAATCATTTCCACCTATGTTTATAAAAAAGGTCTCCTGGACGGCGACTACGGCTTCTCTACCGCAGTCGGTCTGTTCAACACCGTAATCAACGTCATTCTGCTTGTGTCCATGAACAAGATCGTACAGCGGATGAATGACGGCAAGGGTATCTGAGGAGGAAGCTATGGCACAGGCACAGAAAAAGAAAAGTGAATTCGCCAAGTATCCGACCGAAGACAAGATCATTCTGATCATCGGATATATCCTGCTTGGACTCTTCGTCATTGCGATCATCTTCCCGATGATCTACATCATCCTCGCTTCGTTCATTGACCCGATCACGCTGCAGAACTCCGGTATCACGTTTGACTTCTCGAAGTGGACGCTGACGGCGTATGAGCGTGTCATGGGCAACGGGCAGATCTGGGTAGGTTTCAAAAACGCTCTGATCTACTCGATTCTGTTCACCATTATATCGGTCATCGTCACGCTGCTTGCGGCCTATCCGATGTCCCGTGATGACTTCAAGGGGAAGGGGTTCTTCAATACCATCTTCGTCATCACGATGTTCTTCGGCGGCGGACTGATCCCGACCTATCTCCTCATTTCCAATCTCGGCATGCTGGATACGATCTGGGCGATCCTGCTTCCCGGCGCCTTCAGCGTCTGGAACATGATCATCGCAAGAACCTATTACATGGGTATCCCGAAGGATCTCCAGGAAGCTGCGGAAATCGACGGCGCAAACGAAATGGTGTACTTCTTCAAGATTCTTCTGCCGGTCTGCACACCGATCATCGCTACGATCGCAATGTGGCAGTTCGTCGGTATGTGGAACAGCTACTTTGACGCAATGATTTATCTTAACAGCGCATCCAAGCAGCCCCTGCAGCTCGTGCTTCGCTCCATCCTCATTCAGAACCAGCCGGAACCCGGCATGGTATCCGACATGCAGAGCACGGCAGAGCGCGCACGTCTTGCGGAACTGCTCAAATACGCAACCATCATTATCTCCAGCCTCCCGCTGATGATCATGTATCCGTTCTTCCAGAAGTATTTCGACAGCGGAATCATGGCCGGCGCAGTCAAGGGATAATTCATTAAAAAAACAAAAAAACAGATAAGCAAATAAATAACAGGAGAGAGTATGAACAGCTTATTCAACAGAATCAAAAAAGGCGCAGTGTATGCCCTCGCACTGACAATGTCCGCTTCCGTTCTCGCAGGATGCGGCTCAAAAGGCGGTGCATCCGGCGCAGGTGCGTCTGCCGGTCTGGAAGTAGACCCGGCAACCCTCGCATTCCCGCTTGCGGAAACCGCAACCATCAGCGGTCTCACCAACTTCCCGGCAGGCTCGGAATCCGAACCGAACAACCGCACCATCTTCAAGCGTCTGGAAGAAAAGACCAATGTCCATGTTGAGTGGAAGGCAATCCAGTCCGACCAGTGGGGCGACAAGATTCAGCTCGAAATGTCCAACATCAAGACACTTCCGGAATTCATCTTCAACGCCGGCTTCGGCGACACCGATCTGCTGAAGTATGCGAAGCAGGGCGTCATCATCAACGTAGAAGAATATATCGATAAGTACATGCCGAACCTGCAGAAAGTATTCGAGCAGGCTCCGGAATACCGTGCAATGTGCACCGATGCGGACGGCCATATCTGGGCACTTCCGTGGATCGAGCAGCTCGGTTATGAAAAGACAGCGATTCAGTCCATCGGCAACATGCCGTTCATCAACAAGCAGTGGCTTGACTTCCTCGGCCTCGAAGTTCCGACAACTGTCGATGACTTCGAAAAGACACTGATCGCATTCCGCGACAATGCGGCAGAGCTCAAGAAGGAATTCAATATTGACGGCGACATCATCCCGATGTCCTGCATCATCAACGACGGTGACCAGGACCCGGCTGTTCTCATCAACGGCTTCGGCGAAGGCGTCGGTGACATGGACAAGGGACGTCACATCGCAGTTACCGATGACAAGAAGGTCATCTGCTCGGCTACACAGGAAGGCTTCAAGAAGGGTCTCGAATGGCTCCACAAGCTGAATGAGGAAGGCCTCATCGATCCTGAAGCATTCACACAGGAATGGTCCACATATGTTGCCAAGGGTAAGTCCGGACGTTACGGCGTCTGCTTCTCCTGGGACGTTGCCAACATCGCTCAGGTCTCCATGGATGATCTGATTGCCGGCAAAGGCTGGGTACCGCTGCCTGCACTGACTGCGGATACCCGCAACATCACACCGCAGAACGGTTCCTTCACTTCTGGTTTCGACCGCGGGCGCTGTGTCATCACTGCCAACGCAAAGAATCCTGCGCTGATCTGCGCATGGCTCGACCAGATGTATGATCCGTTCCAGTCCCCGCAGAACAACTGGGGTACCTACGGTGAAGACGATGACTTCGATATCTTCGTTCTCGGCAAGAATGCCAACGGTGAGGATATGCTGCAGCACGCTCCGCTCGGCGATGCTTCCCCGGTTGAAGTACGTGAAGCAGAATGTGTCGGCGGTCCGCTCGCAATTCTCGACTCCTACTACGATGTATATGTTACCTGCCCGGATGACGCGCAGTATCGTCTTAACTGGATCAAGGACATCTACACACCGGATATGCATACGAAGTATGTATTCCCGAATGTCTTCATGACAACCGAAGATACCAAGGAAATCTCCAACCTGCAGGCAGATATCCACAAGTGCATCGCAGCTGCAAAGTCCGACTGGATCATGAACGGCTTCACCGATGCGGACTGGGATCAGCTCCAGAAGGATCTCGAAGCGTACGGCCTTGAGAAATATCTGAGCATCTTCCAGAAGTACGTAGACGAGTATTACAAATAATCAACCGCACCACTGATATATCCGCCCTCACGGGGGCGGATATATTTCACAGATTAACGAAAAGGAAATTTTGCTTATGATCAGTCAGAAACTGGCAGATGCCCGCTCCTATGAAGAACGGTACGGAAACGCCATCCCAAAGGAGAAACGACCGGAGTATCATCTTTCTCCGTATATCGGATGGATGAATGATCCGAACGGTTTCTCCTTTCATAACGGAATGTATCATCTGTTTTATCAGTATTACCCATACGACACCAAATGGGGTCCGATGCACTGGGGCCATGCGGTCAGTAAGGATCTGCTGCACTGGGAATATCTTCCGGCAGCTCTGGCACCGGATACCGAACATGACAATGCCGGCTGCTTTTCCGGCGGCGCTGCCGATCTTCCGGACGGCAGACATCTTCTGATGTATACCGGTGTCATCTCCACCGATGATGTCCGTAAAAACCTTCAGGTACAGTGCCTTGCTGTGGAGGAAAACGGAGAGTACCGCAAGTATGAACAGAACCCGGTGCTTGATCAGTCAGATCTTCCGGAGGGAAGCGATCCGTGTGATTTCCGGGATCCGAAGCTGACCCGGAAACCGGACGGAACCTACAGCTGTATGACGGTAGGCCGCAATGCGAAGGGCCTCGGTCAGCTGCTTTACTATAAAAGCCCGGATGGATTCCATTGGTCGTTTGACCGCGTCATTGTCGAAAATGACGGCACCTACGGAAAGATGTGGGAGTGCCCGGACTATTTTGAACTGGACGGGAAATATGTCTTCCTCGTCAGTCCGATGGACATGCTGAAAACAGAGACGTTTTACTCGGGCAATGCGACCATCGCGATGGTAGGTTCCCGGACGGAAGACGGAACGTTTGTCCCGGAGAAGGTAATGCCGGTGGACTACGGACTGGATTTCTATGCCACCCAGACGCTGCTTACGGAAGACGGCCGGCGCATCATGGTCGCCTGGATGCAGAACTGGGACTCCATCATGGACACCGGGGAAGATATGCCCTGGACCGGCTCGGTAACCGTACCGCGCGAACTGCATGTCAAAAACGGACACTTATACCAGACTCCGATCAGAGAACTGGAATCGCTCCGCGGGGAACGTGTCTTCATTGAGAAGGCAGAGATCCATGATCCGGTGTCCTTTGAAGGTGTCCAGGGCAGAGTCTATGATCTGACCCTGCAGATTCATCCTTCCGACGGACAGTTCTCCAAGTTCGATATCCGGATTGCGGAACAGGACGGTATCTATACATCGATCGTTTACCGGCCGAAGGAAAACCGTCTGGCATTTGACCGCTCCAGTTCCGGCACACGGCGCAGTGTTGCCCATATCCGCAAAATGCATAACATCCATGAAATGGAAGATGGCTTGAAGCTGCGGATCCTGCTGGACCGCTACAGCTGTGAGGTGTTCATCAATGACGGTGAACAGGTCATGACACACCGTATTCAGACCGATCCGTCGATTGGCGGAATCAGCTTCCGCTGTGACGGGACTGCGGTCGTCGATATCGAAGGCTATTCGCTTGAAAATGCATAACACATGTATGCGGTGATTCACAGAATGGTTCCCTTACCTCCGAAAGAGCGTACGGACAGGCGTGGGTGTGCCTGTCCGTACGTACCGGAAGGTTAACGGAACAAGGCCGCAGAAAACAGGGAGAAAATACAATGAAACCTTATGATGTAACCGCGCTGGGCGAACTCCTGATTGATTTCACCCAGGGCGGAATGTCTGAACAGGAAAATCCGATGTTTGAGGCAAACCCGGGCGGTGCGCCGTGCAACGTGCTGTCCATGCTTTCCCGACTTGGAAAGAAGACGGCGTTTATCGGAAAAGTCGGCAACGACGGATTCGGAAAGCAGCTTGCCCAGGCAATCGAGGAAGTCGGCATCGACGCATCCGGTCTGATGTTTGACAACGAGGTTCATACAACACTTGCGCTTGTCCATAAACTGGAAAACGGCGACCGTGATTTTTCGTTCTACCGCAATCCCGGCGCGGATATGATGTTACGGGAAGAAGAAGTAAACGAAGACCTGATCCGGAATGCGAAGATCTTCCATTTCGGAACCCTGTCACTGACCGATGAGGAAGTAAAAAAGGCAACGCACCGGGCGGTGGCGATTGCCGAAGATGCAGGGATGATCCGTTCGTTTGACCCGAACCTTCGTCCGCCGCTCTGGAAGAGCCTGGACGAGGCCAAAGTGCAGGTGGACTGGGGTCTTCAGCACTGCGATATTCTGAAGATATCGGACAACGAGATCACCTGGTTCACAGGACTGGATGATTACGACGAAGGCATCGCTGCGCTGCGGAAACAGTATCCGAATATCCGCCTGATCTGTCTTTCCATGGGACCGGACGGAAGCCGGGCATACTATGAAGATGTCCGCGTGGAAGTGCCGGCATTCCTGCAGGAAGGAACGATTGAGACGACCGGTGCCGGAGATACCTTCGGCGCCTGTGTGCTGAACGGCATCCTTGAATCCGGACTTGACGGTCTGGATGAAGCGAAGCTGAAGGAAATCCTTACCTTTGCCAATGCGGCCGCATCCATCGTGACCACACGGAAAGGCGCACTGCGCGTCATGCCGCAGAAGGATGAAGTACTTGCGTTCCTGAAGACAAATCAGTAATCGCAGAAGAATTATTTATCTGACAGAGACCGGAAGGTCTCTGTTTTCAATTGCTGCGGCGATTATCTGATTGAGCTTGCATTTGTATTGAGCAGAAAAACGGTTCTGACTGATGCCATGTCAGCTACATTCTATTGAATATTTTGTCGCAAATACAAATAAATATTCAACAGGATTGACCAGTACACATGTACATACTATAATTTTATTGAACATTTTACTGATTATGCGACTAAATATTCAATAAGGTGACAGTTATGGACAGACCTCATTATTTAAATGAATTGATAAGAAAACGTCATAACGGAATGGTTAAGGTAATTACCGGTGTGAGGAGATCAGGAAAATCTTACCTGCTGTTTGAACTTTTTTACAATTATCTGAAGAATACTGGTATACCGGAAGACCATATTATTACGATGGCGTTAGATGATATTGAGCACAGAGCCGAGCGCTCAGCCGAAACCCTTTATTCATATATCAAAGAAAGAATTGTGGATAAAGAACTGTATTATGTACTTTTAGATGAAGTGCAGCTGGTTGAAGGTTTTGAGGAAGTGCTGAACAGCCTTATCAGGAGAAATAACGTTGATGTCTATGTGACTGGCAGCAACGCAAAGTTTTTATCCAGGGATATCATTACTGAATTCAGGGGCAGGGGAGATCAGGTTCACGTATATCCATTTTCCTTTTCTGAGTTCTGGAATCATTACAGGGAACTTCATGCCGGAACTGAATTCCCTGTTCAATATCCGCTTCATTTCGATCGCGCTGATATTAATATGGCGTGGCAGGAATATATTACATATGGCGGTATGCCTGGGCAGATTGCAATCTCAAATTTACAGGATAAGGCAAATTATCTGAAACAGCTGTTCGATGAAACGTATTTCAGAGATATTATTGATCGAAACAATGTCAGAAATGAAGCGGAACTGGAAGAACTGATGGATATTATTGCGTCCAGTATAGGAAGCCTTACAAATCCCCGAAAACTTGCAAACACCTTTAAATCTGAAAAGAATATCACCGTGCATCAGGACACTATAAAGAACTATCTTGATTATTTTGAAGAGTCGTTTCTTATTTCCAGATCAAAGCGATTTGATATTAAAGGAAAAAAATACATCAATACGCCAATGAAATACTACTTCACTGATGTAGGACTGAGAAACGCAAGATTGAATTTCAGACAGATCGAAGAAACGCATCTGATGGAAAACATTATTTATAATGAACTTCTTATCAGAGGTTATAACGTAGATGTCGGCGTTGTAGATCACAGTTTTGTGGATGATAACAAACAACGAAAACTAAAACAGCTGGAAGTTGATTTTGTCTGTAATCAGGGGTCGAATCGCTTATATATTCAATCAGCACTTTCAATTCCAAGCAAAGAGAAGTTAGAACAGGAACAGGCTTCCCTTGTAAGTATTAAAGATTTCTTCCGGAAGATCATTATCGTGAAAGATGGATTAACGCATTACAACGATGAAGGAATACTGATTTGGAATTTATTTGATTTTTTGCTGGGAAATGAAAATGCCTTATAAGCTGACGGTGAAATAATGTATGATCCAATGATGTGTCAAAACGAAAAACTTGCCTTCCTGAAGGCAAATCAGTAACAACAGAGAAAATACTTATCTGACAGAGACCGGAAGGTCTCTGTTTTTATGAGACGGATGTCAGAGACCTGCCTGAACCAGTGTTATTGTCAGGACCGCCGCATAGATCAGTTCACTCAGACCGTTGATGGAAGAAGCTGTCAGTGCGGTAAAGAAGGAAAGCACACAGCCGCCCGCATAAAACAGGAGAAGTTTCTGTTTGAGAAAGAGAATTTTTAAAACCAGCACATTAAGCAGTACAAGCACCGCAAAGGCAAGAACCAGGTGTAGGTTGGTGGAAAGATCGTGTTCCTTCCGATAGGGCATGATCATTAAACCGATTACCCCGATTAAAAGAATGAGTGACGGTAACCGCAGGGAAGATGCGCCTGCGGTTTTCTTAATGGCAGTCATAAACAGCCATCCCTGCAGGATCAGCGCCGGACCCATACAGAGCCAGGTGAGCAGGGGACGCTGCTGAAACAGACCGGTGTAATTGATCGTATATGGGTCAAGACCGATGAACGGAATTACGGAAAGCACCAGAATGATGCCTGCTGTAAGAAGTCTCAGGTTGCGGTCTTGTTGCGGGGAACGGGGTCTCATAATAAAATTATAAATTATAAATACGGAGATTTAAGGCTTATGACAGTCAGAGTCGGATATCAGGGAACCAACGGAACCTTCAGTGAAATCGCAGTCATGCGGTATTTTGAAGGCCGTGACTATGAACCCCGCAGCTACCGGAATTTTACAGACATCCTCAATGATCTCGACTGCGGCGTGCTCGATTATGCACTGCTTCCTGTAGAGAATACAACCACCGGTGTGATCACCCGTACCGTGGATCTGTTCCGCAACTATGGCATCCATGCGGTCGGTGAAATCACCGTGCGCATCCGCCAGAATCTGATCACGCTTCCGGGAGTGAACGAAGAAACGATTGCCGAAGTCTATTCCCATCCCGAGGCGATCAGTCAGTGTTCCCGTTTCTTTGCGGAACATCCCTCCATCAAGGCCGTTGCCTTCCAGGATACGGCCCGCTCGGTGGAATACATTAAGGAATGCAATGATCCGGCAAAGGCGGCGCTAGGCTCCGACCGGGCAGCGGAATACTACGGTATGCATATCCTGAAACCGGATGTGCAGGATTCGGATACCAACATGACCCGCTTTCTCTGCGTGACCGAACACAATGAAGTCAATCCGGATGCGGACAAGGTCAGTCTGTATTTCTCGGTCCGTCATGAACCGGGTTCGCTCTATCATGTGCTCGGCGTCCTGGCAGATCATAACCTGAATATGTTAAAGCTGGAATCCCGTCCGATTCCCGGTCAGGTCTTTGAATACTGTTTCTATCTCGACTTCACCGGCAACCTCGCAGATTCCAATGTGCAGGAAGCACTGCGGGAGATCCGCTCCCGCTGTAATGAATGCCGTGTGCTTGGCTGTTATAAAGCCGCAAAGGCAGAGAAGTAGGAGGAGAGCCCGATGGAATTACAGGTACATACCAAAGACCGGACCTATCCGATCATCATTGAACGCAATGCCCTGTCAAAGGCAAAAGAATATATCGGAACCGACCGTGTCTTTCTGATCAGTGATGATGGAGTTCCCGAGAAGTGGAGAGACATCCTGAAGGCGCAGTTTCCAAACGCGGTAATGCATGTCATTCCGCAGGGGGAAGGCTCCAAATGCTTTGCGGTTTACCAGGAGGTTCTGGCGCATATGCTGGAGCTGCATCTGTCCCGCAAGGATACGGTAGTCGCTCTTGGCGGCGGTGTGGTCGGTGACCTTGCCGGCTTCTGTGCGGCCACCTATATGCGCGGCATCCGCTATGTGAATATCCCGAGCACCATGTTATCCATGGTGGACTCATCGATTGGCGGAAAGACCGCAATTGACTTTCAGGGCATCAAGAACTGTGTCGGTGCCTTCTGGCAGCCCTCATTAGTCATCGTCGATCCGGAAGTGCTGTCTACCCTGAGCCCGCGTTTACTCCATGAAGGAATGGCGGAAGCGGTAAAGATGGGCATGACCCATGATCCGAAACTGTTTGAACTGTTTGAACAGGACAATTACATGGACCATCTCGATGAGATCATCGAGCGGTCCCTGAAGGTGAAACAGGGTGTCGTGGAACGGGATGAGCGCGAAGGCGGAGAGCGCAAGCTGCTCAACTTCGGCCATACGTATGGTCATGCCTATGAAAGCTATCATGAACTCAACCGCTATCTCCATGGCGAGTGTGTGGCCATGGGCATGATGACGGTGGTCAAAGAACCGGAATTAAAAGCGCGTCTGAAGAACGTTCTGGAACGGCTGGAACTGCCGCTGGAATGTGAATGCGATAAGGAAGAGATCTGCCGTCTTGTACAGAATGACAAGAAGGCGGACCATGGCACGATAACGATCGTGCAGGTCAATGAGCTTGGCCATGGATTTACCGAGGAATGGGACAATGCCATGGTGCGGAAAGGAATCGGATTATGAAGAATACCTTTGGAAACAATATTACGGTAACGCTGTTCGGAGAATCGCACGGACCGGCTATCGGCTGTGTGATTGACGGACTGCCTTCCGGTTTTCAGATCGATGAAGCACAGCTGCGCCATGATATGGAACAGCGCCGCTCGGTTAATGCGTTGTCCACCGGACGCAGTGAGCCGGATGAAGTGGAATTTCTTTCCGGTGTCAAAGACATGGTTACCGAAGGAACACCTATCGCTCTGGTGATCCGCAATACGAATGTGCGGCGCGGGGACTATGATGAACTGCGTTATCTGGCACGTCCGGGGCATGCGGACTATACGGCAGAACTTCGCTATAAAGGCTTCCAGGATGCCTCGGGCGGCGGACATTTCTCCGGCCGCATCACGGCACCGTTAACTGCCGCAGGCAGTATCTTACGGCAGATGCTGGAGAAGAAGGGCATCCTGATCGGGTCCCATATCCAGAAACTGTACAACATCGAAGAGGACCGCTTCATTGCGCAGGGTCTCAAAGAGACGGTCAAAGCATTGAACGAAAAAGACTTTGCGGTGATTCAGGATGACATCGGCGAACAGATGAAGAAAGCCATCGAGCATGCAAAGAAAGAACAGAATTCCCTAGGTGGCATTCTGGAAACGGCAGTGGTCGGAATGGAAGCCGGCATCGGTGAACCGTTCTTTGATACGATTGAAAGCCGCCTGAGCGCGGGACTCTTTGCGATTCCTGCGGTCAAGGGTGTGGAATTCGGCGCCGGCTTTACCTTTGCGGAAATGACCGGACAGCGGGCAAATGACCGCTATACCATGTTCCATGATGAGGTGGCCACCATCACCAACCATAACGGCGGTGTCAACGGCGGTATCACCAACGGCATGCCGATCATCTTCCGTACGGTGATCAAACCGACCCCGTCCATCTCGCAGCCGCAGTTTACGGTCAACTTTAAGACAAAAGAGAATACGACCATTGAAATCAAGGGACGTCATGATCCGGCGATCATTCACCGGGCACGGGTTGTTGTGGATTCCATGACCGCAATCGTCCTGGCCGATTTCCTTGCGGGTGCCCATGGCACGCAGTGGCTGGCGGAGAAGTAATTATATGAAACTCGGACTGATCGGATACCCGCTGGGGCACAGCTGGTCTCCGAACATTCATGCATTCTTTCTGAAGGAAGACTGTTATCGATTATACGAACTGAAGGAAGAAGACCTTCCTTCCTTTTTCGCGTCCAATGATCTGAACGGATTCAATGTGACGATCCCGTACAAACAGACCGTGATGCAGTATCTCGATGAGATCGATCCGCTGGCGAAAGCCATTGGGGCGGTGAATACAATCGTCCATAAGGACGGGAAGTATTACGGCTATAACACCGACTACCAGGGCTTTATGGAGATGCTCGTCGGTAATGGGATCGATGTGAACGGAAAACATGCTGCCGTGCTTGGAAGCGGCGGGGTATCCAAGGCCATCACCGCAGGACTGCGGCAGCTTGGCTGTACGTATGAGGTGGTATCCCGGCATCCGGAGAATGCGGAGATCAGCTACGATGATCTGTATGCCAATGAGAAGTATTACTCTGTACTGGTCAATGCGACACCGGTCGGAATGACACCGAAGGAAGATGCATCACCGGTGGATCTTTCGAAGTTTACAAATCTCTATGCGGTCGTGGATGCGATTGCCAATCCGTTATGCACGGATCTCTGTTTTGAGGCAAAGACCCGCGGCATTAAAACCTGCGGCGGCTTTGAAATGCTGGTGCGGCAGGCACTGGTCGCAGACCGCTGGTTTACCGGACATGACATGGATGAAACACAGGTCATGCCATGCATGAATCATTTACTCGAAGAAAAACGGAATATCGTACTGATCGGAATGCCGACATCCGGCAAGTCGACGATTGCCCAGTCCCTGGCAAAGACGCTGAACCGGCCGCTCATTGAAATGGATGCGGAACTGGAACAGCAGCTTGGCACATCGATTGCGGAATGTTTTGAAACACATGGAGAGACCTATTTCCGGGATCTCGAATCGAACCTGGCAAAATCCATTCCGGCCAATGGATCCGTGGTTTCCTGCGGCGGGGGAATCATCAAGCGGAAAGAGAACATGCGTTATCTTTCCCGCAACAGTATCATTTTCTGGATCGACCGGGATATTGAACTGCTGTATGGGTCGGAAGATCGCCCGCTGTCCCGCTCCAAAGAAGACATGATGAAGCTGTATGACGAGCGTAAGGATCTCTATGCGGCTTACAGTGATGTACGCATTGATAATAACGGCACCCTCAAAGAGGCAGAGGATAAAATCCTGCAGGTGCTGGAACACGGGAGAGCGGTATGATTGCGGTTATTCATCCCGGAAGAAGTGAAGGGGCACCGGTATCCATTCCCGGCTCAAAGTCCATGTCGCACCGTGCTCTGATCGCGGCCGCGTTATCCGCGCAGGATACAGTGATCAGCGGGCTTGTGGAGAACAAGGATACCGAAGCGACCATGCGGTGTCTGTCCCATCTTGGTGCATCCTTTGAAGCACAGGATGACGGCAGGCTGCTTGTCCATGGCATCGGAAATAAATTCTCCTATGACGGCTCCGTGATTGACTGCGGGGAGTCCGGCAGTACGCTGCGGTTTCTGATTCCGTTATTCTCCCTGACGAATGAAACTGTAACCTTTACGGGGCATGGCAAACTGATGAGCCGGCCGCAGATCGTATATGAAGAACTGTTTGAAACACAGGGTCTGAAGTTTGAAACAGCCGAAGATACACTGACGATCAAAGGCGCTCTGAAACCGGATGCCTATACGGTACGGGGAGATATTTCCTCGCAGTTTATCAGCGGTCTGCTGTTTGCGCTGCCGTTACAGAACGGGGATTCAAGCATTACCGTGCTTCCGCCGTATGAATCAAGATCCTATGTCGGACTGACAATGGATGTGCTGGAGAAAGCCGGAATCCGTTTTGAAGAAACTGACGATACGATTCAAATCCCGGGAAATCAGATCTATCAGGCCTCCGCATTGCATGTAGAAGGGGATGACTCCCAGGCTGCCTTCTTTGCGGTATTGTCATTAACCAGTCAGAAACCGGTCGTCGTACAGAATATGGCGCACGAAAGCCGGCAGGGCGATCATGTAATCGTCTCACTGATCGAACAGGCCGGAGGAACCTGTATTCCTGTGGAAGGGGGATATACGTTCTTGCCCGGAACAGTGAAGGCATTCACCGCAGATCTTGCGGACTGTCCGGATCTAGGCCCGGTGCTGTTTGCGCTTGCGGCAGCTGCGGAAGGAACCTCGGTCTTTACGCACTGCGGACGGCTCCGCATCAAGGAGAGTGACCGCATCGCCGCAATGAAAGAAGAACTCGGCAAGCTCGGTGTTCTCGTACAGGAAGACGGTGATACAGTAACCATCGAAGGTGTTTCGTCCATTAAAGGCGGCATTACGCTGGACGGACACAATGACCATCGCATTGTGATGGCCTTATCTGTACTTGCGGTACGGGCAGAACAGCCTGTCACCATCCACGGCGCAGAAGCCATTACGAAAAGCTATCCGAACTTTTTTGAAGACCTGCGCATCGCAGGTGCGGAGGTAACCTATGGATCACAGTAATACAAAGATCGGCATCATCGGTCTTGGCGTACTGGGCGGCAGTTATGCGGAAGCCCTCCATTATGCCGGTTATGAACATATCATTGGCGTGGATATCGATGAAACATCGATCGAAACGGCAAAGTCGCTGAGCTGGATCGAAGAAGGATCCAATGATCCGAAGATTCTCTCGGATTGTGATATTGTGATCAGCTGTCTCTATCCGGGTGTATTTGTGAACTGGATCAAAGACAATCAGTCCGTTCTGAAATCCGGTGCGCTGTTAAGCGATGTGACCGGTGTCAAACGGGTCGTCGTGGAGAAGATCAATCAGGAACTCCGCCCGGACATTGAATTTATTGCCTGCCATCCGATGGCCGGTAAGGAATTCAAGGGTATCAAATATGCGGATGCCGGACGCTTCCAGGCCGCAAACTTCATCATTGTGCCGACGGAACACTCCAGTGAACAGGCGATTGAAACAATGCGCACCCTGGCAGAAGAGATGCATTTTAAGACCATTACCTGTCTTACGCCGGAAGAGCACGATAAAATGATCAGCTATCTGTCGCAGCTGACCCATGTCATTGCGGTATCTCTGATGAATGCCAATGACAATGACAGTCTGGCATTATATACCGGTGACTCCTTCCGGGATCTGACCCGGATTGCGAAGATCAATGAAGAGATGTGGCCGGAACTGTTTATTCTGAACAAGGACTATCTGATTCATGATATCGATGAGTTCGTTCAGGAACTGCATGACTTCCGTAATCTGGTACAGAATGAAGATGTCGAGGGCATGAAGAAAAAGATGATCAGCTCCACCACCCGGCGTGCGCTGTTTGACAAGAAGTAGGAGAGAATGGATATATGGGAAGAAAACTGATGGTTATCAACGGACCGAACCTGAATATGGTCGGCATCCGGGAAAAGGAAATCTATGGCTCCAATACATTTGAAAGCCTCATTGAGATGATTCAGAATGCCGCAAAGGAGCGGGGTATTGAAGCGGACTGCCGGCAGTCCAATCACGAGGGAGACCTCGTGGACTGGATCCAGGAAGCTTACTTCAAGCAGTATGACGGCATTGTGATTAATCCGGGAGCCTATACTCATACCAGTATTGCGATTGCGGATGCAGTCCATGCCATCGAACCGATTCCGGTTGTGGAAGTGCATATCAGTGATATTCTGAAGCGGGAGGAATTCCGTCATATCTCCTATGAAGCACCATACTGCCTGGACCAGATCAAGGGACGCGGCTTTGACGGATATATTGAGGCAATGGATGTGATCCTTGCGCATCTTGATAAAACAGAAGGACAGTAATGAAGAAACACGAGAAAATCATCATCGCAGTTCTTGCGGTCGTTGCGGTGCTCGCACTGATTGTCATGAAGCTGCGCACAAATAAAAGCAGCGGGTATGTGGTTGCCATCCAGCATCGCAATCAGATCGTACGGGAGTTCGATCCGATGGTTGATGCGATTTATGACGTGGAAGGGGATGTCGGCGGCCTTCAGGTTGAGGTCAAAGATGGAAAGTGGCATGTCATCAATGAACAGTGCCCGAACCATGTCTGCGCCAATATGGGATGGATGGGTGTCGATGATATCGGCATTCCCATTACCTGTCTTCCCAACAATGTCATGATCTTCCTGGAGGAGACACCCAAATGACGATTGAAAAGAACCGGAGGTTTACCTATCTGGCATTATTGAGTGCCGTGGCGATTGCGTTAAACCTTCTGGAATCCATCTATATCGGTCCGATCTTCGGGGTACTGCGGCTGGGTCTGGCGAATATTGCGGCGCTGCTTGCCCTGAAACTCATGGGACGTAAGGAGATGATCATCGTCAACGTCATGCGCGTTGTCATCGGAAATCTTCTGCGCGGGACTATCTTTTCCAGTACGTTTTGGATTTCTTCAGGCGGCGTGATACTGAGTTCGCTGGTGATGCTGGGAATGGATAAACTGGACAGTTCTCTGTTATTTACTTCCATTATCGGTTCGATTGCGCATTCCAGTGGACAGGTTCTGATCGTCAGCTTCCTGTATCGTCAGGCGGGTATGGCCGCAATCCTGCCGTATCTGTTATTGGGGTCGATACCGACCGGTATTCTGATCGGGACCATCGCAAAGCTGGTGTTAGCCAGAATACGTCCTTTAAAACTTAAATGATTGGCCTGCCTGGTTTCTCCGGCAGGCTTTTTCTGCATATAAACAATCAAACTTTATGCATTAAGTTCCGTTTTTCTGCATAAAAACCTGGCAGTTTGTATGCAGAAAGGGCAGTATGCGCATAAAGCTGACATGTGAGCAGAAGTGTCAGTATGTACCGGTAAAGACAATTATTATACTTTCCTAATTCGTGTTCTGCCTGTATTCTAAAGCCATAGACGATACATAACAGAATATCGATCATCATCCGGAATTATACAGAAGACCCATATGAAACTGTCCTTTCGTATGGAATAGAAGACGCCAGGAAAGAAGGAGGAATTAATTCATGGCAACATTTAAATGTTTAGTATGCGGAGAAGTATTTGAGGCAGAGAATGCAGAGAGCGCGGTATGCCCGATCTGCGGTGTCAGCGGCGATCAGCTGGAAGAAGTAAAGCCTGCCGGAAACAAGTATGCAGGAACACAGACCGAAAAGAATCTGGAAGCTGCGTTTGCCGGTGAGTCTCAGGCTCGAAACAAATATACGTATTTTGCGTCCAAGGCAAAGAAGGAAGGCTTTGAACAGATTGCGGCACTGTTCCTGAAGACAGCGGAAAACGAGAAAGAACATGCCAAGATGTGGTTCAAGGAACTTAACGGTATCGGCTCCACAGCGGAAAACCTTGAGGCTGCCGCAAATGGTGAAAACTATGAGTGGACCGATATGTATGAAGGCTTTGCGAAGACTGCCGAAGCAGAAGGCTTCCCTGAGCTTGCGGAGAAATTCCGCGGTGTTGCGGCGATTGAAAAGCATCATGAAGAACGTTATCGTGCACTGCTCAAGAACGTAGAGATGCAGGAAGTCTTCAAGAAGAGCGAAGTCAAGGTATGGGAATGCCGCAACTGCGGACATATCGTTGTCGGAACACAGGCACCGGACATCTGCCCGGTCTGCGCACATCCGCAGAGCTTCTTTGAAATCCACGAAGAGAATTATTAATTTCGATAAGATTGGTATTATTCATTACTGACAAAACAGCCTGGGGAACTGATGTTCCTCAGGCTTTTATGGTTCGATACAAAAGATACCGGAAACCAGTTCCATACAATACCTCAGCACTTGAGAGTAATATATGATTCCGTTCCGGTATCTTCAGTTCAGATACATCATTTGAAACACCAGCTTAATGAGAAAACCGGCTTATTTCCGCTTTGCCTCTTTTTCCCGCTGCTGTTTTTTCCATGCCTCGATCGCATCCTTGTGTTCCTTCACACGCTTTTCGAGACCCTGATCGCTCGGATTGTAATAGTGCTTGTCCTTCAGGGAATCCGGCAGACACTGCATGGCGGTGATATGGCCTTCATAGTCATGGGCATACATGTAGTCCTTGCCATAGCCAAGTTCGGTCATGAGCTTTGTCGGCGCATTGCGGATCTGCAGGGGCACCGGCTCATCCAGCATCTTCATGGCATCTTCCGCTGCGGTATTGTATGCGACTTCCAGCGCATTGGACTTGGGCGCCAGCGAACAGAAGACCACCGCATGGGTAAGATGCACATTGCATTCCGGCATGCCGAGAAACTGGCAGGCCTGATATGCCGCGACCGCAACCTGAAGGGCACGGGAGTCTGCCATACCGACATCTTCCGACGCAAAGCGTACGACGCGCCGTGCGACATAGAGCGGATCTTCTCCCGCCTCCAGCATCCGTGCCAGCCAGTAGACGGCCGCATCCGCATCACTGTTGCGCATGGACTTATGCAGAGCGCTGATCAGGTTGTAATGTTCTTCGCCGTTCTTGTCATATAACAGCGACTTTCTGGAAATACACTGTTCGAGAATATCCTTGGTCACCACCGCATTGCGGATTTCCGTCTCGCTGTTTACGATGACCATTTCCAGCGTATTGAGTGCCGTTCTTGCGTCGCCGTTGGCATAGACCGCAATCATCTCCAGCATCCGGTCATCGATCTCAATGACCCAGTCTCCGAATCCATAGGGACTTTCAATTGCCCGTTTTAACAGGTTCTTGATGTCTTCGGTATTCAATGCATTTAATACAAAGACCTTACACCGGGATAACAGAGCGGAGTTGATCTCAAACGACGGGTTTTCGGTTGTGGCACCGATCAGAATAATGGAGCCCCGTTCCACATAAGGGAGGAAGGCATCCTGCTGGGCTTTGTTGAAGCGGTGAATCTCATCCACAAACAGAATCGTCTTCTGTCCGAGAGAGCGGTTTTCTTCCGCCTTGTTCATCACTTCCTTGATTTCCTTGATTCCCGAAGTAACCGCAGAAAAATTAATGAAGCGTGCCTGAGTAGCTTTGGCAATGATATGGGCCAGGGTGGTCTTACCGACACCGGGAGGCCCCCAGAAAATCATTGACTGTACTTCATCACGGTCAATCATTCTGCGCAGGACTTTTCCTTCGCCGATCAGATGCGTCTGCCCGCAGTAAACATCCAGGGTCTCCGGGCGCAACCGGTCCGCAAGATGAGTCGTCTCACTTCGGTTGTCAAACAGGGATCCGTTTCTCATACAGGAATCATTATATCGGTTTATTAAAGAAGTTCTAATGGAATACCTGCGAAAACCGTGTGAAGACATTGGAATGATAAGATAATTGATATAATAAATGATAAAATAAGCGATAAGATAAATGATAAGAAAGGGGAATCGAAATGGAAACAAGAGAATCGGAGACAATTGAATTCAAACGATCCACTGCGCAGCTGAAAGAGGGTGTGATTTCTATCTGTGCCATGCTGAACAAGCATCATGTGGGAAAGGTGTATTTTGGGGTCAAAGACGATGGTTCTGTATGCGGTCATGAGATTGGCAAGAAGACGCTTTCCGATATTTCGCATGAGATGAGAAATCATCTGAAACCGATTCCTTCCTTAACAATCCGTACAGAAGTCATCAGGGAAAAAGAAGTCATCATTGTGGAAGCGGCAGGGGATGACACTCCATACAGTGCCTATGGGCGTTATTACACGCGGGTGGATGATTCCGATATTCTGATGGACTCCGGACAGCTGTGGAAATACTTTGAGGCCAAAAGCAAAACCTATTCCCGGTGGGAGGAAACACCTACCCGGTATACGATCGATGATGTGAATGAAGAGCTCCTGATTCAGTACATCAGAGATGCAAATGACTGCGGAAGACTGAACTATGTTTATCGGAATCCTGCAGAGGCACTGCGCAAGCTTGGACTCATTACCGATGACGGACATCTGAATCAGGCCGGGCATTACCTTTTTGGAAATAACGGACCGGTTCTGTTGAAAGAAGCGATTTATCCGACAGACAACCGGACGTCATTTACCGATCTGAAACAGTTCAACGGTAATATTTTTGAGTGCATCAGTGAAGGGATGAAATATATCCAGAATAATATTCACTATCATTCTGAAATTGTCGGATCACGAAGAGAGGAAACACCGGAAATTCCGGTGGAGGCACTGCGTGAAATTGTCATTAACTCGTTTGCGCACTGCCGCTACCAGGAGGGAGATTACAACGAAATCACAATCTCAAGATCCAATGTCCGAATCTATAATCCGGGCGGAATTATCAATGATACAGATCCGAAAGCATTTGCGTCCGGTAAAGTGGGAAGTAAAATACGCAATCCGTTGATTGCGACCGTATTATTCAAAAACGGCATGATTGATGCATTTGGAACAGGGTTTGACAGAACATTCAGACTTTGTGCACAGCAGGGAATTGGTTATGAATATCAGAATGATGAATATGGATTTACATTCGTGTTTCTGAGAAACAGAAACGATCCACAGCCTGGCCGTTCAGATGACAGGATGAACGATATAATAGCTGCTTCTCAGATGCGGAAATTCGCGGAACTGGAGAATAAAATTCTGAAACTGATCAATGATAATCCGACGATAACCATCTCTGAACTGGCAAAGAAAACCGGTAAGTCTGAACCTACCGTATATCGCTATATCGAGCGCATGGTATCGATGGGAAAACTGAAGCGGGTCGGTTCAAGAAAAAGCGGATACTGGAATATCCGCTGATGAATGACTTCATATAACTAACGACATCATCCATGGAAACGAAGATGGTTTATAAAACCGTACGCTCGAGTCGGGAAAGAAAGTGGTCATACTCCAGCTCTTCTGAACAAGTGACTTTGGAAGCGTTCTGAATGATCTGTTCAGAACTTTCAATGACCTGTTCCGTGAATTCAGAATTATCCACAGGCACGATCAGATTCAGCTCATCCAGTGTATCGAACGCATTTTTCGTAATATTGCAGGAACCAAGACAGATGGTTTTTTCACTTCGCACCAGTTTGGTATGGGTCATATCCGGGGAACGATAAACGGAAATGGAAGTTCTGTGCTTCTGCCCAAAGTTATACAGCTGATTAACGGTGTAATGATTGCTGGAATCATTGAAATTGGCATGACCGGGAATCAGAATCCGAACGTTAACCCCTCTTAACGAAGCCTGTTCAATCTCATGCATAAATTCCGGAACCGGGGAGAAGTATGCCATCAGGATGGTCAGTTCTTTTTCTGCATTGCGGATCAGATCAAGGTAGGCATCCTTTACCTCAAACTGCCGTACCGGTGCTTTGATATTCTGCGCAAAGATGGATGTTCGTTTGTCCTTACAGCCGGAGCGGTGTGCCTTAAAGGCAGATACCGCCTCAGTACCGCAGACTTTTACCATATAATCCCGATAGGTTCTTCCAAGCCGGTCGCTGCCGTTTTCCTTGTCTTCAATATTTATTCCGCCGAAGATCAGAATTTCATCGTCAAAGAGATAAAACTTGGAATGATCTTTTCGAATTGTGTCACTGCGCACAGTGATATTCGGATGGCTGCGCATCCGCAATGCCAGCGGATTTGGAATACCGGTTATTTCTTTGCCCAAAAGATCCCGGTTATACAGAAATTCCAGGGTTCGGATCTGCGCTGTTTCATACGCGGTCGGAACCGGATGAAACATGGAGGTCTGATCTTCTTCCCCATATTCACAACAGATGCCATACCGGTCCTTGATAATATCGATTTTCACACCTCGGTCTGCGGCTTCCAGCACGGCTTCCGCAATCGCTGAGCCGATCTGATCCCCACGCCAGATAAACATATTGATAACAATGGACTTCGATGCCTGTTTGATACATGACAAAATCTCCGGAAAGGCTTCTGTGCCGTCCCGGAGTAAATGAATGCCCCGATATACGGTATGCATTGCAGTGTCCATAAGTGTTATCTGAAAGAGTACGCAGAATCAGCGGGAAAGTGCCGCAATGTGGTTCAGCAGGATGTGATACAGACGGAAGATACCGCCGCGCTTGTCTGCACGCTCAATTGCGTTGACGATGGTCAGCGGGTCATTGGTTCCGATGACATCGACATCACAGCTGACCAGATACTGGACATCGTCTTCATTGTCGACGGTCCAGGTAAGCACCTTGATCCCGTTGTCATGCAGGGTCTTAACAAGCGATGGAGTAACTGCGCTGTCGGTGAGCGAAAGATGCTCGGCATACGGGTAATCCCGGTAGTTTTCCCATGCCATAAAGGCACAGACTGCTGCGGGAAGATCCGGTTCAATGTTTTTGATATTCTCGATCAGATAGGCCTTTAAGGAAATGATCAGTACCTGATCTTTCATATCATACTTGTTTACAAGATCCACTACCGACTGTTCAAAGCCGGATTCATTTCCGTTTGCCTTGAGTTCAATCTGCAGGAACGCATTATGTGTTTTGACTTCCTGAATCACGGATTCCAGCGTCGGCACCTTGACATGCTCATAGGTACCGGGCATGGAATCGAGCATTTCATACTGCAGAATTTCGTCATAGGTGAGCTCCGTAACTTTTACATCATGACCGGTGACCCGCTTGAGGCTCTCATCATGCGTACATACGATCGTTCCGTCTTTCGCCTGGAAGACATCCACTTCGACCCATGGGGTATTCTCATTGAGCGCCAGTGTGATGGACTCCAGGGTATTTTCCGGCGCGTAGGTATTGTCTCCGCGGTGTGCACAGACAATTGGCGCATCAACCGGATCCTTCAGAAACCGGTAATGCCAGCCGGCAAGCAGGGTGGTAAAGATCAGAAGACCAATCATTACTTTTACACCGCGTTTGAAGTGGTCTTCATTCGTCCATGTGATATTGAAGAAGTGGGGAGACAGATCTCCTAGTTTGTTCTGATCTTCCACACGGGTGAAAAACATCACGGTAAGTCCGGCGTTGTAAATGACCGGTGCGATCAATGCCCGCAGGATGGTGCGTACTACATAGACATAACTTCCCAGTGAAATGGATTTCTTTGTCACAGAGATGTCATCTGAGAAGAAGGAGACAGCCTCCGTAATATTGGCCGGAATCGCCGCCGAAATCGTATTCAGAATGATATTCATTCCGACAACGAGGAGTACAGTGGCAAATAATGTCCGGATCCAGTTGTCTTTGATCAGCCGCCGGCTCTTCTTACAGGCGGTAATAAAGTCGATATCTTCCTGGACATAGAAATTGATAGAGAAAATATAGGTCAGCTCAATTGCCAGCAGGAGGGTATATCCGACATTGAACATGACTTTCCATGTCGGGTTGGCATAGATACCCTGCAGGATGAAATACGGAATGGAAAGCTTCATTCCGCTGCTGGAAAGGGTAATGTATCCGGTAAGCGGAAAGAGTACGACCAGAAACAGAAAGATCAGCCAGTTCTTGGGCTTCAGTGTCTTGAGGCAGATGCGCCATCCGGCTTCTGCCATACCGGCAGTACTTACATCCCGCCCAATCTGAATCATGGAGTATGCATAGATCAGTCCGGCAATCTCAAACAGGGAGAGGAAGGAAGAGATGATCAGATACAGAAGAAGCAGATAAATGGATGTCGGAGAGGTCGCAACCTGAAGACCATTGCCCTGGTTGAGAAAGGAAATGCCGGCAGTCAGGGAAAACAGCTTCGGAATCAGATAATCCATTGCGGCGGTAACCAGGAAGGAAAGAACCATGCAGAACAGAGAAAACAGCATGATCTGCTTGAATCCCTGCCGGAAGAATAAAAGCATATTCTGAAGAAACAGAACAAATCGCTTCCAGAAAGATTCAAAGTGTTCTTTGAGCGTCATGGTTGTCTTGGATTTCATAGATATATTTATAAATTATCTGACCTTTATGCGCAATCTTCCGTGTCTCGTGAAGTACTTTGATATGTGGACATATGACTCCATGGGAAGGGTATACAAACTGGCTGGATTGGACGATTTCCCTGTATTTGTACTCTTTTTTTATGGGAAGTTTCTTGTCGGGTTCATAGCCGGCAAGGTACAATATATGCATGTACTCTTTTTTTAATAAGAGGTTCTCTTCTTTGAAGGAAAGAGAATAACGCTATAAAGAAGCAACATTCAAAGCATTTATTACGTAGCTGTACAGGCTGCGCCTGTTTTCAGAACATGTGGGGGAAAGTTATGAAACAAAGAGTGATGAAGCTGTTCCTGGCATTCATGGTGATGACCGGGCTTTTTGGCATGCGTACTCCGGTCCGTGCGGATGTAAATGCACCGATTGAATCTGTAGACTGGAATTTCAGTGCGGATAAGGATATCACAATCACCGTATCTGAAGGACAAAGTGATTATCTTAGTGCGGTGAATGAGCTTTATTTCTACTGCTCAGATGGCAGCACGTTCCCTCTGTCGATCAGTGACAGCGATAAAACGATTTCGGAGAATACGCTTGTTATCAGCCATGGCGCTTATTCACCGAATCTGAATGGACTTACCGCA
>JAFUFO010000028.1 GCA_017469885.1 Solobacterium sp.
AAAACAAAATAATCAGTATAACTGAAGGCTGAGCAGTACTGGTTTTAAAAACCAGATCTATTATCTGGCCTTTTTGTCGTGGATTAATATAGATTTTCGAATTTCATTTAAAATAACATTGACATACATTAGCAGGTTTGTCGGGATGTTAACGAAGAATATGGAAACACGGTTATTTATAATTCATTAAACGATTCTGAACTGGTAATCCCTCCTGCTGACAGATATTCAAATTTTGAATATTGTCTTATGAGTAGAGGCTATTCAGCTCCATTTTCATTCTTCGTTGTAGATTCTCACGATTTCCTGCAGCAGCTCCGGGTATTTGAAGTAATCGCCGTAGACGATATTGATCTCCCGGATCATGCTCAGGTTTTCAATCGGCAGGGCAGTCAGCTTTTTCTTTCTGAGCTCGTCCATGCAGGCACTCTTGGCCAGCACCGAAACACCATAGCCGTGGCGGATCAGATCCTTGATTGTTGCCACATTATCCATGGCCAGCATGACATCGAATTCATCAATGCTCATGTTCTGACTCTCCAGGGAAGCGATGAACAGATTTCTGGTACCGGAATCCGGCAGCCGGAGAATCAGCTTCTCTTTTTTGATATCGTTGACGGTAATAATCGATTTCCTGGTCAGCGGATGGTTCGGGGCGGCCACCAGCATCAGGCTGTCCATGTCCAACTGCATGCTGTGAAGCTGCGGATCAGTCACTTTGCCGTCAATGATGGCAAAGTCAAGTCCGAAGTTCTTCAGTCTGTTTTTGAGAGTATTCTGGGTTCCGGTAATCAGCTTGATGGATACGCCGCTGTTGGCGCTGGCGTATTTGGCAAACACTTCGGAAATGCGGTTGCTTTCCATTGTATGAGTGATGCCGATGTTGAGGGACAGAGTGCCGCTGGCTTCATCAGCCAGATTGCTCTGCAGGTTGTGGTAGAGAGACATCATTGTCCTGGCATAGTCCACGACAGTATTGCCGTCTCTGGTCAGCACAAGATGGTTGCCGGCCCGCTCGAACAGCTTGACATGCAGTTCTGTTTCCAGCGCTTTGATGTGCTGGCTGACAGCCGGTTGTGTGAGGTTCAGGGCCTTGGCAGCCTGAGTATAGTTTCCGGTTTCGATAACCTTCAGCAGTGTTTTGATTTTCGGATCAAGCATATGGTCGGCTCCTTCTGTGACGTCTTCAGGCACCGCTTGGCTTCAGTTTAGTATGAATTTCCGTGTTCTTCAATTGATGAAGGCAAGTTACGAACAGATACACTGCAGTTGTACAACAGATAATGTCTGTAATCGGGGTTGCACTGACAATGCCGAAGCGGGGCCAGATCACATTCATCACAAACATCAGGGGAATATCGAGAGTTCCCTTGCGCAGTACGGCCAGGCAGAACGACTTGAGATTCTGGCCGATGGCCTGGAAGAAGGAGATGATGGCGTAGGCAAATGCGGAGAAGGGGCAGCCGACCGCCAGGATCTGCAGGAACTTGGCCCCGAAGATCAGCGAGTCGCCGGTGGTGTTGATGAAAACGGCTACCAGATTGTCCGCAAAGAGAATGAACGCGACCATGGTGACAAAGGACAGACCGACCGACAGCAGCGAAGAATGAAGAATGACTTTCTTCATGCGGCTGTAGTTCCTGGCGGCGTAATTGTAGGCAATCAGCGGCAGCACGCCTTGGGCTATGCCGCGGACTATGCAGTGGGCCAGCATGTTGATCTTCTTGGCTACCCCGATGCCGGCCTGGAAAGCCATGCCTTCCGCTGCCATGAGATGATCCAGCACCGCATAGGAGATATTTTCGCACAATGTCATCAGACAGGCAGGCAGTCCGGTCATGATGATCTCCTGGAATGTTCCTTCCAACATTGCGTTTTCATCGAAGCGGAAGGTCAGAGCAGTCTGCCGGTGCCGCAGCCAGATCAGCAGAATCACATAGTACAGGCAGGAAATGGCATTGGAGAGAGCAGTGGCAATCGCCGCGCCCATGGTCTCCCTGCCCGGCGGCAGAATGACAAACATGAACAGGGGATCCAGGACGATATTCAGGATGCCGCCCATCATGATGCCGATGCTGGCGTGCATGGAACGTCCCTCAGCCCGGACCAGATGACCCAGCAGCGCGGCAGTCGCGGTGCCGAGGCCGCCCAGGACAACCGTGATCTTCAGGTATTCAACGGCATTGGCATGAACCATGGCATGAGTGCCGCCGAGCAGATCCACAAACGGATCGATCAGCAGCCAGGCACCCAGTGAATACAGCAGGGTGACAGTCAGACAGCCGTACAGGGCAAAGGCCGAGGCATTTCCGGCCCGGCCGGTCCGCTGCCGGCCGAGGGCCCGGGAGACCGTCGCCGAACCGCCGACCCCGAACAGGTTGGAGATAGCCGACAGAAACATGAAAGCAGGCATGCATACGGTTACTGCGGTGATCTTGGCGTCGCTTCCGGTCAGACCGATGAAATACGTATCGGCCATATTGTAAATAACTAGAATGATCTGACCGATCACCGTCGGCACAGCAAGCTTCAGGATTGCCTGTATGACAGGCATATCTTCAAATATGCTTTGGCTTTCTCTGTTCATGAGCTTTCTCCTTCCTTTTATATAAAAAAACTGTTTCCGTATCGGACCCAGCCTGACGGTACAGATCTGTTATGAAATCAATTTTTCAACCATAATCATCTTAGCAGGCAAAAACCGGATAATAATTATTATTTATGATATATATCAAAATAATTTTTATCATAGGTGGAAAATCTGCACTGTAAGCGCGTGTATCTGCCGAAAAACAGGAAATTTGTGAATAATCAGCAAGTTTTATAAAGCGGTATCGCAACGCCTGATATAACAAATATTTATGGATATCATAAAAACAGTCATGATAAAAAGAACTTTCACTGAAAAAAAGCGCCTGTGACCCGGCAGCCGCAGTGCATTGACAAAGAAGAAGGCAGATAGTAAATAAATTTTGCGTTGTAAGGGAAAAGTATCTTTCAGTGTATTTCACAGTGAGCCGGGTACAGTGTGAACCGGTGTCGGACGGAAAGAGAAAGAACACCCTGGAGCTGATCACCGAACGGACTTGTTCTCAGTAGACTGATCCGGATGCGGACCGTTATCTGCCGCTATGCTCTCATCAGGAGCAGAAAAGAGATTACTGCTTGCAATAATAAATTAAGGTGGCAGCACTTTCCTTATTGATTCATGGCTTCAGGATCAGGGTGCCGGAAGACGGGGAATATATAGCCTTATAACATCCAGTTTGTCGGGATGTTAACGAAGAATATGGAAACACGGTTACTTATTCCAACAATATTTCTTTCACAACAATAGGGCGAGGAAGCCCTCATTGCCGGGTGGCTAGTCCTCGATGCTGCGCATCGGGACAAATCCCGTCACTTCAGTGATCGGGAGGAATCGCCCTTTTATGATAAATATAGCGTCGGTTCAATTAGATAATCATTATCTATCTAATGCTTGTATGGTATAATATTAGTATCAAAATGCACGATATGAATGATTCCTATACGCATAAAAAAGGGCTGGTTTATAAGAATCAGTTTCATATTATTTTCTGCCCGAAATACAAAAGGCCTGTACTGGTCGATGGTGTAGATGAACGACTGAAAGAGATTCTTTTTTCTGTTACCTCAGACTTTGATGCATCTATTAAAGCCATGGAAGTAATGCCAGATCATGTCCATCTCTTTGTGGAAATAGACCCGCGTGTTCCTCTACACCAGTTCATCAAATCTTTGAAAGGAAGATCATCAAGAATCCTGCGTGAAGAATTTCCTTGGCTGAAAAGCCGTATTCCTTCTCTTTGGACAAGAAGTTACTTCTGCTGTACGATCGGCCATATTTCGGAAGATACGATCCGGCGGTATATCGAGGAACAGAAACATGTCTAGATATGAACGCACAGATTCTTTTATCCTGACGATTGAAGCTGATATTACAGACCGCTCATTTATCGAGAAATATTTTCGTGTTATGGATCAGATCTACAATGGTTGCCTGGACGTGGCGTTGAAGCGACTCCATAAGCTACAGATGGACCCGGAATATCAGGACCTTGTAAAGGATAAATCAATCAAGGGCCGCAGTAAGAAGATCCGCCAGAAACAGCTTGAATATGGCTACACGGAATATCAGCTTCACGAAAAAGCGGCAGAGATGAAACATCATTTCTCAGATATCGTCGGGATCGATGAGTGCCAGAAACAGGCTACGAAAGCATTCCGTGCAGTGGAGAAACTACGGTTTCGTGAAGCAGATCATGTCAGGCATCATTCCAGATACGATGACACTTCTGTAGAAGGTAAATCCAAAAACTCCGCATTGAATTACCGGAACGGACTTCTGTACATAGGCAGAACCCATAAATATGAAGTCATCATTAAACCAGATGATGAGTATGCAAGAGAAGCGATCGGTAATAACCGCCTGAAATATGTCCGACTGATTCGTAAGACGATTCGAGGCAAGACAAGATACTTCGTTCAGCTGGTACTCAGAGGCAAACCGCCAAAGAAACATGAATATGGTTCGGATACTGTTGTGACTGGGCTTGATATCGGAGTATCGACAGTTGCGGAGGTATCCAATAAGCACGTACAGCTTCATGAACTGGCGCCGGATATTCCAGCAATTGATGCAGAGATTCGTAAGATAAGCCGATCTATGGATCGAAGCAGACGGGCCACGAATCCGTCCAATTACTATGACGACGGAACGATTCGCAAGGGGATCAAGCTTCAATGGACATATTCCGCTAGATATAGTCGATTGCGAAAAAAGCGGAAAGAACTGTACCGGAAACGGGCAACCCTCATAAAGATGTCACATGAGAAACTTGCCAATGAGATCCTTGAACGCAGCACGACGGTTATCTGTGAGACGATGAATTATCGTGCGCTTCAAAAGCGTTCAAAGAACACGACAAGAAACGCAAAGAATGGCAGGCTTAATCGAAAATCAAGATTTGGAAAAGCTCTCGCAAACCATGCGCCATCAATGTTTGAACGCATACTGGATCAGAAACTTCATTACATCGGTAAAGAACTGATCCATACGGATACCGCAAAGATTCGGGCATCACAGATCAATCATGTGACTGGTGAAATGATAAAAAAGGATCTTAGCGTACGATCATTTGAGATCGACGGAAATACCGTACAGCGGGATCTCTACTCTGCGTTTATTACCGGGCACACCTTATATTCCTCAGAAGACTCTATGAAGCCGGATACGGTCGATTATGCGTCTTGCGCAAATGATTTTGAAAACTACATCATCCTTCAGAACAAAGAACTGGAACGATTAACATCCGAAAAGAAACTCAGCTGGTATATCAGCTGAGCGGCACCATGAGATGATCTCTCAATAAATGGATCCGGCTGATTGACTGTGCAGCCGTTAAGCGGAAGCGAAAATGTACAGCAGGTCATGATATGGCCGGGCTGAAGCGGCATCCTTCGTACGAAGCAGCTCCGTAACAGATCAGGGAATCTGTCAGTGCCTGAGCTAACATGCGGTCAATTCTATTGATTGTGATGAACTTAGGAAAAGCAGTATTAGCCCTGAGAACCCCGCGACTTCAGTCGTCGGGAGCAGTCAGAATGTGGCAAGTAACCGCATAAAGCCTGATCAAAACAGTCTGAAAATAGTATTACTTACATATTGCAAATCGATTCGGCACACCCGTTGGGGGAGTGCCGTTTTTATATGCGCGTTGTTTTCAGACAACAGTGAACGGCAGCCAAAAAGGAGAGAGTAAATGGAAAATAAAGAATTGAAAATCAAGGTAATAGGTATCGGCGGTGCGGGAAACAACATTGTCAACAGTATGAACGAAAACAAACTCGATGGAGTTGAACTCCATGTCGCTAATACAGACCGCCACGTTCTTGAAAAGGCAGATGTACAGAACCGTATCTATCTCGGTGATAACTACAATGGCGCAGGCGGTGATCCTGAAAATGGAAGGATCGCAGCGGAAAAAACATACGCAAAGATCAAAGGCGTCATGAATGGATCTGAACTGGTGTTTATCACAGCCGGAATGGGCGGAGGAACAGGGACTGGTGCGGCTCCCGTATTCGCAAAGGCCGCAAGAGAAAGCGGTGCCCTGGTCGTTGCGGTCGTCACTACACCGTTCACGTTCGAAGGAAGAAAGCGCACAGAAAATGCGGTAAGTGGACTGAAGGAACTGAAGAAGTACGCTGACAATATCGTGATCGTATCCAACAACCGGATCATCGACATCTATGGACGTGCACCATTTGCGGAAACTCTGCTGCGGGCAAACGAGATCATCACACAGGCGATCCTGAGCATCACAAATCTAGTATCCACAAGCTCAATCATCAACGTAGACTTTGCGGATATCAAAGCAGTTCTCAAGAGCGATACCAATGCGTTCATCAGTATGGGCACATGTGAAGGGGACAACGCTGCGGAAGAGGCAACGTACAATGCGCTGAACTCCCCGCTTCAGGAAAACGGAATCACGGGAGCCAAGAACGCGATCATCAGCGTGACCGGAGGCAGAAATCTGAGCCTTGTTGACGCAATGAAGGTAATCGACACGGTAAAGCATGTATCCGGAGATGATATGGAAGTCATATTCGGTGTCACTGTGAACGAAGCATATGACGATCTGGTAAGCGTCACGATCGTCGCGACTGGTGTAGATGATATCGCCATGCTTTCTGAAGAAGATGGGGCTGACATGCAGGAAGAACGTCTGATATTACCGGCGCAGCAGACAAATAATCCGAGTGCATCCGAAGCTGTTTTAACCTGCGCATGATCTAGTACGCAGTGAAGTGCAGAATACGTTTTTTTCTGCTCAGCGGAAAGCGTCAAATAAGGAGAATCAATGAGAGTAAGAATTATCGGAAAAACTGTGTCCATCACAAAAGGACTTAAAGCGTATGCAATGAAGAAGATCTCAAAACTAGAGAAGTATATCATCGTCCCGAAAGATATCTCTGTGCGCGTGCTCATCAGGACATACAAGACAGCACAGAAAGTTGAGGTGACGATCCCGACAAAGTTCGGCGTGCTTCGTGCGGAATCCAAAGGGGAGGACGCATATGCTGCACTTGATCTTGCGGTCGATAAACTGGCGGACCAGATCCGCCGTCAGAAAACACGCATCCAGCGTCGGAACAAAGAGTCGCTGACGGATGCATTCCTGACAGAAGAAGACGCGGAGGTCGATACAGAGATCAAAACGAAAACGATAGAGGTCCATCGTATTGACTGCAGAGGAGGCAATCATGGAGATGGAACTGTCAGATCATGACTTCTACGCGTATCTTGACGAGGATACGGAAGACGTTGCCATCGTGTACAGGCAGAAGGATGACCGTGGCTACGGTCTGATCGAATGCCGCGCTGCACTATGAAGATGACAGATCAGGAGGTCGTGGATCCTGTAGATGGCTCTCAGGTACAGCTGAGTGAGAAGCCGATCATAAATATAAAGAAGAAATACAAAGAAAAACGGTTGGCGCCGTGCATTCAATGCTGCGGAGAGCGCAGGGCAGATGCCTGTACGGACTCCAGACAGTGCGAAGAATGGAGAGAATACACGATGCGCCGAAATTACGAGCGCAAAGCAAGAGAATATAACCTTGAACCTCCCCTCCCAAATGCAATTGCATTATGGAAGGGGATTCCTGGGACTATGATCCAATGATCATTTCATTACCAGGCTATCCCGACAGTTCCTGCCGTTCATTGTTCCGTGATTATTTATCAGGAATACAGTATTCTTAATCCTTCGTTACGAATATTGATCGCCGCATTAACGTCCCTGTCATGATGTGTTCCGCATGAAGGACAGTCCCATTCACGGACATTCAGATCTTTGGTTACAGGATTGACTTCACCGCAGCACGAACATGTCTGGGAACTGGGGAAAAACATCCCTACAGGAACGATCAAACGCCCATAACGTTCTGCTTTATACGTAAGCATAGATACGAACTCTGACCATGATGCGTCACCGATCGCCTTCGCAAGCTTATGATTCTTCATCATGCCCCTGATGTTGAGATCTTCTAAACAGAGCACATCGTGGCTCTTGATGAGTTCTGTTGAAAGCTTATGTTCAAAATCAAGGCGCTGATTACGGATCTTCGCGTACAGGCGTGCGACCTTGCGCTTCTGTTTCTGGTAGTTCTGACACTCACTGAGTGGACGCTTGTATATCGGATAGCGGTTTCCATTG
>JAFUFO010000029.1 GCA_017469885.1 Solobacterium sp.
AACGGTTTGATTCTAAGACACCGATGGAAGTACGTACCGAAGCATTACAATCAGAAGTACCTACTCTATATCCGATTCCTGTTAACAACAGAATCATAAAGTTCAAACAACACTTGAATGAATTGAACGCAACAAAAAGCCTAACCGGATCAGCTCCGATTGGGCGGGCATTACTTTAGATATTTTGGGTGTCTACTTGACAGGCCCCGGATCAATGTTCCGGAGTTTTTTCTGCCTGAACGGCACATCCTTCGCAGATTACAATTGAGACAGTGAGCGCGCTTTCAATCTGAAACCGGCGTCTCCTCAAAACAGCAGCGTTATTATTTTTCGAACGAAACAAGAAAAGACGGACAGATTCTATGAATACATGGAAACGGATGACCGCGGCTCTGCTTGCGGCTTCTCTGATCTCAGCCTGCGATACGGAGGCGCCGGAGAGCACCGCATCCCAGACGGCACCGGAAGAAACCGCAGAGGCATCCGCACAGCCGGAAACAAAACCGGCAGCCGCAGTGCGCGGACAGGGCGGAACTCCCTGGACTGACTATGATCTGAAGGAGAACATCTCTGCGGATATAACGCTTTCTCCGAAGGATGACCTGTATTATTCCGTAAACAAAGACTGGCTTGTCCAGTCGGAGGCAGGCCTTTTTTCATGGCAGAATATGTCCCGCCGCAAGATACAGACGGTACCAGTCTTCGCGGCTGAGCTCAATGGACTCTGCCGCGCTGATTTCCCGCAGCCGCTCTTCACTTGCGGTGCCGGTGATGATCTGAATCCCGGCCGGATGACGGAGAATCCATGCGGCCGCAAGGGTCGTCGGGGTGGAGTCATAGGCGACGGACAGTTCGTTCAGAACCTGATTCAGTTCAGCGTATTCGGGATCTCCGATCAGCACGCCCTTCCATCCCGGTTTCTGGAACGGTGACCATGCCTGAATGGTAATGTCATGGATGCGGCAGTAATCCAGCACACTGCCGTCATGATCATAGGAACCTGAGGTTTCCATATTCACTTCCATTCCGTTTGCGACCATGTTGGAGACCGCAAGCGAGAACTGAAGCTGGTTGTACATCAGATCCTGTTTGACATATTTCTTCAACAGTTCGATCTGGGATGGCTTATGGTTGGAAACACCGAACGCCCGCACCTTGCCGGAGGCTTCCAGTTCATCAAACGCGGCGGCGACCTCTTCCGGTTCCACCAGCGCATCCGGCCGATGCAGGAGGAGAATATCGAGATAATCCGTCTTCAGCCGGGTAAGGATTCCCTCTACGGATTCGATGATATGTTCTCTGGACAGGTCATAGTATCCCTTGCATATACCGCATTTGGACTGAATGATCAGATCTTCCCGGCGGATTGATGAATCGAGGGCAAGCGCCTCTCCGAATACCCGCTCGCTCTGTCCCTGTCCGTAGATATCCGCATGGTCATACCAGCTGAGACCGCAGTCGGATGCCGTATGGATAAACTGCGCCATTTCCTGCGGTGTTTTCCCGGCAAGCCGCATACAGCCGATGATGATGGATGATTGTTTCCGCATGGTCGTACTCCTTCCTCCCAGAGGGACTGCTTATTTTCTTTATCGTAACATTGCGCGCATGTCCTGCACACCCATAAGCACAAATACGAAAACGGAACATAGCTTCGCGGATGTTATTCCACGTGCACTTACGTTCCGTTTTTTTATCTTCGTCAGAAGGACAGCGGTTCGCATCGGTCGTTTTCTGTAACTTCCCGCATGACCCTGCAGGGATTGCCGACAGCGATGACGCCGGAAGGAATATCCTTTGTCACAACGCTTCCGGCACCGATGATCGATCCGTCCCCGATCGTCACGCCGGCTGTAATCGTGCAGTTGGCGCCAATCCAGACATCGTTCCCAATGGTGATCGGTGCAGAGGTGCCGATCCCTTCGGCACGCTGTGCCGGATGGATTGCATGTCCCGAACAGGCAATGACCGTTCCCGGCGCGATAAAGACGTTGGCGCCGATATTGACCGGCGAGGTGTCGAGAATCACACAGTTGTAATTGATGACGGTGAGTCCATGGGTATGAATATTGAATCCGTAGTCGCAGTGGAAACTCGGTTCAATAAAGGTCAGAGGATGACAGTCTCCGAACAGCTCCTGCAGGATTTCCGCGCGCCGTTCCATATCATCCGGGCTTGTCTGGTTATATTCCCAGCATAATGTCTTTGCCTTTTTCTGAAGCTGTGATGGATTATCGGTGTGCCTGTTACAGTAACCCTCCTGTGAGGTCATGATTTCGAGCATGGTTTTCATTGTCGTTCTCCCCTGTTGTGCTGATATACGCTGTGGTTCGTTTGTATTACTTCCGTTTCCGGCGTGCGGAAAGCCGCTGTACAAATGCCAGAACTTCATGGTTCCAGACACTTATTATAAGGATTACCAGAAGCTGCAGGATATACTGCTTCTCCATTTTAAGCAGCCCGGCCGCAAACAGCACCGGGTACTGCCACAGATAGATTTCATAACTGTAGGTACTGACAAACCGACAGAACGGATTGTCCAGAAGTACACCGGCCTTCGCATCCGCATGACTCAGCATCCGCACCATCAGTCCGGAAAGCACCGCATACAGTACGATGCCCCAATGATATACCCACGGGTTTTCACCGCCCGCAACCGCGTAGATCACAATACTTCCGGCAAGAAACAGCGCAGCGGTAAGCAATACCGGAAACGGCTTCATTCGCCGGATATGATGCGTTTCTGCCTGGGCGCGCTGCCAGCCAAGCCAGGCACCGATGAACAATGCATGGATCCGGGTCAGCGTACTGTAGTACAGCATGGACTGGGACATCCCGCCGGAAAGCGATGCGATCGGAAGCACTGCCATTGCGGCAAGCGTCAGAATTCCAAACATGGTATGGCCCTGTTTAAAGTGCCGGAACAGACGGTACAGCAGCGGCCATGCCAGTTCAAACTGAATCAGAATGGAGGTATACCAGAGATGCGTAAATGCCGAGTTGGCAGAGAGGTTGGCAAAGTAATCTGCGCTTTTGGAGATCTGCCAGTAATTGTTATACGCAAACAAAACACTGGCGACTTCCTCCTGGACATTCAGCAGCTTGAATTTATCGATCCGTGCGATGACTTCCACACTGATAAACAGCATGATGATCAGCGACGGATAAATCCGGAAGAAACGTTTTTTATAATACGCAGAGATTGGTGTTCCGCCCTTGCGGACCTCGTTGTATGCGGTCAGAAATCCGCTGATCACAAAAAACAGGATGACACCGAAGTATCCGCCCTTCACTGTCCGCGGAAACATGTGAAAGAGCAGGACTCCGACGGCTGCCAGTGTGCGCAGGCCATCCAGTCCGACGATCTGTTTTGATTTTGACGCTCTCTGTTTTCCCATGTTCACCCGTTATTTATTCAGCACACATTCATTGATCGTGTCATGGATCAGCTGTGCATATGCCGCCGCACCCTCCGGCGTGGGATGCAGACCATCCGCAAGAATATAGGCACTGAGATGTTCTGTGGCTTCGCTTTCCCAGTCAACGATAAAGGCGTTTTCATACCGGCTGATGGCATCCCGTGTCTTCGCATTGGAATCATTGGATACGCCGACCGTGGTCATCCAGAACGTCGGACGGTCTCCGCAGCAGCCGATCAGTTCTTCGATATCCGCTTCCTCAATATAGGAGTTGGTGCCAAGGGAGAATACCACGACATCCCCAAGCGTTCCCTGTTCCGCCATCCATGCGGTAACCTTCTTTCCGTCATACATGGTCCGTCCGAATACCGCATCAAAATAGCCGTTCGGGAATTCTTCATACAGAGCATTTACTGCCCCCAGCATGACCGAGTCTCCGATTCCGACCACGTTCATTTCCGCCGCATCCTCATATATTGCCTTCAGCGGATACTTTGCGAGCTCTTCTTCCTTCCGTTTTCGTTCCGCTTCCTGACGTGCCATTTCTTCCTGCAGGAGACGCTTGCGTTCCGCTTCCGCTTCCTGCTGTTCCCTCAGCATCCGCTCAATTTCTTCAGCTTCCTTTTTTGCCTGCGGCGGAACCACAAAAAAACTCCGGACTCCCAGTCCGAACAGAACTGCCATCCCAATCGTTATGATCAGCGCTGCGATCCGCATCAGACGGTTCAGCGTGCGCGGTTTCTTTTTCCGTTTCTGTTTCGGTTTCACCATACACCATCATATCGGATTTCCTGCTCTGACGCACCGCATCCTGTATGGATTGACCGCAAATATGGTTCACAGAAAAAACAGAATCCGTTCCACACGGACTCTGCTCTTCTGTGCTTCATATTCTGCAGGTCTCTCTTCCTGCGCATTCAGGATCAGGATACCCAGTTATACACAATCTCAAATGTTCTGCAGTTGTCGTTGGACGCGCAGGTGCCGCCCACGGTTGCGGTCGCAGAGCAGCCGTATTTCTTGTGACTGCGCGTATACTGGTTGTTCAGATAATAACACGCATCGTTAAAGGGGCAGTTTTCTCCGTCTTTTACGGTAGACACGCACTCGGCCGGCCAGTTGATTGTCACCCCGCCGCCGATGGCCTTCAGTTCTTCATCGGAAAGTTTGGATTCAAGCAGTTTTTTCTTCTCTTCAGGTGTCATGATCAAAGTCCTTTCTGTCTGTTTCCGTTTTCAGTGTACTTCACGGATGTTCTGTATTCCCGCGCATGCAGGATCAGTAGGTAAAGTCGTACTTGATTTCAACCAGCTGGCAGGTATCGTTGGTCCAGCAGGTACCGCCCACAGATGTGGTCGCAGAGCAGCCGTATCGACTATAAGAGCGGTAATAGTGAATCGCCAGTGTATAACACGCATCAGTTCCCACGCAGCTGGATCCGTCTTCTACGGTCGCAGAGCATTTTACCGGCCAGTTGATTCTCACTCCGCCGGAGACGGTCTTCAGTTCTTCATTAGAAAGTTCAGATTCAAGCAGTTTTTTCTTCTCGTCAGATGTCATGATCATAATCCTTTCTGTCTGTTTCTGTTTTCAGTGTACTTCACGGATGTTCTCTTCACAATAAGGTCTTCCCGCCCGATCGCCCGCAGGATATCCTCTTTCCGCTTCTTCCAACCGCCTTTGAAATATTCACATGCTTTCATGTCTTTTGCAAGATAATCATCCGGGGATGTGATCAGCGCTGTAGCCCGACAGCCTCCGCAGCATGCTTCACGGTACTCGCATTCTCTGCACTCCGGGTTGTGATCCATAAAATCCTGAATCCGGAAATTAATCACACTCATGTAATGCGACGGGTCATCGAGAATCTCCTCCAGCGGCTGCGTCAGAAGATTCGGGAATTCCTTTTCGATCGGCGTAGCGACAAGCGACATGCACGGAAGCACATTGCCCTCCGGTGAGACATACATACTGCGGCGGACAACCGCGCACATCGGCGCATCCGCAAAGTTTGCCTCGGGAATCCATTTTTCATACATGCCCTGTTCGACCTTCTCTTCCGTGTTGTAGTGAAAGAGGCCTTCGAGTACCAGTGAGAGCGGAGCCCCGTCCTCAAAGAAATACGGAATGTAGTCCAGATAAATCTGATTTGCTTCGGCATCGGTGAGGTAGTGCTCCGGCTCATTCTTCCATTCCCCCTGCGGTGAAGCATTATTGATCTTGAGACTGGAACAGCCGACCGATGCGAGCAGCTTCACCGTATCCCGTATGCTGGGGGCGCTTTCCCTGCACATGGCCATGGACGCTGAGGTACGAATACCATGTTTCTGACAGCGCCGGAAAGCATCCACAGCGATCTGTTCAGCACCCTTTACGCCCCGCATCCAATCATGGTGTCCGACTCCGTCAAAACTCAGCTGGACAACCGGATGAATATCACGCTTTTCGAGTTCTTCAATAAAATGGTCATCCACAAGTTTTCCGTTGGAGTAAATGGTCGTAATAAACATATCCCGCTTCCGGATCTCATCAACCAGCTGCCAGAAATCCGGCCGGATCAGCGGTTCTCCGCCGGTCAGCCCGATTCCGCGGATTCCGCACCGCGCGAAGCTGTCCAGCATCGTCATCAGCTGTTCATAGGACGGTTCTCCGGTTAAGGCGTGTGGTGCCGACATAAAGCAGTGCCTGCAGGAATAATTGCATTTTCCGGTAATGGACCAGCTGATGGAAGATTTATAGCGGCAGTCATACGCTTTATATTCCTGATACGGCAGAAGGTGCTTCTTCTCCGTGCAGCGCTGTATGACATTCTGTTCTTCCCAGAAGTCATACCAGGCTTTCTGTTTCTCACTCAGCGCATCATAGTCAATCAATGTCTCGCCATCGCAGTCCAGCATCAGCGCATAGGTTTCCTTATCCACAAACTCAGTATTCGTCCCCAAGGCCTGTGTAATGCCGAACGGCAGGAGTTTCCATCCTCTCAGACAATATGCCGGAGACAGGATATATATTCGTCTGTTTCCTTCATCACGCATCGCAGTCACTCCTGATAAAACAGTTCTTTTCTTAATCATAAGTCTCCTTCGGTCACAGTAAAAGCAAATGCGCTGTCTGGATGCGGAAGTTGCCGGCAGCCGGACCATGATATCTGTGAATCAGAAGAATGCGTGCCGCAATGTTCTTTCCTGTCCGCGGGTTCATTCCGGGGTTATAATAGGCCGGTATTGGAACGGGAAACTGCAGGCATGACAAAGAAAAAAGTATATGAGGCACTGAAGAAATATGGTCTGGAAGACCGTATCACAACGCACGAAGAAACAATTGATACGGTTGAGCATGCGGCCATGCGGATCGGCTGCACAGAACCGGAGATTGCCAAGACCCTGTCCTTTGTCGTGGATGAAAAGCCGGTCATTGTGGTAATGGCCGGAGACGGCAGAGTCAACAGTTCCAAGTTCAAGGCAAAGTTTCACACCAAACCGCATATGGTTCCCCGCGATCAGGTGGAAGAATTAATCGGTTATCAGCCCGGCGGGGTCTGTCCGTTTGGTATTCCTTCGGATATCCCGGTATGGCTGGATGTTTCGATGAAGCGCTTTGCGTATGTTCATCCCGCCGCAGGAGATGAATACACCTCAGTCACCCTGACGCCGGAAGAGCTTGAACGGGCATCCAATGCCATGGGCTGGTGTGATATCTGCAAGGGATGGGAAGAATAGCCATCCGAATCCTGAGTTCCAACGATAAAACGGCCTGTCCGCCTTGGGAAACATCCCACTATGGACAGGCCGTTCTGTTTTCGTTCAGTCTATATGCACGCAGGGGTATGGATTATTTATTCCGCGCTGAAGTCCATGACAAGGACAGGCGCTGCGATATCATTGTAGCTTTCGTCTTTGATCTCCAGTTCGATTTCGGCATTGCCGATACTGTTGATATCCATGCCGGAAGCTTCCAGGGAATCCTTGTTGATTTCAATTTCCATGATGGCGCTCTGATTCGCACCGACATCCGTGCTCCACATCAGATAATCGACCATATAGTCGTTGATGGAGAGCTTGTCTCCCCAGCCGTCCGTGACCGTGATTTCAAACTCATTGCTGTTTTCAATGAGGAGTTTCCACTTTACATAAATGCTGTCTTCGGAAAGTCCCTTTGAAATGATCCGGACACCGTTTCCGGAATAGAGCTCACTGCCATCCGCCGCCGCAGGTTCACCTGCGCCTGCGCTGTCCGAGACATGGATTGCGATCGGAGAAGGCTGACTGATGTAGTCATAGTTGGTGTTGCGGACTCCCACATCAAGGGTAATATCCGTCACATCGGTAATGCCCATTGCCTTCCAGTCGTCTTCATCCTTCATCATGGTAAGTTCCAGGGTCATATAATCCCGTTTGCCAGGCATGATGTCATTGCTGGACCATCTTCCGCTGCACAGGGAGAATCCGTTTGCGGCGATGTTTTTCGTATCCACATCCAGTACCTGATCTGCGTCACTGTACAGTTCCAGCACCAGGTATTTCTTATTGTCAGGGTCGGTGAAATAAGCTGCACCGGTGATCCGGATTCCAGCCGCATTAAACAGTTCATTGTTGTCATAAAACTGCAGTGTCCGATTCCCCTTCCAGGCATTCAGAAGATTTGTCGATACCTGATCAAACGGAAGGTCTTCATCCCCGGCGTCCGCAAGGCTGGTCCGGATCTCCACCGGATCCAGTGTCCTCGTGGAGGAATAATCTCCGTCATATTCCACCTGCAGGGACATGTACAGGGTTTCAATGCCGTGAATCCCACACGCCAGCATCGGCGCATAGTCAAAGTAAGCATTGCCGTTTGCCTTCTTCCCTGCTGGTACTTCCAGGTTGATCCATCCGTCATGAACCATCCAGCCATTTATCGCATTGCAGGAATATCCCATCGTGCCGGAAAGGATCTGAACATCTCTTCCGCTGTTGTTTTCCACATTGACCAGCAGCCTGGCACGGCTGTTTTCATAGGACAGGTCCATCGCCCTGACGATTATGCCGTCCTGTTCAAACAGTGTCGTTTCTTCAATCGTCCCGGACGTATTGAATTCCGTTTTCACCGGCTCCGGCGTTTTTTCCGGTGCTGCAGTCTGCACTGCCGGGGCTGCTGTTGCCGTTGTCCCTGATACCGACGGTGCGGTGCCTGCGCCGCATCCGGCAAGCAGGACCGCGCAAAGAAATACCGTGAATTGCTTTCTCATGATCGTTCCCTCCTCATCAGGAATGCTCAGTATGGTTTCTCTGTTTTCACTGTAGTTCCGTTCCCCGCGGAACGGTCAATCCCGGAGAGTTGCATCCCTGTTTCATGAAGGGCGCTGTTTATCACGCGACATACTGTTCATAGAAAAAGACCGGATTTCTCCGGCCTTGTTTCTGTGACTATAAACGGAATGCTTATTCCTGCGGCTTGTCTTCCGGCTTCTCGTCCTTCTTTACAAGCGTCGCGAAGGCTTCATCAATATCCTTGCCTTCCTTGATCTGGTTGATGGCGCTGACCATGTTCTGGAATAAGGTGCTGCTCTTTGCGCTCTGAAGCAGTTCGAATGCCTTTTCCTTACTGAACTTCATCGCATCCGCAAATGCTTCATCAACATTGGTGCCGTCCTTGACACGCTGTACGGCTTCCTGGACCTTTGCGAGCAGCTCACCGCTTTCCGCAGCCTTGCGGACTTCTGTCACACGCTCCTTGGAGAACTTCATGACTTCCGCGAATGCCTCATCGATGTTGGTTCCATCCTTGACCTTCTTTACGGCGTCCTGAACTTTCGCGTAGATCTCGCTGTTTTCCGCAGACTTCACAGCCTCTCCGGCCCATTCCCTGCTTAAGGAAAGAACGCCCGCGAACGCTTCATCCACCGGCTTGCCGGCTTTTACATCGGCGACAGCCTTCTGTACTTCTGTAAGAATCGATTTGTTTTCACTCATGTGCACATTACCTCTCTTCTATTACATCATATTTTTGGAAGACATAGTATCCGGATGATTCATTCATGTGTCCCGGCTTTCCGGCCGGGGTTTCATTGTACATCAGATTCTCTGTGTTTTCGATGTATTTATTCGTTATTTCGTATTAATTTTTCAGCTGGCCATGGAATGGTCTTCCCTTGCGCTCAGGATGATCTCCTGATTCAGGATATTCAGCTGCCGTGCCATCTCCCGTTTTTTAATTTCGTCGGTTTCCTGTTCCATCCGTTCCTTCAGACGGACCGCTTCCAGGGTCAGTTCCAGCATCTCCCGCGGAAGCCGGTTCAGGAATTCCCCAATGGCTCCCTCATGTTCGTCTGTCATTATCTGTGTGCCTCCTGTTGCCCGTGTATATCGTGCAATAACTGTACTCTCTGCACTTTCTGTAATAGTACCATTCCGCTCTTTCTTCAAGGAAATAATTGTTCATTTCTTTCTTTGCGGGCTGATAAACGGCCGGCAGTTGCACACGGCATCAGGAAATACATCATCCGTTATTCTGTTTCCTGATTGTAACGAATGATCCGCATTCACCGTGTATCAGTCCCGGGATAACGGCTCATAGAAGTTAAAGCAGAAGTTGTCGCGCGGCTCAGCCGCATAGGTCGACAGGTTGTTCTTGTAGATCTCCAGTGCCCTTGCCCTGTCATCTCCGGCAGTGAGCAGCTGCCATGCGCCGTTGCGCGCATTCAGCCGCCATGTGGTGATGCCTTCTTCCATTGTGTCTGCCCAGGCAAGCTTGTCGTTTTTCAGATACTTTCCTTCCGCATTGCGCAGGGTAATACAATCCTCACTTACCACATTCACGGTAAACAACATGACATTGTCCGGCAGCGGGTCTGCCACCAGATAATTCTGCGTTGCGTTCTGCGGCACCGTGCTCAGTTTCCCGCTGTCCTCGACCACAATTCTTCCGCTGGCTTCGTGATACAGCACATAGGTTTTTCCGTCTTCCGGATTCTGCGCAAGCTGCGCATAAATCGGTCCCTCATACGGTTTCGTATTCTCCGGTGTCAGGCTGTAATCCGCCTCCCAGTGCCAGTCAAAGGAATCAGTAGATACACCGCCATACTGTTCGCTGGTGTCTCTGATATAGGCGATGAGACCATCCACAATGCGGATCTCCTTATCCAGAACACTGTCCTCTTCCGTAAAGTCACGCAGACCGCACTGTTCATTTCCGAGGAGGTAATCACTGACTGTCGCAAGATAGACCGCATCGTCATGGAATTCCCGGCCGTTTGAAAATCCGGTGATATTCACCCTCGTACCCGCAGGCTTTGAAAGATCATAGGTGAAACTGAGGCCGCCGAAGATAAGATCGGTATAGATGTCATCAAATTGATAGATATACGGCGTTCCGTTCAGCACACGGGCCTTGAGACGCTGTGAGGCATTTTCTTCCAGCGCCGCGCGGATTGCGCTTCCTTTGATCGGCACAACATATAACTCATTGGTATAGCGGAATATCTTGTACGCATCCTTCCGGCTGATTTCTCCGGGCACTGCGGTATAGCTGTCCCGGACGGTAACCGTACTGACAGAGAAATCAATGTCGGTATGGTCTGTCTTTGTTTTTTCAAAGAATGCCGCTTCCTTTCCGGCAGTCTGCTGGGCCATGGCCTTCGTTCCGGTTTCGATCATTGATTTAAGGACAATGTCCATGGTGTCGGTCTGTTCGGTATAGAAGTTCTGATTTCCATCCCAGCTTCCAAGCAGGGTTCCGATCGGTTCATTCACCATCACCCCGGCATCTTCCGCATACGGACGGATGATTTCCTGCAGTTCTTCATCCGCCGCAAAGTCATCAAGCTTCCGGTTCTCACTGCTTACGATTTCCCATTTCAGTTCCCCGTTGGCTCCTTCTTTAAATCGGACAATACTCTGCGTCAGATCCTGGCCGCCGCCGTTGACCAGCAGGACGTCCTCATCTTCGCCATTGCGGTAATACGTATTGGAATACTGGCTGTTGTGATCATGTCCGATAATTAACAGGTCGATTCCCGAAGTCTCCTGAATCAGGCGGAGTCCCTGATGGTTGGTGTTTTCTCCGAAGGAAAGCTGTCCTTCATCGTTCCCCAGTCCGCCATGGTAACAGACGGTGATAAACTCACAGCCTTCCTCTTTCATCTTTGAAAGATAGTATTCCGCTTCCTGTGCAACGGACCATTCTTCATTCCCCGGATGGGTAAACCGCATGCCGGGATACTTGTCTTCGGTTTCCCATCTTGAGATATCCACATTCTCAAGACCGAGAATTCCGATCGTATGTTCATTGCCGTTTACTGTAACAGTTCGGGTGATATAAGGTGTGAATACATTCTCCCCTTCTTCATGCACGCCGTCGCTTCCGTCATAGAGCGTATTGGCGGACAGTACGGTTACACCATTCTCTTCGAAATACGTATAGATCCGGTTCATGGTATCCCAGTCAAAATCAAATTCATGATTGCCGAGGACAAAGGCGTCATAACCGATCTGTGTAAGACACACCGCCATCACCGGCGGAAGATCCGAAGTCCCGGCTTCATACTGATCCAAATGCAGTTCGGAAATTGCCTCTCCTTCAAAGAGATCGCCGTTGTCGAGGACAATGACATTCTCTTTGCCGTATTCATCCCGCATCGTATTCACGGCCGTCGATACCCTCAGCATGTTATGGGGTTCCGGCAGATCCGTCAGTAAATTGGTTTCCCAGCATTTGCCGTGCATATCCGTTGTGGAAAGAATCACCACATCGGTATATGCAGTATCTTCCGCCGGAGCTTCCGGCAGCGGACCCTGACACTTTGAAACACCGAATAACAGAAGAACCGATGCGCAGATCGCAATCACTGTCCTGAACATCAATTTCAAAAGGGGCTTATCCATACGAATACCTTTCTGTTGGTTTCTCTTATTAAATCATAAAGGAAAAGCGGCAGCTGTTCTGTTTCTTCCACTATGAAATCTGTATTACAGTATTGTTAATATCAGCTGTCCGCTGATTCCGGAGGTTACTGCTATGAACGGTGAGATTCATGATCTTTGCGTCATTGCCCTGTGTACAAATAAGGCACTGTCTGAACAGACCCCATTTGCCATGGAACGTTCGCCCTATATTGCGGAACGCAGATTTGTATTCTGTAATGGCTTTGGATGTGCGGAGTCACCGGAGGAATGGTACAAAATCAGCCGAAAGCGCAGAATGAACACTATCCGTCTCTATCTTCCGGTTTCCGTAAAGGACCGCAGCCTGCTTGGATTTATCAATACCTCCTCGGGATTTCTGGCCCTTGTGCAGGACGGCGGCACCGTGCTGCGCATGGATCCGGAATGGACATGGCTGAAACATAAAAATGCTTGGCGTGTTGTCTACCGGGAGTCAGAAATGAATCACTCTCTGGAACAGCTTCCGGTATGGACGGACCATACCAAAGAACTCAAGACTGTATTAACGCAGATCAAAGAACTTGCGCTTGCGATCAGAGAGCCGTTCTTTGCGAACTGTTTCCAGGACGCAAAGGACCTGCTGGAAGGAAAAATACCTGCCGGTAAGAAACCGCAGTTCCAGGATCTTCCGGCACCGTATGGAAATATCCTGAATGCCGTATCACGGGCCGATGTGTTTGGGGCGATGGGATCCTGGAATGACAGCCCGCCGTATGAAGCACGCTCCATCGGCAGAAAGCAGGACTATGACCGTCTCTCCGACGAACTCCTGAAACAGATCCGCATCAATCTGATGTATGCGGTCAATACCTGTTATTCACAGGTCTGAAAATGACGAAGGCAGATCCGTATCGGGATCTGCCCTTTTCATGCCTGGTTCCGTTAATGATCGTTTACCGTAAGGATGTTCTCCGGTAATCGGTGATATCACTGCCAAGCTCCGCATAGATCTGTTTTACGGAATCCCGGTTCGAGAGCGTACGCAGTTCGGCATCGGTCATTCCGATCAGTTCCAGAAAGCAGACCCGTCCGTGCGGTGTATCGATCGTCTGGAGCGATGGATCACTGACGGTGATGAACCCGGTGATCAATGACTTCTGTTTTGCGTCAATGCCGTCTGTCTGCCTTGTATAGATAAATTCATCCGGTCCAAAGGTCTCACCGCTTTTGAAGGTAATCCGTGCGATTGCCTGCAGGATGCCGCAGACACAGCGGATCTCTGCCTCTGTATCTTCACAGCATGCCTTGTTCAGCTTGAACGTCAGTTCATAGCCATAACCGCTCCATTCTTTGTCTTCGCTTTCCTTCTGATACAGCTCGGTCTGTCCGAAGGTCACAAAATGCCAGAAATCACCGCCGTCATAGACACTGATTCCATCCAGCGGATCCGGTCCGCCGAAGATCCATTTGATCATCGGGGCATAGTGTTTCGGATTGGTCTGTCCCGGATAAACCCGTAGCATCTCCGCTTCTATGGCGTCCCAGCCGGGTGCTTCCTCCATTGCCGGGGTCTCCGGTTTCTTCTCCGGTTCCTGTTTTTTCTTCAGTCTGTCAAACAGTCCCATGATTATCCCTCCTAGAATGATTCTTCTGTCATCCATTCACTTCACTTTCATACTATCCTTCATCGGAATGACAGTACAGAACAACCTTTAATTACCGATCACTCAGTTTCTCTTCGGCACACTCAATTGTTTTCTGTAGTCTTTAGTCCATCCCTTTTCTCTTCCTTTCCTTATTTTGAAAAAAGCCATTAATGAATGGCTTTTTTGCATGCAATGCGTTTTTTCAAGAATCGTTGTTACTCAGTCCAGCAGTCCCTTATCAATGATCTGGAAGTTCGCGCGGTGAATATACAGCGCTTTGCCGTCGATCATTAACTTTGTGGTCTTGGGAAGGTCCTCCGGGATTTCCCAGTATACCTTGTTTCCCTGGTATACACAGAGGGGCTGTCCCATCTGTGATTTGATGACAACAACACGGCTCTTGCCGAATTTGTTTTTATATCCGTTGATCCAGTAGGCAAGCACAGTATTGTCCGTGATATCGCCCATCTCGGCATGGCTGTTGATAAACTCAGAGGTGGTAAAGTCCATTGCCTTTTCCAGTCCCTTTTCCGCAAAGATTACGGTATCACCGCAGGTTTCCATTTCCTTTCCGTCAATCGTTACCGTCATGACAGAGGACATTTCATAATGGCGTACCCAGCCGTCATCCGTCGCAATCATTTCCTCAATCTTATTGCCGGTAAGCTTGATCTTGTCTCCCTTGGCAGTGAGGGTAAGCTGCCCATAGTTATCATAGGTCTCCATGGTAAATGAAACACCTACCAGGTTTCCCTGCAGTTCATTCAGTGTGGACTGGAACTGTGCGCATCCGCTCAGTGTAATTAACAGCGCTGACAGAAGCGTCAGAATCAATACTTTTCCTTTTTTCATTTCCAATACCTCCGATCTGATATTCTCTATCCAATTGGATTTCAGGGTTCATTGTACTACGCAGAGACCGTTACGTCAGAATCTGATTTCCCTTGTCCCTCACGGTTTCTTCGGATCAAAGCGCAGCCGGTATTCACAGGCCCTTGCGCCTTCAGAGACCGCAGAATAACGTTCATAGCGGATATGCTTAAACCCTTTTGAGTATTCTTTGTCCATATGACAGATACAGAGCACAGCTCTCTCATCCCCAAGCTGCTTTGCCAGTTCATGGTAAGGGCAGGAAAGAATATCCACCCCATACATGTCAGGAGGGTCTGAAACAAGTTCACTTCGATAACCCAGCTTTTCACTGCTTGCCCGTTTCATGACCGCATCCACATGGTTCCATACAAAAAGGTCCGCACCCGGAAGACTCGTGAGACTATGAATGATTCTTGCGAACCGTTTTCCCATCGCATCACCATACCCATTCAGAAGTCCTTCGGCGTCATGCCCTCCCGCAGTCAGCACACGGTAAAGCGCAACGGCAGGAAGCACCATTGCACCGTTATGCCGTTTCAGATCCGGCCTGGATGTCAGAATCTTACGGTATTCATTTCCGGCATTGTTCCATATCTGATCTGCGGCTTCTTTGCCAAGTGATGCGGTAAGTGTTTTTCGAAACGCTCTGTAAAACCATTGTCTGTTTAAAGGGTTCATATATCTGTCTTGCCTCCTGCCTGATTTCAGAAAAAAGATGCTTTCTCAGATATGCTGGGGCAGCACCTGGATACATTTATTGAACGCTGATACTGGGAAACAGATCAGTCTCCGAACTTTTCCCGGAGCTTCTGCATAAGCTCAGAATGCGAAAGATATCCGCCGCCGGCAAGATTGTATTCGTTGAACCAGCTGTCACCGGTCGCAACGCTCTTCAGGCCGAGCCCGGATTCTTCCATGAGCCACCGGTTCACATCAAAATTGTTGTAGATCTTATAGTCCGGATCATGTTTACGGATGAATTCCTTGATTTCGTTTGTCTGGTCTTCCCAGCCGCCGCTGACGTTTTCGAGTTCCTTCTGTGAAACCTTCTTATTGTCTTCCATAGTTTTTACACTCGTTACAATTTTTATACGTTACTTCCGGAAAAAACTCCACGGATCCCCTGTCACAATCACTCAGATCAGAAACAGAAGACCGGCAAACATGAAGGCACCGGCAATATTGCCGGCTCCTGCCGTACGGAGCGGCATCAGGACGGCAAATGCGGGCAGAAGATTGAATATCGCTGCCCAGCAGGGCAGTGATGTCATACCGGAAAGAACCGCATACAGAAGTGTTCCGGATGCCAGTAGCAGTCCGATATAGCAGACGATCATTGTGACAGCGGTCTTTTTAAAGAACTCCAGAATAAGGACCCGGGATTCTTCGGTACGATTCTGTTTCACATACATCCATTCTAGGAAGGCACAGATCACATGATGCGCACTTCCAAAACCTCCGAATACCACGGCACTTACGGCAATGATAACTGCACATACCGGGCTGAAGGCATACATCCAGCAGGCAATTCCTGCAAGTCCTATAACTTCCAGGGTAATTGCCGCAACGCCCAGCAACAGAGACCGCATTGCCCGCTTTGGGTCCAGGTCGGAAAATACCTCTGCCAGTTTTGCATTGTCTTTGATATGTTCCGCGTGAAAGCGATGCCCGGGGGTATAGGTAAGTAATATGTCGCAGTACCAGCAGAGCAGATGCCCCACCAGTCCGCAGAGAAGTGCCGCACGAATCATAAACCCTCCCATTCTGTTTGATATTCCAGTCAGTGTTTCATCGTTCTTATCGTTATTTATTACAGCTTTGTACAGATCCAGGCCGCAAGTGCAGATACGGCCGGGAAGATGACAAACAGTTTCAGCAATTGGCTCTTAATATTAAATCCGTACTTCCTTCCCTGCATCACATCTCTTGCCTCGGGATAGTAATACTGGAAGAAGTGGAATTTCAAAAGCAGGAAGTTATCAATGAGCGCCATGTCACAGATCTTATAGACCGTAAGGATCGTCAGAAAGCGTACAAAGAACTGCCCGAAGGTAAATCCGCTTCGTACACCATCCCATACGGCAATCACAAATACACCGAGGATCATCAGAACACTCATGATAAACAGTGTCCATCCGATCGCATGTGCGCCATAGAAGAGTTCATCCTCTCTCTGTACAATCACTTCTCTTGCCTCCTTTGGGGCAGTGGAAAAGAATTTATTGTCCTGAATAAACGCTACTGCCGCAAATAACATCATCGCCATTGCGGCACAGAATACGATTGTCAGAAATATGGTTAACAGCATACGGTTATCCTCCTGAAGTTAAATGATTTATTAAGCTCATCGGCAGTGCCTGCCATGGTTCCTATAACAGCGAGAAGATCCAGGCAGTGATGGCACTGCCGATGAGGATCTTGATACATTGTCCGATCTGCTGTTTACGGTTGTATCCAAAGTTCTTCCATCCTTCACACCCTTCGGTCTCCGGGAAGTAATGCTGAAAGAAGTGTGTCTTTGTCAGAAGGAAATAATCCAGACAGACGATATCAAATACCTTGATCACCGCACCGATGGTCAGAAACCGGACGAAGAACTGCCGGAAGGTAAAGCCATGACGAAGCCCATCGATTCCGGCATACACAAACAGCCCGATATACCCGGCAATGAACAGTACAAGGATCACCCAGCCCAGTACCCGTTTCGGTGACATCGGAAGACTGTCGAGCCTTGGCTTCAGTTTCTCCTGTACATCCTTCGGAAAATATCCGGCAAGCAGCTTTGTCGGCAGTGTAACCGTTACACCCCAGATACCCAGAAACAGGAGTACACATCCGGCAATGGATAACAGCGCTGTCATAGATCTGACCTCTTCCTTTCCCTTAAAACAGATAAGAGCAGGTCCCGAAATCATTCGAATCCTGCTCTGCAAATAAACATCGTAGATAGTTAGAATTCGCTAACTATCATTACTATATCTCTGTCATTATTAATTATCAATCCCTCGCAGTTCTCTCAGTTCTGACGCAGATGGTCAATCAGCGTCTTCGCCGCAAGGGCATGGGTTGCCTCTGCGGGATGCCCGTCCGCCGCATAGCCGGTGGAGCCATCCTGGGGTGTAAAATGCAGCGATGAGATATTTTCATCCCCAGTTTCCGCAATATACTGCTTCACTGCCTCCTCAACCGCAGGATACAGATCATCATTCATGACGCCAAGCGAAGCGGTAATGCGGGCATTGGGATTATCCTTTCGCACGGTTTTCAGAAAGTCCACATAGAGCGATACAAATTCCGCTTCCTTTGCGGCATCGTGCAGCGTATATGTCGCATCATTGGTACCAAGATTGATCACGATCTCATCCGGGACAAATTCCGTAAAATCCCACTTCGCAGAAAGATCCAGTACATGATCTGCACTGCCGTTGTTTTTGCCCAGATGCTCATATACAGGCGGCACCAGCATGGCCTCTTCCTTTGTGCCGTCTGCGGTATAACCCGACACAATGCCATACCCGCTGTAAGCGACAACACTGTAATCCGCATTCAGTGCTTCCACAGTTTTATAAGCATAGGTCTTTTCGGCATCTTCTGTCGCAGTGGAAAAGTCATGGGATGGATCTTCATCATCCACACCATATCCGCAGGTTACGGAATCGCCGATGAATTCAATCTTCCTGTCCTTTTCAGGAAGCGGCGCAATATCAGAAGCGGCCGTAACCTGAATTTCCTTGATTCCAACGATGGAATGCGCCGCTTCCGAAAGCTTGATAATGGCAATCTCCACCTCTTTCTCTTCTTCTGAAGAAAAGAGTTCAATGGTTTCCTCTTCCTGGCGTACGATATGATCCAACGTACGTTCGCCGTTTACGTATACGGCAATTCTTGCCAGGTGTTCTTCTTCCCCATTTATGGAGGCATCACTTCGAATAACAGCCGAGGCATATGTTCCTTTCAGTTTGAATTCGATCTTACTGGCAGAATGAATCAGCCAGCGGATTCCGTTTTCTTCTGCGGTCCGTCCGGTAAGTTTTACATACTCCTTTGATGCAGGAAATGTCCGCTCTGTCAGTACCTCTGCGGTACTCTCTTCTGTGACCGCAGTTGACGCAGGAGAAACAGGATTCGCATTATTACACCCTGAGAATATCAGGGCAGCTGTCATCAGAAACAGAACGGTGTATTTCTTCATAGCGGTATATTTCCTTGCGCACATCCGGCTATTACAGAATAGCAGGATGTGCATCCTGCTTATAAGGGCAGATAGAAAAAAACTGGCTGAACGATAATCCAGCCAGTCTTCGTTTCTGCGGTCCTGATAATTAATTGGACTCTGCCAGATCTTTTGAGTTTGCAGTGTTGATTAATGTGCCATCCGGCGCATAGAAGTTAACCGCAACATTATCTGCTTTCTTCCCGGAGAACAGCGCATAGATTCCGCCGTACATATAGAATCCGAGTGTCATGAAGCTTTCTTTCATTCCAAGTTCACTGGTGCTCAGTGTTACATGCCCTATTAGCCAAATAGCTGATCATACGTGGAATTTACCACGTGATTGACGTATAACAAAAGTGAAGGAGATGAAAACCATGGATAACAGCAACAAGGTTTCGCAGCAGGAACTGGAAGAGGTAAACGGCGGAAACACCAGCGAAATGAAGGAGCTCAGGGAATTTATCCGCAAACATGATCCCGACTTTAAAATCTGGAACGACATTGACGTAAGCAATTGGCTGAGTCAGAAGTCCGGCATCAGCTTCAGGAGCATCTCATCTGGTGATTACTGGCTCAATGAATACGAGCTTTCTGACGGAAGAGACATTTCTCATGCGGAACTTATGAAAATGCTCAGGGAACGTTTCCCGGACTGAAATCAGCACGGAAAAAGAGAAACTCAGAATTTCAGATTGAACTGGCGATAAGTGACTGCCTAAGCAAAAAGTAGCCGTAAAGGCTACTTTACATTTGGAGCAGAAAGATAACCTGATCCGCATCTTTACCGAGTGTTCCTTTTATTACAATGATTATTCTCTCAATAACATCATCCTGCATTCCTGAACATTTTATACAGGCCTTTCTTATTGCCCTGTGCAAAACAATCTCTCTTGTTTATTTATTCTATTCCACAGAGAACTGGATCGGTTCACTGGTCGCAATATTACTGAATGTTTCCGCATTCAGAATATTAAATGTGACCTGTACATCCTGAACCTTTTCGATGCCGTTCTGTTCCAGTTCCGAGGACATCAGTGTGATCTCAGAGATTGCACGTTTGTTTGCATAGATTTCACTGGAGAAGTACGGTGTCATCATGAATCCGTTAATGGCCATCGTATCGCACTGCACTACGATATTCTGATCGGTATTGTTCTCAAGATACAGGACAATTGCATTGCCCCAGATCGTATCATCATTTACGTATTTGCCGACAATTCTTACACCGTTTTCGTTATATAGCTCTTTGCCTGCGTCATTCGGTGTGAGATCCATGTCATCGAAATGGTTTGTCTGAATGGTATAGGTTTCTCCTGTAGTCGTTGTCATAAAGGAGTCCGGATCAAACAGATGAAATTTGACTTCGATTTTTCCAACATTCTCAATTCCTGCGGCACTGAGCTGGGAGTTGTACAGGTCAACGGTTTCATTTGCCTTCATTCCGTCTTCAATTATGGAGCTGAACAGCGTGCTGATCATATAGTCATTTACAATCAGCGCATCACAGCCAACACCGACTTTCTTTCCGGAGTTGTTTTCAATCAATACCTTGATGAAATCACCGGTCCATCCGCCGGTCTGATAGGAGAGTGCTGTCATCTTGACGCCATCCATATCAAAGATGACCTGTTCCTCAATGGTTGTGTCAGCTGCTTTCGGTTCCGCTGCCTGTGTGGTGCCGGAATCTGCCGCAGGCGCGTCTGTCTCAGTCGCTTCCGCTGCCGCTGGTTCCTTTGAATCTACAATTGCATGATTGGATCCGGAGGATGATCCGCATCCTGTTAACAACGCAGAGATCAACGGGATTACAACGAGTGAATTACTGAATCTTTTTGCCTTCTTCATAGTTTTTCGTTCCTTTCCTTATGTGATGAGTGCGTGCAGGAATCAATACCTTACTCCTGCAGGTAACTGAATCATCACTCATTACAGACGCAAAAAAACTGCCAGGAGGTTTCCGGCAGATACATAATGCACAATTAATCAAACACGGAACTGACATCATATGTTTATCGTTGAGGTTTTCACTGCATCTGATCACGGAACTTCTATAATATAGGGTATAGAGTCGAAGAAGAAGGAATCCTGAAAAGGAGTCCGATACGAACAAGTGTCAGAGATAAACAATCATTTGATTCATTGAACATGGGGGAAGAAAACAACATGAAACTGAGAAGACTTCTGAGAATATGTATGACACTTTGTCTGCTTACCGGATGTGCCGGAGGCAGTACAGCGCCTGCGGAACCGGAGGCCGAAGAACTGCAGGAATCTGCAGAACCTTCCGCTTCCGCGGATACAGTTTCTGTACATTGGGTGCGGGAACCAGATCTCAAACTGGATGGAATCTATGAACTTGAGGCAACTCCCTACTGGGGCATTCCGGAGACAACAGTCAATGAACGGCGCGGGTATCCGCAGGAATGGGATGATACCATCAAGCCGGAATATGTCCATTACATGGAGCCATATATCATTGCCGGTGATTTTTACAGCACAGATGTGCCTGCCTACACTTCCGACGCAATTGCGGTAATCAGTGACGGAGCTGAAGGCATCTATGATTATTCCGGCAATGAAAAGATCAGCCTGTGTATTCCGCAGAGCACCTCTTCTTCCACAGGAATCTCCTATTATCCGGGTACCGGATTTGGGTTTAATATAAATTTCCCTGGCCTCTATACCGGAATTCTCAATGCGGATTTCACAGGTGTGATTCCGGGTAACTATGGCGGTGTCGGTGGAGAACCCGGAGCCGGTTATTACATCATGAACGGTCAGCTTTACCATGGAGACAATAACAGTCCGGTTACCGATGGTACACCGATTGCGGATGCCTATGATCATAACTGCCTCGTAAAGATTCTTTCTTCCGGCAATGATCCATATACCGCAACGATTCTCGGCTATGCCGTATATGATGCGCAGGGTAAAAAGAAGAAGGAACTCGAAGGTCTGTTTCCGGTAAACTATTATGTCAACGGCTTCTCTGCAATGAGCACACAGGCAAACGAATATGACAGAACAATCGAACAGTTTGTGAATAAGGGACAGATTGCCCTGTATAACATGAATACCTGTGAGCCCATTACCGAAGCGGTCTATACCAATGCAAAATACTTTGAATCCGGATTCTGTCCGGTGGAAAAAGACGGAAAATGGGGCTTCATTGATGAAACCGGAAACGAAGTTACGGATTTCATCTTCGATGATGCCTCCTCTGTATATGAAGGAAAGGCATTTGTCGGAACAAACGGCATATACGGAGTCATTGATCTTGCCAGAACGGTATCCGATAATATTCCGATCACCATGGATACCTGTTATCCAAACGGTGTACCGGAAGGCAAAACCCCGGAACATGGAGAAATCCCGTTCCAGAACATCGGTACTGCACAGGTAAAAGTAGATAATCTCAATACCCGCTCTCTTCCCAGCACCGACGGTGAGAAACTCGGTATCATTCATATGAACAGTATTCTTCCGGTATTTGAAATCAGTAAGGATGACAAATATACCTGGTATCGCATCTCTGACAACGCCTGGATTGCCGATCAGAACGGCGAATGGGTGGAATTTAAGGAAAACTGGAAGGAATAGTTTCCGCAAAAACAGATCATTCTTGATACTCTTCTGTTCACCTGAACAGAAGAACAGGCAATAAACAAAACAGGCTCCTCATCCGATGATGGGGAGCCGTTATTCTTCATACTGCATTTTACGGATTACAGCTGCCGCAGGGCTTATACCCCTGTTCAATCAGTTCTTCACGGGTACTGTAACTGTATTCCCGATTCTTTTCCTTCATATCTTCAACAGAGGGACAAGTTGGTTTATGGAACCGCATGGTATTAATATTGAGCACATAGGTAATATCATCCATGCTTTCAGTTACCGGCATCTGCCGGCTTATCGTTCTCGTACCTGATTCATTTTGTATAATTTCAAACTCCGATTCAGACGGATCCAGCAAATATATGTTTTCTTCATAGCTGTCGCCTGTACTGTAATCTATGACTACACCGGGCTGTACATTAAACAGATATCTGCATAACTGGATACTTTTCCCGTTATCCTCAACGGACCAGGCTTCCATCACTACCCCGGAAGCCACAAGATTATCCCCTTCGAACACTGGAGTTACGCGATACAGGACATGATTTCCTGTTCCGTTAATATACTCCAATACCTGATTTTCAATCGGTAACATGCCATTCATATTCAGATATCTTGTTCCGGTGATGAGATTGCGCTCTTCTGCATTTACGCCGGCAAGCTGATATGCGATCAGATGACACCGGTTATATAAATATCGGTCTTCAATCAGGTTGTCATAACGGACCGTATGCCATCCGGATGGCTTCACATCACCGATCGTTCCCCGCTGCACGGACGGTATTGTTTCCGGTCCGATCCTTCCATATGCCGGTCCACATCTCCCAAGTTCATCCAGATTACTGTAGACCACTCCAGTAATTGACCGCTTGTCCTCTTCCGTAAACAGCGGAGTATCTCCATGTAATATGACAAACGGCTCCCCAGTATATTGCGGCAGTTCTTCGACTTCCTCCTCTGCAGAAACAGATTCTGCGAAACCATCCGCATTACCTGTGATCAACGGCGCAGATACGGCGGGAAACTCCTCATTTTTTTGGTCCGGAGTCGAGCATCCTGTTACCGCTGTGCAAGTCAGTGTCAGAAATAATATGAACAACAGCGTTGTTCCGATACTGATAATCTTATGGTTTGAATACCTGTTATCTTCCGGCATTTACGATTCCTCTGTTTCTCAAATGATCTGAACACCGACAGTATGGAGTTCAATCAAAGAACTCCCTGGTACTATTATCATTTTACCGTAATGCAGTACATTTTTTTGCCTGCCTAAGATCCACTATCATCCTGATTTCCATGCAGCTTCATAATTATCAATCCGTTCCCCGGGGAACGGTAAACAGAACAATGAAACAAAACGTATTGAATCCCTACTTGTTCAAAATTTGTAACACTATCATACAGTCGTCCTGCTATAATGAAGTCACAGCAAATATAAGCAGTACATAATGGAGAACAGTTATGAATAGAGCAGGACGTTTTTCTGTACTTTGCGCATCATTTTTAGCAGCTGTCACAGTATTTCAGCCTGTGAAGACTGTCGCGGAAAACAATTATAAGAAACACGATATTACACCATTCAATTTCTCGGCTAAGGAGCTTGAGAAGATATCGATTGATGATACCGGCATTTCTGTGGATGTCCCATCCAGTTGGGACTATGACAAGGAATACGATTGTTACTATCCTGGAAGCGAAGATGAATCCGTAGCGTTCTATTACTTTGACTCGTCTGACGAGAAGCAATTCACTCCGAAACAGGATATTGATGATGTTGTGGAATATTATCTGAAGACAGAGCCGGAACTCTTTGAGAACACAATAAGCAAAACGACAACAGATTATTACGACGTAGGAGGTCATTATATTGCAAAGACCTCATACGATGTGACAACTACAGATGACGGCAAAAAGGTTAGCTGGAAAGAAATCAATTACATCATTCCTGTAAATAAACAGCACATTCTGAATATCAATATTGGGGAGTTTTTAGAAAACCATTCATTTGCGGCAAAACTGGTTCTTCCTTGTACCGAAACCTGTGTCACAACTCCCTTTTGACTTTCCTGTGACTTTTTCAGGTCAGCGGTTTCATCAAAATTAATTTGCGATTCATTAAATCCAGCTTCTATAAGCAGACGTTTGGTTCCCTAATTAGTTATAAATGGAGCACTTCTTTTTTCTTGGCATCAAATTCTTCCTGTGTGATAATGCCGGCATCTAATGTCTCTTTCAGTTTCTTCAAGATTTCTAACTGCTCGTTTACCGAATACGATTTTGTTTCCGCCTTCGCGCCGAGGCCATTCACAAAATTCATTGCAAACAGCATTCCGCCCATATCGCCAAAACCATTTTCTTTTATGCCATCAGCTATTTTCTGCTGAGCAGAAATATCAGACGACTTTTGTGAAATGTCATCATATGCGCTGAGATCCATCTTTTTGGAGGCGTATTTCTTCAGTAGTTCTTTTGATGAATCAGACAATTCAATATTTTGAATTGCTGCACTTGTCAGTGCAAAGCCAAAACGGTCTTCCCATAATGCAACACTGGTATCATCACTAATTATTCTTTTAACGATTTCGTTTTCCATCGAAGGAAGTTGTGATACACGATACTTCGTTGACAAAGAGTTCAAAGCAACAGAAAACGACTGCAAAAATTCCGATACAATTTGATACCGCGCACCAGTATCATCTAAGGAATAGGTAGTAATTGTGGGAGGAAGATAATTTCTCACAAACTTCTCACAGTCCGTAATCTTGATAGAAAATATTCCATATGCATGAACTTCAAAATCTACACCATATGCAACATCTGTGAATAATAGCGGTCCATTTGTACCAAATGGAATTGAGCGTATTTCTCTTAAATTCACAAATGCAATTTGTTTTTTATCCGGAGATATTCCACCGAACCCAAAACGCTTTTTTATCTGTGAGGTAATCGGCTTCAGAATCCCATCACCGTTAAAAACGCTTGGATCCCCGTCTTCATACTCATATCCTCCAGGCTTTGAAATACAGTATTCAATTGCATTCTGATTAAAAATAACTGCAGCGGTGTTATCAGGAACATATATAATCGAACCATTGGAAATAACTCCATCAGATCCAGGGGAATTAGTGCCTCGGCCATTATTTTTAGTTTTAATGATTCCAGGCGCCACCAAAGTGTGTTCATCAAACTCATCAGCAGTGATTATTTCTTTCCACTGATCCAGTAATGTGGATGTTGTAGCATCCTTTAAGCATGGTCATCAGATTCAAGAAATAGACGCCTCGGTTCTTATCATCACCAAAAGTGGAAACTATATTCGTGCTTTATTTACTGCTGGATTCTGCCCCGAATGTAACGAATACTTTATTCTGGACAGCACCTATCAAAAACTTATTAAATACGGGACACTCGCATGCATAGTAACTGATGAGGAAACATACCTGCAGGAACATAAAGACAGTGGCAATGATATTAATTCCTGGCCGACAGAGTCCATCATTAAACAATGCGGATATAACGTGAACCCTTCATGCCTCTGGTCATAAGTGTGCGGTATGTATTCTTAATGATTTCATCACTGATTTCCTTCGCGTATTTCGGGTCTTTCTTTGCGTACGATTTGATACCTTTCATTGACTGATCAGTTGAAGCCCGCTTGGTAAAGTCTGTTATAACTTTATCTCCGGAGACTCTCATGTCTTCTCCGATGATGACACCTACATAATCAAATTCAAGACCTTGAGAGGTATGAATACATCCGGCTTCATTGAAAGAATCTTTATCAATTGCCCAGATGCCCTCTCCCATATTCCATGACATTTCAAAGTCACCGATCTTGATGTCATGGTAGTCTTTGTTATTCCGTTCTTCCTTAGGCCACTCCCAGCAGTAACCGGCAAGTATTCTTGCCCGGTTATGTAATCTGTTCTTATCCTTGATCAGTGTCTGCATTTCAAACGGAGTATCACAGATACGGAAATCATAATCGATGCCTTCCATATCAAAGTTGGCAGTCTCTCTTATTCCTAATACATTATCAATCCAGGCAAGATAGCCATCCGATCCATTACACCGGAACTGTGATACCAGTTCTGTTTCATATACTTCCGCATTGGCAAGATTTGCCCACTTCTTTATCTCCTGTACAGAACCGATATCTTTCAGTGTTACACGTTGTGACTCATCAATAAAGAAAACAGAACAGTATGCCGCATCAATAATCTCTTTGATTTCGTTTTCACCGAGGTTGCCGAACATACCGGACTTTTCCGTAAGCCGGTGGGCTTCATCCACTAATAGTGTATGAATACTATTCTTCGGCGCATCCACATACTTCCAGGCATTCTGAAAAAGGTTATCTATGGAACTCTTCTTTACTTCCCCTTTCAGCTTTGCTTTATAGACACTTCTCGGTGCACTGTTACGTGTAACATATTGGGCTAACTGTCCCCGGTTTGTTAATTCTGCAAGAAGGTTAACTGCGACTACGGTCTTGCCTGTACCGGGACCGCCTTTAACAATGATGACCCGCTTCTTATGATCATCGAAAGACTTTTTGGAGATGGGAAAAGTATTACGATGTATCATATCAGCACCCTGGAAAGGAAACCATAACAAAGATTTCCGGATTGAGATATATTCTTTGGTGGTTCCCTACATTCTGGGAAACAGCATTGAGCGAGAGAAAAGCACTTGATGATACATTTATAAGTTCGATGATTGAAGAAATCCAGGATAGTGTCAGTTCCGAAAACCAGATTTTCGATATATCGTCAAATTTCCGGGGAGAAGGCGCAACAGACAAAGCTGTGAAGGATCATATGAACTTATGGAAAGCCTATCATTCCCTGCATCAGAACCCCACGCAGTTCGATCCGCTCGCATAAGAAAAATTCGTTGTCAGCAAGCACTAATTAAGCCAACAGACTCCAACTCTGTTGGCTTTTTTAATTATTTGGGTTCCTCCAGTGTCTTTCCTTCTTCGGAATTTTCCGATCCTTCATAAAGGAAATGACCTCTGCTCTTAAAGATGTGATGAAGCGCGAGAAAGACAAGTCTCGGGTCATGCGGCTGCGTATTATGAATCAGGTCGTTGCGCAGATGATAGACTGTGGGATACTCGCGCAGATAATCCTTATCCGTGTAATCAGGATCGTTGAACAGAACATAACTGCAGTTTTTGTCCGTTCTGTCCTCCTGCCAGAGGTTTGATTCATGCAGACGAACAAAGAAATTCGGATCCTTTTTCAGAATCTCTTTTGCAAACAGTTCTTCCAAAATCAGTATTCTCTGTTTCCTGCGGTTCAGCCTTCTTCTTGAAGTGCGCGCAGCCCTTCTCTCCGAAGCATCATTCGCAGCTTCAAACAGCCTGGCTCCCCACATTGATTTTCCTTTGAAGCGCAGGACATTATAGTCATGATCTGTTACTGCCCATCCAACAGAATCAGTGCCGACATCCAATCCGATGTAATAATTACCCTTACGCTTATCATTTCCGTTTTTCTTCATACTGTCCCTCCAATGATGTGCAATCAGTAATACAGAGATGATGCATTGACAATTTCATGTCCGTGATCTATAAAGAAATTGTCTTGTTACCAGCAAGATTCACATAGCAAGTTCAAATAAGCATTTTGCGAACTTATCGTCTTTGACGAATTCACAGTGTGTGAGCAATGACTCCCGACGGGGAGTTTTTGTTTTGCAAACACTTCCATATAAATCTTCACTATCAATAATATTATTATAGTCACTCACTTACATTTTTTTGCACAACGTTAATTTGTAATAAACCATTTGTAATAAACTCTATTTTATTGTTGTCTTACTCTATCGTTACTTTTAGTTACTCTGCGTCTGTTTATTCACCGGATTGCAGATGAAAACAGACGATTAACTATTATCTGTAAGTTAACCGCCTGTACTAGACCTTATTATCCCCTGCTGTGATAGGAGATCACAATCTGCGCATCCTTGGGATACTTCCTGGTTGCGCTGATATTATCCTTTCCGTTTATGGTCAGAGACTCTACCATACCCGGTTTATATAACACCCCCAATGACAGATCATTGAGCGGTACACACCGGATATTGGTAAAGCCCGCACTGCGTAATACCGTCTCTACTGCCTTATAGTCCTTCCGTTCATAATTCCAGGCGATATCCGGAAGTGTCGCAGTATCGGAATAGATACTGCCGTTATCTTCTTCATCCTTATTGGACAAGGCAATAAATGCGGCTGCCTCCAGCACCAGCATCCCTACCATCGCCAGCATATACAGCCCTGAATCCGAATCCCCGCCGGCATGTCCGCCCATATACCCGATGATCATCATCAGAACACCGATCGTACCCAATGCCAGCGCAAGTTTCACCCTGTTCTTTCTTCGGTTTTCCTGTGCGATCCACCGGCGCTCCGCAAATTCCATCTGTTTCTCTTTTACGATGCGCTCTGTCTTTGCCCGTGCGATTCCTGCCTCGTCAATATTGCGGTAGATATGTTCATTTTCGTTATGTACCAGTACCTTGGTGCCGCAATATGTACAGAAAGCCTGGGTACGGTCTTCTTCAATGTTCAGGGTTGCGCCGCATTCCGGACACTTTACCGCAATCTGCTTTACACTCATGCCTGTTTACCTGCCTCTTATACAGATAAAACGATAAGACCGTTCCCCAGGGAACGGTCAATCCTGTATATCACGAATAAAAAAATGGGGATGGCAGGCTGCCCGAAGTCTGCCATCCAGGGATCTGTGTCTGCGCAATCCAGTTTGCTCAGACATCTGTGCTGGTCAATATACAGTGCATCTTAATTCACACTGCAGATTCAGTCTGCGTTGTGCACAACCACCTGCGGGAACGGGATTTCGATTCCGTTTTCATCAAACAGCAGTTTAAGATCACGGTTCAGCTGACGCTGGGCAATGAATATATTCTCTTCCTTTACATACGCCCCGATGCGGACGGTTACTCCGGAGTCCCCAAGTTGTGTGACGCCGTAATAAACAGGCTCTTCCAGATACAGATCGCTGTGTTTCTGATACATCTTTGGCAGTGCTTTCTTCAGCACTTCCTCCAGATACCTAAGATCCGTGCTGTAGGACACGGACGGCTCAGATAGAGCCAGTGACCGAATGCGGGAGCGGTTCTGAAAATTGCGGATATCAGAGTTATTCACGATTTTCAGATTTCCTCCGGCATCCTCAATTACCGTTGTGCGCACACCGATATTCCGCACGGTGCCGCGGAAGTCATCCAGAATAATGATGTCGCCGATGGAGTACTGATGTTCAAAAATGATGAACAGACCCGTAATAATATCCTCAATCAGGCTCTGGCTTGCAAATCCGATAATAAGCCCTAAAATTCCGACTCCGGCAAGTACGGCCATAGTATCCACGCCAAGAATACTGAGCCCCCAGATCACTGCTGTTATAACAGCGAGATACCGCAGGAGCCCGGTCAGAAGCCCCGATATCGTACGCGAACGTTCGTTCCGGTCACCGGTCCACGCAAGTATGAATTTCAGAATGGTATAAATCACCCATATGATCGCAAAGGCAAACAGAAGATTCAGAAGATGCGCCATTGTGAATTTCCAGTTGCCTTCCAGCAGAAAGCTGTTCTGCCGGATCTCGTTGATCTTTGCGATTGTTTCCTGTGAGAACGGAAGCCATGCCGGATTTGCGAGCAGAATAATCATGAGTATCGCAATCACAAACCCTATCGTACTTTTCGTTTTCTTCATCCTGTTTCCCTCCTGGTTTCCTGTTAATCGAGTGTGCCTTCCTGATACACATACCCCGGCAGAACTGTGCCGTCTTCGAGAACGCATGAGAAACCCGCATCGAGTGAATACGGTGTTCCTGCAGGTATCTCCATCCCTGTATCGTATGTCAGGATAATGTCCTGCTCGTCCTGCTCGGATTGTGTAATGTCCGACGTATTGAATGTCCGGCTTTCACCATCGACAGTCAATTTCAGCGTATTCCCTTCATGAGTCAATGACTCCGCTGTGCCTGCCTCAGGCGCCGCAGTAATCCGGACCTTCACAGCCGATGATCCATCCCTGTACACATCCCCGATTGTCACAAAGCTGCCCTTTGCCAGCTTGAATACATCGCTTTCCGTTTGTCCGGATATTCCATCCTTCGTTGTATAGTTCATCACAAGCTTTGCGTCCGCTGTTTTAAAATCGTCCGAACCGTCACCGAATATATAGAGAACATAGTCTTCCCATGTGCCGCCTTCCTCTTCGGTACCTTCATATTCCCTGTATCCGTTCTCTCCGGCAGATTCATATCCGCTTCCTTCATCCACATACAGCTGAACCGTAACCGTGCCGTCCCATGCGTCTTTCAGGGTGACCTCAAAACCGCGGCTGACAAACCACATTATACGGTCACTGTCCTGTCCCATCTCGATCCAATCCTGCACACTGACTTCGGGAGGATTTTCTGTTTCAGGTGCCGGGGTCGGTGTTGGAGTCGGAGTTGGTGTAGGTGTCGGAGTTGGTGTTACTTCCGGGGTCGGTGTGGGAGTTACCTCTGGGGTCGCAGTCGATTCCGGAGTTGATGCTGGTATTGGGGTCGGTTCCGGTGCCGGCGGCAGCGGCAGTATCTCTTCCGGTATTGGTGTTGGTATTGGCGTTGGTATGAGCGTCGGGGCTGGTGTTGGTCTCAGCGTCGGCGTCGGGGTCGGGGTCGCGGTTGGTTCTGGTGCTGGGGTCGGCGTTTTTGCGGGCGGCAGTACCGGACGGGGATGTGGTTCTCCTTCCGGCATCGGTGCCGCAGGTTCGATTTCGGGCACCGGAGCTTCCGGTTCCGGAGTCTGTGCGGCAGGATAATAAATCAGCGGCATCAGCAGCACTGTTCCGATAAGCGCAAGAAAAGGCGGCAGTTTGATCCGCTTATAATGTTTTCCGCCTTTGACCGGCTCGTAAGGATGCGCGATTTCCGGGTACCGGTCATCGATTTCTCTGAACATGTCCACGATCCTGCGGTACTCTTTCACTTAAATAGTACCATTCAATACCGCTTAATGGATGTATACATGCATGTTTTTCCGCCATTCAGATAACAATTCATATCCTAAGCGCATCCTTCATGTTTTTTATCACGTTCTGCGTCCGCCTGAACTGACTCGCGATCGGTTTCGCCGCTCTATGAAACGCATCGAAATCCTGAAAAGACGATAAAACCATTCCCTGGGGAACGGTCAGTTCTGTATATCACGGATAAAAAAATGGGGATGGCAGGCCATCAGGGAGCCTGCCATCCAGGTAAGGGATCTTGTTTGAGCAACTTTGTAGAGGTTGAAATTGCTCAGACATTTCGGTTGGTCAATATACAGTGCATGTGATATATTGTCCAACCTTCCTTTTGCACGGTACGCTCTGGACGGGGTACTGCACCCCCGAGGGGTTCTTGAGCGCAATTCCATAATAGCGCTGTTTTGAAGAAGTGGAACACTTATTTGCGAAAAAATCACAAATTTTTTATCGGGTACTTGTGAATGCACAGTTTACTCAAGAAAAACGGTATATGTCCGAAGACATATACCACTCAGGTCTTACAGATACGGATCAGATGCCGTAACCGCATCCGGTATAACAACCGGATGATTATTTATTTCCGGCGGACCTTAATGTCCCCGCTGATGGTCCGTACCGTAACCGGAAGTCCATCGGGATCCGACGAAATACCGGTATCGATGGAACCGGACAGCGAGCTGAGGTTCGGAGCGATGCGAAGTCTGCGCGGGAGCTTTACCGATACATCCCCGCTGGTGGCTTTGGCGAAGAAGGAAGTTACGGTTTCTCCGATTTCCGCGTCAATATCACCGCTCTGTGTTTCTGCGGAGAATTCGCCGCCATAGATACATTTGACATCGACATCCCCGCTCGCAAGCTTTGCGTCAAAGGAATCCAGATCATTCAGCCGGGCATAGACATCCCCGCTTAAGCTTCGCATATACAGTGTGCCAAGGGAACCATGACGGATCGTCAGATCACCGCTGGTACTCTGAAAGCCGAGTTTCTCCAGTGATATCCCGCTCATATTGAGGTCACCGGATACCACCTGCACATCCAGCGTGCGAAGGGATGAGGGCACCTCCAGCGCAAGATCCATTCCACTGCGGAAGATGAGATTTCCCGACAGGACTTCCCTGATGATCAGGGTGTCATCAACGACTTCAAAACTGATCTCATCCTGATTTCCCTCTGCGCATACATGAACAAGCTCATCACTGGAGGGAAGCACTGCGATATCCACACTGACACCGTGGATCTCAATCTTCTCAATGTTGGCGTATACCTCCGTGCGTGTTCCGTCATGTCCCAGGCTGTCGAGCGCCCGGGTAAAAATACCCGTTACCGAATCCGCAAAGTCGCGGATCAGATCCTTGTCCAGGGTAAACTGGGCAGACCGGGATGTTGTTTCCTTTTTCGGAGCACCGATCTCCTGAAGCAGTCCCCTGATATCGCCAAGGGATGCCAGTACGGTTTCCTCTGCCTCTGCCTCAGACTTTCCCTGGGAAAGCAGATCATTGTAATGATCGGTCGCATTGGCAAGAATCTCTTCTTTCAGGTTCTCCAGCTCCGTGCTCATGACATACGGTCCAAAGCATTGATTCAGATATTCGTTAATCTTTTCCATCTTCGATCAGCCTTTCCAGCAGATGTTTCGCATTCTGCCATTCATTCCGGTTTGCCTCATAGGCAGCCCGCCCTTCCTGTGTAACGGTGTAATACCTGCGGCGGGCTCCCTGGTTCTCATCTCCCCAGTAGGAGGTGATGTATCCGGCCCGTTCAAGCCGCTTGAATGCGGTGTACAGTGTTGCCTCGTTCAGACCGTACTGACCGTCTGTCAGTTTCAGGATCTGTTTGTTGATTTCATAGCCGTAGCTGTCTTTCTCACAGAGAAACCGCAACAGGATCGTGTCGGTGTTTCCCCGGATCATATCGGATGCGATACCGGCCATAACTCACCTGATACCCTGTTCGGGGTCGTAAAATGCGATTCCGCTCCGCATGACAGATACGGTCTCGTTATGGATCCGGATCACATCCTCTGCGGATGTGTTTCTGCCGTTCCATATCGTCAGATATTCAAGCCAGGTTCTCATAGTATTGTTCCTCCCTGCATGCTCAGTATTACCTAAGATACCTTATCTGTCAAGGTATATGGAAACACAAAGTAATATTTATTTCTTTGCGGACACACTGTCATCCGATGACGAAAACAGCCGCAGTATTACTTTTTTATAAATAAAAATAAAGTATAATTTTCCTCATAGAGGTACCTGAATCAAATGAAACGAATGATCTGTGCGCTGAGTGCGCTGTTCCTTCTTGGATGCGGCACATCATCCAACATTACAAATACCCCGGCAACTCCGGAGCCAACTCCCGTGACAACCCCGGAACCCACGCCGGAACCGACTCCCGAACCGAGTGCGCCGGCAGAAACCTCGGAACCGACCATTGTCATGGAAACCGACTTCAGTCCGCTGGACTATTCCGACCGTGCGCTCTGGCTTCTGTATGAAGAAGGCGATGACGACGCACAGGCGGATGCCTTCCTGTTGCCGGGTGCGGTTGCGGATGGAGAATCCGGGAATGTTGCGGTCAATGAACTGTCCTTCCGCAGACAACAGGGGCTGTCCAACCGGATGAAGGGCATGGTAACGGATGAATGCACGGTCTATGCGCCGGTACGCCGTCAGGCAACCCTCGGGGCGATGCTGGGGGAAGACTGGGAGACGTATGGTGACAAAGAATATGCGGATGCGGCGGCTGCCTTTGAATACTATCTTGAGAACATTCATGAGGCCGGAAGACCGCTGGTGCTGTTTGGCTATTCCTCCGGCGGCATGTGTCTTCAGAAGCTGCTTGCGGATTATTTTGCGCCGGAGACCCCCGAGGCAAAGGCACTCCGCGATGACCTTGCGGCGGCCTATCTCATCGGCTGGGGTGTTCCTGCCTCCTTCTATGAGGAATACGCCGCACTCAAACCGGCCTGGGGAGATGATGACATCGGTGTCATCATCAGCTTTGATGCAGAGCTCCCCGAAGTAACCGAGACGCCGGTTCTGCGTGCAGATGAAACCTATGTCAGTATCAACCCGATCAACTGGAAGAGCGGAAGCACCCCGGCGGACAAATCCGAAAATCAGGGTGCGGTTCTGGTCAATGCCAAAGGGGAAATCAAATCCGAAATTCCTGCGCTCTGCGGTGCATTTCTGGACGATACACCCCGCCATGCGCTGAAGGTAACCGATCTCGATCCTTCCGAGTTCCCGACCACCCTGACAGGCTTTCCGGAAGGCGCACTCCATGAATATGACATCACGCTGTTCTATCGGAACATTGAAGACAATGTGGAAGACCGCATCGAGGCATGGCTCAGCGTCCATGGAAAAGCAGGACAAGATGACTGACCGGTCAGAAACGTAACCGTAATAACTCTCCGCAGTACCCAGAGTGATCTGGATTCCGCGGAGATTTTTTCTGTCGTTTCATCCGGCAGGAAGCTGACAATGCCCGCTCGAATGATTCATAAATGCCGCTGCTTTTCATATAACATCTTGTATAAAACTTTGTGTGTGCCAATGAATCGTACTTCTTGGCCATATTAAACACCTCATCCTTCTATTCTGGTGACTTCGACACTCACCGTCTTAGTCAGATGAGGTGCTTCTTTCTACAAGAAGCACCTGCCTTCCACCTGCCTGGCAGGTGGTTTTATTGTTTCGCGCAATTCGCTCTTCTCTTTCTGAACCTGGCCATTCAGCTGCCGTACAGGATATCCAGATCCACATCTCCGTTGATACCGTCAATCCTGCCGGATCCGGAACACTGCCAGATCATATACGGGCTTTCGTAAGTGACCCTGTTGTAATACTGCGCCAGCCAGACAGGACGTGTGTCGGTATGTGTCCAGACCGATTCCAGATAGGTTTTACTGCCGTAAAGCATACTTTCGTATCCGTGCTGCTGTACCTCTGTTTCAAATATGTCATACAGATGATTCAGCTGCTGAAAGCTGATCTCATAATCCTGGTAATTACTGAAGTTTTCCCAGTCAAACGCAATCGGAAGATCCAGCTGGGTATCTCCCAGTTCCGCAAACATCTGATCCAGCGAGGACCGCAGTTCCTCTTCCGTATTGTCGTATACAAAGAGATAGATTCCGACCGGAAGCCCTGCGTTCTTAGCACCTTCCAGATATGCATGGAACTGTTCATCCGTTTTCAGCTCGCCGTTATGAGAGTACCCGATGCGCAGGATCACAAATTCGCAGCCTGCTTCTTTTACCGCCTCAAAATCGATATCTCCCTGCCAGAATGAAACATCGATACCGAACCTTCTGCCTTCTCCCGCAAACTCCTTCCGGAGCTCATTGAACGGATACGAATGATGTTCCGATTCTGTTTCCGGTATCTCATCAACCACTTCCACGGTCAGATTCCATTCCTTCACATTGCCGAAGAAATCCGTCAGTACCGCATGAATTGGATAACTCCCTGTTTTGGATGTATCCACTTCTCCGGTTACTGAAAGGCTCGGCGCAGGATCCGCGTTGTCGCCATAGCTGATAATTTCGGAAAGAACAAAGTCTTCTCCTTTCAGAATCCTGGTGTTATTGCCGGTCCGGAACACAACCGGCGGTTCTTCATCTTTTACAACCGCCTCAAAGGAAGCTTCCGACACATTGCCGTACGCATCCTCCGCGGTTGCCTTTACGGTGTAATAACCGGAATACAAAGGATTGTAATCCGTTTCGACCTGAACGGTCCCTGCTTCACTGAGCGTTATATTTTCCTTCATTTCCGCTTCCGAAAAGTCTTCTTCCGGGTTTCGGTAAATCACACTCTCATTAAATGAAATTGTTGGAGGCGTTGTATCTTCAACGCGATAGACCAGATCATATTCCCTGTTAAAGATCCATTTTTTAACTGTAAAGCGGGTATGGTACTCCCCTGTTTCTTCCGTAAACAGCACATCGTCTTCCGGCGTCACTTCACCGTTTGCCCTGGCAATAAAATCCGACGCATGATATTCATTCATCCGTTCCAGAACAGGATTACGGTCCGTAAACCGGATATACGGCACCAGCACTAAAAAGGCAATTCCTGCCGTAAACGTAAGCAGGAATATGCCTGTATACATTATGCTTCTTCGCAGTTTTCGTTTCCTCTTCTTTTTCATGTAGTCTGATTCTGTTCAAACGAAACCGGGATGACGGTAACCGGAGGAACCGGTTCCTCCGGACGCTCAATCATCTGCACGAGCACTTCCACCGCATGCCGGGCGATCTCTGCGGTATTCTCACGGATCAATGAAAGCTTCGGACTGCTGTATGGCAGAAGGTAGGGATTGCCGTAGCCGACGATCTTCATGGAGGCAGGCATCGCAATGCTTTCCATCGCAAGGCGCTGCGATTCCGCAAACAGACCGGCCGCATCGGCAATGTCCTGGATCGTTGCCATAGTTTTACTTCTTTTAGTAAATTGTTTTACTTACGTGTCGATTATAACAGGTAACGGCGGGATTGCCACAGGCAGCATGGCAAACCGTCAGTGAATCAGTGCCACCAGTCCGCCGACCAGAAGACCGACAATTACGGCGAACAGGGTTCCCGGCCAGAGTATTCCCTTCACGTGGAACCATTTCTGATGGTATTCCTTATCCATATGTTCGGTTCCCTCCAGTCTTGCCTGGGGAAGATTGGCAAATAATACCCAGTCAATAAAGAAGGTGTCATAGATGCCGATCCATGCCATCAGACCGATTCCGAACAGAAATCCCTGTTTAAAGGTTGTGGCGCCGGCAATCTTTGCGCAGAAATAAATAATTACCACAAAGAAGAGAATCCCGAATGCCTTGGTCAGGATGACCTTCTTTGATTTATAGGAGACATCCACCCGCGGGTGGGTTTTGAAATACTCCTCCTGGATCTCCGGCGGATAGTTGTGAATACTTCCGATACTGTATTTCTGTTCATCCTTATAGCTGAAGAACACCAGGATCGTAAACAACACCGCAAATACCAGCATTTCAATCAGAATGACTGTCCAGTTCATCACAGAACCCCCTTTTAGTTAGTTTTACTTAACTTATGGCTGTATTTTAGCATTGCGTCTGACCTGTCTCAATCCCGCCAGTACAAAAAACAGAATTCATAGAAAGTCAGACTAAAAGGCCTGACACCGATGGAGTATCGGCATCAAGCCTTGTGGATCTGAATAATTAGTGTCTGACTTTTGGGGTTCATTTCATCTGTCCGGATCCTTTTTTCAAAAATCATCCGGAGATCCTTTAGTCAGGAACATGCAGGGGTATGAATTCCCTGATCTCATTAGTCCTCATTCCCGCTGCTGACACTTTCCTGTTATTGCTGCGTTACCTTGTTATTTTTTCTGTAATACAATCTCCCGTTCAGTCACCGTAGATTTCTCTCAGCATGGACATCATGGTCGCATGGTCAACTGTCTGGCCGTCAATAAGATATAAGTTTTCAATATCCGGATTATCTGACATTCTGCTGGCCCTCAGTTTATATGATTCCATTATAAAGAAGGCGACTGCACTCTTGGGATCATACTTGTCATAATCCGGATAATGCCGCTTAGCGTATTCCTGAAGCTCCTCATTTTGTTCTTTTGTTCCGCCATTAATATAATTCAATACAGCGTCATTAATCTGTCTGCCGTTGATTTCTTTCATGTTCACAGTCTCCGTTTACTCAATCTGTCGGGTATAAGTTCCATGGATCGGGCGTATACTTGTAGTTTTCTTCGATATACCGCCGGCATGCTTCATAATCCGCATCAGTGGTATCAGGGCTGATCATGTGGCGAATATTGCCACCCATGGTCTGCTTGCCTTCCTTTGCCCTTTTCCAGTAGATATCAAACATCTCAAGAAATCTCTCTTTGGTATATTCGCCCTGATATTTGGCCATCCACTGGTCCAGATAATCACTCCAGCCCGATTTCAGATATCCGCCGCTTACCAGATCCAGCAGGCCGTCATCCATTAATTCCTTTTTTTCTGCCATATTGTTTCTCCTTTTCTCATCAGTATATTCATATTCTGCCGTTATCATTACTACATGGAGCCCTCATATTCACGGTAGCGAACGGCCTCAGTCCGGCTGAACTGTTCGTTCTTCAATTACTACTATATAACACACGATCTTTCTGTGGATGCTGTCATTTCAAATCAGCAGAATAATATATCACCACAGTTTTGTCGTCCAGTCCTTCTCTTACCTACGCTTCTTTTTCTCTTTATACTCCGCAAACGCTGCATCGATTCTTTCATCTGTAACCGCATTACCTGCTGCTTTGAACGCATCGATCAAATATCTGTTCATCTTCTCTTGTCGATTCTTTGGATTGGCTTCATCTACCTTCACATATGCTCTCCACTGCCCAGTGATATACAGTTCATTCCGTGCCCGCGTCGCTGACACAAAGAGAAGCCTCCGTCTCTCCTCGATCTTTTCAGATGTATTAAGTGATTCGGAATCATACTTGGAAATCATGTTATACACGATGGGCCACTCAAGCCCTTTTGAGCTGTGTGCCGTCACAAGCACGATTCCCGGATACGAGTGATTCCGGCGTATCGCTGTCTCCTGTCCGAACGAATTGAAGTCATTCGCATAGTCATAGATTGCCTGCGATGTCGCCTTGAACTTGAGTGCATCAATAAAGCCCTCATAGACCTCATCCTCGACATCATCCAGTTCTTCAGCCAACTCAATGATCCTTGTCCGGCGTTCTGCAGGATTTGCGATCTTAATGCATTCACGAATCGCCTCAAGTGCCTCCGCTGTCTTTGCCTGGATCACATGCATCGGCTGCTCGCACAGTCCTCCTCCGTACAGCGCATTGGCATAGACAAGCAGGTTGGTAGTATCTCCAATGTTCTGCATCACCTTTATCATTGCGATCGCCGCCTGCACACGGGAGTTTTCGACAAGAAGTTCCGGATTCATCATCACGCATGGAATGTTCTGCTCATCAAGAAGGTCCGCCATCTTCAGAAGCTCCGGTTTGGAGTAACAGATGATTGCGATGTCTTCAGGCTTACACCCTTCCGCCAGATGTTTTCTGATACCGTCGATGACATAGTGATATTCATCCTCTTTGGAACAGAATCCTCTTACGACTACCGGCTTTCCTGCAGGTCGTGTCGCTGTCAGCGACTTCGATACCTTGTTGATATTCATGTCATTAATCCTGTTGGCAAAATCTATGATCTTCTCCTGTGACCGGTGGTTTTCGAGCAGGTAGATATCCTCTACATCGTCATTAATGTATCTGCTGAAGTGGATCAGATACTCTGGTGATGTTTTACGAAAGCCATAGATGGCCTGGCTGTCATCTCCCACGATCATCAGTGATTCAAACGACGGCGTATCCTTCAGCACTTTCAGAAGCTCGATCTGGCGCTGACTGTTGTCCTGGCACTCATCTACGATGACATGCTTGAACCCATATGCTTCAAGAAGATATGGATCGTTGTAAAGCAGTTCAAAAACCATCTGTTCCTGATCACTGAACTCGATCAGATTCAGCTCTCGAAGCTTTTCGTCATATGCGTTATACAGCGGAATGATCTCTTCGATGGTTTTTACTGCGACGAAGAAATTCTGCTCAGTGAGTTTCCGCTGGATCGCTGAAGCATCTGTTGCAAGATACAGCCCTTCCGCTTTCTGCACCTCGAATACCTTTGCGACGATCGGCAGCGCACCTTTGTACGTGCCTGTGTTCATCGCAAAGTTCCGATAATCCAATGAATCGACCGGATGATCCTTCATCATGTCCGCGATCACTCTGTACCGTTCCACCTCATCGATCACCTTCGGTTCTGCAGTGAAGCCAAGTTTTGCGTAATTGGCCTTGAGAATCGCATCGCCAAATGCGTTGTAGGTAGTGATACGCAGTCCGGAGATGTCTTCGACCTCACCAATCTCCTTGTTAAACAGAACTGCACGTTCCCGCATTTCTTCCGCCGCAGCATTCGTGAAGGTGATCATCAGGATCTCTTCCGGCTTCACACCTTTATTCATGAGCGCGATCAGGCGCATCGTGATCGTAAGTGTCTTACCAGTCCCAGCTCCTGCGTTGATACGCCAGATACCCTTTTCAACGTCTACTGCATGTTGCTGATCTTTCGTAAGGATCATGGAGCGCACAGAACGCTGAACCTGGGTCTTCTTGATTGCTCGCGGAGGATTGACGAACTTGCATGCTGCTTTTATCGGACATGCATCACATTCCTTGTCTGTGCACTCGTCTTTTTCAATGCCTGTCAGTTTAAGACGAATGGCATCTCTGTAAAGAACGTCATAGTTTGCAAGACTGACTGCTTTCAGTCCGGTCCGTGCAGTCTCCAGTCTGTAAAGCACAGGGACTAAACCATATCGCTCCTCCAGAATCGACACGATGTTCGCCGCCTTATCCGCGTTAAAGAACTCTGTGTCGAAATGAGGCGGGTTGATCCGATCTGTGGCAAAACGCATATAATACACGCTCGCCTTGAGAAACACACGTTCCGGAACTGTTCTGCCCTTCTGTCGCATTGCGTTGAACGCTCTGAGATACTGCAGGATCTGGTACAGCTCGATCGCGTCACGATCTCCGCCATCCGCCTTTCGCTGACTGATCACCGGCTTCGAGAAATGATAGATCACTCCCTCGATGATGAGCGTGCCGTCAGGAGTTTTGCTGTAGAACATGGCATGCGGATACCGTGAAACATTGATACCTTTTGTTGCCGGACGATATGCTTTTCTTTTTTCCGAACGTGCATACCGCATGAGTTGATTAACCGCATCCATCTCCTTCTGTTCACGCTGCCGGTCGTTGGCATACGGAAGGTCAGAGAATGCTGTTTGTACTGCATTGGGAATATCTGTTTCTTTAAGTCCGCCGAACAGAATGTCTTTGAGGACCGCCTTCTTCTGAACCGCTTCCCGGAGGTTGATACTGTCTTCCGGCATCAGGGGGTATTTCTTTACGAGAGCCCCGAACGCTTTACAACATACACTCATGATTGTCACCTTCCTTCAAACAAAAGATCCCCGCCGTAGGGATCCATCTTCTGTAAGAGCTGATGCTCAGAAGTTTCATCCCCGTCAGGGACCGGCATATATTTATGAATTAAAAAAAGATATACCGCTCACGCATTCACCAAAATGACTGGCTCATACCGAAAGAATCGGCATGAAATGAACGATATATCTATACAAAGTAAGTGTAATTCAATATGTGCTTATTCACAACACATATCGCATTATTGAACGTCGGTACATCAGCGCCACTCAAGAATGAAAAACCGTTGGCAATGATATGCCAACGGCAGTAAAAGTATGACTAAGACTATTGATTTTCGATAAGTCCGTTACTCCTGATAACGCTTTGATACCAGAAGAAACTGTCTTTGCGGTACCGGTTCATTGTGCCGGTTCCGTCATCATTTTTATCTACATAGATAAGACCATAGCGTTTCTTCATTTCGCCCGTGGAAGATGAAACAATATCCGTCGCAGACCAGACCATGTAGCCAATCAGATCAACACCATCATTTACGACCAGTTCCATCTGTTCGATATGCCGCTTCAGATAATCGATCCGATAGTCATCATGGATGGTTCCGTCCGCATTCAGAACATCTGCTGCCCCGAGTCCATTTTCCACAATCATGAGCGGAATCTGATATCGGTCGTACAGTTTGTTTAATGTATAACGGACTCCTTTCGGATCGATCTGCCATCCCCAATCCGAGGTTTCAAGATACGGATTCTTCGCTCCGCCAAGCAGATTTCCTGCGGTTACTTCTGTGCCTTCTTTTGTAGTGAGACAGTTTGTCATGTAATACGAGAACGTATAGAAATCCACCGTTCCCTGTTTCAGAAGTTCCGCATCGCCCTCCGCAAACGCAAGTTCAATTCCGTTGTCCCGGAAGAACGATTTCATATACCAGGGATATTCGCCTTTTACCTGCACGTCTCCGCAGAAATCATTGAAGGTATGGTCGGTACTCTGCGTCAGAAGAAGATCATCGGGATTACAGGTCAGCGGATAAAACGTTACATGCGACAACATGCATCCAACCTTGTTTTCCGGATCTATTTCATGCGCTGCACGCACTGCTTTTGCGCTGGCAAGGAATACATGATGCAGTGCCTGATAGCGCTTCTTGGGATCATCATACGGATCGGTATAATCCGTTGTCCGCTTATCATAGATTCCAAGGATTTCAAGATTCCCCATCGGAAGACAGGCAAAGTTGATTTCATTGAACGTGATCCAGTAACGGACCTTGCCCTTGTACCGGTCAAACACCGTGCGGCAGTAATGTTCAAAAAAGTCTATAACCTTTCTCGATGTAAAGCCGCCGTATTTCTCAACAAGGTGATATGGCATATCAAAGTGATCCAGTGTGACAATCGGCTCAATTCCGTATTCCCTGCACAGATCAAAGATCTGTTCATAAAACCGCAGGCCTTCTTCATTCGGTTCGGTTTCATCTCCCAGCGGGAAAATACGGCTCCAAGTAATTGACAGCCGGTATGCCTTGAATCCGGCTTCCGCAAACAGCTGTATATCTTCCCGGAAGCGGTGGTAATGGTCCACTGCTTCATGGCTTGGATACTGCAACCCGGAATCGATGATCCGTGTAAAGCGGCGTTTGCTTTCACGGGAACCGGAGGTCAGATGATCAGAGATACTGTCTCCTTTTCCGCCTTCGTTCCATCCGCCTTCCACCTGATTTGCGGCAGACGCAGCACCCCAAAGAAAGTTATCAGGAAATCCCATGGCAATTACGCTGCAGCCGTAATCAGAAGTGATCCGGCATCTGTTTCCGACGCATCGGTACAGGTAACGGATGCGTAATCTTTCGTATTGGACACAAGGACAATGGTATCAGTGCTGTAACCTTCCTTTTTAATAGCCTCATTGTCGAATTCCACCAGAAGCTGTCCCTTCTTCACATGATCACCGATATTTACATGTTTCGTGAAGTACTTGCCTTCCAGTGATACCGTATTGATTCCGATGTGAATAAGTACTTCGCATCCGTTGTCATCTACCAGTCCGACTGCGTGACCTGTCGGAAACATGACCAGCACGGTTCCATCAAACGGCGCATAAACCTTTCCTTCAGACGGTCTTACTGCGCAGCCTTTTCCAAGCGCGCCTGACGCAAACGCATCGTCGCTTACTTCACTTAACGGAATCACAGTTCCCTTGACCGGAGAAGCAATGCCGGACTGGCCTGCAGTAACTGTTTTTGTTTCTGTTTCCTCTGCGGTCTTATCTTCTTTGTACAGAAGGAATGCAAGGACAAAGGAGAATACAAAGGTGATGATCATGACCATGATTGCCTTTGTCAGTACCGCACCGGTGCCTTCCGCAGGAAGAAGTGCGGGAAGTTCAAACAGACCAAGGCCTGCCATCTGGTAGTACTTGAATCCGAAGAATCCGCAGAGTGCACCGGAAAGACCTGCGCCGATGCACGAAACCGCAAACATCAGTGGACGGGAAATGGTAATACCGTAAAGTGCCGGTTCGGTAATGCCGAAGATACCGGAAATAAATGCCGGAATACATGTGCTCTTGAGAGATTTGTTCTTCGTGCGGAAGAAGATTGCAAGGACAACCGCGGAAGTGGCAAACGCGACAAATACCTGAGAAGCGAGCAGCGGATCCGGGTTGCCTTCAGAAAGATTGATAATGCACAGAACGATGAATGTAATATGAATGCCGAAGATTACGAAGATCTGCCAGAGAGCCGCAAACACGATACCCGCAAGAACTGGAGACATTCCGTAGAGTGAAAGCAGAGACTGAGAGATCACTGCGCTTACCGCATTGACAACCGGACCGATAAATACAAATCCGAGAATGACCGAAATCAGAAGAACGACGGTCGGTACTGCGAAGGATTTAATTACATCCGGTATCACCCGGTTCAGGAAGCGCTCAATCGGCGCAGCGATAAAGCATGTGATAATGACCGGAAGAACGGTTGTCGTATAGTTGACGTTCACGTTCATTCCAAGGATGTGAAGATCCACATCCTGAATGGTCGGATAACATAATGCCGCACCGATTACGAGTCCAAGATACGGATTCATATTCAGTTTCTTGGCTGTATTGAAGCCGATGACGATCGGGAAGAAATAGAAGAAGCTGTCACCGATCGCATTGACGAGATTATAGAAATCAGATTCTGCACCATAGAGTCCCGCGAAGGAGCAGATGGTATTGATTCCCTTGATCATACCGCAGGCACAGAGGATGGAAAGAGACGGGAAGAAGATACCGGAGATCAGATCAAGTGCTTTTTCCTTAAAGCTCATCTTCTTTGCCGGTTCGGCTGCGCTTTTGTTCTTCAGGTCCAGTTTTTCTGTTAATTCAGCGTATACGTCCGGCACATGGTTGCCGATGACAACCTGGTACTGTCCGGCAGAACGCATGACGGTAATGACACCGTCGTTTGCCTTCAGCGCTTCATCGTTTGCCCTGGATTCATCTTTCAGTTTGAATCTCAGACGTGTAACGCAGTGTGTAACATCGGTGATGTTTTCCTTTCCGCCAACATTACGGATAATGTAATTCACTAAATCTTCATACTTTTTCATTGTGTTTTTTACCTCCTGTCATTCAATGATTCCGAGGTTAAGCCAACTTAATGTAACCATCCCATGAAAAGTATTTTTGTTTGTACGTGCTACTGCTGATCGTTTGATTTTGTGACGACACGGTGAATGTGGATCGTCAGATACATAATCTCTTCATTGCTCAGTTCATAGTTATATTTCTCCTTTAAAAATCCTCCGATTCTCATACTGCAGTCATACGCCAGACTGAATTTTGTTTTTAGGATGTTCAGAAGTTCCGATTCCCCTTCCTCTGTATACTGTTTTCCCTTAAGCAGCCGCAGGGCAAAAAACTTCAGATGGGTAAGGAACCGGTGGTAATAAATATCCGTTGATTTGAAATCAATGGAAAAGAAATACCGGACAATCGTTGTGATCTCCTGAATCACTTTCGTAATGCGATAGGCATTGTTCATCTGATTGTCATTAATCTGTGCATTAACAATATGCAGTGCAATAAATCCCGCTTCATCTTCCGGAAGCGCAACGCCGACCGCATCACGGATAATTTCCAGCCCTTTGAGACCGATCCGGTATTCCACATCATAGAAATTCTGGATTTCCCAAAGCAGCGAATTATGTATTTCAAGACCGTCCTTAATGCGGGTGACCGCCGCATAAATATGATCGGCCAGTGTCAGAATCAGAGTGTCGGGCAGGTTGTCCCCAAGCTCATTCCGTGCATAACGGATGATATCTCCGGCTACCATCTGATATTCCATCGGGACATCTTTAACCAGCGTTTCATATCTGAGGCCGTTGTCTTCTTCAAGGGTAAAGGTCTGGGTAACCAGAGATTCATCAATCTCCATGCCCCGGCGCTTGTTGAATGCGATGCCTTTCCCACAGACAATCTTCTCCTTATTGTTCTCTTCGATTACCACAGCGTTATTTGTCAGTATTCGTTTGATAATCATCAGACCGCCTCCAAATAAACAAAAACCTGTCCACATAAAAATACATGCAGACAGGTTAAGCTTGATTTCTCAATTACCATCCTGGTCAACACGGTCAGTCTAGCATACATATTTTCTGAATGCAATTGCCATGCATCATAAGATAGTCAGAGTTTTCTTTAGATTGTTCGATGAAATATCAGCACCGCGCATTATATGATACGGTGCTGATATTATATGCGCTGATACTTTTCTGCACCTGCAAATCCTGCAATATGGTGTGGATCATCGCGACTCATCATTGTGTACCTAGTGCAACTCCTGCCTTTTTCAGTACGCAATGAGTAATATGTTGAGCCGGATCAAATATGTTCCTGCTCCATCTCGGGCGTTGGGATGTACACGGAAATGCATCCCCTGCCCCAGTGCCGACGGCAGGAATCGAACCTGCAACCTTCTGCTTACAAGGCAGCTGCGCTGCCAGTTGCGCCACGCCGGCCTTTTGCTTTGCCGGGTCACTGAGACCAGCACCCAGCAAAGCGACATATATTTTGCAGAGCACAACCTCTGCACGCACGGGTTTCCCATGGAGTTCCCCCGCTTTTTCCCAAAACGCACAGGGTGGTGGAACCCGGGATCAGGGTCCGCGTTTTGCGTCTTCCTTTGCCGTAAGCATTTGACGCTAGTTGCGGAGGATGGATTTGCACCATCGACCTTCTGGTAATGAGCCAGACAATCTGCTTCTGATATACTCCGCCACAAAGCGGTCAGCCCACAACGCTGATCGCTCTTATTGCAACGACCCTGCTCAATCCCACAAGTCCCAGAAGTGCCTGCTGAACAGTTCAAAGAATTCATCTTTGCACTGATCCGAATACTGTTCGAGTTCTTTTTCTTTCTCGATGTATTTATCCTGAACCGCTTTGTATTCCGGAATCTCTCTCAGAGAATGAAACTTCCGGTCCTCGTTTTCCTTCTGCCGGTATTTCTCCTGGAACTCTTCCAGCACTTTGTCATACTCATCCGCATATGGGTTGCTTACCGATCGGGTTTCTTCTTTCATTTCACCAAGCAGGAAGATCATGCGGTCGAGTATCTTATCCCATTCTTCATGACACTCCGGATTGATCATATTGCCGTTCTCATCGACATAGTTCTTTCCAAGGTATGCCGGTGATCCGTGATGCGTGTTACGCAGCTGTCTGAGCATCGGTGCCACAATGTCGATGAACCATTCGCTAATGTCCCAGACATCGATATCCGCATAGCCGCGTTCATATCTCTGTTTCCGCATCTTCTCTGAGAACGCTTCTTCATCACGGCGGTTGAGTTCCATGAAGATATCGTTCAGGGACTTTCCAAGCGTCTGGATCAGTTCGTCATTCTTCTCCAGCTGAGTTGAATCCTCAAACGGCATTTCTTTCCCAAGGATCTTGCCGCATCCTTCGAGATAGAACTTGATATCACCAAGATCATAATCAGACATTTTCTCGCCCCCTCAGAGATGTTCGTATTTGACTGCGGTCAGTTCGTCAATGTCATCAATCTCACGTACAACGACATTCACTTTTCCGCTCACTACGGTGCAGGCATCCACCGCAACGATGCCATCATCCTCAAACGGATCAAAGCGCACGTAAGGCCATACGGTACCGTCTTCCCGCGTGTGATAAGTTTCAACTTCATTCAGGAACTCTTTGCCGTCACCGTGGAGATTTGCGTGACCCCAGCTGGTATGCCAGTGACCGCAATAGATGGTCTTGCCGGGTTCCTTTATGCCAAGACTCCACGCCTTCATACCATTGATCCAGGAAGCCTGTTCAAAGTCAGATGGCTTCGACTCCCTCCAGTCACTTCTGTATGTCGCATCCAGCACGATACCGCGCTTTGTCCGCACGGTATCGCACGGGATCCATCCATGGACAAAAATCATATCGTTCAGTTCCGCATACCATACCCAGCTCTCACGGTACTCATTCCACAGATCGCAGAACTGCATCTGGAGTACAGCTTCATCTTCCGTTTCTCCGGTAAGCTGCTCTGCCGTCAGTAACGTGCAGTTGTGGATATCATGTGGCGTTGGCACCCCTCTTCTGACCATTCGCTCCATCAGGCATTCATGATTTCCAGCGATACAGATCTTTCTGTCCTTGGGAATGCTGTTGATGAATTCCAGGATCTCCTTTGACTGTTCACCCCGGTCGCAAAGATCGCCAAGGGAAACGAGGATGTGGTCAGGATCATTTCTGTCATATCCCTTTTCATCAAGGGCAGTCATCAGACTGTCAAAAAAGGAATGCGGATCGCCAAAGATGAACAGCTTTTTCATTTCTTCCCTCCTTCCTGATTCTCAAGACACTTTATGAGTGCCGCTGCCGGTGCTTCCGAATCTGGTTTCTGCACGACGTTATACTGTTCCGCTTCCCTGGCAAGTTCCAGAGCGTTCGTATCGTCCGTGAACATTGCAAACATCCTTTCGAATTCCTGACATTGCGCATGCAGGAATACTTCCGCCGCCTCTTTGAGTATCACGAACTGTTCCGGAAGAAGTTCGATCATCATCTGGTAATCGCTCCTTGTTCCGGTTATTTCTACTTTAACTTCCGGGTATCGGCCACGGATCCATGGCTTGGAAAAGTACACACCGATCCCGCCCTCGGGCCGCCTGAACCATGCGTCTGTGAACCGGATCGTCTGCTGTAGATCATATGCGTCGATCGCTCTTGGATCATTCCTTTCGAAGTTCCAGATCCCATGTGAAGCGTACAGATCAAAGTGCGCAAGATCCGGGATGAGGATGTCCCTGATCTCCTTGAAAAGAAACGTACGCATGATCTCCGCGCTTTCGATTTCCTTCCAGCTGATCTTCTTTTCATCCGCGTTGAGCCGGATGTCCCAGTTCAGGTGATCATACTGACCGATGAAGATTCGGCTGTACAGATCCAGTGCACGAATCACGGCAGGCACATCATCTTTTGTAAATACGATCTTCATAGACTCCTCCCTTCTTAATACCGCTGGAAATGCGCCGGAGAGAGCAGTGCCCCTCCTTTTTCAGGAAGGGCACACTGTTTCTCATCCCTCGTCTTCGATCACTACCAGCTCGAAACCTTTCGGAAGGTCATATGTTTCAAGCCGGTAGGCAAATGTGCGAATCACTTCCGCCTCATATTCCTTGCTACTGTAGTCCGGATACGCATAGTACATATATTCGCTGGCGGAATGGCGTTCGATCTTCTCGCCCTCTGCGTCGTACTCGTCTTCCGGTTTGCCAAACGTGATTTCATTCTTCATCATCGCGGCGTATACGCTCGGAGAAATGCGATCGTAGAACAGTTCATCCGCATCACCATCGCCCTCCTCATAGAGCACAACATCCCTGATCAGGAAGTAGCCTTTCTTGATAAAGGATTCTTTCGGAAGTTCCGCGACCCGCAGATACTTCAGTCTGGGCATCTCAACTTCATCTTTGTAATCTGTGTATTCATAAATCTTGCGAAGTTCGTCAGAGATCATCTCATCTCTTACGACGTAGAAATCTTCATGCAGATCAGATGCGAAGGACCTTGATCTGGAGAGCGCATCTCTGGGATTTCCCTTTGCGTCATACGGACCAAGCGGATAGATCTTTCCTTCGTGCATGTATCCAATGAAGTAGTTATAGTAATAGCTCATTGTTCCTCCTCTCCGTTTGTATTCAGGCTGCCAGTGCCGGACGGGCATTTGCTTTTACCCGACCGGGTTTCAGGTAGTTGTTGTAGATGCGCTTTGCGTCCCTGACGAGGCGTTCTCCATAAGCCTCCAGGAAGTTGCAGATATCTTCTTCGTCCATCGAATCCGCGATGAATCCATAGGAATACAGATAGGCGTGGCACAGTTCATGCTTAAGCGTTCTGTAAATGATATCTTCACTCATGTTTTCGTTCTGAACGTAGATCTCCGCAGTAGCGAATTTAGTGATCCCGAAGACGACATCGCCATCGATTTCCAGTTCGTCCGCTCTTTCCGCGCAGCCGTTTACAGACCAGCGGATTCCGTTGATCGTTACGTAATATTTCTTTCTCTTCATCTGTCCCACCCCCTGTTCGCAGTCGAATCATATCCCCTTTTTCCCATGTAAGGGGATGTAAATAGCCGACACCTGTAAGCGAAGAAACTGATGTAAATTCACTCCCCTTATTGGTGGGCGGAGTTATGAAATGAGCGGATGGGGTACAGCCCGGAAAAATGAAAATGAAGAAATTTCGTGAACGAAAACACATGGGTATTTTCGGCACATAACAGGCAAAGTGCAAACTATGCACAGTGTATTTCTTTGTTGTGATCAGGTGTGTCGCTTTCAACTCTTTTTTCTTAGGGCCTTCTGAATAAGAATAATCAAAATAGCAATTGCTTATATTACGATATATATAGTCTCAGGAGGCGAACTATGGACCACATTAATGAAAATGAAACACAAGTAGTTAACCCTGAACTTTTTGAAATTCTCGCTAATGCTGAAGATGATGTTCGTTCCGGCCGCACTGCTCCGATGAAAGAGTCATTTGACGAATTGAGAAAGCGGCTTTCTGAAAAATGAGATACTTTGTCAACCGTACCTATGATTCAATTGAGTAAAGAGTCACTCTTTTACCTTTTAGCCAAGAATACCCCATCTATAGTTCGACGACGAACTTAGGTGGCAAGGCATCAGCACTCAGTCGCTTTGCGACAGCTCATGCCAAAGGATGAATTGGCACAAAAAATGTCATGAATGCTTGCTATCCTTTCCTTGAAAGGAAGATATTGTGCTTACTGCTAACAAATGCAAACTTTATCCATCCGATGAACAGATCACAGTCATGTCTAAGACACTAGGCTGCACCAGATATGTATATAACCTGTTTCTCGATGTTTGGAACACGACATATGAATATACTGGTCAAGGCATGTCTTTTTATTCGTGTTGTGCCAGTCTCACAGAACTGAAACAGGTCCTCCCATGGCTTAAGGAAGCGGATTCGACTGCGTTACAGTCCGCACTGCGTAATCTGAGCGATGCGTTTAGTGCGTTCTTTAAGAAAAATGCGTCTCATCCTGTATTCCGTAAGCGTGGACAACACGACTCTTACACTTCAAAGAACAACAACGGTTCCATTCGAGTAGAAGATAAAAACCACATCGTCCTTCCAAAGGTTGGGCGTATTCGTGTGCGAGGTCTTCGCAATATTGAAGGACGCATTTTGCGCGCTACTGTCTCCCGGGAATCGACAGGA
>JAFUFO010000030.1 GCA_017469885.1 Solobacterium sp.
ATTTCAGGACCACGCAATAACGGAGGCTATCCAGCCTCCGCTATATTTTTAATACTTAAGGAAATCCACACGATCTGGTGGTGGGTCTCCACACTACTTGGTGCCACCACCTGGTGTGGCCACACTATCTGGTGCTATCCCTTTATCCGTTATTTCAGTAAAGCCTCGAGTTCTTCACGGATCGGGGCTTTTATTGTCTCATCACAGAATGAGGCGTTGATCGCATTCAGGTTCATCTGAATCAGATCCCGCTCGGTAAAGCCCATCTCATTCAGGCAGTGGTCATACTCATCGTCGAGCGTGACATCAGCCAGAAACTGGTTATCGGTGTTGATCGACACCTTGAGACCCATTTCCATCATATTCTTTGCCGGGTGTTTCCCGTAGGTGGGTTCTGTCTGGCACTGGATATTGGATGTCGGGCAGATCTCAAACAGGATATCTGTTTTCGCAATACGACGGACAAGCTCCGGGTCAAAGTACACATGATGACCGTGTCCGATGCGCTGTGCGCCGAAGGTATAGACCGCCGTTTCCACGGTGTCCGGTCCCGGGGAATCTCCGGCATGACAGGTGAACGGGATATTCAGCTCACGGGCCTTGTCAAAGAACGGCGCAAAGTTCTCTAACGGCACAAGACCTTCAGCGCCGGCAAGATCGATACCGACGAGGCCTTTTCCAAGGTATTCCTTTGCGGTGATTACAGTCTCCATATTGGCATCATAGTTGATCTGTTCACTTCCGTATACCATCATGCAGGCGAGGATGCCGAGTTTGATCGGATAGGTGTCCATTGCCTGTTTTGCGCCGGCGATGACTGCTTCAATTGCGGTTGCCTGGGTCAGTTCTCCGGAAACATGCTGCTGAGGGGCAAAGCGGATCTCTGCATAGGCAACGCCTTCATGATAGAGGTCCTCGCCAAGTTCGAAGGTGATGCGTTCCAGTGCCTCTTTCGTCTGCATGACGGAACAGGGCAGATCGAACATCTTGAGATATTCATTTACCGATCCGCAGGTAGCACGGTGTCTCGTGAGCGCCCGGTATTCTTCAACCGTTGGCACATCGGTTTCAATACCGTACTTCGCGGCAAGTTCATACATGGTTTCCGGACGGAAGCTGCCGTCCAGATGATTGTGAAGATCGATTTTCGGAAAGTTGTATTTTGTCATAGTATCCTTCTTTCATTTGTTATGATTCCAGTTCACGCTTCAGTCTGTCGCGAAGCGTCTGTTTTGTCTTTTCATCGCAGAATGCGGCTTCAATTGCATTTGCGGTGCACTGTGCGAGAGTCTCATCACTGACGCCCAGCATCCGCAGCTGATAATGTTCATTTGCGATATTTGTACGTGCAAACATCATATTATCGGAATTCAGTGTAACATTTGCACCGCGTTCCAGCAGGGTGAGCACTGCATGTTCGGCATAGTTCATTGTCCGTTTTACATTGGATGAGACGCAGACTTCCAGCGGAATATGTGAATCGAGCACCGCATTCAGGTATTCTTCTTTCTGCAGGCAGTTGACACCATGACCAATCCGGTCAACGTTCCAGCGCAGGGCATCCAGCACATGTTCGCCGACGCCCATTTCGCCGGCATGGCAGGTGACCGGAATACCGGCATCTTTTGCGGTTTGGATCAGGGGACCGTAATCCCTGAAATCCCCGTTGTTCTCAAATCCGGCAAGATCGATTCCGACCGCGCCTTTTCCAAGCAGTTCCTTTGTGACCTCAATGGTTTCAAGGTTCAGATCCCAGTTTGCGGCGGCGTTTTCGCCTTTGTGCATCATGCAGTTGATGATGCCGATGCGGATTTCCGGGAAGTCGCGCATTCCCCGGGCTGCGCCGTCAATGACCGCCTGCAGGGCTTCTTTCTGGGAAAGTCCCTGTTTCATGTGCTGCTGGGAGGCAAAGCGGATCTCCGCATACCAGAGTCCCATGTCCGCAAGCCTGCGTACCAGATCCCAGGTTGCTTCTTCCAGGTCTTCATAAAGCTGCAGGATATTGCAGGTCAGATCAAATTTCGTGATGCTCTGGGCATGCGGTTTGGCATTGTTTGCAAACAGCATGTTGTAATAATCCACGAAGCTGGATTCGGGCGGAATCACACCGCGCTTCAGTGATTTCTCGTAGGCCCAGCGGATATTAAAGGAACCATCGAGATGGAGATGCAGTTCAATGCGGGCTGTGTTGTGCATATAAAGAATTCTCCGATTTCTTTCTATGACCTATTGTAGCGTAAGGACACGTGGGAATGCATCTGAAAGCGTGCGTTCTCGTTACATGGTATTCCATATGTTAGAATGGGACCATTCAACAGCAGAAACTGTCCGCTGTAAGTATGGAGGGCCGGCGCTGCCGGCAGGAATTATGCAGAAACGACCATTTATTATTGACTGTGATACCGGAACCGATGACACGATTGCCATTATTGCGGCACTTGGGTGTGAGGAGATGGATATCGTCGGTATTACGTCTGTTAACGGCAATGTGCCAGAGTCTTACACATCCAGAAACAACATCAATCTGATGGAATATCTTGGTTATTCCATTCCGGTCTGCCATGGCGCAATTCTTCCGCTGCTGGGCAGTAAAACGACCGGTGCATCGGCCAATATTCACGGAAAGACAGGGCTTGGATCCACGGAGCTTCCGGAAGCGGAGCATTCCGATTTTGATCCGCGAATTGCGGCCCAGTTTATCTATGAGGAGGCGGTGAAACGGAACGGCGAACTCGAACTTCTCGTGACCGGTCCGATCACCAATATCGCCATCTGCCTCTGTGAGCACCCGGATCTTCCGAAGTACATCAAGCATCTGTATTTCATGGGTGGCTCCACGGTGGGCGGAAATGTAAATACCTCTGCGGAATACAATATCTGGGTCGACCCGGAAGCGCTTCACGTCGTTCTGCAGAGCGGGATTCCGTTGACCATGGTTGGCCTGAATGTTTCCAATCAGACTGAGATGCGCAATGAAGAGGAACAGATGATCCGCTCCTATGGAACCCGGGAGGGAGATCTTGTGGCTGATCTGCTTGTTTACATGATGAACCGGAATACCACCAAGAGCAAAGTGTTCCGTGCAAACATGCACGACCCGCTCGCGCTTGCGTCCGCAATGTTTCCGGAATGCATGAAATATGAGGATTATTTCGGCGACACGGAGTGCACCGGCACCTATACCCGCGGGCATACCGCAATCGATGTGTTCCGCCGTTCCGGCAAGGAACCGAACGTAAGGGTAGCGGTGGAAGTAGATGTCGAAGGCTTCCGGGACTGGCTGTGTGAGCGGATCCGGATTGCCGGTTATAACGGAGAGGCGGTGCGCAAATGAGAAAGTTTGTATTTGACTGTGATACCGGAACGGATGATGCGATTGCGATTCTCGCCGCATTCGGCACACCGGATATCGAGATTCTCGGTATTACATCCGTAAACGGAAACGTGACGGAAAACCATGTTTCCGCCAATAACCTGGACCTCTGTGAGTATCTTGGATTTGACGTGCCGGTTACCAGAGGCGCTTCCATGCCGCTGTTCTCCGGGTATCACAATTCGCTGGATATGACCCACGGCACGACCGGTCTTGGTTCCGTGGTGCTTCCGCATGCACAGACGAAGCAGTTTGATCCGCGGATCGCATCACGCTTCCTCTTTGACATGGCAGTGAAGTGTGAGGGCGAACTGGAACTGTTCGTGACCGGGCCGATGACCAATATCGCGCTTGCGGTCATTCAGTATCCGGAATTCAGTGATCTGATCAAGCATATCTATTTCATGGGCGGAGCTGTCTGGGGCGGTAATGTCACAACGACGGCAGAGTTCAATATCTGGGCGGACCCGGAAGCGGCACATATCGTATTTGACAGCGGTATTCCGATGACCATGGTCGGACTCGATGTAACCCTGAAGGCAATCATGGAGAAGGAAGATGTCGTAAAACTGCGTTCCTGCCATACAAAGGCGGCAGATTTCGCGGCAGATCTTCTGGACTTCATGTTTGACCGTTACAGCAGGGGCGGCGAAGATGTCATCATGCATGATGCGCTTGCGGTAGCCTCGGCGCTTTGTCCGGAATGTATGAAATATACGGATTATTTTGTCGATGTGGAAACGACGGGAACCTACACCCGCGGACATACGGCAGCTGATTTCCGTGGACGTCTCGACAAGGAACCGAATATGGCATGCGCCATGGAACTCGATGTGCCGATGTTCCGGAAATGGCTCGTGGAACGTATCTCAGCCTGCGGCAAGAGTGAGAATCACTGATGTTTGTAAAAGATAGATCCTTTTATGCCCATATCTTCCGGCTGATGCTGCCGCTGATCCTCCAGCAGTTACTGCGCATCTCGGTCGATACGGTTAACTCCATCATGCTTGGCAGTATCGATCAGATTCAGATGTCAGCGGTTGCCCAGGCGAATCAGATCTTCTTCATTTATTACACGATCTGTTCGGGTTTGTCCGTCGGGGCGGCCGTTCTGGTTGCGCAGTACTGGGGTAAAAAGGACCGGGAAAGCATTTCCGTACTGACGGCGCATGCGCTGCGTGTAACGCTTGTCCTCGGGCTTGTGATCACCGCATCCGTTGCGCTGTTTCCGACATTTTTCATGCGGATCTATTCCTCAGACCCGGATATCATCCGGATCGGGGCAGGATATCTGCGTAAAGTCTCACTGATGTATACCGCCTGCGGCCTTTCCGTAATGCTGTTTGGAATCGGAAGAGGGGTGGAACAGGTAAAAATCATTCTGTTCACCAATATTCTTTCTTACAGTATCAATATTCTGATCGACTGGCTGCTGATCTACGGCATGTTCGGGCTTCCGAAACTCGGTGTAACCGGCGTTGCCATCGGCACGGTCACAGCCCGCTTTGTGGAACTGTTTGTCTGCGGCTATCTGTTTCTTTCTAACCCGGATATACCGTTTAAACTGCGCGACATCACCAGATCAGATCCGGAACTGCGTACGGCATTCTTTAAGGTTTCACTGCCGATCGTAGCCCATGAGATCATCTGGTCGCTCGGTACATCCAGCGGCGCCATGATCACCGGTCAGCTCGGCAAGGAAGCCGTTGCGGGATATAACGTTACAACTGTTCTGTATGACCTCTTTGCCAGCATCGGACACGGTTATCTGAATGCTTGTGCGGTCGTCATCGGCATGACGCTTGGATCCGGAAAGATCGATAAGGCAAAGACGGAAGCCAATTCCATGATGGTGATGGCGCTTGGCATCGGTGTGTCAGTCGGACTGATGACCTACCTTGTCAGAAATCCGTTCCTCCGTCTCTATGCACTGGAACCTGCATCGGTTAATTATGCACGTCAGTTCATGACCGTGATTGCGGCCATCTGGCCGTTCTCCCTGATTGAAATGATCACGATGGTGGCGATTCTTCGCGCCGGCGGGCAGGGGAAAGTCGGATTTTATGCGGACATCGTCATTATGTGGATGATCTGTATTCCGCTTGCCTGGTTCTCGGCGTTCCGGCTTCATGCGCAGCCATGGGTGACCGTCGCAATCGTAAAATCCATCATTGTTCTGGAGGCGATTGTCGGAACCGTCTGCGTATATCGCTATAAATGGCTTCAGAACCTTACAAAATAACGACAGGAAGTGGAAACGCTTCCTGTTTCTTTGTTATGCGGATATTCGTAATTTATGTGAAAATTTTGTGAAAAATCGTTTACAAAAAATACCTGCAATCAATTGTATTTTGTACATTAAACGGTTATTATCTTTGCATAAGGAGAGAAAGAAATGAAAAAGTTATCCAAATTTCTTGTCGCAGCGCTCCTGGGACTTTCCATGGCAGCATGCGGCAGCAGCTCCGCACCGGCTGAAGAACCGGCAGCAGAGGCTGAAGCACCCGCAGCTGAAGCAACAGCAGAAGCAGCACCGGCTGAAGCAGAAGCAGCAAGCGATCTGAAGATTGCCTACATCGTATCCCACCTCGGTGACAAGTCCTTCGCGGACAGCGGCGAGCGCGGTATGGAACAGCTTCGTAAGGAAGGCTATGATGCCAAGACATTTGAAATCGGCGACGATGCTTCCAAGTATGAAGACCAGATTCTTGACACCATCGACCAGGGTTACAACCTGATCTACGCTTCCTCCACATATTTCGATCAGTGCCATGCACTGGCAGAGGAATATCCGGATGTCAAGTTCGTCATCTTCGACGACAACAAGGCTCCGGAAGAGCTGCTCGACAATGAAGCAGTTATCTTCTATGCACAGAACGAAGGTTCCTACCTCGTTGGTATGATGGCAGCCGCAATGTCCAAGTCCGGAAGTGTTGCAGTTAACTATGGTATGCCGAACCCGGTTATCTTCGACTTCGTTACAGGTTATGTAAACGGCGTCAAGGACTGGAATGAAGCTAACGGCACAAACGTTAAGGTTATTGCTGCTCAGGTTGGTTCCTGGAGCGATCCTGCTACTATGAAGGATCTCTGCCTCGGTCAGGCTCGTGACAACAAGACTGACGTATTCTATCAGGTTGCCGGCGGATCCGGTGACGGTCTGTTCGAAGCTTGCGTAGAGACCGGCACATGGGCTATCGGTGTTGACTCCGACCAGTATCAGGCTTACAAGGATTCCGAGAACCCTGAAAAGGCTGACGTAATCCTCACATCCATGCTGAAGGAAGTTGGTAACTCCCTCGTTTCCATGACACACTCCATCGACAACGGTGAGGATGTCTGGAAGAAGACAACAACTCTCGGTCTTGCTCAGGACTCCGTTGGATATGTTGACAACGAGTTCTTCCAGGCTAACGTTCCGGCAGAAGTCCGTGACGCTATGGCTAAGGCAGCTGAGGAAGTTAAGTCCGGTTCCAAGGATGTAAAGTCCTACTTCGACTTCGCATCTGAGGACGAGTTCAACGCTTACCTCGAGGAAGTTAAGTAATTCTTCCTGTTAAGGAAAACAGACGATAACTTAACGAAAGAGCGGGTACACAATCGTGTTCCGCTCTTTTTTCGTGCAGGGAATATTTGGTGCACAAACACCCTTATATTTGAAGTAAAATATATACAACAAATAGAACATGGCAAAAATCTATTGTTACAGTACCGGAACCGCTCAGACGGCGGAGATTGCCTCGTAAGAGAGGAAGCGCTTTCAGTGATGTCTGCGCATGTCACCTTGAATGTAAGGGGGTAAAAGCACAGTGGCAGAAGAAGTACTGCGAATGCAAGGGATTACCAAAATCTATCCAAATGGATTTATGGCCAACCGTAACATTACGTTCGGTATCGGCCAGAACGAAATCCATGCACTGGTTGGTGAAAACGGTGCCGGTAAGACCACGCTGATGAAGATCCTTTTTGGCATGGAGGATTGCCAGGAAGGCAAGATTTTCATCAACGGCAAAGAAGAGAAAATTGCGAATCCTCTTGACGCGATCGCAAAGGGTGTTGGTATGGTTCACCAGCATTTTATGCTGTTGCCGTCACTCAGCGTTGCGGAAAACGTTACGCTCGGCGTTGAGCCGATGAAGAACGGTCTGTTTGACTACAACACCGCAGTCAAGGAGACACAGGAAATTGCGGATAAATACAATTTCAAAGTTGACGCTACCGCCAAGGTTTCGACACTGTCCGTAGGCCAGATGCAGAAGGTTGAGATTCTGAAGGCGCTGATCAAAGGCGCAAAGATCCTCATCCTTGACGAACCGACCGCCGTTCTTACACCGCAGGAAACAGAAGAACTGTTCGAGCAGCTCTTCAAGCTGCGTGATTCCGGCGTATCTGTCATCTTTATTTCTCATAAGCTCGAAGAGGTCATGCGCATCTGTTCCAAGGTTACCGTTCTCCGCCGCGGCGAATGCATGGGAACCTATGATACGAAGGACCTTGATGAGTCAAAGATTTCGCGTCTGATGGTCGGCCGTGACGTTATCCTCAAGATTGAAAAGGAAGACCCGCAGCCCAAGGAAGCGATTCTTGAGATCAAGGATCTGCACCGTTACAACTCGTTCGGAAAAGCGGTCATTGACGGTGTTTCCTTTACGGTTCATTCCGGTGAAGTCGTCGGTATTGCCGGTGTCGAAGGAAACGGCCAGAGCGAGCTTTCCGAAGTTCTTGCCGGACTTTCCGAATTTGCGTCCGGTGATGTCATTCTGAACGGCAAATCCATCAAGGGTCTCTCGGTTCGCCAGATCCGTGACAACGGCATGGCCTATATCGCAGAAGACCGTATGGTGGAAGGTGTCTCCGGTGACATGTCCATTGAAATGAATATCATGGCTGACCGGTTCACGAAGCCCAATTATAAGACCGGCCTGTTCGTCGATGCCAAGAAGATCCGGAAGGAAACCGAAGAGCTGATCCAGGAATTTGAAATTCTCTGTGACGGTCCGGAACAGCCTGTCCGCATGCTTTCCGGCGGTAACATTCAGAAGGTCGTCGTTGCCCGTGAATTTACTTCCGGCGCAAACTTCATTCTTGCCAACCAGCCGACCCGCGGTATCGACGTCGGTACAGCGGAAATGATCCGTAAGACCATCGTCCGCAAGTCCCGTGAGGAAGGCACCTGCACGATTCTGATTTCCGCGGACCTCAATGAGGTTCTCGAGTGCTCCGACCGTCTGCTTGTCATGCGGAAGGGCAAGGTTGTCGCGGCGTTCCCGAAAGCAAATGAAGTTTCGGAAGACACGCTTGGTGAGTATATGCTTGGTCTTAAATCCATGACTCCCGAACAGATGGAGGGTCTGTTATGACAGAAAAAGAAAAGAAGACAGTTGTAGAGACTTCCGGTACGGCACAGAAGGATCCGCGCCGTACTGACGCAATGCGGAAGACGCAGCGTATCGAAGCGATTATGGAAATTGTCCGTATCGTTGCGGGCATGGCGATTGCATATATCGTCGCGCTTCTGATTCTCGTTGCGATCTCTGATGATCCTGTCTTTATCGTCAAACAGTTTATTCTCGGACCGTTCTCTTCTCCCAGACGTATCGGTTCCATCGTCAACCTCGCAGTGCCGTTTACACTCTGCGGTCTGTCGATGTGCTTCATGTACGCGGTTAACAAGTTCAACCTGATCGGTGAAAGTATCTTCATGCTTTCCGGCTGTATCATCACCTGGGTTGCGCTCGCGATCGGCCAGAACATGCCGGCAATCATCCTGATTCCGCTGCTTCTGATCGTCGGTGCAATCGTCGGTGCGGTGCTGTCGTTCATTCCGGCAATCATGGACCGCAAGCTCAACGCAAACGTCGTTGTCGTCTCCCTGATGCTCAACTCCGTCATTGCTCAGCTTGCAATCTATATTCTCCGTTACTACATGAAGGACCCGGGCATTTCATTCATCGGTTCCTATGAACTCCCGAAACAGATCCAGTTCGCGACGCTGTTCGGTAAAATGCGTATCGGCGCCGGTGTGATCATTGCGCTGATCGCGGTTGTCATTGTCTCGATCATCTTCTTCAAGACCGCATTCGGCTGGAAGATGCGCATTGTCGGCTCCAACCCGAAGTTTGCGACTGCTGTCGGTCTTTCGACCCTCGGCATCTCATTTGCGGCACAGCTCGCCGGCGGCGCGCTTGCCGGTGTTGCCGGTGCGACCGAAATCATGAACAGCTACAAGCGGTTCCAGTGGACAGCCTCCACAGGACATGGATTTGACGGTCTGCTTGTTGCGGTTCTTGCGAAGAAGAACCCGGTGCTCGTACCGATCGGCGCACTGTTCCTGGCATATGTCCGGATCGGCGCAGACGTCGTCAACACATCCGGTGATATCCCGTACGAATTCATTTCAGTCATTCAGGGTATCATTATTCTCCTTGTTGCAGCGGAATCCTTCCTTTCCGGCTTCAAGAACCGTCTTATCTATCGGTCTGTTCAGGCAGACAAGGCAAAGAAGAGTGCCTGATCCGAGGAGGTTAAATCATGTCAATTGATATTGTTGCGTTTATAGCGGATGCAATTAAGATGTCGACACCGCTTGTGTTCGCCGCTCTGGCTGCGCTGATGACCAGACAGGCCGGCATGTTCAACATGGGTGTTGAAGGTATGATTCTCTGTTCTGCACTCGGTGCAGTTACCGGTGCACATTATCTTGGAAATGTCTGGGCTGGTGTTGCCTGCGGCATTCTCACCGGACTGCTCACCGGATTTGTCATTGCGTTTGCTCATCTGAGCGGCAAGACGGATCTGTACCTGACGTGTATTGCGTTCAACCTTGCGGCGACCGGCGGAACGGTATTCATCATGTATCTTCTGACCGGTGAAAAGTCCACAACTTCCGGTGCGTTCCGTTCCTACCAGATCCCGAATATCAATATTCCGATCATTAAGGACATTCCGATTCTCGGACGGATCATTTCCGGGCAGAGCCTTCTGACCTATGTCGCAGTATTCTGCGTATGGTTCGTATGGTTCCTTCTGAAGCGCACCCGTGTCGGTCTGCGTATCCGTTCGGTCGGTGAAAACCCGAAGGCGGCAGAATCCGTCGGTATCAGCGTAAAGAAGATCGGTTATATCGCATTCCTGTTCTGCGGACTGTTTGCCGGACTTTCCGGAACATTCCTCTCCATGAGCTGGGTTACATTCTTCATGAAGAACATGGTCAACGGCCGAGGCTATATCGGACTTTCCGCCCAGAACATGGCAAACGGTAATCCGGTTGGCTCCGCGCTTGTATCACTGCTGTTCGGTGCGACCAGCTCGCTGTCACTGACCCTCAAGTCACAGTCCAACTTCCCGACCGAATTCCTTGAGATGATTCCGTATCTTGCGACAATTATTGCCATCGTGTTTACGAGTCTCTACTCGATTCACCGCAAGCGCAAGATCGAACAGGGTATCAAATAAGCTTCAGATCTGCAGTTATTTACAGGATATCGGTTCTTTGCAAAACCGGTATCCTGTTTTCTTTAAACAAGGAGGAAAATACTATGCTTCAGCCACATATTCAGCTGGACGCAGTCAATGCACGCTGTGCCATTCTGCCGGGCGATCCCGCACGGCTTGACCGTATCGCAAAAGAACTGACGGATGTCAGAGAACTTGCCTATAACCGGGAATTCCGTACCTTATGCGGCATGTTTGAAGGAATGCCGGTCATCGCATGCTCTACCGGAATCGGCGGCAGTTCCGCGTCCATTGCGATTGAAGAACTGCATAATCTCGGCGTCGATGCCATGATCCGGATCGGATCCTGCGGGGCACTTCAGAAAGGGATCGGCCTTGGTGATCTGATCTTTGCGGAAGGGGCAGTGCGGGATGAAGGTACATCCAGAGCGTATGCGGATATCCGATTTCCGGCAGTTCCGAATCACAGACTGCTGGAAGAATGCATCCGCAAAGCGGAGGAAATGAACTGGACATATCATACCGGTATCGTCCACAGCCACGAAAGCTTCTATATCGATACGAACGCGGAAGAAGAAGCGAAATGGAGCCGTTACGGCGTGCTTGGTGCGGATATGGAAACAGCCGCGCTGTTTACGGTTGGAAGACTTCGCGGGATCCGCACCGCATCCATTCTGAATAATGTCGTTCTCTACGGAACAGATACCTCAGAATCCATCGGAAGCTATGCGGACGGTGCCGCGTTGACCGCAGAGGGAGAGCGCAGGGAAATCATTACCGCGCTTTCTGCCCTGAAGAATGCAAAATGAAAAAACGGGTTCTGTTTATTGACTGTCTCATGCGCGGGCATTCCCGTACACATCTGCTTTCCGACGCATTCTTTGACGGACTGAATAAAGACCGGTTCCAGGTTCATACCCTGAAGCTGAGCGAGCTGGATCTTCAGCCGCTCGCAAATGATTTTTATATGGAACGGGAAGAACTGCTTGCGGCGCAGGAACTGGATCATCCCAGATTTCAATGGGCAAAGCTCTTTGCGGCAAGTGATCTGATCGTGATTGCGGCACCGTTCTGGGATCTCAGTTTTCCATCGCTTCTGAAAATTTTTATTGAGAATATCTGTGTCGAAGGAATCACGTTCCGGTCCGATGAAACCGGTCTGCATGGACTCTGCCGGGCGAATAAACTGGTATATCTCACCACAAGAGGCGGATTCATTGAAACCGGTTCTCCGTTAGAACAGGCGACACCGTATCTCAAGGCACTGTCTCAGCTGCTTGGCTATGGTGAAGTGATAACGATTGCGGCTTCCGGTATGGACGTGCAGGGATATGATGTTGAAAACGCGCTGCGCCAGGCAATGGCTGCCGCGAAAAAAACCGCCGAACAGATATCGGCGGAATAATTATTTCAGTTTCTCTGTATTCTTGAAATGAAGCTTGGCAACTTCGCCGAGCTTTTCTTTTCCGAATCGTTCAACAAATTCCTTTGCGCAGCGGTCGGCAGGAGCGCCGGATCCTTTCGCAAATGTCATGCCATAGTATTCTTCCATCTTATCCATGTATTCAAGGAATGCGTTACGCGCAAGGATCGATGCGGCTCCGACAGCGGGGTATTTGTTCTCTGCCTTGGTCTCAAAGTGAAGGGTCCGGATGACGTTCGGTTCATTGCGCAGATAACTGTAGTACATCGGTTTCGGCGCAAACTGGTCAACGATGCAGAAAGAAGGCAGGTTGTGCTTCGCCGCAAGATTCAGATAGGCCTGATTATGAAGTTTCGCCTTGATCGCATTCATGTTCGTGGTGGTATGAACCTGGTTGTAATGCGAGGGGGAAACGATCAGAATCGTATGCGGCAGGAGCTGTTTCAGCTCCGGTGCGATGCGGCGGATATCCGCATCCGTGACCGCTTTGGAGTCCCGGACGCCAAGTTCCTGAAGTCGGGGAAGATCTGCCTTTGTGACAATGGCTGCACTGACGCATACCGGGCCGAAATAATCGCCGGTCCCAACTTCATCACTGCCGGCTTCCGGCAGCGGAATATCATCAGCTGCGGTCTGAAACGGAGAGGCGTAGATTTCCGCATCCTTCCCCTGAAAGACCACTTTTCCGCTTGTATAGCTGGTGATGACACAGTTTTCCGGGCGGAGCTGCCAGTCCGCATACTGCGGCGCAGTGGTTTCATATTCACGAAACGCATCATGGAGACGCTGTTTCTGTTCAGAATTCAGTTTGATCGTGATCGTACTCATGGCGAAATTGTAGCACACATGATATTGTCTTGCTTATGAGTATCCGGTTGCTGAAAACAGAAGAGCTTGATGAAGCGCTTGTTATCTATGAGAATGCCCGTGCATTTATGCGGCGCATCGGCAATGTGAACCAGTGGAAGGATAACTGGCCGCCGTTAGAGGTATTGCAGGATGATATTGAGAAACATCAGCTGTATGGTGTCTTTCATGACGATGTACTGGCCGGGGTATTTGCGTACTGGTATGGGGATCATGCGGAGTCGACCTATGATGTGATCTATGACGGTGAATGGCAGTGTGACCGTCCGTATGGTGTCGTACATCGGATCGCTGCGGTTGAAGAAAGCGGAGCCGGGAAGGAAGCGATTCGCTGGGCAATCCGAAGCGCAGACGGTCATCTTCGTATGGATACGCATGAAGACAATGCGGCAATGCGGCATGTACTGAAATCTCTCGGGTTCCGGCAATGCGGGATCATTCTCCTGAAAAACGGGGATCCGAGAATCGCCTTTGAGATTGCGGAACAGTGACAACGAATTTCGGGAATCCCGGAATTCTTTTTTAGTTACCGTTAAATGCATGCCTACTGCGTCTAAAATCCACGAAAATTCGTCATTCAAAAGGGTTATAATAAATTCATAATTACGCATCTGCGTAAACATAACACAATTTTTAAGGAGAACTTTACATATGGCTGTGAAAGCAAAACGCAATGCAGGTACGGTGAAACCTGCGGTTAAGCGTGCCATCAACGCTGCCGCAAAGCAGACCGAAGCGGAAAAGGCGGTAAAACCGGCAAAAAAGGCTGCCGCTAAAACTGCAGAAAAAGCAGTGAAGGCAGAGCCTGAGAAGAAGCCCGCCAAGAAGGCAGCGCCGGCGAAGAAAGCAGAACCGGCAAAGAAGCCTGCGGCTGCGAAAAAGCCTGAAGAAAAAGCCGCAAAAGCAGCTGAGCCGAAAAAGCCCGCGAAGAAAGCAGCGCGCAAACCGGCCGCGGAAAAGATTCCTGAGAACAAGCCGACCCCGGGACTTGATCCGGTTTTCCTGACGGAATATGACCGGTATCTGTTCGGTAAGGGAAGAGACTATAAGATCTACCAGAAGATGGGCGCACATCCTGCAGTGCTTGACGGCAAGCAGGGATGGCATTTTGCGGTATGGGCTCCGCACGCAAAAGCCGTTTCCATTGTCTGTGACCGTAATGCATGGGATCCCACCGCAAATTACATGATTCCGCTGGAACAGAGCGGTATCTTTGAAGGTTTCATTGAGGGAATGCAGGAAGGCGAGGCATACAAGTATGCGATTACGACCGAAAAGGGTGATGTCCTTTACAAGGCCGACCCGTATGCATTCCACGCCGAGCTTCGTCCGGCAACTGCGAGCCGCACCGCAATCATTGACGGATACCACTGGGAAGACAATGCATGGATGAAACAGCGTGCTGAGAAGAACACGTTTGAACAGCCGATGGCAATTTATGAAGTTCATCTTGGCTCCTGGAAGAAACGCAACCGTGATGACAAGGACAGCTTCCTGAACTACACGGAACTTGCGCATGAACTCGTCGAGTACTGTGAATGGATGGGATATACGCATGTTGAACTGATGGGAATTGCGGAATATCCGTTTGATGGCTCCTGGGGATATCAGGTAACCGGGTATTATGCGCCGACTGCACGGTACGGATCTCCGAAAGAATTTATGTATATGGTTGACTATCTCCATATGCATAACATCGGTGTCATTCTTGACTGGGTTCCGGCACATTTCCCGAAGGATGCGCACGGACTTGCGGATTTTGACGGGAAGCCGACCTATGAATATGCCGATCCGAGAATGGGCGAACATCCGGACTGGGGTACAAAGTGCTTTGACTACTCCCGCAATGAAGTGCTCAACTTCATGATCGGCAACGCTCTGTACTGGTTCGATGATTATCACATTGATGGACTCCGCGTGGATGCGGTTGCGTCCATGCTGTATCTGGACTATGGCCGCAAGGACGGCGAATGGGTACCGAACAAATACGGCGGAAACGGAAACCTCGACGCAATTGAATTCTTCAAGCACCTGAATTCCGTAATCCGCGGCCGTAAAGACGGCACGATCATCATTGCGGAAGAATCCACCGCTTGGCCGAAGATCACAGCGGCTCCGGAAGATGACGGTCTTGGTTTCACCTACAAGTGGAACATGGGCTGGATGCATGACTTTCTGGATTACATGAAGCTGGATCCGTACTTCCGTAAGGACAACCACAACAAGATGACCTTCGGTATGAGCTATGCGACCAGCGAAAAGTTCATTCTGGTGCTTTCGCATGACGAGGTTGTTCATCTGAAGTGTTCCATGATCAACAAGATGCCGGGCTATGAGGTCGACAAGTTTGCGAATCTCAAATGCGGATACTTCTTCATGTTCGGTCATGCCGGAAAGAAGCTCCTGTTCATGGGTCAGGATTTTGCCCAATACCATGAGTGGGATGAGAATGTTGAACTTGACTGGTGGCTCTGTGATGAACCGCTGAACCGCAGCGTTCTGCTGTTCATGCGTGATCTGCTTCATATTTACCGTTCACATCCGTCTATGTATGAACTCGATGATTCCTGGGACGGATTCGAGTGGATTAATGCGGATGACCGTGACCGCAGTATCTTCTCCTTTGTCCGCCGCGGAAAGTCCGGCAAGAAGAACCTGCTGTTTGTCGTAAATATGACACCGATGGAGCGCGATGATTACATGGTCGGCGTTCCGGTGAAGGGCACCTATAAGCTCCTGCTGGATGAACATGGTGCACTTACGGCGGAACGGGGAAAGGAAACCTCCTTCAAGGCTGTCAAAGGCGAATGCGACGGAAAGGATTATCATATTTCCTATCCGCTGCCGGCATACGGCTGTGCATTGTTCGAGTTTAACGAAAAGTAAGAAGGATTATGGATCCGGTTCACACAGTGTGAGCCGGATTTTTTGTTTTATGCCCGGTTTGGAGTAAGATAGAAGACATGATAACGATTAATACAGGTTTGTTTCAGCCGGCATATATCAATATTGCCGTTGTTATACTGTTTGTGATTTTCATGGTTCGCGGCGCGAAGCGGGGCGTACTCATGCAGGTATTGTCCGCATTCGGTACCGTTGTGTCTTTTCTTGCGGCCTGGCGGTATTGTACTTTTGCGTCAGGATATTACAATCTCTGGCCCAAAAGCATTGTTCCGATGAATGAGATTCCGGGTGTAGGTGATACGGTTTACAGCCGGCTCAATAATCTGATCTGGTTTATTGTCCTCTTTATTGTGATCCGGCTGGTGTTCATCATTCTTGAAAAACTGTGCTCCGGTCTTTCCGGGCTTCCGGTACTCAAGGAAATCAGCGGTCTTCTGGGAGGGATTCTCGGCATCGTCAGCGCGACAATATGGATCATGGTGATCTGTGTCGTTCTGAATATGCCGTTCTTCAAAAACGGAAAATGGGTTACTGATCACTCCCTGATCGGTACCATTACCAATACCGTCTCCAAAACCGTGACTGAATTTGCCGGTCCGATCAATGCATCAGAAACAATCGGTGAGCTATATCAGGAAGTCACGGAATTCGGTGATCAGGATAAGGAAGCTATCGGAGAATGGCTGAGTGAACACGGCATCGATCCGATGGATGCGCAGGAATCCGGGGAAAGTGCCGAACCGACTGAGAATGATGTTCCGACAGAAAGTGCAGCGCCGGAAGAAGCGCCGGCAGAACCGGCGTCCCAGGAGGCTGTGACAGAGAACCCTGATGATCCGGAAGCACCGAAGGTGCAGGAAAGTGAAACAACCGAATGAGTCTGCTTTCGAGTTTTGAATTTGAACGGATCCGTTCGCAGATGGCGGATCTCTGTATCAGTGAGCCGGGCCGGGATATCGTCTCCGGTCTGGTACCTGTATATGAGAAGATCGTGATCCGCAGAGACCGGGAACGCCTCTATGAGGCGATGGAGGCCTGTGTACGGTTCGGCAATCTTCCGCTGGAAGGATTACGGGATATCCGGAATCTTCTTTCACATGTAAAAAAAGGCCGTTCGCTTACTGCCCATGAACTGCTGGACGTATTAAATCTGATCCGTTCCATTCAGGCAGTGCTTGGCTATGAGGAGTCGATACGTGAAGTTCCGCATCCGGCGCTGAATGATCTGTTTACAACACTGACTCCGCAGGAAAAACTCTCGGCGCGCATTTCGTCAATTATTAATGAGTATGGAGAAGTAAAGGACAGCGCAAGTGCTGCGCTTTCTGATATCCGCCGTTCTCTGCGGAGAGCGCATAAGCAGATCGAAGAAGCTGTGGAACAGTTCCGCTCCAAACATCCGGATTCCATGGTTGATTCAATTGTGACGACACGCAACGGTCGTACCGTTATCCTTGTGCATGCCAGTGAAAAGAACCGGTTCGGCGGAATTGTCTACGGCGATTCTCAGAGCGGACAGACCAGTTATATTGAACCGTCTGTACTGATGCATGCGAACAACCATCGTCTGGAACTTGAAACAGCCGAAGAGGATGAGATTGCCCGTATTCTGAACGAGGTTTCAAAACAGGTTGGAGAGAAGGCGGAAGATCTGCTTGCGGATCTGGAGACGATTGCACTTCTCGACAGTATCTTTGCGCGTGCATACTGGGGTGTGAAAAACAACGCCTGTGCCGCAAAACTGAATGAAGATCACGCATTCCGGTTCAAGCAGGCAAGACATCCGCTGATTCCGGAAGAGGCTGCGGTAAAAAACGACTACCAGCTGAAAGAACCTTATCATACACTTCTGATCACCGGTCCCAATACCGGCGGAAAGACCGTTTCGATGAAGATCTTCGGTCTGTTTACGCTGATGACATACAGCGGAATGCCCGTGACCGCAGAGGAGGCAGAAGTTCCGTTTTTTGACCGTGTCTTCGCGGATATCGGAGATGACCAGTCCGTCGCAAGTTCACTCAGTTCGTTTTCCGCCCATGTCGAAAAGCAGGCAGAAATGCTGAAAGAGGCCACTGAGAATTCCTTTGTACTGCTCGATGAAATCGGCAGCGGGACTGATCCGAGAGAAGGTGAAAGTCTTGCGATTGCCGTGTTGAATGAACTGCGCCGCCGGCATGTGACTGTGATTGCGACGACGCATTACAGCCGGCTCAAGGCATATGGCCGCCGTCATGACGACATCCTTGTCGCAACCGTGGAATTTGATGCGGAAACTCTGCGACCAACGTACCGCTATCTCGAGGGAATTACCGGTGAAAGCAATGCGCTGCTTGTCGCAGAGCGCTGCGGACTTCCGCGCGCGGTCGTAAACTATGCGAAATTCCTGAAACAGCAGGCGACAAGTGAAGAAGAAGGAATGGCAGCCCGGCTCGAAAAACAGCTGATGGATGCGGAACGGAAAACCCGGGAACTGGATCAGCGTCTCGCAAAGATCAAGGAATACCAGAAAACTCTGGAAGATGAAAAGGATAACATTTCCAGACGCCGTGAAGTCCTCCTTGATGAGGCGAAAGAAGAGGCGGTTCGGATCCGGGAATCCGCAAAAGAAGAAGCAGATCAGATTATCAAAGATCTGCGTGACAATGCCGGAAGAGTCAAATATCATGAACTGCTGGAACAGAAACACCGCCTGGAAGATATCGTAACGGAAGAAACCGCTGTGGAAGAGGAAGATGACCGTCCGTTTGAAATCGGAGAGACGGTAGAGCTTCGCAGCAGCGGTGCGCTCGCAAAGATCACCGGTATCCGGAAAAAGGAGATCCGGATTCTTCTCAACGGAAGAGAAATCCGGCTGAGCGCGGATAAGATCCGTCATACAAGAAAGAAACTTCCCAAAACCGCACCGGTGACCATTCCGGTTCCGGTCAGTTCGATCGAGATTCCGGAATCGATTTCCATGGAATGCAATCTGATCGGAATGCGTGCTGATGAGGCGAAAGAAGAACTTCTCGATTATCTCGATTCCGCAAAGCTGTGCCGGCTGAAAACTTTCCGGATCATACATGGCGAGGGGACCGGGACACTGCGCAAACTTGTGCAGGACATTCTCGCAAAAGACCGTTCCATTGATTCCTTCCGCTATGGCATGCCGAGTGAAGGCGGAACCGGTGCGACGGTTGTGACCATGAAAGACTGATCAGATGGATAAAGAGTATATCAAGGCAAAACTTGCAAATCTTCCGAATTCACCCGGAAGTTATCAGATGAAGGACCGGCATGGTGAAATCATCTATGTCGGAAAAGCAAAAAATCTGCATAACCGGGTGAATCAGTATTTTACCGGAGCCCACGATTTCAAAACGACGAAGCTCGTATCTGAAATTGAGGACTTTGATTTCATCGTGACTGCGTCCGAAACAGAGGCGCTGGTACTTGAAATCAACCTGATCAAAAAACACCGTCCGAAATACAATATCCAGTTCATGGATGACAGTACCTATCCGTATATCAAGCTTACGGCAGAGGAATATCCAAGGCTGATGATCGCACGGGATATGAAAAAAGACCGGAAGGCAAAATATTTCGGCCCGTTTCCGGATGCGTCCGCTGCCCGTACGACACAGAAGCTTCTTCAGACGCTGTATCCGTTCCGCCGCTGTGCCCGGATCCCGGAAAAAGTCTGTCTGTATTATCATCTTGGACAGTGTCTTGGTCCCTGTGAGTATGACATTGATCCTTCTGTATACAGTGAAATGACCGATCGTGTCACATCCTTTCTGAACGGGGATACCGCGGAGATCCGTCAGGAACTCACCGCAAAGATGCAGGATGCGTCCATGAATCTCGAATTCGAAAAAGCTGCGGAATACCGGAATCTTCTGGACAGTATCAGCAGTATCACAGCTGAAGCTCAGAACATTGAAAAAGATTCCATGGGGAACTTTGATGTGTTCAGCTGGTATACCGATCGGGGATACCTCGCGGTTACCGGACTTCTGGTTCGCAGGGGAGTCGTTTTGAATAAGGAATTCCGGCTCTCTCCGCTTTATGGCGATGCGGAGGAAGAATTTGTTTCCTTCCTGGTTCAGTATTACGGAGATCATCCTTCCGCAAAACTGTTTGTGCCGTCATTCCTGTCGGAAGACTCCGTTCAGGAACTGTCTGAAGTGCTTTCTGTAAGTGTTACACAGCCGATGCGCGGCTATAAGCGAAGGCTGATTGAAATGTGCACCGACAATGCGAAGAAACAGCTGGATCTGAAATTCAATGTTGTGGAACGTCAGGAAAGTGCGACTGCCGAAGCAGTCAGTCAGCTGAATGAACTGGCCGGGAGGGAGATGCGCCGGGTGGAACTGTTCGATAACAGCCACATTTCCGGAACGAATACCGTAGCCGCACTCGTTGTCTATGAAGATGGACAGCCGTCCCGCAAGGACTACCGTGTTTATAAACTGCATACCGCCAACAGTGATGTGGATTCCATGAAGGAAGTGCTTTACCGCAGATACTTCCGTCTGCTTAAGGAAGACGGCCGGATGCCGGACGGAATCCTTGTGGATGGAGGCTGGACCCAGATTGAAGCCGCAAATGAAATCATCGGCGGGCTTGGTCTTTCTGATCAGATCAAAATCATGGGTCTTGTCAAAGATGACAAACATAATACCAATGCGCTGATGGATACGGACGGAGAGGTGCTTGATGTGGCAAAGGACAGTTCACTGTTCTTCCTGCTTACACGCATGCAGGATGAAGTGCATCGGTGTGCGGTTTCCTTTCACCGGAAACTGCGATCCAAGGCACAGACAAAATCTGTTCTCGATGATATCGAAGGAATCGGGCCGAAACGGAAAACCGCATTGCGGCGGCATTTCGGCAGTATTACGGCAATGCGCGGCGCCACGATTGAAGAACTGAGTGAAGTTGTACCGGAAGCAGCGGCACGGAAATTATATGAGGCGCTCCATGAAGAATGATATAATTTCAACGATGCAGGAAACAGTAGCTCTCGAAGGAAATGAACGGAAAAAATGGACTGCGGTATTTGTCTCCGTAATCATTCTTTTTTCAGTGTGCTGTATGATCTTCTTTCATCTGCAGTCAGATTCACTTGCCCGTTATCCGTTCAAGGATAAAACCAGCAAGGATCTGATCCGTCAGTATCTGACACAGGAAGAAATAGAGTACATCATAGAATACAGTATCCCGCCGAATATGTTCATCGCTTATATTCAGGAGGACGGATTTTCCATCTATCATGCGGCGGAATATAAGAAGCTGTCCGAAAGTCAGTGGGACAAGAGTCCGAAGGACATTGTGGATATGGTCGAAGAAACACGTTCAATCATGTCCGTAGAGGAACTGGAAAACTATCTCAGCGAAAATAACTATCGCTATGAAGATGTCTCCCGCTGGATTAAAAATGAATCGCAGAACAGTGTCATTCTGATTCCGTATGCGATGAATACCGATGCCTATCTTGATCTGACCCATACCGTCAGTTCAAGGACACCGGCAACACAGCCGCTTGTGGAAGAGATTCCCGTCAGGGACGGCACACGTATTGAAATCCGCGAGGAAGTGCAGCAGCCGTTACTGGCTCTCTGCAGCAACATTCAGACTTCCCTGTCGTCTGCCCATGCCTGTGCCGGCCTGCAGATCTCACAGGGATATGTATCCTACAGCGAACAGGCAAAACAGTACCATGCGGCGGAAGAGGAACAGAAGGACAGCGATATTGTCTCGGTCTATCCGCCGGGTCATGATGAACATCAGCTTGGACTGGCCGTCGATTTCTCGGTGGAAGGTCTTCCGGATGAAGCATTCGCAAAGACCATTCAGTCGGACTGGCTTGCGTCGAATGCGTGGAAATTCGGGTTTATTCAGACCTGGAATCCGGATGATGAAGCGATTACGCTGCATCGAAGCGAACCCTGGCATTACCGGTTTGTCGGAACTGAGCTTGCCAAGACGATTCATGACAGCGGACTTACCTTTGCGCGTTATAAAGCACAGATCAAACAGACCGGTGAAAGCACGCCGTCTGCACAATAAAAAACATCCATGCGGATGTTTTTTTTTTTTTTTCAGACGCCTTTGCGGATCGCGTTGATCAGCTGCAGGTTCGAGCGCGTATCTTTCGCAAGGGAAGTCGCAGCCTTGGATACACGTTTGACGGGATTGCGTTCTTCCTTGTCGGAGTATCTGTCCAGTGCCTTCAGAATGATCGAAGTCAGGACTACTGTTTTAAGGCCATCCGCTGTCTTTTTGACGACAGCGCCGGATTCGGCAGTTTTCTTCTTTACCGTTTCGAGCGAAGCCTTGATTTTGTCCAGCGGCAGGGACTTCAGTACTTTCAGCGTTTTGAGTGCGTGTGCTGCGGTTATAACAAGTACGATCAGCGTCAGAGCCAGAGCTGCGTACAGAATATACATATTATAGGGATACAGACTGAATCTCATAAGCGGTTTCTCCTGAACTAATTATATTATTTTCTATCGTATTTTCCACAGTTTCCCGTATAATGCGGATATGGCAGAACAGGAGCTGATCAAAATCGTATGTGTTTCCGATAACCACGGAACCATGGATCCAATCAAACAGATTCCGTCGCTGTTTCCGGACGCGGATTATTTTCTGCATTGCGGGGACAGCCGGGAGCCGGTACGGCGATATGGTCCGTATGCGCAGGTTCGGGGAAACAATGATTTCTATGATGTCCCGGATTTCCGAGTTCTTGAAATCGGGAACCATCGGATTTTCATGACGCACGGCACACGCCTGGTGTACGTCGGATCTTATGAGTATCTTGCGGCAGCGGCGAAACAGCGGGACTGCGATATCGCTCTGTTCGGTCATACACATATTTACTGTGACACGGAAATAGACGGCGTACGCTGTCTGAACCCCGGCAGTATCTGGCATAACCGGGACGGCTCAGATCCTTCCTTTATGATCATTGAACTGGAAGGGGACGAAGTCCGCGTATTTCGCCGTTCCTTTCCTTGAATTCGGAATTGGGATTTGTTATAGTAATTGCGCTGTCCTCGTAGCTCAGCTGGATAGAGCTCCCGCCTTCTAAGCGGACGGTCAACGGTTCGAGTCCGTTCGAGGACGCTTTCAAGCCATCGGGGAACCGATGGCTTTTCTTTCAGGAGAAATAATGAGTTATTACGATGAAGTACTGAATGAAATACGATGTGCGATTGCGGAAGGCAGTCAGGAAGAAGCTGCTTTTCTGTTGAAACGTGAACTTTCCATGCCATATATCCCATCGGAAATTGAAGAACAGCTGCTGGCTCTGCAGAAGGACCTGCGCTACCAGACTTCCGGACAGAAGGAAAAAGGGGAACTGTCCACCGAAGCGCTTTTGAGAAGACTCAAGGGAAAACCGGAAAGTCAGCTGCGTGCAGTGTCGGCACTCTGTGACCGTAATCTGCGTTCCATTACCGCAGAACTGCGGGACTGGCTCTCCAAAGATCCGCAGCCTGAAGCGGCCTCGCTTCTGATCGATGCACTGGCGGAACAGGAAGTCCCGGAAGAGTTTACGATTGTCCGCAACGGAGTAGAATACAGCTTTTTTGCGGATGCGGTGACTCCCGTCGCAAAAAGCGGCGGATTCCGTGAAGCACTGCGTCTGATCGGACTCTGGCTGGCCAAAGATCCGTCGCTTACGGAAATGGCGCGTTCCATACTTGTTCAGCGGTGCTACCTGGCCTTGCCGCTCAGCTATGAACTGCAGGAAGGCGCAGAGCTTGCCAGTTCCTGTATTCAGGAAGTCCTGGTTTCCATGGGCATGGAAGACCGGATGGATGAAATCATTTGTCATCAGAACTCTGAAACACCACAGAAGCTGTCCTGATCTGACAGCTTTTTAATTCCCGGAAACAGAAAAAACAGTTTTAGCACTTATTTGTTGACAGTGCTAATCTGCCATGATATCATGCATTAGCAGACAGGTTAATTGAGTGCTAAAACTATTCAAATCTGCCTGTAATATTCGCATATTTATGAGGTAGCCTTGATGCATAAAAACTGATATACTGTTTCAGGTTATTCATAAACAGAAGGAGTTATTCATATGTCAGAATGGACGTTAAAAGAGCATTCCCTTGGTGAACTCGTTGTCACCGTAAGCGGAGACGAATGGAAAAATGCTTGTAAAAAGGCATTCAACAAAGTTGCAAAGAATGTGACTGTTCCGGGATTCCGGAAGGGTTCCGCGCCGGAGAAGATTCTCCGCCGTTATGTCAGCAAGGAACAGGAACGTTATGAGGCAATTGAAAGCAATGCCAATGACTGGCTGTTTGCGGCACTTAAGGAACAGAACCTGGAGCCGGTAAGCCGTCCGTCTCTTGATTTCCGCAACATGAGCGATGAAAGCGTTGATCTCGTATTCGAGTTCTATGTCGAGCCGGAAGTCAAGCTTGGTGAGTACAAGGGCCTTGCGTACAATGTGGAAGCGGTTGAAATCAGCGACGAAGATGTAAACAAGGAACTGGACCGCATGCGTGAAACCTATGCCGATATGGAAACGGTTGAGGGCGCTGCGGAAGACGGTGACACTGTAAATATTGATTATGAAGGTCTGAAGGACGGCGTCGCATTCGACGGCGGAACTGCAGAAGGCTATGACCTGCGTCTTGGCAGCGGTTCCTTCATTCCGGGCTTTGAGGAGCAGCTGATCGGTGCGAAAGCCGGTGAAGACAAAGAACTGAAGTTGACGTTCCCGGAGGATTATCACTCCGAAGAACTGGCCGGCCAGGAAGTCATCTTCAAGGTTAAGGTCAACGAAGTAAAGCGTAAGGTACTTCCGGAACTGGATGATGACTTTGCGAAGGATGTAAACGCTCCGGGCGTGGAGACGGTTGAAGACCTCCGTAAGGTTGTTAAGGAACGTCTTGAGAACGGCCGTAAGGAACAGGCAGAACGCAAGGCGGATGAAGAACTGTTCAAGACACTGAGCGAAAGCGCAGAGATCGATCTGCCGCATGTCATGGTTGAAGATGAGGCCATGAGCATGGTTCGCCAGTTCGAAACACAGATTTCTCAGTACGGAATGCAGCCGAGTCAGTATCTCAAGATGATCAACCAGACGGAAGAAACACTCAGAGATACCTATATGGAAGAAGCGGAACGCAATGTTCGCCTGCGTCTCATCCTCTCTGCCATCGCCAAGAACGAGCAGATGGAAGTCAGCGATGAGGATGTCGATGCGGAAATCAACAAGCTTGCGGAAGCTTACAACATGGAAGCCGATCAGGTTCGCCACGTTGTAGATTCGGATCTCCTTAAAAAGGATATTCTGAATCAGAAGGCAAGTGAGTTTGTCAAAGAGCACGCAGCCCGCTCCTGATCAGTACATTACGAAACCACAGAATAAGACGCCCCTGCGTCTTATTTTGTAAGATTTGATTCAAAAAAGGAGGGTTCACATGGCAATTAACAATTCACAGCATTATCGTGTTCCTGTTATCTGCACGCGCGGAATCGTCGTTTTCCCCGGACAGGATGTCATGATCGAAGTCGGACGTGAGAAATCACTGAACGCAGTGAATGAATCATCGTCCAACTACAATTCCATGGTCTGGGTCGTCTGCCAGAATGACATTATGGTTGATGATCCGAAACAGGAAAATCTGTATCAGGTGGGAACACTGTCCCGAATCAAGATTGTCCGCCGCAAAGAAGGATTCATGCGCGTTACCTTTACCGGTGTTAAACGTGCCCGGCTTGCGGAACTGGAAGACAGTGACGATATGATGATCGCATCCATCCGTGTCATGGAAGATGAGATCGGTCCGAAGATGGAAGAGACCGCACTGGTCAAACGGATCATCAGCGAATTTGAGCAGTTCTCAAATATCGCTTCCGCATTTCCTTCCGACGTGATTACTCAGCTGTCCAAAGGGGTAAGCGCACAGACGCTGACCGATCAGTTTGCACAGTATTTCCCGCTCGAAACTCCGGTCAAGCAGGAACTGCTTGAAATGACATCCGTCAATGACCGTATGGTACGGATCATTGCGGAACTGGAAAAGCAGCAGCAGTTCTCCAAGCTGGAATCCACCATCAATGACAAGGTAAAAGAGCATATTGATGACGGCCAGAAGGAATACTACCTGCGTGAAAAACTGAAGGCGATCAAGGAAGAACTCGGTGATGTCTCCAATCTTACCGACGATGTCAGTGAGATGCGCGAGATGATTGAGAAGAATCCGTATCCCGATCATGTAAAGGAAAAGGCGCTGGAAGAACTGCGCCGGTATGAGATGCTGCCGCCGGGAAGCGGTGAGGCAAGTGTGGAACGCACCTACCTCGACTGGCTTCTGAAAGTTCCCTGGTGGCAGAAGACCGAAGACAGTTCGGATCTGAAAGCAGTCCGTGCAATCCTTGATGAAGATCATTATGGTCTTGAAAAGGTCAAGGAACGTATTATGGAGTACCTTGCCGTTAAGCAGATGACTGGCAACCTCAACTCACCGATCCTCTGCCTGGTTGGTCCTCCCGGTGTCGGTAAGACCAGTCTTGCAAAGTCGGTTGCCCGTTCCATCGACCGGAAGTTTGTAAAGATGTCGCTCGGCGGCGTCCGTGATGAAGCTGAGATCCGCGGCCATCGCCGTACGTATCTCGGTTCGCTTCCAGGCCGTATCATTCAGGGAATGAAGAAGGCCGGTGTGATCAATCCGGTATTCCTGATCGATGAAATCGACAAGATGGGTGCGGACTATAAAGGTGACCCGAGTGATGCGCTGCTTGAAGTGCTGGATCCCGAACAGAACCAGTTCTTCAGTGATCATTACCTGGAAGAGGCATATGATCTCTCCAATGTTCTCTTTATTGCGACGGCCAACTATCTTGAAAATATTCCCGCACCGCTTCAGGATCGTCTTGAGATCATTGAACTTCCGTCCTATACGGAAGTCGATAAGGTTCAGATTGCGGTCGATCATCTGATTCCGAAGCAGCTTGCGGCCAACGGTCTCAAGCCGTCTCAGTTCCATCTGAAGGAAAAGGAGATCCTGTATCTGATCCGTCATTACACCAGAGAAGCCGGTGTACGTCAGCTTGAACGTACGATCGGCACACTCTGCCGCAAGACGGTACTGGCTATTCTCAATGATGGGAAGAAGTCCGTAACTGTCACAAACAAGCTGATTACCGAGTGGCTCGGCAAGCAGATGTTTGATCACGGAATGAAGGAAAAGAAGGATCAGATCGGTGTTGTGACCGGACTGGCATACACTTCCTTCGGCGGTGATGTCCTTCAGATCGAAGTCAACTACTTCGAAGGAAAAGGGCGCCTGGCTCTGACCGGAAAACTCGGTGATGTCATGAAGGAATCCGCAGAGATCGCCATGGACTATGTCAAGGCACATGCGCGGGAACTTCATATCGATCCGGAGTTCTTTGAGAAGCATGATGTCCATATTCATATCCCGGAAGGTGCAGTTCCCAAAGACGGACCTTCTGCCGGCGTGACCATGACAACAGCGCTTGTCAGTGCACTCAGTGAAACGCCGGTGCATGCAGACCTTGCGATGACCGGTGAAGTGACACTCCGCGGAAATGTTCTGCCGATCGGCGGACTTCGTGAAAAGTCTCTTGCGGCCAACCGTGCAGGTATTACAAAAATTCTGATGCCGAAGGCAAATCTCAGGGATCTGGATGAGGTGCCGCAGGCGGTCAAGGACCATGTGACATTTGTCCCGGTAGAGACAATGTCTCAGGTTCTGAAAGAAGCGCTGGTGCGCTGATGCAGTATCATGAGGTAACGCTTCTGGCCACTGCCGCAAATCAGTCGCAGTGGCCGGACAGCCAGCTGCCGGAAGTAATGTTTGCGGGCCGCTCCAATGCGGGTAAAAGCACTCTGATCAATGCTCTGGTAAACCGTAAGAATCTGGCGTATACCGGAAAGACACCCGGTAAAACAAGACTTCTGAACTTCTTTGAAGTCGATCATCGGATGGTATTCTGTGATTCTCCGGGTTACGGTTATGCAAAAGGCGGAAATGATACCGCGCTGATGTTCAGCGAGCTGATCGACCCGTATATGACGGGACGGGATCAGCTGAAGGCATTGATTCTGGTTCTTGATATCCGCCGCATACCGAACGCGGATGATCTTACGATGATGGAATATGCAAGAGCAAATCATCTGCCGGTGATTCCGGTATGCATGAAGGCGGACAAACTGTCACGCGGAGCCGGGATTCAGGCTGTCGCAAAGATTGCGAAGGAACTCGGCGTTCCTGCCGCATCCTGCTGTACGGTATCCGGAACGGAGAAGACAGGTATTGATCGCGTATTTCAGGAAATTGAACAGATAACTGCGTAAAACAGTTATCTGTTTTTGATTTCTTCACTGCAGGCATGTCTGTGGACAGTCAATCAGGTGATATAATTGATGGCATGAGAGAACTTGAAACCTTAGATGAACATGTCCGCAATCTTGCGGATTATGACATTGACCTGAATGATATTGTTAATCCACAGCTCTGTGCATTTAATCCGGGCGAATTTATCTGCGAGGACGGAGAAGAGATGCAGGATCTGTTTTTTCTTCTCGAAGGTTCTGTCAAAACGCTGATCCCTGCGAAAGATAAATCCGGTCTTGCGCTCGGCAGATATGTCGGCAGAGGTGTCTTTGATGATACGCTGCTGATGCGTGATGACAATATGGCACATGTCCGAGCGGTATGTGAAACGGACGTAAAGGCGATTGCACTTCCGCTTTCACTGAATAAAGACATACTGCTGAAACAGCCGTCATTCATTCTCAATCTTGCGAAAGGGTATGCATCCTTCATCGACCAGTCCATGAATTCGTTCTTCTTCAAGAAATATCCGATGGAAGTCACGCTGTGTTCGTATATTGCCGCAAAGCGTACTGACCTGGAATGGATTCCGGACTGGGACCGCTGTGCTAAAGATCTCTCGACCACCCCGCGGATCCTGAAGCGCTGCATGGGGATGCTGCTGAACAAGGGGATTCTCAAGAAAGGTGAAAAGGGCTATATGATCGCAGATCCGATTCTGTTTGAGGAATACAATCGCGGTATCTTTGCAACCCACCGAAGGAGAAAGCATCATGATGAATGATGTATCCAGATTCCTCGATCGTTATGGACTGCATATCGACCCGCAGAGCCGTTATATCGACTTCATCAGTGAAGCGGGCCAGCTGGGAAGCGCAATTCTCGAATCCACCGATTATGGATCCCGTACTGCAGAAATGAACCAGTCATTCCGTGATGAAGCAGGGGACTGCCTGTTCTCTCTGATCGCATTGATCAGCGAAGCCGGAATTGAACCGGATGCTCTTCTTTCGGAAGTACTGGAGCGATATCAGAAGCGAATGGACGCATATCCAGGGAACGGAGAATAAGAAAGTGTATATGAATACGGTGTTAACACCGTATTTTTTTGACAAAAAAAGAAGGCTCATCAGGCCTTCTCCTTTACGGTACCAATCCTCAGGTGGTTCATGATTTTAATACTTCCATTGCGCTCGTCATTGAGTAATTTCTGGTAATCAATGGTTGTCATGTACTCACGGACCACAGAAGAATCGGTCTCGTAATCAACCATAAAAATGGCGTTACTATCGATGCTTCTCATGTTATTGTCCTTTCGTCGCAACCTAAATGGTAATGCTTAAATATATATTACTCCTGCCGATTGTCCATTTCAACAAAATCAGTGTCTATTTTGTGTCTTTTCGTGAAACTCAGGTCAAAAAATTGAAAATTTTTTCACATAAACAGAGTTGCTGATTTTTTATACACAGTCTGATAGTAATTGCACAGGGTATTTTTACTGCCCGTCCGGGTATACGGCAAGAATTCGTTCCAGTTCGTTCCACGTAACCGGAAGTGCATAGCTGTGCGATGGCTTTTCAAGCGGGATCAGCACATCATCATCTTCTGCTTCACGAAGCGAACCGGAATAAATATCATCCGTATAGTAAACACGGTATTCACTGCGGGTATAATCATCCGCATAAATATACCATCCGGGTTTTTCATTGCTCTTGAGAATCATCGGGCCTTCCAGCTGATGCCGCTCATACAGCGGTGCGGATTCAACGGAGAGGTTGTACCAGGCTGGGCCGACCGCACGATACAGCTGCGAATACTCTTCCATCGGTTCCCGTTCATCTTTCAGAACCGCAGCACGGCCGGAAGGTGTATGGGTCAGTGTCAGATCGATGGTTTTAAAGCCCGGGTCACACAGCAGTGCCGGATAGGTATTTGTAATGAGATCATCGGATGCGCTGTAATACACACCGCCGTCTCTGGGACTGCTCCAGATGATGATATACGTATTAAGCGAAGGATCATAGAACGCTTCCGGAGCCCATGCCTGTAAGCCGCTCATGGATTCGTCTTCTGAAACATTCAGTCTGAGCAGACGTTCATTTTCGTAATGAACAAGGTCTTCCGAGTCATATACATAAATCGAATCCGTGTCATATCCCTGGGTCGCAAGGAGGGCAAATCCGCCGCCTGGTTTTCGAACAAGCGAAGGGTCACGCAGCCGCTTTGTCCCGGATGATGGCTTAAGGATCCCGCGGTCCTGATTCACTTTAAACCAGTAAACGCCGTTATAGGTATAGGCCAGTTTCAGCTGTTCGGCATCCGTTCCGTCTGAACTGAAATAGGAAATGACATAGGCCACCAGCGGATCATTCAATGTCAGGCTGGTGAATGTGATCTGATGGGATGCGGTAACTGCCTCCAGCGAGATAGGCTCATATTCGGATGCGCCGGCGGATTTATGAATTATTCCGTCTTCAATGACCGCATTTCCGCTGCGGACACTCCATTCGATCGGTTTGCCTTCAGGGGTAGATGAAGGAAGAACCTGTCCGTCAAACAGGCTTTCATCGATGCAGTCACTTAGATATGCCTCCTCATTGTCACTGTATGTAGGAATCGGTGCATCTCCCGCAGGCATCGGTCCATGTGCGGCCTCTGCACTGCATCCGCACAGAAACAAAAGGAATATCAGAATCAAAGAGATCGAACGTTTCATTGAAATTATTATAAGCCATGCTGTTCACAAATAGCCGTGCCAATCCTTTATGCATGGATCCTGCTGTAGGACACACGGTGTGCTAAAATAGCGTCATGAAACTGGTAATGATCGCTGCCGGAGGAACCGGCGGACATATATATCCGGCGCTTGCGATTGCACAGCGTCTGAAAGAAGAGGGAACAGAGGTGGTTTTTGTCGGAAGCAAGGACCGTCTTGAAGGTCAGCTGATTCCGGAAGCCGGCTATCAGTTTATATCGCTGAATATTCCGAATACCTCCGGATCCATCACAGGAAAGATCCGCTATCTGCTTTCCATGGCCGGTGCCATCGGGGAATGTGAAAAACTGCTTCGTTCCTATCAGCCTGATGCGTGTGTGGGCTTCGGCAACTATATTTCCGTTCCGCTGATCCTCGCGGCCAAGAAGTGCAGGATTCCGACGATGATCTCCGAACAGAATTCATTCGCCGGTAAGGCCAATGTATTTCTCGGACGCTTTGCGGATGCAGTGGAACTTGCCTATGAACGGAGCGGAAAGGATTTTCCTGCGGGAAAGATCCGGGTTCTTGGAAATCCGCAGGAGGAAGTATGTGCCGGAATTACAGCGGATCCTTCGATGCTGAAAAACTACGGCATTGACGCATCCCGTCCGTTTGTCCTTGTGATGATGGGCAGTCTTGGTTCCCAGACACTGTCCAGAATCATTGATGACAGCTGCAAGAACGTAACCGACTATCAGGTGCTGATTGCGGCCGGAAAGCGGAATCCGTTTTCCTTTTCCACCGATAATCCGAATGTTATCGTTCGCGATTATGTTGAAGGCGCGAAGCTTCTGCGTCTCTGTGATCTTGCAGTATGCCGCGCCGGTGCTACAACACTGGCGGAGCTTGCGGCCGCTGGAACGCCGTCCGTTCTGATTCCGAGTCCGTTTGTGCCTAATAACCATCAGTATTACAATGCTCTTGAACTGAAGGAACGCGGTGCTGCAGTGCTTCTTGAGGAAACCGATCTGAAGGCGGAAACCCTGCTTGCGGAAATGAACCGCCTGATGCATGATAATACGGCACGGCAGAAGATGTCAGAAGCTGCCGGTACACTTGCACGCCCGCATGCCGCAAGTGATATGACTGCATGGCTGAAGGAGATTTGCGATGAATGACGATCTGTTTGAAAAACTGAAACGTATCGCAGAAGTGGAACGGGATGTTCCGCTTTCAACCATGACAACGCTTCGCATCGGAGGACCGGCAAGATATGTTGTATATCCTGATTCCATGGTTGCGCTGGATGCGCTGATGCGTCTTCTGAAGGAAGAATCCATTCCATTTAAAGTAATTGGAAAAGGATCGAATCTGCTCTGTTCGGACAAGGAATTTGAAGGGGTAGTGATCCGTCTCGATAAATTTGATGACTTCTATTTCATCGGAAATGATCTGATCGCCCAGTCCGGATGTTCCATCATTGCGCTTTCCTATCAGGCAATGAAGCAGGGGCTTTCCGGTCTTGAATTTGCGTCTGGAATTCCGGCTTCTGTCGGCGGCGTCACCTTTATGAATGCCGGCGCATACAAGCGTTCCATGTCTGACGTGATTGACAGCGTGTTTGTATACCGGGATGAGAAATTTGAATGGATGCGCAATGAGGAATGTGAATTCACTTACCGTCACAGCATTTTCCATTCCCATCCTGACTGGCTGATCATCGCTGTCCGGATTCATCTGGAGTCCGCTCCGGTCACCGAAATCCGTGACCTCATGGAAAGCCGCAGGAAGCGACGAATGGATTCCCAGCCGCTTGATAAGCCAAGCGCAGGCAGCGTGTTCCAGAATCCGGAAGAAATGCCCGCCTGGCAGCTGATCGACGGAATCGGTTATCGGGGGTACCGCATCGGCGGTGCTATGGTGAGCGAAAAGCATGTGAACTTCATTGTAAATGAGGACCATGCGACGGCAGAGGACTTTCTGACGCTGGTAAATGAGATCAAACGGCTTGTCAAAGAACAGTATGATATTTCTCTGCACATGGAAGTGGAGCGTTTCAATTGGTAGAACAGGCACCAAATACAAACGAAGCTGCCCCGAAAAGTGTTGATACGCTGTTTGAAGAACGGGCTGCCGAAAGTGATAACGAGACATTCGCACAGATCAAGCGCGGAGTTTTTCTCCGTGCTGTTTTTTTATCCGTTCTTCTGCTTGTACTGCTGTATCTCTTTTCACCGGACAGCAGAGTCAAGGCGGTCTCCGTTCAGGGAAACAACTATCTGACAAGTTCCTATATTGAATCTCTTTCCGGAGTCTCTGTGAATGATCTTCTGATTACGCAGTTCCCGGCGGCGATTGCCCGCAGGATTCAGAATGATCCGATGATTGCGGATGCGAGTGTGCATCTTCTCAGGAATAACCTGGTAGAGATTGTTGTGACGGAAAAGCAGCCGATCGGATATCGCTATGATGAAGAAGAACCGACGATTCTGTTTACAGACGGTTCTGTATGCAGCCTGAAGAGTGAATACATGCGTATTCTTGCCCGGATTCCGTATATTACCGGATTTAATGAGGAGACACAGACACATCTGCTGACCACTGGATTTCAATCGGTCAATCCGGAGGTAATTGAATCCATTGCGGAAGTGATTCAGTATCCGCTCTCTTATGACGATGAGGCCGTGGAGATCCGAATGCGGGACGGGGGTGTCTTTTTCGGAAATTACTTCTCGCTTGCCCTGATTAACAATTATGAAACGATTAGTGCGCTGATGACCAATAAAGACCTCTGTGTTTATGCGGATAATGCGACAACTGTCGCGGCTGCACGGGCATGCCCATGGGATGAAGTGGAGACCGTTCTGGAGTACTGGACGGATGAAGACGGAAATTACATTTACAATAAGTGGGGAGACCGCGCGGTAAAACATTACTATTCCGACAATAACGGTAATTTCTATCTTGATGACAACGGGAATAAAATTCTGATTCCGATCGATGCTTATGGTCAGGATCAGAAGGACCCGGACTTCCTGACACATTTCTTCGGAGGGTGGTATAAAAACGGATATCTGGAAGAGCCGAAAGAAGAGGATTCAGAAGACGGTGAAACCGATGGAGAAGGAAGTGACACTGCCGAAGACAGAACGGATGTACCTGCAGAAGAAAATGGCTCAGAACCCGCAGATACCGAAGATACCGCAGTGGGATAAGGAGAATACAGAACTATGAAAGTACAGTCGATGACCCAGCTGATCGGCAATACGCCGCTTCTGGAATGTGTGAAACTGAAACAGAAACTCGGACTGAAAGCCAATCTTTTCGCAAAGATTGAACTGTTCAATGCGACGGGTTCCGCAAAGGACCGTGCCGCATACTATATGATCCTGGACGCGGAGGAGCGCGGGGTTCTGAAACCCGGCAGCACCATCATCGAACCGACTTCCGGAAATACCGGAATCGGGCTTGCGGCAGTGGGTGTATCCCGCGGATACCGGGTGATCATTGTCATGCCGGATACCATGTCGAAGGAACGGATCGCGCTGATGAAAGCATACGGCGCAGAAGTCATTCTTTCGGACGGTACATACGGAATGAAAGGCGCTATCACTCGTGCGGAAGAACTGAAGACTGAGATTCCGGATTCCTTTATTCCTGATCAGTTCGGCAATCCTGCCAACGCAAGAGCCCATTATGAAACAACAGGTCCGGAAATCTGTGCCGACCTCGGAAACTGTGTCGATGTCTTTGTGGCGGGGGTCGGTACCGGCGGAACACTGACCGGTGTCGCAAGACGTCTGAAGAACTCACATATTTCTGCAGAGATTGTTGCTGTGGAACCGGATACTTCTGCAGTGCTTTCGGGGGAACCGGCTGGCCCGCATGGGATTCAGGGAATCGGCGGCGGGTTTGTTCCTGATGTGCTTGATACTTCACTGATCGACCGTATTTTCCGTGTCAAAGATGATGAGGCACTTCAGGCTGCACGTCTGTTTGGGAAAACGGAGTCACTGCTTGTCGGTATTTCTTCAGGCGCCGCACTGCATGCGGGCATCCTGCTCGCAAAGCAGGACGCTTATGAGGGAAAGAATATCGTCGTACTGCTGCCGGACAGCGCAGACCGCTATCTTTCCACAAAACTGTTTGAGGATGAACTGTCATGACGGAAGAAATAAAACAGCTGCTTGAGGAAATCCGCATTGCCCGGAACAATGATCTGAATGCGCCGCGGCGCATCGCTGACCGGACGCGTACCGTATCACTGATCAAGATGACCCAGGTCGTACTGCTGCCAGGGTATTACCATTACAACAATCTGACACCGGAAGCGGCACTCCAGCAGCTTTCGGAAGATATGAAGAGTGAAATGACAGCGGCACTTTGCTTCAGCGGCAGAAATATGATGCAGGCGGAAGCGCTGACACAGGAATTTCTGAACCGGCTTCCGAAAATCATGCGGATTCTGAATACGGATATTCAGGCAATCTATGAGGGAGACCCTGCGGCGAAAAGCATGGCGGAAGTCATTCTCTGCTATCCCGGCTTCTATGCGATTTCCATCTACCGTATTGCGCATGAACTGTATTCCATCGGGGTTCCGTATATTCCCCGTATCATGACGGAATATGCCCATGAAAAGACCGGTATTGATATCAACCCCGGCGCAACGATCGGGGAGTACTTCTGCATTGACCATGGTACCGGTATTGTCATCGGGGAAACCGCAACGATCGGACATCACGTAAAGTTGTACCAGGGTGTTACGATCGGTGCCAAGAGCTTTGAAAAGGATGAAAACGGCAATCCGGTGAAAGGCGGCAAACGTCATCCGGATATCGGCAATCATGTGGTTGTTTATGCCAATGCCACCATTCTCGGCGGAAATACCGTGATTGGCGATCATTGCACAGTTGGAGGAAACGTCTGGCTGCTGGAGAGTCTTCCGCCGTACTCCACGATTGTCCATCCGGTCGGAGAGGATCAGATTCTGACACGTACTGAGAGTGAATGATTACTGTTCTTCTCGGACGTGTGATATATAATAGTCGTGTTGCCATACAGGCGAGAGGTTTTGATATGACAGTAGAACGGAAAACAAAATATGGCGCAATCAGTGTCACGGAAGATGCAGTTGCGTCGCTTGCAGGAGGCGTTATCACCGAATGCTACGGCGTTGTTGGAATGGCCAGTAAAAAACTGTTCCGTGACGGATGGGCAGAAGCACTTCGCAAGGAGAATTATTCCCGCGGTGTTGTTGTGCGCAGAACAGATGACGGACTTGAAATTGACCTGTATATTATTGTCGGCTTCGGTGTGAAGATCTCTGAAGTGGTCAATGAAGCACAGAAGAAAGTAAAATATGTTCTTCAGAAATCTCTTTCTGAGGATATTGCGGCTGTGAACGTCTATGTACAGGGCGTTCAGGCTATTGAGTAAGCAGGTGACAGTCATGGAACGTATGAACGGTAAACAGTTGAAGGAAATGCTGGAAAGCGGCTGTAACAACCTGAACAACCGCAAAAAGGAAGTCGATGCACTGAACGTGTTTCCGGTACCTGACGGAGATACCGGCACAAACATGTCTCTGACATTTTCCAACGGCATCAGCGAGATTCTCAAATCCGGCAGTGAAGAACTTCCGGTTATCGCAAAAACTCTGAGCCGCGGTCTGCTTATGGGTGCGCGCGGTAACTCGGGTGTTATCACATCTCAGATTTTCCGCGGATTCTATCAGGCAATCAAGGAGCTGAGTGACCTTGGCGCAGACGATTTCTGTGCCGCAATGAAAAACGGCGCAAAGATGGCATATAAAGCAGTCATGCGTCCGGTAGAGGGAACAATTCTTACTGTTGTCCGTGAAGCAACGGACGCAGCGGAAGCATTCATGAATGAACATCCTTCCGCTTCGATTGAAGAATATATGGAAGTTCTGTGCAAAGAAGCACAGAAGAGCCTCGACCATACACCGGAACTGCTGCCGGTATTAAAGGAAACCGGCTGTGTGGACTCCGGCGGTGCGGGTCTTGTCGCGATCTTCAACGGTTTCCTCAGTTACCTCAAAGGCGAGCCCATTAAGGAAGCCGCAGAGGGAACGGGCAGTGAAACAACAGAGAAGAAGACCGGTTATCGTACAGAATTCATTCTGAAGCTGACCGATCAGGGAACCCATCTGTTTAAGGAATCCAAGTTCCGTGACAAGCTGAATGCGCTTGGTGATCATATTACCGTTGTTGTGGACGGCGATGTGATCAAGACACGTGTTTCCACGCTGAACCCCGGTGATGCGCTCAATCTTGGCCAGCGCTACGGTGAGTTTGAACGGATCCAGATCGAACCGGAAAGCGATTCGATGAATGAGTCGATTCTTGAATCTGCCGCGGAAGCACCGGCGGAAGAACAGGAATACGGCATCATCACCGTCTGCGCCGGAAAGGGTCTTGAAAAGCTGTTCAAGGACTACCGGGCGGATTATGTGGTCTCCGGCGGACAGACGATGAACCCGTCCACCGAGGATTTTGTTCAGGCAATTTCCAAGGTGAATGCACGTCATATCTTTATTCTTCCGAATAACTCCAACATCATCATGGCCGCAAAGCAGGCTGCGGATGTAACGGAGAACAAGGATATCATCGTTCTTGAAACGAAGACGATTCCGCAGGGACTTGCGGCATGCATTCAGTTCAATCCGGCAGAAACTCCGGAAGTAAATACCGCCAATATGAAAGAAGGTATTTCCGAAGTCAAGTCCGGACAGGTTACCTATGCCATCAAGAATACGACCATTGACGGACGTGAAATTCATGAAGGCGACTACATGGGTATTCTGAACAAGGATATCGTTCTGACCAGCCGGGAAAAGACAGATGCGACCTGCCGCCTGATTGACCAGATGGTTGATGAAGACAGCGAAATCGTCACCATCATCCAGGGACAGGATGCGACCGATGAAGAAACCAAAACAGTTTCTGAGTACATTGAAAGTACCTATGAGGTGGATGTGGAAGTACAGAAGGGCGAACAGCCGGTCTACTGCTTCATCATCGGTGTGGAATAACATCAATCGATTTATACAGAGGCATCCGGAATCCGGATGCCTTTTTCAATGCACGAATGCATAACCGGATAATGCATGCGATATAATACTGATGGCAATGGAACTGAATGATAAAAAACTGAAGCTTACCCCGAAACGGATCGAAGCGCTGCGGTCACTCGGCATTGAGACCGGTGAAGATCTTCTGCGTTATTATCCGTTTCGTTATGATGTGCTGAATGCGGCAGATCCGGAAACCTGGAAGGAAAAGGAGAAAGTCACCTTTCAGGGAACGCTTGCCGGAAGGGTATCCACCGCATATTTCAAAGGCCGCTCGGTATCCCGGTTTCAGGTAGTTGCCAATGACAATGTGATTCATGTGACGATATTTAACCGTCCCTGGGCAAAGACGCTGAAGGACGGCGATATCCTTACGATTACCGGCAATTACATGGGAAAAGGCCGGGTTACCGCAACGACATACAATACAAAACCGCTGTCAGAACAGGAACCGGTGGTGCCGGTATATTCGGTAAAGGCAGGCATCCAGCAGCGGACGGTCCGGGAGTGTATCCGGAAAGCACTTGCCGCATTTGAACATGATCTTTCTGATCTTGTGCCGGCGGAATTCCGGCGTGGTTATAAACTGCTTTCTGCGTATGACGCACTGCGCATGATTCATCAGCCTGCTTCACAGAGTGAAATCGATCAGGCAGTGCGCACACTGAAATACGAAGAATTTCTGAAGTTCTTTACCGCAGTGGAACTTACCCGTCAGGAAACCTCGCTCCATATTTACAAACCCCCGCGCAATTACGATCGTGACCTGATCACGCGTCTGAAGAGTGAACTTCCGTTCAGACTGACCGACGGACAGAATGCGGCGCTGGAGGATATCCTGCGGGATATCTCTTCGCCGTCTCCGATGTATCGGCTCATGCAGGGGGATGTCGGTTGCGGAAAGACCATTGTGGCCTTTCTTGGAATGGCTGCGGCTGCCTCTGCCGGTGTACAGGCAGCATTGCTGGCACCGACGGAAGTCCTTGCCCGTCAGCATTACCGTTCCCTGAAAGCCTTGTTTGAATCGGCAGGAATCACGGTCGATGTTCTCTACAGCGGGCGAAGTGCACAGGAGAAGGCGGATATCCTTGCCCGCTTAAAAGACGGATCCCTGGATGTTGTAATCGGTACGCATTCTTTACTCATGGATCAGGTGGAGTTTGCACGTCTTGGTTTTGTGGCCGCAGATGAACAGCAGCGGTTCGGTGTGGAACAGCGCAGGGCACTTCGCGAGAAGGGATATATGGTTGATTTCCTCCTGATGAGTGCGACACCGATTCCGCGTACACTGGCCTCTGCCATGTATGGTGAAATGAATGTCACAACGATTGAAACACTACCGGAAGGGAGAAAACCGGTAGTTACAGAACTGATCGAGGAAAACAGCTTCCGTTCGGTTCTTCCGAAGATTCAGCAGCTGCTCGACAGCGGCCGTCAGCTTTACATCATCACTGCCGCAATTGAAAAGAATGAAGAGTTCCATGCGCGTGCTGCAGAAGATATGTACCCCGTGCTGACAAAGCTCTTCGGAGAAGGCAGTGTCTCGCTGCTGCACGGACGCATGAATTCCGCGGAAAAGGACGCGGTCATGAACCGGTTTGCGGCGGGTGAGACAAAGGTACTGCTCAGTACTACCGTCGTGGAAGTCGGCATGAATGTGGTCAATGCGACGGGAATGATCATCTATGACAGTGAACGGTTCGGACTTTCCCAGCTGCATCAGCTGCGCGGACGCGTCCAGCGCGGAAGCGAACAGGGATATTGCTGGCTGCTGACCGGATCAAAGGATCCGGAAGCGCTGGAACGGCTGAATGTTCTGGTACGGACAACCGATGGATTTGTGATTGCGGCGGAAGATTTACGGCTGCGAGGACCAGGTGATATACTTGGGACAAGACAGAGCGGCCTCCCCGGATTCCTCCTTGGAAATCTTGCGGAAGACACCGCAATCATCAATACAGCCCGCAGGGATGCGGCGCATATTGTACTGGATCAGGACAATCCGGATTATGTAACACTTCTGGATCATATGCGCAGAGAACTTGCTGAACGGCAGCCCTATGCGGATTAGGAGGTACCATTTTGACAATCTTTGACTGGCTCCTGGATCATGGCATCCAGGTAACGCATAATGAACTGATCGAGCAGGCATTTATTCATTCCAGCTATGCCAATGAGCACCGTAACCGTCACGACAACGAACGACTTGAGTTCATGGGGGATGCCGTGCTTCAGCTGTGGTCAAGCACCCAGATCTATCCGCTGGATCCGCCCCTTTCCGAAGGCGAAATGACACGCCTGCGTTCAAGCCTTGTCTGTGAAAAAGCGCTTGCGGCATATGGCAGAAAACTTGGACTCAATCAGTTTCTCAAGCTCGGAACCGGGGAAGAGAAAACCGGCGGCCGCAACAAGGACGCGATTATTGCGGACATGTTTGAAGCCTTCCTTGGGGCACTGTATCTTGTGCAGGGATATGAAGCGGCGGACCGCTTCCTGCATCTTGCGATGGACGATGATATCGTTCATCCGGCGAATAGCGACGTGTTCAAGGATTACAAAACAAAGCTGCAGGAATATGTGCAGACGGACCGGCGCACATCGGTACAGTATGTGCTGGTAAATGAAGAGGGGCCTTCCAATAATCCCGTGTTTACGATGAACGCGGTTGTGGAAGGGCTGGTCATGGGAACCGGCAGCGGAAATTCCAAAAAACAGGCGGAACAGAATGCCGCAAAAAATGCATTTGAGAAGATGGTCAGATAATGGAGGACAGTATGAAAATCAGTGAATGGAAACAGCATCTTAACGATTCAGAACTGGATGGAACGCTTTTGTTCCTGTACGGTGAAAGCCGTATTCCGGAACAGCGGGAGCGGTGGCTGCGTGTTCTGGATCATGCGGAAACAAAGTTTGGAAATTGTGACGCAAGACTTTTCTCAGCTCCGGGTCGGACAGAAGTCGGCGGAAATCATACGGACCATCAGCTTGGACGCGTTCTTGCGGCGTCCATCGATCTCGATGTACTTGCGGTTGTACGCGCCATTGATCAGCCGGTGATTTCTTACTATTCTGACGCATTTCAGGTAGACCCTGTCGATATTTCTGATCTTGATATTCATGAAGATCAGTACAATACGACAGAATCCCTGATTCGTGGAATTGCGGCCCGTTATGTGCAGAATCATCACCAGATCGGCGGCTTTGACTGTTATGCGGAGAGTGATGTGCTTCCGGGAAGCGGAATGTCCAGTTCCGCCGCATTCGAAATTCTGATTGCGGAAATTCTGAGTGCGCTTTACAACAACGGTACCGTCAGTCCGATTGAACAGGCGATGACCGGACAGTATGCGGAAAACATTTATTTCGGAAAAGCCAGCGGTCTGATGGATCAGATGGCATGTTCTGTTGGCGGATTCGTGACAATTAATTTTAAGGATGCGTCGAATCCAGCAGTCCGCAACATTCCGTTCGAACTCGACAAACACGGATATTCGCTGATCCTTACCGACTGCAAACAGTCGCATGCGGATCTTTCCGATGAGTATTCCAAAGTGCCTGGCGAGATGAAAGCTGCTGCGGCAGTCATGGGAAAAACGGTGCTTTCCGAATGCACGATGCAGGACTTCCAGAAGTATGCGACGGAAATCCGCCGTCAGTGCGGTGACCGTGCGTTCCTGAGAGCCTATCATTTCCTGCATGAAACCGATCGTGTCAACGATGAAGTGTCTGACCTGGAACACGGTGAGATCCGTGCGTTCCTGAGTCATATCATTGAGAGCGGCCGTTCGAGTTTCATGTATCTTCAGAATGTATATCCTCCCAATGATCTGACGCATCAGTCACTTGCGGTCGGCCTTGCGATCAGCGAAGAGATTCTCAGAGGACGCGGCGCATGGCGTGTTCACGGAGGCGGATTTGCGGGAACCATTCAGGCATTTGTGCCGCTGGATATGACACAGACCTACATTACACAGATGGAATCGATATTCGGAAAAGGTTCCTGTTATAAACTGCGGATACGTTCTGTCGGCGGCTATGAAATCAGAGAAAACGGAGAGGTAAAACGATGATCAAAGACGGAAAAATTCTTCTCGGAAAAGCCGGAGATCTGGAAATCTCCCTTATTCCTTCCCAGATGAACCGGCACGGACTGATTGCCGGCGCCAGCGGAACCGGTAAAACCGTAACACTTAAGGTAATCGCAGAGTCACTTTCTGAACTTGGTGTTCCGACGTTTATTGCGGATATCAAGGGTGATCTTTCCGGCATGATCCGTCCGGGAGATATGGAAGGAATCAGGGGACGTCTTGATTCGATGGGAATCGAGGATTATGAGGTCCGTACCTATCCGGTCCATTTCTTTGATGTTTATCAGAATTACGGGCATCCTGTCCGCGCCAAAGTTCAGGATATGAGTGTGCTGCTTCTGAGCCGGATCATGGATCTTACCGAGGCACAGGAGGGCGTCCTGAATATTATCTTCCGTGTCGCACAGGATATGGAACTCGATATCATTGACCTCAAGGACCTGCAGGCAATGACAGCGTATGTCGGAGAACATTCCAAAGACTACACGACGACATACGGAAATGTATCCAAACAGTCGGTCGGCGCGATCCAGCGGAAACTGCTTCAGCTGGAGACCGATGGCGGTGATAAGTTCTTCGGAATGCCTTCGCTCAATATCGATGACTGGATGACGACAGAAGGCGGCCTGGGAATGATGAATATGCTGGAGTGTGAAGAACTGTTCCAGCACCCGCTGCTTTATTCCGCATTCCTGCTCTGGATGCTCGATGAGCTGTATAACCGTCTGCCGGAAGTCGGTGATGCGGACAAACCGAAGATGGTCTTCTTCTTTGACGAAGCACATCTGTTATTTGATGATGCGCCGAAACGTCTGGTTGACAAGATTGAACAGACGATCAAGCTGATCCGTTCCAAGGGCGTCGGTGTCTTCTTCTGCACACAGTCTCCGTCTGATATTTCCAAGGAAGTTCTTGCGCAGCTGTCCAATCGTATCCAGCACAGTCTGCGTGCATATACACCGTCGGAGATCAAGACCGTTAAAATGGCCGCGGATTCCTTCCGTCAGAACCCGGATCTTGATACAGTGGAAACCATCACGAATATGAAAACCGGTACCGCGCTGGTATCTGTGCTTGATGAAGAAGGCGCACCGACCATTGTGCAGAAGACAAAGATTCTGCCGCCGAAGTCTTCGATGAATATCGCACCGGAAGAAACGGTAAGACGCTATATCGAAAACGACAGCGTTTACGGCAAATATGAGAAGGCATTTGATCCGGAATCCGCTTATGAAGAGATGGAGGCGATCTACCGTCAGGAAGAAGCGGAAAAAGAAGCTGCCGAAGAGGAGAAGCGCCAGGCGAAACTGCGTGAACAGAAAGAAAAGGCAGAAGCGCGCGAGCAGGCAAAACGCGAAAAGGAAAAGGCAGAGTGGGGCGATCGTCTTGCGAAAAAGGCAAAGTCGAAGCTCGAAAATGAAGCACTGAATATCGGTATCCGTTCCGCCCGCAAGTTCCTGAAAGGACTGCTTAAATAATCCGGATTCGTTCAGGATCTGAATAACCCATACTCCGGTATGGGTTTTTATTATTGAAATGATTGTCAAGACTCGAAATCGCAGATGTGCGTGATAGAATGACGGTACGTTATGGAACAGAGATTAGAAGAAATATTCAAGAAACAGTCCGCACCGGGACTCGAGCACCTGTCTTCACTGCTTGTGAAAAATGTGCGTTTTTATCGTTCCGGCAGAAGAATTTCAATTGATCTTCATGCGCCAGAACCCATGCTGTTTCAGGATTATCTGTCACTGCGTGACTGGCTTACGGAAGCCTGCGGCTGTCCGGTCGATATTTCTGTAAGCTGTGACAATGAACATATTTCGCTTGGAGAACTGCAGCGGTATGTGGATTTCCTGCTTGATGAAGATCCGGAAGTGGCACCGCTGCGTGCGGGAAGCCTTCGTTATGCGGAAGCGGACCAGACACTCTCATTCATGTTTGCGGATGAGCGTCAGAAGGAAAGTGCATCTGCATTTTCACTGGATATCCAAGATTACTTTCATCGAATTGGTATTCCCTCCATGCATTTGCGGTTTGAACTGCATGAACCGGAATCCTATAAGGTTGACACGATCGTCCGGAAGGAAGAACCAAAGCCTGTCCCGGCACCGGAGGTAAAGAAGAAACGTTATATTCCACCCAAGCGGAAAGACTGGCCACTCGTTAATCTCTGTGATGTACTGGATCAGACAGATGATATCCGGATCAGCGGTGAAGTATTTGCGGCAGAAGATATTGTCACAAGAGTCGGCAAAAAGATCCGTACACTGTCTGTTTATGACGGAACGGACGCGATTCTCGTAAAGTGTTTTGAAGGCCGTAATTTCACTGTGGAAGAACTGGATGCGATCCAGGTAGGAAAGCATTATATGTTCTATGTTTCTGTTGCGCCGGACAACTTTGCGAAGGATCTTGTCGCGGTAGCGGTCCAGGTCGATGAAGAAGAGATTGAAGTCGTGAAGGACACGGCAGAAGAGAAGCGTGTCGAGCTCCATATGCATACAAACATGTCGGAAATGGACGGTGTCTGCTCGCCGGCAGCGGTTGTCAAATATGCCTTCGGGCTTGGGCATGAGGGCATCTGTATTACTGACCATGCGGATGTGCAGAGCTTTGTAAAAGCATTCAATACCGCAAAGGATCTTACAAAAAAGAATCCGGACCATCCGTTCAAGGTGGGACTTGGATGTGAAATGAACCTGGCGGAAGACCGGCTGACGATTGTCCGGAATGCGACCGATGAAAAACTGGATAACTGCACGTTTGTCTGTTTTGACCTTGAGACGACAGGACTTTCCTGTTTCTATGATTCCATTATTGAATTCGGTGCGGTAAAGATCGAGAACAGTTCCGTGACCGACCGGATGCAGCGGTTTATCAAACCGCCCATGCCGATTCCGGCAGTTATTACCAGAAAGACCAATATCACCAATGATATGGTTGCGCGCTCCAAGCCGTTCGCAGAAGCGATCGATGAGATTCTGGACTGGATCGGGGATGCGGTGCTTGTTGCACATAATGCAACCTTTGACTATCACTTTCTGAACGAAGAACTGCGGCGTCTTGGAAGAGAGCCGATCCATAATCCGGTGATTGATACCCTGGATCTTTCCCGTGCGATCCTGAAGGAACGTCATTTTTACCGTCTCGGCAATGTCGCTAATTTTTATCGGATCACGTATGACGAAGATGTTGCGCACCGTGCCGATTATGATGCGGAAGTGCTTTCTTCGGTATTCCTGTCTCTGATGAGTGATGCCCATAAGCGGGGCGTCACGACACTGCGGGAACTTGATGACGTCCAGGATGAAGATGCGTATAAGAAAGTCCGGCGTTCGCATGTGATCGTCCTGGCGAAAAATCAGGACGGTCTGCGCCGTCTGTATGAACTGGTGACCGAATCCTGTACGGAAACGCTCGTCGTCATGGGCAAGGAAGGCGGAGGAGCGGCAGAACCACGCATCCGCCGAAGCAGCATTAACAAGGACCGGGCCAATATCCTGATCGGAAGTTCCTGTCTGAACAATGAGATTTTTGAACTCGCCTGCAATGGGGATGACGAACGGCTCATCAATGCGATGCGCTGGTATGACTATATCGAAATACAGCCGCCGGGAAACTACAGCACGGAAGTCGTGCAGGGCTATATTCCCGACAACAACCGTCTGCGGGATGTTCTGAAGCGGATCATCCGCTGTGCGGCGTTTGCCGGCAAACCGGTCGTTGCGGACAGTGATGCGCATTACTGCTCGCCGTCGCAGAAACGCTTTCGTGATGTCTATATCATGGCGCAGGGCGTCGGCGGCGTAACCCATCCGTTGTATATCCGTGACAATGATCTGCGTGTACGCACGAAGAATCCGGACCAGCATATCCGTCTGACGGAAGAAATGATGTCCTGCTTTGCGTTCCTGGAAGATGAACGGCTTATTCATCAGATCGTCATTGAGAATCCGAAAAAGATCTTTGGCATGCTGGAAGAAGTCCGGCCGGTTCCGTCCGGAACCTATCCGCCGGTCATTCCGGGTTCGGATGATAAGCTGCGTGAGATCTGCCACAATACGGAAATGGCAATGTACGGTTTCGAAGGAAAGGTTCCGGAAATTGTCAGCACACGTCTGAACGAAGAGCTCGACAATATCATCCGGAACGGATTCGGTGTGCATTATTACATCGCACATCTGCTTGTCAAACGTTCCAATGAGGATGGATATGTCGTCGGAAGCCGTGGTTCCGTCGGATCCAGTTTTACGGCGACCATGTCAGGGATTACGGAAGTCAATCCGCTTCCGCCGCATTATCTCTGTCCGTCCTGCCACTACAGTGAATTCCTGGAAGAGGGGACTGTTGCCAGCGGGTTTGACCTGCCGGACAAGAAATGCCCGCACTGCGGTGCGACCATGCGCGGCAACGGACATAACATCCCATTCCAGACCTTCCTTGGATTCAATGCGGACAAGACACCGGATATCGATCTGAACTTCTCAAACGAATACCAGTCCCGTGCCCATGCCTTCATCAAGGAAGTATTCGGCGAAGCGCATGCATTCCGTGCCGGAACCATCGGCACCGTCGCGGATAAAACCGCATACGGTTATATTTCCGGCTATTGCGAAAAGATGAATATCCCGAACATGCGGAAGGTAATGCGGGATTATCTTGCGGTCAACTGCAAGGATGTCAAGCGCACCACCGGCCAGCATCCGGGCGGTATCATCATTATTCCGGAGAACTATAAGGCGGAGGACTTCACACCGATCCAGTACCCCGCAAATGATCCGCACAGTGAGTGGAAGACGACGCATTACGACTTCCACGACATTCACGACAATGTCCTGAAGTTTGATATTCTCGGACACGTTGATCCGACTGCCATGCGGTTACTGCAGAATATTTCTTCCACAAAGCCGACATCGATTCCGATGAATGACCCGGAAACACTGTCGCTGTTCTATTGCGATGATGCGCTGCATGCGGATCCGAGAATCTATAAGAAGGAGACCGGTGCGCTTGGTCTTCCGGAATTCGGTACGCGTACCACACGCCGGGTTCTTGAAGAGACACGGCCGCATGTATTCAGTGATCTGGTCATCATTTCCGGTCTTTCTCACGGCACCGATGTCTGGGCAGGAAATGCGGAAAGCCTGATTCAGGAAGGAACCTGCACGCTCAGTGAGGTTATCGGATGCCGTGACGATATCATGACCTATCTGCTTGCGAAGAAACTTGAACCGCTGATGTCGTTCAAGATCATGGAAAGCGTTCGTAAGGGAAAGGGTCTGAGTGCGGAACAGGAAGCTGCCATGCGGGAACATAATGTTCCGGACTGGTACATTGATTCCTGTAAGAAGATCAAATACATGTTCCCGAAAGCGCATGCGGTTGCCTATGTCATGATGGCCGTCCGTATTGCCTGGTATAAAGTCCATGAACCATGGAACTTCTATGTTCAGTATCTGACGCTGCGGTGTGATGCCTATGAGATTGAGACCATGTCGAGAGGTATCGAGGCCGTACGTGCGAGAATGAATGATATTCAGACACGTCTGGCTGACAGAACGTCTGCGGCATCGGTCTCCAATAAGGAAAAGGCACTCTTTGATACACTGGAAGTGTGCGAAGAGATGTATGCACGCGGTTATTCGGTCGGAAATGTGGATCTCTACAAGTCAAAGGCGAGAGAGTTCTCCTATGATCCGGACGATAAGACCACAATTATCCCGCCGTTTATTGTCATCGACGGTCTTGGCGGCAACGTCGCGGATTCCGTGGAAAAGGCCCGTGCCGTATCGCCGTTCCTCTCAAAGGAGGATATTCTGAAACGGACACAGCTCAGTGATACGCTGCTTAAGAAACTGGATTCGCTCGGCTGTCTGGAGGGTATTCAGGAACGGAATCAGCTCTCGCTGTTCTGAGTCTGACTTATTTGTGTCCAATCATCTTGGAAAATAGAATCAGGTGAAGATTATGAAAATTCTTGCGGTAGATGATGAAAAAATTGCACTTGATCATATCGTATCCATTCTGAAACGTGTGGAACCGGACGCAAAGATTATCGGCTGCCGGCGGGGCACGCAGGCGCTTGATGAGATGAAGGAAGGGGATATTCAGATTGCCTTCCTTGATATCGATCTTCGCGATCTGAACGGCATTGAACTTGCCCGTCAGATGAAACTGATGTGTCCGCAGATGAATATCGTGTTCACAACCGGCTATGGAGACTACGCGGGAGAGGCATTTGATCTGCATGCGAGCGGATATGTGCTGAAGCCTCTGACCGATGAGAAGATCCGCCGGGAACTGGATGACCTCCGGCATCCGCTGGAAGAGCCTGCGACGGGGGAAAAGCTCCGTGTCCATGCCTTCGGCAACTTTGAAGTCTATGACAGGTCCGGCATTCCCATGTCGTTCCAGTACGCAAAGTCAAAGGAAATGCTGGCATATCTGATCGACCGCTGCGGAACGTTCTGTACCAACGGGGAGATCATGGGCATTCTCTGGGGCGATGAAGCAACCGATTCCAAACGCAGTTATCTGAAAAACCTGCGTACGGATCTTTCTTCCGCTCTGGAACATGCCGGATATCCCAATGTTCTGATCCGCCGCAGAGGCATGATCGCCGTTGTGCCGGATGAGATTGACTGTGATTACTATGACTGGCTCAAAGGAAAACCCGCGGCGATCAATGCATACCGCGGGGAGTACATGGTTCAGTACAGCTGGAGTGAGTTTACCAACAGTCAGCTGGAAAAGAAGAAGTAATCAGAACTGCTTCGGAATCCGAATCGTAATACAGGTGCCCTCACCGGGGGCACTTTTAATATCCACCTTGCCGGAAGAGATCGTTTCGATCCGGTAAATCATATTCTGAATTCCGATATGTGTCTTGCCGGAAGACGGGGTATTCAGCACGGCAGTGTCGAATCCGACACCGTCATCGGTCACAGTCACGATATTGTCAGTCTCATCGGCTGTGCTGGCAATCGTGATGGTTCCGCCTCCCGGTTTCCGTCCGATTCCGTGTTTTACGGCGTTTTCCACAGCCAGCTGAACAGAGAGTGCCGGTACGGTGAAATCGATGTTCTGAATGTCATAGACAACATTCAGTTCTTCCTCAAAACGAAGCTTTTCAAGATACAGGTAATGATGAATATGTTCGAGTTCCCGCTCAAAGGGCACCGGTACGTCGGATCCGATCGTATCGAGGTTTCCACGCAGATAATCCGAGAATTCAATAATTGCTTTCTGGGCAAGGGAAGGATCCTTTTCACAGAGGTAATAAATGGTATTCAGGGAGTTATAAATGAAATGCGGCTTGATCTGGGACAGAACGATATGATTACGGTTCTGTTCGAGAAGAATTGCCTGTTCCTTGAGACTCTCCGATTGTCTGCGGTGTACGAAGAGATGGAGAATGAGCAGGGAAATGGAGATGCCGAGATGCTGGGCGTTGCCGATGAAATGAAAGTCCCGCATCAGCATACCTACCGCCGGTACCGCAAGATAGATCAGAAGATACCGCCAGGTATGCCCGCCAAGTTCATGCCGGTAACGTATGATTGTCACAACCGTCAGCAAGATAATAATCCATCCCGGCAGCTGACCGACATAATAGATCACCGGGGGTACATTATCATTGAAGACATAGGAAATGATGATCCAGGCCAGGGTCGCAAACAGACACAGTACCGTAACCCATTTCCGGCAGGTCCGTATGAATTTCGTTTCCGTGGGCAGCGCGGAGGCAATGTATTCAAAGAATAAAAATTCGATGCTGTAAAACGGAATGATGATAAACAGATCAAGCAGCCGGTTAATGAACACCGAACCCGCATTCAGTGAATGAAACAGGGCGTCTGCGATCAGGGATAACATATTGTTCAGAATGAGCAGAGGAAAGATGATCCGCTGACGCTGACTGCCGTAATATGTCGTCGTGCTTGCGTAGAGAATAAACCCCAGCATGAAGGCCATGAACAGCTCAATGGCCGCAAATGTTCTGATTGTCATAGCACTATCATATCGCAATGCGGAAAGATTCCCTTAAAATTCAAAAAAATCGCTTGAACACCGCGTTTTTTATGATAGTATGTGGAAGGTAAAGAAGGAGCGCGACGCGCTCCTTCTGTTATTCAGGAGAGGATGGAATGGAACAGATCGCAAAGCTGAAAGAACTGATTCTTCCGGTTCTGAACACCTCCGGCGTCCTGCTGTATGATCTCAAATGGATTGCGTCAGATCATACCTTACAGGTCGCTGTCATGCGTGAAGACGGATCCATGGACCTCGATACCTGTGCTGAAGTAAGCGAACAGCTGAGTGCTGTGCTGGATGATTCAGATCTGATTGCCAGTGCATATACACTCGAAGTCTGCAGTCCCGGCGCAGAACGCGAGATCCGTGATCTGAAGGAACTGGAACACATGGATCATCCCTATATCTATGTGCGTCTGAAGCACCCGGTAAAGAAACTGATGGAAATTACCGGCGAAGTTCAGAGCTATGAGAATGGGATCATTACAATGGCATACCGGGATAAGGCTGCCACACGAACGGCAGAGATTCCCGGGGAAGAAATTGATTACATCAGACTTGCGGTCAGGATCTAAGGAGAAATAACAGAAAATGGAACTTAAATACAAGGACATGCTGAAGGCACTTGCGGCAATTGAAGATGAACGCAAGATTCCTGAAGAAGATCTGAAAGAGGCACTGAAGGAAGCCCTCGCAAAAGCATATAAGAAAGATGCTGAGCTTTCCGATATCAATGTTGAAGTTGAAATCAACGAAAAATCTCAGACGATTGATATCTATCAGCTTTACAACGTTGTTGAGAATGTTGAGGATGATGAGCTGGAGATTGAGCTTCCGGAAGCTCGTGAGCTGAAACCCGACGCAATTCTCGGTGATGTGATCCGCCGCAAGGTTGAGATCACCGGTATGAGCCGTGCAGCTGCACTGCTTGCCCGTAATGTTATCCGGCAGAAGATCCGTGAAGCGGAAAAGATTGCGGTATATAACGCTTATATCGATCAGCTTGATGAGATGGTCATCGGTATTGTTGAGACCGTCAAGGAAAAGTTCACACTCGTCAATCTTGGAAAGACCATCGCAATGATGCCGAAGTCCAACCAGATTCCGAATGAACATCTGACCGAAGGACAGAAGATCCGCGTTGTAATTACAGAAGTCAACACAGATACAAAGGGCTCCCAGGTACTTGTAAGCCGTGCTTCCCCGATGCTTGTAAAGCGTCTGTTTGAAAAGGAAGTTCCGGAAATCTCACAGGGTATCGTCGAAATCAAGGCAATCGCCCGTGAAGCAGGTGAACGCACCAAGATGGCTGTTGTTTCCTACAATCCGGACATTGACCCGACCGGCGCATGCATCGGTCAGCGCGGTCAGCGTGTGCAGGAAATCATTGAAGAGCTGAAGGGTGAGAAGATCGATATCTTCCAGTGGAGTGAAGACTTTACGGTTCTCGTGAAGAATGCACTTGCGCCGGCAGAAATCATCAATGTACTGCCTGGACCGGAAGATCACAGTCTGACGGTTATCGTCGATGAAAATCAGCTCTCCCTTGCCATCGGCAAGAAGGGTAAGAATGCGCGTCTTGCGGTAAAGCTTACCGGACGCAAGATCGATATCAAGACCCGCGCAGATATTGAAGCAACTTACGGTGATTATGACCAGTTCGTTGCGGAGGCGGAAGTACGCAAGGAAGAACTCCAGCGGCAGATCAGCCAGCGTGAGATTGCACGTATGGAAGCGGAGAAGAAGGCTGCGGATGAAAAGCATCAGGCAGCGATTGAAGAACTTGCCCGCAGAAAAGCAGATGAAGCTGCGGCAGCAGCTGCGGCAGAAGATGTCCTGCCGGAAGAAATGCAGGAAATGATGAGTGAGCGCATCCGCAATGAGATGGCACACGAGACACATCCTGCGGAGACACCGGTTCAGGAAGCTCCGGCAGCTGAGGAAGAAGTTTCCGAACCTGCAGTAACCGTCGAAGAAGAAGCTCCGGAAGTAACTCCGGAACCTGTTGCGGAAGAGCCGAAGGAAGAACCGGTTGAAGAACCGGCTGCCGCAAAAGAGCCGAAGAAAAAGAAGGTCGATCTCGAAGAGATTGCCGCAAAGCACGAATATGTTTCCAAATTCGAGAAATTTGCGGATACTTCCAAACCCAAACCTGCAGCACCTGTTAAGAAGCGCCGCAAGAAGGGTGACGATGACGGCATCAAGACCAGAAATGATGAGCTTCTCAAGCAGCTCACCGGTACAACCGAAATCGTCAAGCCGGTTTATACCGAGGAAGAACTCGACGAAATCGAACGTCAGCAGCAGGAAGAAGAATATTCCAAGTATGATGACATCGATGATTACGATGAATACGAGGAATACTACGACAACTGATTTATGGCACGTAAGATACCGATGCGGCGCTGTGTAGCGACCGGAGAACAGCTTCCCAAAAAGGAACTGCTTCGGGTCGTCCGGACTCCGGAAGGAACCCTTGCGGTCGATGTGACCGGCAAGGCAAACGGAAGAGGCGCCTATCTGAAAAAAGATCCCGCTGCAGTTGCGGCGGCACGTAAAACGAAAGCTCTGGAACGGGCGCTTGAAGTACCCGTTCCGGAGGAATTCTGGACTGTCCTCGAACAGGCAGTCCGCTGACCGGTTCACCGGTAAGAAAAGAGGCGATGTGCAACCAGCATAAGCGGAAGAGTACGGCTCTTCCATCAGGAAAGGAGAAGAAGATATGGCAAAGAAACCAAACAGAGGCGGAGCAAACCGCGGAAAGAACAATCGCGGAAACAATAACCGCCGGGGAAGAAATAACACTCCGAATCGCGGAGCCGGTGTGTCGTTTTCCAAGAAGGCCATCGATATTAAGGAAATTACATACAGTGACGGTATTACACTGGGAGAACTTGCGAAGAAATGCGGAAGAAACTCCAGTGATCTGATCAAGGTCCTGTTCATGCAGGGCAAGATGGTAACGATCAATACCACACTGGACGACGATATGGTCGAAACGATCTGTCTGGAATACGAGATCGAGCCGACCAAGGTAAAAGCACGGGAAGAAGACAGTCTTGAAGATTATGACGAGGATATTGATGATCCTGCAGATCTTGAGGAACGTCCTCCGATCGTAACCATCATGGGTCACGTTGACCATGGTAAAACCACACTGCTTGACGCAATCCGTTCCACAAAAGTAGCCGCAGGTGAAGCCGGCGGTATTACCCAGGCGATCGGTGCGTATCAGGTCAGTATCAACGGACGCCGTATCACGTTCCTCGATACCCCGGGTCATGAGGCGTTTACCGCAATGCGTGCCCGCGGCGCCGGCGTAACGGATATCGCCGTTATCGTTGTTGCGGCGGATGACGGTGTCATGCCGCAGACAAAAGAAGCAATTGACCATGCCAAGGCCGCAGATGTTCCGATGATCGTTGCCATCAACAAGATGGACAAGCCGGACGCCAATCCGGACCGTGTCAAAAATGAAATGGCAGAACTCGGCATCATGCCGGAAGAATGGGGCGGCGATACGATTTTCGTCCCGACCAGTGCGAAGAAGGGTGACGGTATCAGTGATCTTCTCGAGACCATCGTTACCGTTGCGGATGTCAAGGAACTGAAGGCAAATCCGAATCGGATCGCAGTCGGTACGGTTATCGAGGCAAAGCTCGATAAAGGACGCGGCCCGGTCGCAACACTGCTTGTTCAGAACGGTACACTCCGTCAGGGTCAGCCGGTCGTTGTCGGAACCTGTTTCGGTAAGGTCCGTAAGATGACGGATGAAGACGGTGTCGAACTCAAAACGGCAGGACCTGCTTCCCCGGTAGAGATTATCGGTCTCAATGATGTTCCGGAGGCCGGTGATCTGTTCCGTGCATTTGACGATGAGAAGGAAGCACGTGCGCTGGCAGACCGCAGAAAACGCCGCAAGATTGATCAGCAGCGCCGCAAGACCAGTGCTGTTTCGCTCGAAGACCTCTCCCGTGAGATCGCGGAAGGCGAAATCAAGGAAATTCCGGTCATTATCAAGGCTGACGTACAGGGAAGTGCCGAGGCTGTGAAATCTTCACTTGAGAAGCTGGATGTCGAAGGCGTCAAGGTGAATGTCATTCACAGTACTGCAGGTGCCATCAACGACGGCGATATCATGCTGGCGGACGCATCCAAGGCGATGATCATCGGCTTCAATGTCCGTCCGACTGCGGATATCCGCAAGAAAGCGGAAGATGCCGGTGTTGAAATCCGTCTCCATAACATCATCTATAAAGCAACTGAAGAGATGGAAAACGCGATGAAAGGTATGCTTGATCCGGTATATACCGAAGTTGTTATCGGACAGGCAGAGATCCGCGAGACATACAAAGTGTCCAAGATCGGTACAATCGGCGGCTGTATGGTTACTGACGGCAAGCTTGCGGCACATTGCGGCATTCGTCTGATTCGTGACGGTATCGTTATTTATACCGGAAAACTCGGGTCCCTCAAGCGATTCAAGGATGACGCTAAGGAAGTAAATTCCGGCTATGAATGCGGTATTACCATCGAAAATTATAACGATCTGAAGATCGGCGATACGATCGAAGCTTATCAGGAACAGGAAGTACCTGCGGAGGGCTAAGCCGTGTCATCGATTAAGCAGAAACGTCTGGAAGGGATTATCCGTAAGAACCTTTCCGAGATCATTCAGTTTGATGTAAAAGATCCCAATATCGGATTTGTAACAATTACCGATGTAAAGGTAACCAACGATCACAGCTATGCCAAAATCTATGTGACCTTCCTCGGCGCAACGAACCGGAAGGAAGCGATGGCTGCGCTGGACCGCGCAAAAGGATTTATCCGTTCCGAACTCAGCCAGCGTCTGGATATCCGCAGATGTCCGGAACTGCAGTTCGAGATTGATACCGCTGAGGAAAATGCACGTCATATTGACGAGCTGATTGCGGAGATCCACAAAAATGATAAGGAATCCGAAGAAAACTGAATTCTTATAATGAATCCCTAAGCACTTCAGCAATGATTGAGGTGCTTTTTTTCGTTCTTCAAATATTTTTTTCAATACACGCGGGGGATTTTCGGATTGACCCGATAAAAGATAAGCAGAAAGGAGGAACACAGCATATGCGTTCCATAACAGTTGAACCGGAGCACCTGGAAGCCAGTGCTTCCAGAATCGAAGACTCCAATCAGGATTATGTCCGCGCCTATACTGCCTTATTCGAAGCGGTTGATACCATGAAAGCCGCCTGGCAGGGCAAGGACAACACTGCGTTTTCAAATCAGATTTCAAAGTTTCAGACGGATTTCCGAGAGATGAGCGTGCTGTGCAGTCAGTATGCGGAATTCCTGCGAAATTCCGCGAAATCCTACCGCGCAGTTCAGGATGATCTGACCTCGCAGGCAAATGCGCTTGCCCGATAGAAAGGAGAACAGAATGGACAGTCTGAAAATATCTCTTGCGGAGGTACTGGAGTGTGCCTCGCGGATAAGAAACTGTAATCAGCAGATGTATGAAAGTCTCGGGGCGATGAAGAAGGAAATGAACAATACCAATGTCTCATGGATTTCTGACGGCGGAGAGGCTATCCGTGCCAAATTCAATGTATTTGCGGCAAGATTTGAAACCGAAAAAGAGACCATCGACTCCTACGCTGCGTTCCTTGACCGCACCGCAGAGAGTTACGACACCCTGGAAACCACAATTACCAGCAATGCACAGAGTATGCAGGTGTAGTGTCATTCTGCAGGCTGTAACTGCCATCCTGGCAACTGTCTTGTCAGGATGTGCAGCTCCGCCTGCCGCTACCATGACACTTGGAGAATGGATCACTCTGCTGGATCAGAAAGCGGGTCTTTCAGCGGCAGAGGCGAGCGAACCATATTATCTCAATGTGCCGGAATCCTCTCCTTACTATGAAGCTGTTCAGGCTGCAGTGGAATGGGAGGTTCTGGATGGTTCTGTGCCGTTTGATCCTTATCAGGTCCTTACCAGGGAATGGACCGCGTATACACTGATGAATCTCTCCGAGCGGGATGTAAAACAGGATACTAATATCTCCATACGTGACCTCAACACATCCATGTTTCCTAAACATGTTTCCGCTTCCGTTGCACATGGTCTTCTGTCACTTGACCAGCATGACCGGTTTCTTCCGCGGGAACCCATTGATCGTACAGAAGCACTGAACTGTCTTTCCGCAATCGCAGGAAAGATTGACCGCAGAACTGCCTTTGAACCGCATCTCGATTATGAATTCAGTGAGGAAGCAGAGTTTACGGAAGAAGAACCGGAAGTGCTTGATCCGGCTGAGAATACGGCAGTATTCCGACCGGATGCGGCGGTTGAAACAGGTCAGTATTTTACTTCCGGTGATCCGGCACAGCCTGAAGCTGTTTATCGGATCCAGAAGACAGAAGAAAAAGAAGACGGGATTCATGCCGTCATTGAGCCAGCCAAAGCAGAAGACGTGTTCTCTGCCATCGATGCGGCAGAAACATTTGAAGTGGACTTTACCAAGGCAAAGATCATCGATGCGATTGACGGAACGGTGATTCAGGATTCTGACACGTTAATGGATTTCACAACACCGGCAGCGTTACGTTCCTTCGGATACGAAAAGACCCATGAGATCAACGGCTATCACATTTCCTATTCTGTCAGCGCCACCGGAATAAAAGCGGAAGTAACGAAAAAGACAAAACACGGACTCGAAGTATTCGGGAATCTGCAGATTTCGTCCGTGAAACCTTCCTATCGCTGGAAAACAGAAAACGGCACAATTCAGGATGGCTATTTCACAATGGAATTTCAAAGTGCTGAAAATCTCGGCGCATCGATCGACTCCTACCGGAAACTGTATGGTGATTTTTCAAAGGTAGAACCCCGTAACTTTCTTGGCACCATCCGCAATCTGTTTCAGGAACATGCAGATCCTGCAGATATTACACTTCCGCTTGCGAAAATCGTGATTCCGGTACCTTCACAGCCGCTTCTGACTCTGCTGATACAGCTGGAACTTACGATACGGGCTGAAGGGAAAGCGCAGCTTGCGCTCAGTCAGGATAACTGTATCGGGATGGAAATCAGAAATGGTCATCTGCGCAGAATCGGACATTCAGATATGAATGCACAGGCGATGCTGCAGGCGGACACCGCACTTCTTGGAGGAGTAAAAATGGCAATGAAACTTGCAGGCATGAGTATTGCCGATATGAAAACAGAAGCCGGCGCGAAAGCAAAGGCGGATGCCCTTGTTCATCTGTATGACAATCAGAACAATCATGCAATGGTACGTGCGGACGGACTTCCATCGGATTTTGTAGAAGACCTTTCCGACGGAAATGAAAATGTGTTCAGCTGTACGGATATCACGGCATATAAAACCATTGATATCCGGTTTAATTCCGCTGATACGCTTGCCGGCCGTGCCGGTTTGTCCGCTGATGTTGTGATCGCGGATGAGAAGAACGGTGAGATGATACCAGGGCTGAATGGTCATTGGGAAAACGGACATCGTGTGGCCAAATGTACACGAAAAGACCGCCCTCAGGCGAAAGATACCGGGCCGGTTGTGGAAAGTGACCAGATACGGATTGCGGATTATTCGATGATTCTGGATCCCGGAGAAACAAAATCGGTTCAGATACGCGCACTGCCGAAAGGGTATTCGGCGAAAGATCTTGTACTTACATCTGATAATCCGAGTGTCGCTGGAACATCCGCTCTGACGGTTACCGGCAAAGCAGAGGGATCTTCCATCATTCACATCCGTACCCCGGACGGTAAGTATGAAGTCAGCTGTTCGGTACTGGTGCGGCACAAACAATGATAGGCTGGGTTGTAGAACGGGACCGTCGGCAGGCGGTCCTGCTTCATGAGCGGCGCGTGATGATGGAACTGATTCACCAGGAGTGCAGTATTTATAAGGCTGATGGAATCTATCAGATGAAGCTGCCATATGGCTTTACCTATATCAGTCATCCGAAAATCGAGCATGAGGCAGTGACAAGAATTACGGATGAGCGAACCGGTACGCAGGCTGCAGTTTATTGGTCCATGTATGACAGAGAATACGGCACATTTTATCATTATTCGTGGAAATCAGAAATGATATCGATCGGAAGTGCCATTGATGATGATATTTACGTTCAGGATATCAATCTTAAGCCGCGGCAGTTTCTGATCGATGCACGCAAAATGATCATCATCGATCAGTTTGAAAGCGAAATGGCTGATCTTTCCGGACGCGTTGTTTCAACTTCCACGTATTCCTATGGAGAACGATTCCGTGTTCTGAATGTTCAGATAATTCTAAGTGAATCATTTCTGGCAGTATCTTCCGCTGCCAATACATACTGCAGGCTCGAACCGGCAGTGCTTACAGTGAAGCAGCTTCCTCAGGTGTCCGCCATGCAGTACCTGCATCGTCACTTTCAGGTTGCGGCTGAACCATTTCAGTATGAAACGGACCTGCATAATCCTCTGCCTGTCGAATCTGCCCGAAAGCGTCCGCTTGTATTTTTGATGGGACCGGCTCTGATGATGTCTTCTGCTTCTCTTACTGCTGGTCTGCTGAGTGCATATAATGGCTGGCTTAGCGGGCGGTCTGTACAGGAACTTCTCCCGATGGTCCTGCTTCCGTCAGTCATGGTTTTTTCCGCATTGCTATGGAATCCGCTTCAGCGTATCTATGAAAACCGTAATGAAAAACGACAGTTTCGGCGCCGGAAGACAGAATATCAGGAATATCTGCGGAACCTGCAGGAAGAGATTCTTTCAGCGGAGTCCGAATATGCTGTCTCTCTTGAAAAACGGTTTCCCCAGGATTTTGCGGATAAAGATCAGCTCTGGCGTGCTCTTCCGGATCAGTCAGACAGCTTCTCTATCCGTTTGGGAACGGGAGAAGTTCAATGCAATGTGCGTCTGAATCCGGATTTCCGATATCTGGCAAATGATCCGATTCCTGAAATGATCAGTCATGTGAGAAATGAAACGGCGGTACAGACAATGCCTGTTGTTGCGTCGCTGAACAGCTGCCGGCATATTTCTGTATCGTATGATGCGGATTATCGGAATTATCTGATTCATCTGTTTTTTCAACTGCTGTTTTACCATGGTCCGGATGTACTGCATGTTGTCTTTCTGGTTCCGCATTCAATTGTTGTGTCTGATCCCTGGATCTGTGAAATTCCGCATGTCATGAACCGACATGGATTAAGAAGTATTGCGTCCACCATGAGTGAGGCGGCGGAGATTTCCGGTAGTATGAATGAGACCGACCGGACGAAACTTCTGATCATCTGCATGAAAGAATCCCTGTGTTCCGTATTTCAGGACAGAGACTGCACTATTATTTATCCATGCGGAAAAGATATAATTCCCGCAGTAACAGAACTTCATATTGTGCTTGGAAATCCAGGGCAGATAAATTCGATAAATTCCTCCCAGACCTTCCGCTGTGATAATACCTGTTCAGTTTCTGTTCAGAATCTGACTCATCTGTTCCGGCATACCTGTATTTCTTCTGAATCGGAGAAAACCATAGACTCATTTTCGTTTCTTGAACTCTATGGAGGGTTTGATATCCGATCGTTGAATCTTACAGGCCGCTGGGAAACGGACCATACAAGAAATCATCTGATCGCATATATTGGGTTCGGTGATGACGGGGAAACCGTCCTGTTGGATCTGAATGAAAAAGGGGCAGGTCCGCATGGGCTGATTGCCGGAATGACGGGCAGCGGAAAAAGTGAACTCATCATTACACTGCTGCTGAGTTTATGCGTAAATTACAGCCCGCGGGAATTCCAGTTTGTTATGGTCGATTTCAAGGGCGGCGGGGCAGCTGCGCTGTTTTCAAATCCACGATATCGGGTTCATCATTGTGCCGGGATATTAAGCAATCTTGATGAATCGGATACAGAACGGGCACTTGTCTCATTTCAGAATGAATGCCTTCGGAGGGAACATCTGTTTTCTTCTCTGAGCAGAATTACGGGCAAACCGGTTATGAATCTAAGTGCGTATCAGACAATGTGGAACGAAACCTTTGACCTGCCGTATCTGGCGTCACTGCTGATTATTGTGGATGAGTTTGCGGAACTGAAAAAGGAACAGCCGGAGGTAATGAAAGATCTTATCAGTGTGGCGCGAGTCGGCCGAAGCCTTGGTATTCATATGATTCTTGCGACACAGAAGCCGGGCGGTGTTGTGGATGAACAGATCTGGTCCAATACCCGGTTTCGGATCTGTCTTAAGGTGCAGGATGCTTCCGACAGTAATGAAATGATCCATAAGCCGGATGCTGCACAGATCCGGCAGCCCGGAGAGGGATATCTGCTCTGTGACGGCATTTCAACTCATTTCCAAAGCGGTTATGCAAATATGCCAATGAACGGCATGCACAGATCTGTGCAGCTGTATGATGCGATGAACCATATCATACGGGAAGAACCGTTTGCGGAAGAAGCGGGGGAAACACAGGCGGAACGTGTCATATCTGAGATTCTTCAGGAACAGATGATCTTTCCGGAAGCGCATCAGCTGTGGTGTGAACCGCTTTCTGAAGTTTCACGCAGCGATCTTCCCGAACTGCCTGCGGTATGGATTGGAATCATCGATGACTATCGGAATCGAAAACAGTCTCCGTATGCGCTCAGGCATTGTACAGCTGCGGTATTTTCAGCTGACCGCAAGGAAACCCAGGCTTTCCTTCATGATGTTCTGTTTGGATTACTTGAAACTGCTGATTCGAAAGATGAACTGTATCTGATTGATGATCCCGGCTTGTTTGATCCGTTTGTCGGTTCCTGCGGGACAGTCTGCGGCATTGTTCCGTCCAGAGATACAGAACGGATTGGAAATCTGTTTCGCAGGCTGGAAGAACGCGATATTTCTTCATTAGGAATCTGCAGCGTTCTGATCAGTGATATGGCTGTGTTCTATGAAGCGGCAGAAGAGAATCGGATTCGACTCCGCGCTCTGATTGCGGCGGCTGAATTCAAGCATCTGCGGTTTGTTCTGTGTTTTGCATCCGCCTCTGTGATTTCCTACCGCGATCTTTCGATGATCCGGGAGCGGATTGCACTGAAAAATGATAGTATCCAGGATCTGTCTGCCATCTTTGAACAGCCGGTTCATTACCGGATCACAAAAACGCATCATGCACTGTGCGCATGTCCGGATCCGACAGATCTATGTCTGCTCACAATATCGGAAGAAGAACTGAGAGATAAGTTGACGGAAACTGCATTGCGTCTTGGGACTGCAAAACGATTTGTAATACCGTCCATGCCGAAGCATATAAGCATGTCGGATTATCATGGGGCTGATATTCCCCTTGGCATCGATATTTACACGTATGCATGGGTTGAAGTGAAACAGAATCAGAAACTTCTGATTCTTGCGACTTATGAGGAAGAACTCTATCACTATTTTGAACTGATGAAAGACTATCCAGAAATATGCAGGTTTCTGCCGGAAGATACGGAAGTTCATGAGCTGATGTCAAAGGATGGATGCTGGATGTTTCTGACCATGGAGCGATTTCTTACGAGTGGGCTGAAACAGTCCTCGCTGCCGGTGCTGTATATCGGTACCGGATTTAAAGACCAGTATCGGTTTACGTCCGGTTACCGGCGGGAGCTTAAGGAAAACCAGGGAATACTGTTTCAGACCGGCCGAAATACCGTCTTACAGCTTGTGGAGGAAACTGTGTAATGATCCGGATATGGCTGTCTGTTCCGGCGGTTCAGAAGGAATTTGAATGCGGTCTGCCTGAAAATGCTTCATTTGCGGAATGTATCCCATATCTGAACTGTCTTCTGAGTGAATCATTTGAAGGGTGGTACCGCATTCCCGAAGATGCATGGTTTATTGAACTGAATACGGGAATACGCCTCAGCAACGCAGTGACCATCAGCCATCTGAATCTTGAAAATGGGATGCGGCTGATGGTCTGCTGAAGGCGCAATACAGTACAATAAAAGCATGAAGACGATGATGAGATATGCCGCGCTTGCGGCCGCCGCAGTCGTGACGTTCAGTACAGTAGGATGTACGAAGGACTATGGAAGGAATGATATTTCTGATTTTGTAAAAGAAACATGCGGAATACGTAAGTTCAATGTCAGCAAATCCAGTGAAAAGATTACATCGGACGAGGACGAGTATACTGATTATCTGTGGACCGTAACAGAGCCGGATGGCACGGTATTTCATGTTCTGGATGACTATCACTGGGGAATGGAGGCGCTGGTCAATACACTGAAGACGGATTATTTTGATGTGCACCTGATCAGTTCATATCCGCGGCTGCCGCATAACCGGATGGAACTGGAATATGAGCTTCAGAATGGGCTGTATTGGGCAAGACTGACTGGCTCGTTTTCATCGCGTGAGGAACTGCTGAATGAACTGCAGGAACTGGAAGAGATCAGGTCCGACGAACAATGCCCGAAAAACGTATCGTATAGTCTGAAATTTGATTATCCATATCGTGTAATCGGAGAATATGACAGTTTTGTTGGAGATACCATCAGTAATCTTTCTTCGCCGATCGACCATGAAGAAGCAGAGAAAAAAGTGCTGCTGACCTGTGTGGATCATCAGCTCCCCTGCAGATTTGAGTTCAGCGACGACGAAATCCGTGCCGCAGTAGAAGGAAACAACCATCAGCTTGCGGTAAAGACAGATACAGGAGAAACGATCTATTATGACGATCTGTGCGCAGACCAGTTCAGCTACGGCGTTTCCTTTGCGGCATTGTATGAACTGCTGGAACGTAACGGATTCCACCCCGAAGGAACTCCGGAACACTATCGTGTCACTGCGAAAGACGGAACCTTATATGAGATTTCCTATTCCTTCCGGCATCCGCTTCTGGAACAGTCTGAAGGCATATACTATCTGAAAAACAATGAAATCGTCGATATGGACAGCTACTTTTACACACACTTTCATGTGGCTGAAATCCGTGAGATGTTCGGACTGGAAGTGTACGAACGCTGGAATCTTCAGTGATCAAAGCGTGACCGGTAGGTACATTTACGGCAAAGCGGTTCGATAAGATGATGCTGCTCAAATCCCCGAACCATTGACCGGTAGCGCGGTGCATTCAGGATATCCGCAAGCGATTCTGTCCGCAGATTTCCGAGCGGAATCTGCCCCTCCGCATCCAGACAGCAGGGGACTGCTGTACCGTCACAGAGTATTGCCATCTGCGTACGCGCCCCAAGGCAGGTGCCGTGTGTATCATCCGCATTTCCTGCGGAAGGCCAGGTGAAATCATTTGCAAAACTGACGTATACCCGCGGCATTATCGCATAACTGTTTTTTCTTGCGGTTTCTTCAAATGCAAATTCCTCATGAAGGCGGGCAAGACACCAGCCTGTATTCAGGTCGCTGATCCCTTCACTCCGCCAGAAGCGAAGATCAACATTTACGGTTCCAAGTTCTGATGCTTGACGTGCCATGGACAGGATTGCCGCATAATAATCCGGAATATGATCCGCAGGACGAGCTGCTGCGGATTGCAGGGAAACCGCGATTCCGGAAAGACTGGAATGCTTCAGAAGATCCGGATAACGGGAGAGAAAACTGCCGTTGGTCACAAGGTGCACCTTGGCATGTTCACTGTCACATATGGAGAGGATCTCCTCGAATTGCGGATGAAGGAGAGGTTCTCCCTGGACATGAAGATAGATGTGCGGCGTGATCTGCATTGCCTGATTGAGTATGGCATGAAAAAAGGACGACTCCATGGATTCCGGAGTCCGGTGATTCTTTTCACAGAAGGGACAATTAAGATCGCAGATATTTGTGATTTCAATGTAGATACGTTTGATCATAGGAAGATTATAGTAATACTTCCCGTGGTTTGGAAACGGGGACATCGTACAGCGTCAGAAAGGAACCGGGTGTTTCCCGCCTGTTTCATGATTTTTTCATTGTGATGCGGTCGTTATCAGCGGCGGATATTGATATAATCTTGAAGGTATGGATGCTGTATTACTGCTGAATAAACCTGCCGGAATGACGAGCTTCGATGCGGTCAGCCGCTGCCGGCGGATATTACATGAAAAAAAGGTCGGACATACGGGAACACTGGATCCGAATGCCAGCGGACTGATGATCCTGCTGTTTGGAAAATATACGAAGTTTCTTCCGTATTGTGTGAAAGATCACAAGCACTATGAAGCCGGATTCTGTTTCGGCAAGGATACTGATACACAGGACATCTGGGGAACAGTGATTGCGGAACAGGAATCAAAACCGCATACCGTTGAAGAAGTTCAGCTTGCTGCTGATTCGTTTCTCGGTGAAGGAACACAGATTCCGCCGATGTACTCTGCGGTAAAGATCAACGGACGCAAGTTATACGAGCTTGCCCGGAAGGGACAGACGGTAGAACGTAAGGCACGGCCGGTCGTGATTGACCAGATGGATATTTCCTGCAGTGAATCCGGCTGGAGCCTTTCCGCTACGGTTTCAGGCGGCACCTATATTCGGACCCTGATCCATGATCTTGGACAGGAACTTGGGGAATATGCAGTTATGACATCGCTGATCCGGACTGGAATTGAATCCATTTCTCTGGATGAGGCGTGTACACTGGAAGAACTTGAAACCGCACCGGCATTTGTGCCGGCAGAGCGTGTACTGGATCCTTCGATTCCGCGGATAGAAGCGCCTGACTATGATTCGGTAATACACGGACGAACGATCCGTATGGATCATGATGCACCGCTTGTTCTGTTTGAACGGCAGGGCCAGGTACTGGCTTCCTACACGAAACGGGAAGATGGTCTCTATCATTGTCAGAGGGGATTGTTATGAGAATAGACAGGATTACACTTGATCATAAATATAAGCCGAATACGCCGGTGGTCGCATGCATCGGGTATTTTGACGGTGTTCATAAGGGACATCAGGCACTGATTGCCCGTACGGTGGAACTCGCAAAGGAAATCGGATGTGCAAGTGCGCTGATTACATTTGAGCCTGATCCATGGGTGACGATTCACAATGCACTTCCGCAGGAACTGGAACATTTGACGACCTCCAAACAGAAAAACAACCTGGTCATCAAGTATGGAATTCAGAATATTTATTATCTGGATTTTACAAAACAGATGGCTGCGCTTTCCCCGCATGATTTTATTGAACAGGTACTTGGACAGCTGAATCTCAAAGGTCTGGTGTGCGGATATGACTTCCGCTTCGGCGCAAAAGGACTGGGGGATGCGGGTTTTCTCAAACGTTCTGTTTCTTATCCGGTTGAAGTCATCGAGGAGATTTCCTATAAAGGCACCAAGATCTCGAGCTCACGCATTGTCAAATGTGTGAAAGCCGGAGATTTCATGTCTGCGTATGAACTGCTCGGTCATCCGTTTACCATGGACGGAACGGTGATTGCGGGCAGACATATCGGAGCGTCGTTAAACACACCTACGGTAAATCTTGGATATAGTCCGGAATATGTGATTCCGCGGATCGGTGTCTACTCCGGTCATATTCTTGTACGCGGAAAGATGTACGGCGCAATGATCAATGTCGGACATAATCCCACGGGAAACTACAGTGTTCCGGTATCGATTGAAACCTATATTTTCAACTTCAATTCCACGATCTACGGGGAACGCGTTTCCCTGATCTTTGAACAGTATATCCGTGAAGAAAAGGATTTTAAAAACATGGATAATCTGAAAATGCAGCTTGAAATTGATAAGGAAACGGTAAGAAAGCTGCTTCGTTTATGAATGATGTCTATCTCGCACGAATGGAGTCAATGCTTGGGGAAGAGTATTCCGCATATCTGCAGTCATTCGAAGAACCGGCATACCGAGGCATTCGCATCAACCCATTAAAACGGACAAACGAACCCATTGACGGCATCTGCGGCCGAAAGAGTCCGTTTGCAGAAAACGGATGGTATCTGGATCCGTCATGCAATGTCGGGCAGACACCCGAATATCTTTGCGGACATATTTATCCGCAGGAACCGAGCGCATCTTTCGCCGTTACGGCGATGGACCTGAAACCGGGCATGCGTGTTCTGGACCTCTGTGCGGCTCCCGGCTCAAAAAGTACACAGATTGCGGAAGCACTATCCAATCAGGGACTGCTTGTCGCAAATGAGATCATCTCTTCCAGAGCTGCGATTCTGAAGGAGAATATCGAGCGCTGCGGCGCCGCAAATACGATTATCGTAAACAATACACCTGCGGAAGTCGCAAAGACATTTCCGGAATATTTTGATGCCGTCCTTTGTGATGCGCCATGTTCCGGCGAGGGCATGTTCCGGAAAGATCCGGATGCTGTCGCACACTGGTCAGCGGAACATGTTTCCTCCTGCGCTGCAAGGCAGTCCGGCATTCTTGATGATGCGACAGCATGCGTAAAACCGGGCGGGATTCTCGTATACAGCACCTGTACGTTTTCGATTGAAGAAAATGAGCAGAATGTTGTCTCATTCCTGAAACGGCATCCGGAGTTCACGGCAGAACCGATTCCAGCGGAAGGCGGACGGACAGGGGTTCTTGCCGGAGAGGGAGCGGAATATACCCGCCGTATTTATCCGATGGATGGCGGAGAAGGACATTTTGTCGCAAGATTCCGTAAGAGCGGAGATGCGGCGGCAGAAAAATCGCTTCCGCTGATGAACAGTGCCCCTGTACCTAAGGAAGTTACAGCATTTCTGAATGAACATCTCACCAGACAATTTCCGTATCTGTATGTGCATAATGATGTTGTATACGGAGGAACCGCACCGTTTATTACGTGCCGCGGATTACATCTGATCCGTCATCAGACGCTGATCGGTATGATTCGAAGGGGCAGGTTTGAACCTTCTCACTGCCTGGCAATGTCTTCGTGGACCGATATGACACAGTCTGCGGAACTGACGGAAGACGAATATCAGTCCTATCGGCGCGGGAATACCATTTCCTGTCCGGGAATCAAAGGCTGGACTGCAGTGACGGTTAAGGGGATGCAGGCAGGGCTTGCAAAGGGAGATGGAACGATTCTGAAGAATCATTATCCGAAAGCTTTTCGGATCCGTTAATAACAAGGAGAAATTATGGAACTTGATCTGTTTCAGTTCATTGATGAAGCGGTCAGGCTGTATGATCTGCATCATGCCAGCTTTGAGTATGCGGAAGGCGTACTTAAAGAACACTTTTCTTCGCTTCCCGGTATCCCGGAAGGTGATATCGTTGCTGTTTTTTCACGTGTCAAGGGAAGAGAAAGTCTGCGTGAAAAACTGCTTCGGAATAAGTTCTATCTGACATCGAAGAGTCCGAAAGATGCGGTGACATCATTGTCAGACCTCGTCGGTATAACAATTGAATGCCGCTTTATCCGTAATGAGACAGAGATCTATCATCTTCTGTTCAAGGATTTCAGTGAACCCAATGAAGACGGGTATGCGATTTCCCTGACTAACCCGAACATCCTGCTTAATCTCGGTATGCCGCAGCCGCAGCTGCAGCGAAACGGATTTGCCATCTACCGGATCGACGGAAGATACCGGTTCAATGATCAGTACATCGGATTCGAGCTGCAGATCAAATCCCTCGTACATCGTTTCTGGAGTGAAATTGAACATGAAGTCGTGTACAAAAATCAGGAAATGGTCCGCAATGCACGCTTCATGCGTAAGATGCTGAGTTCTATCCGTGACAGTCTGGATGTAGTCGACCATCAGCTGGAAACCGTATATACCGAAATGATGATGGAATCCAGAGAAGCAGAGATCGGAATTGATGAACGGACGTTCAAGACCATGCTTGCGTCATCGCTGAATGAGCTGTTTATCACAAAGATGAAGGAATCGGTAGGCTTTTCCACCAGTTTCAAGAATGACTCTGAAATTCTTGCGCAGTATATCTATATCGCAGACTTTCTGATGAAAGATTATTCAGAGACCCGGATGATCGAATTCCTGGAAAATCTGAATGAACTGGAAAATCGTCCAATTGATCTCAGGACCAAACTGATCGTGACAGATGAGGCAGAGACGGACGATGCCTTTGTCAGGACCCTGTCGGAATACTTCCTTTCCATGATCAATGTGGATTTTGAATGGCATGCATTCTTCACGATTCTGTGCGAACTGCAGAGCGGAAGTGTAAAAGCCGATATTCTTCAGTTCACTTCGGTAATCGGTTCATTGCTGATACAGCCCAAATGGTTTTCCGGGAAGTTTTCCGAATTGCCTGATGAGGATGGGAAAACAGTGCGTGATTTCTTTAAATATGTTCTTGCAAGAGGGATGATTCACTCGGACTCCATTCATATGATTCATGAGCCGTATCTTCTCGAACTGATGAATTATTTCTGGAATATCATAGAGTACGCAGAACAGCGGATTCATTCCATTGATGATTTTGAGGACATCCGTGATGCGCTTCAGGAGAAAATGGTTCATGAGATCTCCGGAATTCTCCGGAAGCCGCGAATCTCGTAATTCCTTGAATTTATGTTTATAATAGTCGTGTTGTCAGACAGAGGTAACAGTTATGGATTATGTAGTTCTTAAAGAAGACAGTGCAAGCGGAATGATTGCCATCAACAAATCAGTATTTCAGGTGATTGCGGAAATCACACTTCGTGATATTGAGAATATTGTGATTCCTTCCGGCAGTTCGTTTCAGAGAAAACCGGTCAGCGTAAAGATTGAGAACAACCAGCTGAAGGTAGAGGCTGATGTCCGTGTAAACTACGGCGCAAATGTGACCGATACCTGCGGTCTTGCGCAGTCAAAGATTTATGAAAACATCACATTCATGACCGGATACAAACCGGCAGATGTCCGGGTAAATGTAGTCGGATTTGAAATTTAACGGAATATGGAATTCCGTACACTCATTCGTATAACGTATTGATGCAGAAGCATTGGAGGTGAAGGTATGGAAGAAAAGAATCGTGTAATGGACGAAACTGAACTTGAACAGGTTCAGGGCGGTGTAAACCTCAACGGTGCCAGTTCCAGCGAGCTGGTCGGTAATGTCGCATCCAAGCGGATCGGCATTGTTGCGCCGATCCATAAGGATGCCAAAAACAGCTCCGGCGGAAACGGCGATATTTTCAACAAATTCACGAAATAGTTGTTACGAAACAAAATGCAGTTTTTACAATTTAAACTGCATTTTCTATTGACTAAACCATATCCGGCAGGGTAATATATCCGAGGTAAACGGAAAGCAGAAGCACCGCTTCTCACCTGAGTGTCCGAAAGGACCTGGGTACCATGCCGGGTAAAGTGATTTATTCGATACATGGCAGGTGCGGATTCTGTACCTGCTTTTGTTTACAACAGGAGGTAATGCTTGAAGTATATTAAACCGAAACGGAATGTACCGGAAGAACTTGTTAACGAAAACATTAAATTTCATGAGGTGCTGGTAATCAGCCCGGAAGGAGAGCAGCTTGGTGTCATGGAGCGTCGTAAGGCGATTCAGACGGCAGCTGATCTTGGTCTGGATCTTTACTGTGTTGCACCGAACGCGAAGCCCCCAGTATGCAAAATTCTTGATTTCGGAAGATATCACTTCAATGAGCAGAAAAAGGCCCGTGAAGCGAAAAAGAAGCAGCATACGACGGAAATCAAGCCGCTTCGTCTGTCACCGGTCATCGACCAGCATGACTTTGACACAAAGCTGAAACAGGCTCGGAAATGGATGGAAGAAGGCCAGAAGGTCAAAATCGACATGCGTTTCCGCGGACGTATGATCACCCGTAAAGAAGTAGGTGAGGCTGTCATGAACAAGTTCATCGAGCAGATCTCCGATCTGGCGGTTGTCGACAAACAGCCCAACATGGAAGGCAATACGATGTCTGTCGTACTGTCGCCGAGAAAGAAGTAAACAGGAGGATTTCAAAATGAAGGCTAAGGCTAAAAAACCCAAGAAGATCCGGATGAAGACAAAGAAGACCTTCGCAAAGCGCGTTAAGGTTACCGGTTCCGGCGAACTGAGAATTCACCACAACTATGTTTCTCACTTTGCTGCTAACAAGTCTCACAAACAGAAGAAGCATCTCGGAAAACCGACACTGCTGAATAAGACAGATGTGAAGCGTGACCGTCAGCTTCTGCAGGGTTAATTGAGGGAGGCACAAAATGAGAGTAAAAGGATCTACACCGACACGGAACCGTCGTAAGAAGGTACTGAAGCTCGCGAAGGGCTACTTTGGTTCCAAACATCTTCTTTACCGGACTGCCAATGAGCAGGTAATGCATTCACTGAAGTACAGCTACATCGGACGTAAGCAGACAAAGCGCGACATGCGTAAGCTCTGGATCGCACGTATCAATGCAGCTGCACGTATGAACGATCTCAGCTACAGCAAGCTGATGCATGGTCTTAAGGTTGCCAATGTCAACGTGAACCGTAAAATGCTCAGCGAGATCGCGATCCACGATCCGAAGGCATTCACTGATCTCTGCGAAACTGCAAAGAAAGCTCTTGCGGCTTAAGAAATATTCGGTATAATAAAGGAGCTTTGAGCTCCTTACTATGGCATGTTGGTGAAGCGGCTTAACACACTGCCCTCTCAAGGCAGCATTCACGGGTTCGAATCCCGTACATGTCACTGAAAATCGCCTGGACGGCGATTTTTTTTACCGCCCGCGGGTTCAGGAGAAGGCTATAATGGACAGGTATATGGAACGAACGAAAGACGAGAAGGCGTGCTGTGCTGCTGAACTGGAATCAGTAGTTCAGAAGAAATATAAAATGATCACACGATTACTTATATATTCCGGCCATTCGGTCACTGCGATGGAAAGCTGTACCGGCGGGATGATCGCATCGCTTCTTACGGATACGGAAGGTGCTTCCGGTGTCCTGAAGGGCACTTTTGTGACGTATTCAAATGAAGCGAAAATTGCATGCGGTGTCTCTGAACATATTATTCAGGCATATGGGGTATATTCGACACAGACCGCAGAAGCCATGGCAAAGGCTGCACGGCATGCATACCATGCGGATCTTGGTATCGGAATTACAGGCAGTTTTGGCAATGTTGATCCTGTTAATTCCGACAGTATCCCTGGAGAAATCTATGCGGCAGTATCGTTTCTGGATTCGATTGTGTCAGAACCGTTTGTCCTGCCGCTTGGGCTTGCACGTCATACCTATAAACTGCTTGCGGCAGATCATACCGCAGATCTGATTCTGCATGTTTTAGCGGACTGCGGAATCATGGAATCCGATAACAACGGCACAGCCACAGACTGTGCGGAGGGAAAATGAGTTATATCTTTCATACAGAAACTGATCCGGATACACTGAACGAGTTTGTGATCAACAGTGATCAGAATACACTGTTTCAGTGCAGTGAATGGGCACGGATCAAAGAAGATACATGGAAATCCATTCGAACCAGCGTTACCGAAGACGGTAAGATCGTCGCATCCGCTCTGGTGCTGATCCGTCCGGTAATTGCCGGAAAGACAATGTTCTATATACCGCGCGGACCGGTCATGGACTGGCATAACCGGCAGCTGGTGATCTTCATGCTGGATGAGCTGAAGGCACTTGCGAAAATGTATCATGCAATGGTGATCCGGTTTGATCCGTATGTGCTTTACCGAAAATATGACATACACGAGAAAGATGCGCCGCACCCGGTGATGAATGAAGATGTGATTACACTTCTGAAGGAGTACGGCGCAGAGCATCGGGGCTTCACCACACGAATTGAAGACTCGACACAGCCGCGCTTCAATATCATCATGTCGGTGGATAAAAACTGGCAGGAACGGCTGATAAAGAATACCAGACAGTCGATCCGTACCGCAGAGAAACGCGGCGCGGAACTGTTTGAGGGACCGGAGTACATTCCTGACCTCAGAACAGCACTGCATTTTACAGAAACACGGCAGGGTATCGCGCTGCGGAATGAATCCTATTTCCGGCATATGGCAGATGTTTATGGCGATCACTGCATGATCATGGTCGCAAAGCTGAATTTTGACCATGAAGAAGCACGCCTGAAACAGGATCTTGCGGAAGCGGAAGAGCAGCTGGAACAGGCATCTTCCAAAAAGGAAACTGCCCGGCTTACCAGACAGATTGAAAACGACAATGCCGAACTGAAGCGTGTCCGGGAGTCCAGGGAAGCAGAAGGCGTCAGTGAAGTGGCGCTCTGCGGAAAAATGGTCTGCTATAACGATAAGCGGATGGAATTCTTCTATATGGGCAACAATACGAATTACATGCGCGTGCGGGCAAATTACTGGCTGTATGCAAAATGCATTGAGCGCTGCGCAGAGCTTGGTATTCCATACTGCAGCTTCGGCGGAGTTGAAGGTACACTGGACGACGGCCTGACACAGTTCAAGAGTGCCTGGCCGGTGGATGTTGAGGAAATGATCGGCGAATTCAATATCATCCTGGATTCATTCGTATACGGCCTTTTCAGCAATGTTTATCCATATCTTCTGAAAGCAGCCGCAAAACTGCGCAGTCATCGGAAAAAGGCATAAACAAAACCACCGGATCGGTGGTTTTTGTCTGGTCAGCTCTTTTTGTAATGCATCCGCCAGAGTTTATGACGGGCACGGACCTCCAGGGATTTTTCTTTGCGGAAGCGGCGGTATGCGCGTTCATTCAGTACATAATCGAATTCACCGATCTGTTCAATGAATTCCGGCCCGAAGGAGCGCTTATAGGAATACAGACCGTATTCCGGATCATCTTTCGTTGTAACCCCGGAAAAGCCGCACATGTCATAGCGCTTTACACCAAGTGATTTCAGGTCAGAAATTGCAAATGCATGCAGATTATCGACCGGTTTAATGAAATTGAACGCCTTGTGGTTGTAGGTATATAAGTCCCAGCTCATATCACCGTAGTACAGGAAGATGCCGCAGGCGATCGGAAGCGAAGAACCATATTGTTTCATCAGTTCATCCGCATGTACCAGATCCTTTTCCTTTGCGGCTCTAGCCTCGGGATCCTTCCGATATTTCTTTGAATTCAGTTCTTCCGTAATTCCATTGATCATGGTGTTCAAGTCAATGGAGGTGACATACAGACGTACATGACCCTCAAATGACGCAAGCAGATTCTGAAAGAAGGAATCCGAATGCGGTTTGAATCCGTCCATCTCACTGAGCATCGCTTCAAACTTCATCAGAGAAGGGATATCCGCCGCAGAACCGATATGTGTACTGACACCGGAAATTTTATGCCGGTTGAGACTGGTTCTGCGCTGCTTGGAAAAGCCGGCATGAATTTCCTCTTCCGGTTTGTCGATATTAATAATCAGCGTATACCGGTTTGTCCAGCTGCCGTCATAGGCGTAATTGTATCCGCGGTGCACGAATCCAAGCCGTTTCAGATCTTCGGTAATATATTCGTGATCAATACCGTCTGTCTGATTGCCGTTGATGTCACGGCTGACCCGGATCACATCCGGATCGATCCGCAGAAACTGCACATGGCGATTTTGGGCATATTCTTCAAGAGAACGCATGACATCTTCCCGCAGCTGATCATTTTCATAATCAAGGCAGGGACCTTTCGGGATATAGAGATATCGATGTCCGAGAAAGGAATGCTCGATTACCATTGCGGTTGCCTTCAGAATATCGTCCTCAAAGAAACCAAAACAACGATAGGTGCTGTTCTCCGTGTTTGCCTTGAATGCACCCCATGCGGCAGTTTTCATGTAATGGACATAATGGCTGCGGCTGACAAAGCGGTTCAGCTCTACGTCCGTGATTACACGCCGGTCAATCATTCGTTCTCCAGCTGAGCAATGGACAGATCGATTCTGCGCAGGGTTTCTTCCTTACCGAGAATTTCTGCGATTTCAATCGCGCCGCCCGGTGTGGAAGGCTTTCCGCTGATTGCGACGCGAAGCGGAAACAGAACCTGACCATTCTTCTTTTCAAGCTTTACCGGCAGTTCCATCAGACGCTCATGGAGCGTATCGTGTGTCCAGTCGGTGATCTCCGCAAGAACTGCACGGCATGCCGGAAGGGTTTCTCTGGCCACATCCGGATTTGTCTTCATTTTCTTGTTCAGATACAGATCATTGGAATACGCGGGGAAGGTATCATAAAAATCCAGCATCGGCGGGATCTCACACAGCGTATTGGCACGCTGCTGAACGCCGGCCGCAATCTTTCTGATATCGAAATCTCCTTTTACAGCCTGACGGATATACGGCTCTGTCAGCTTTACATAGGAATCGAGATCCATACCGCGCAGCCATAAGCCGTTGACACTGGTCAGTTTTACCGGGTCAAAGATTGCGCCGTTCTGACCGATGTGCTTTACGTTGAATGCCTGGACAAGTTCATCCAATGTAAAGATTTCCTGATTGTTTTCCGGACTCCATCCCAGCATGGCAATGTAGTTCAGAACCGCTTCGGGAAGATATCCTTTCGCCATAAGATCCTGGAAGGATGCATCGCCGTTTCGTTTGGATAACTTGTTGTGTTCATCCTTCATGACAGGCGGACAATGAATGTACCGAGGCTTATCCCAGCCGAATGCATCATAGATCAGGTTGTATTTCGGTGTGGAGGAAAGGTATTCCATACCGCGTACAACATCCGTGATTCCCATCAGATGGTCATCAATAACATTCGCAAAGTTATAGGTGGGGAAGCCGTCGCTCTTGATCAGAACCTGCTCGTCAAGAATACTGTTATCGACTTCAATATGTCCGAACACTTCATCGTCGAATGAAGTAGTTCCCTCCGCAGGAATGGTCTGCCGGATGACAAACGGCTCACCGGCCGCAATCCGCTTTTCCGCATCCTCTTTGGAGATATATTTGCATGGATCATCGTATTTGAAACTTTCGCCGTTTCCGGCGTGAGCTGCTTTTGCCTTTGCGATGGTCTCTTCATCACAGAAACAGTAATGTGCTCCGCCGAGATCAATCAGCTTTTTTGCATATTCCATGTACAGACCGGAACGGACGCGTTCGCTCTGTACATACGGTCCGACCGGACCGCCGATATCCGGTCCTTCGTCATGTTTCAGACCGCATTCCCGCATGGTGTTGTAAATAATATCGGTAGCGCCTTCCACAAGGCGTCCCTGATCGGTATCTTCGATACGGAGGATAAATACACCTTCCGGATCTTTCTTTGCGATCAGATAAGCCCAGAGGGCTGTCCGCAGGTTTCCGATATGCATATAGCCGGTCGGACTCGGCGCAAATCTTGTTCGAATACTCATCTGTTCTCCTTAATATAAATTTAAATTTAGCGTCTTTAATTCTATCCCAAATAAGGGGAGTTCTCAATCAGCGGAATTTAAACTGCGGAATAACACCTGCGGAACAAAATACGTATATGGAATTTTCCGGTCTGTATATTTATAATTTTAAGTAGCCAGAGCATTGTGGCTATTTCTTTGCGCCTGTTGAAATATACATATGGCACAGAGACAGATGAGGTTACACATGATTGAAAAACTGAATAACATGAAACTTGATGATGAAGTAATGGATAAGATTGAAGGCGGCGTTGGTTCTCCGCAGGATGCGAAGCTTCTTCAGCTTTCACATCTCGGCGATCTGTTTCATTTCGCAAAAAATGTCGCCGGAAACAATAACATTTTTAAAGAGGGAATCGGAAGTAAACGGTAATCATGACTGCAGTCAGGACAGAAAAAAGGCAATCGCTTGAAAAAGTGGCATTCTGGAACGTTTTTTTTGCGGCCGCAATGCTTATTTTTCTCATGTCCTGTCTTGAATTTGTTATCAATGCATATTCCCTCATGACGAGCTATAAGCGTGAGTCGAATGAAGACGTCGGTTATGCAATCCGGCTGATCGGTGCAGAATATCTTGATGAGATTTATAAGAAGACAGAAGATGTCTATTATTCTGTGCCGGAAGAAATCCGTTCACAGCGTTTTTCAGATGAATATAAACAGTATCTGATTCCGATTGTGGACCAGACATACCTGAATGCACGGTTTATCATGACCTCCTGCCGGGAAGAAAACAATCTCGGAAATGTGGCGCTTGTCTTCGTGGATGATGAAAATGGCCGAACTGTCTATGTCATTGACGGCGATACCAATGAGAATGCATATCTGCCAGGACAGTGGCTGTCCGTGAAGGATGCTGAGACCGAGACGCTTGCGGAGATGAAGAAGATTCACGATTCAAGCTGGCGTATGTTTATTACCTATGGCTCTGTTTCCGGCTGGACAGCGACCAACTACGTCGATATTCTCGATGGCGAAGGCAACTGGCTGGGCTATGGTGTCGTGGATATCAATATCAACGACTTCTTTGACAAGATGTTCCAGTTCCTTCGGGTATTTATTCCGACGGTGCTCCTCATTGTCATCTACGGCGCATACCGGCTCAGTTCCTTGCTGAGACGCAGGCTGATCACGCCGATCAATATGCTCGCAGGCGCTGCAAAGGAGTATACGGAACAGGATAAAGTCAACAACTCTTCCGCAACAACGGTATTCAATAATCTGCATCTGAATACCAATGATGAGATTCAGGATCTCTGGGGAACCATGGTCAACATGGAAAGCGATATCCATATGACGATGGACCGTATCCGTGTCGTGACTGCCGAGCAGGAAAAACTGAAAGGGGAACAGGAACGGCTGAATAACGAGCTTGCGATTGCAACACGCATTCAGGAGGGAATCCTGCCCCGTACCTTCCCGGCATTCCCGGAACGGAATGAATTTGATATCTACGCTTCCATGACACCGGCGCTTGAAGTCGGCGGTGACTTCTATGATTATTTCCTGCTGGATGACGATCATCTTGCGCTTGTCATTGCGGACGTTTCCGGCAAGGGAATTTCAGCAGCGCTCTTCATGGTCATTGCCAAGACGCTGATTCAGAATGAAACCTTAATCCGGGATGGGGATGTTTCTGCCGTACTGACATCGGTAAACAAGCGCCTGATTGAATCCAATGAAGCAGATATGTTTGTCACCGTATGGCTGGCAGTATTAACCATCTCGACCGGTCACGTGGATTATGTCAACGCCGGTCATGAATATCCTGCAATCCGTCACCAGGGCGGCAAATTTGAAATCTACAAGGATATTCACGGAATGCCGGTTGCGGCAATGTCCAAGACGAAATTCAGGCATGGTGAATTCACGCTTGATCCGGGCGATACGCTGTTTGTGTATACGGACGGTGTAACCGATGCCATTAATCCGGAAAGCGAAAGCTTCGGCATTGACCGTGCAATTGAAGCACTTAATGTGAAACCGGACGGTACACCGAAAGAAATCAATGATTCTGTCCGCAGTATCATCGATGAATTCCGACAGGATGAGCCGCCGTTTGATGATACGACCATGGTCGTATTCAAGTATTACGGACCGCAGGAAGACAGCGTTACGGAGTCTGAGGAAAACGCAGCGCCTGAAACAATGGACTGAACATGAAGCACTTCAGCAGATGCTGAAGTGTTTTTTATCTATGAGACAGAAAAAGGCATCTCCTGAATGAAGATGCCTTTAAGCTGGGGTAGAGAGATTCGAACTCCCGAAATGACTGGTTCAGAGCCAGTTGCCTTACCGCTTGGCTATACCCCAATACGCACGATTTATTATACATTCCGATTCAGTTTTTGCAAGTGGTATTTTCAAATTATTTTCAAGAGTGATTCTCACAGAAATTGTCCGCAGAGCTGACAGGCAGCATACCGATATGTATGCACAGATAAGTGTGTCTCTGTAAAAGTGCAGGGAAACCGATTTATAATAGGAAAGAATTTAAACGGAGGTAACGATATGAAACGGTTACTTGTTGTAGTTGATATGCAGAAAGACTTCGTAGACGGAAGCCTGGGAACTGCAGAAGCACAGGCAATTCTGCCGGCTGTAAGGAAAAAGATCGAATCTTACCCGGAAGACTGTGTTTATGCGACATTGGATACGCATCAGAGCGATTATCTGAATACAAATGAAGGAAGACATCTTCCGGTAGAACATTGCATCGAAGGAACCGAAGGGTGGCGTATTCATCCGGAAATTGCGGATTCCCTCAAGCATGCGGTATTTGTCGTGAAGCCGACATTCGGGTCCACAAAGCTTGCGGACATGCTGAAGAAGGAAAATGAGAAGGAACCGATCGCGGTTGAGCTGATCGGTCTCTGTACGGATATCTGTGTCATCAGCAATGCGCTCCTGCTGAAGGCTGCCATGCCGGAGATTGATATTTCGGTAGATGCATCCTGCTGTGCAGGTGTAACGCCGGAAAAACATGCGGCAGCGCTGGAAACCATGCGTTCCTGTCAAATCGAGGTGATTGATGGGAACGCTGATTAACTGCCTTGCCATACTGATTGCCGGAATTCTTGGCACCAAACTCGGGGAACGCATTCCGGAGCGGATGCGTGACACGATTCTCAAGGCAAACGGAGCGGCTGTTATTGCGCTCGGTCTTGCCGGCTTTCTCAGCAAGGCATTGATCATCGAGAACGGAGTGATCACATCAACCGGAACCATGAACATGATTTTTTCGATGTGTCTTGGCTCCGCAGTCGGTTCCTGGATCGATCTTGAGGCAAAGCTTGAACAGTTCGGAGAGTATCTGAAACAGAAAACCGGAAACAAAGGGGACATGAAGTTTACGGATGCATTTATGACCGCATCTCTTACCGTCTGTATCGGTGCCATGGCGATTGTCGGTGCGATTGAAGACGGCATTAACGGAGATATGTCGATTTTGCTTTCCAAGGCGATTCTCGACTTTGTCATTATTCTTGTAATGGCTTCTTCCATGGGAAAAGGAGTATTGTTTTCCTTTATTCCGGTCGGAATCCTGCAGGGAGGTGTAACCATTCTTGCACATGCGCTTGCCGGTGTCTTTACCGTGCCGATTCTTAATGCACTTTCTCTGACCGGGTCTTTGATCATTACACTTGTTGGTGTCAATCTTCTCTTTGGCAAAACGATCAGTACGGCAAATCTTCTGCCTGCACTGCTGTTTACGTCCGTATTCGCGGCATTCAGCGGGTTTGGCATATGATTGATCTCTTCAGCGAACTTACGGTTCCTTCCGTCATTTCTGAGGCCATGAACGCTCCGGCAATGAAACGGATCGCAGGAGTGGATATGAATTGCGGAATGGCCTATACGTCGTTTCCGCTGTTTCGTGACGGGGAACCTTACAGCAGAGCACAGCACTGCCGCAATGTGAGTCTTCTGATCTATCATTTCACGCAGGATCTGACCCAGAGCCTTGCCGGCCTGTTTCATGATATTTCAACTCCGGTATTCTCTCATGTGGTTGATTTTCTGAACGGTGATTATCTGACACAGGAATCGACCGAGGAAAAGACCGCATTCATGATATGCAATGATCCTGTGATCCGGGATCTGCTTGCGGCAAATCAGATTCAAACAGAGGATGTGTCGGACTATCATAAGTATCCGATTGCGGACAATGATATGCCGAAGCTGTCCTGTGACCGCCTGGAATATACTCTTGGAAATGCGGTCAATTATCGTTTTATTTCGCCTCAGAAGGCACGTGTCTTTATAAATGATCTCTGTGTTTTCAAAAACGAATACAATGAACCGGAACTTGCATTTCAGACCGATGATCTGGTAGTGAAATTCGCATGGACCGCATTGCGCTGTGGAAGAATCTATTCCGGAAGAGAAGACCGTTACAGTATGGAACGGCTTGCCAGACTTCTGAAAGATGCCATAATAAATGGGATTCTCAGTGAATCGGATCTGTATTCGACGGAAGCTTCTGTCATACACAGGCTCGAAGAAAGCAGTCTTGCGCCGGAATGGAAGGCATTTACAAATCTTTCTGAAGTGGTTGTGACCGAAAATTCAGAAGAAGGAATACAAGTCGACGCAAAACGGCGGTATATCGATCCGCTGTCCATAAACGGTAAACGGGCTTCGAAGATAGATCCTGCACTTGCGGAAGCGATTGAAGCATTTATTCATGAAGATTATTTCGTCTTTCTGAAAGGAAACTGATATATGGAAAAAACGATTGTTGTGGCCAGCACAAATGCCGGCAAAATACGGGAATTCCGGCAGATGCTGGAACCGGAAGGATATAAGGTGATTTCGCTTGCGGAACTTCCCGATCCTGTGGAACCGGAAGAAATCGGAACGACCTTTCAGGAAAATGCGGTTCTGAAGGCGAAAGCCGTGACAGACCGGTATGGGCTTACCGCGATTGCGGATGACAGCGGTCTCTGTGTTGCCGCACTGAATGAAGAACCGGGGATTCACAGTGCCCGCTGGATGGGACATGAAACTCCGTATTCCATTAAAAATCAGAAACTGATTGAACTGGTTCGTGATGCGGCCGACCGGACCTGTCATTATGCATGCGCAATTGCCTGGACTGCGCCCGGAAAAGAACCGGTTGTATTTTTCGATACCTGGTATGGTGAAATCGCGAAGGAACCGCGCGGAGAAAACGGATTCGGTTATGATCCGATCTTTTATCTGCCGGAACGCGGAATAACCTCTGCGGAGCTTGACCCGGAAGAAAAGAATCGGATCTCACATCGCGCAAAAGCACTGCGCAAGCTGGAGGAGTGGCTTCATGAAAATCGCTGATATTCTTTCGGCCATTGCAGGATTTCTGCTTTCTGCCGCAATTATCGCAACCGTTATTGATGTGGTCAGTTTCGACCGCTCATTTTATGAAGCGGAATACCGCAAGAACGATACGGTTTCCTATACCGGAATGTCCGCGGAAGACAATCTGCGGGCGACGGATACACTGCTGGATTATCTTCAGGATAAACGGCAGGATATCGTCTGCACGGCAGTAGTTTCCGGAACAGAACGTGAAGTGTTCAATGAGCGTGAAACACTTCATATGGTTGATGTAAAAGCGCTGTATCAGAATGCAATCCGGGTACGGAACGGCTGTGTCATCACAGCAGTCATTCTGCTTGTTCTTTCGGTGCTGATCGGAAAGAAGAGTTTCTTTTCCGTGCTGCGCAGCGGATGGAAAAACGGAATCCTGCTTACGGGGGCTGTAATACTGTTTATCGCTATCTGGGCGCTTGCGGACTTCAATCAGTTCTGGACGAACTTCCATTTACTGTTTTTTGACAATGATCTCTGGCTGCTGGATCCGAATACATCCATCATGATCAATCTGTTTCCCGGCTCATTCTTCTTTGATCTTGTTACGCGGATCATTGCCTGGGTCGTCGGGATTCATGTGGTGATTTCCGGTATTCTGTTTGGAACACGGAAGGTGCTTCCATGATCCACGCGGTCCTCTATGAACCTGAAATTCCGCAGAATACGGGAAACATTATCCGGACCTGTGCGGCGTTTTCCGTGCAGCTTCATCTGATCGAACCGCTGTCGTTTTATCTGGATGAAGCACATCTGAAACGTGCGGGCATGGATTACCGCGATATTGCGGATATCCGGATTCATCCGGATTGGGACGCATTCCTGAAGGAATGCAAAGGGGAACTGTACTTTACGACCCGGTACGGGCACCTTACGCCTGACAGTTTTGTGTACCCGACGGACAGAGATATCTATTTTGTCTTCGGCAAGGAGTCGACCGGAATTCCCAAACCGATCCTGCAAGCACATCAGGATCACTGCATCCGGATTCCGATGGATGAAAAGGCAAGGTGCCTCAATGTTTCAAACACCGCGGCGATTATCCTGTATGAAGCATTGCGTCAGAGAAACTTTGCCGGTTTATCATTCACTGATAAACTGAAAGACGGAGTATTATTGTATTGAGGTAGCTGTTAAATGATTGAGAACCTTGGGGATGTTATTTCCATAGTCACATTGATACTGATTCTGATCTATACGATCATCATTTTTTACAATGCGCTTGTTCAGCACCGCGAACAGTATTTTCAGAAGCGGGAAGAAACGTATTACAGACTGTTTGAAGAATCTGACGACAATGAATACGATGAGCGGGATGAGCCGTATTACGAGGATTGAGTATGACACTGAAAGGGACTGCTGTTGAAACCGAATATGGTTCCGGTCTTCGCGCAGGGGACTTTTTCTTTCTGTCCGCCGTTGATGCGGCTGAGGAAGACGGAAGCTCTGTATGCAGGGATAACCGGGAACGGATACTGTTCTGTCTGAAAAAACTGCAGGATGTACTTGTTCAGGCAGACGGATCGTTGGATTGTCTGGTTCAGCTGCGCTTTTATGCCGCCTCGGAAATCCGGCTGACGCGCCAGGAAGTGCTGGATGTGCTTTCAGAAGTGATTCTGGATCCGCTACCTTCCGTCAGTGTGATCCCCTCGGGAGATGTTCCGGGCGGATTGATGGCGGACGGTACTGCCGTGATTCTCAGTGAGTCCACCGGCTGTGAAGGATGTAAAAAGAAGTGTGATGGAAGATGCTGAAGGATATAGCCGTAATCCATACCGATAACGAGAACGGTACCTGTGATCTTCTCTATCTTGACGGATCCAGAGAACTGCTCGCAGAACCAGCAGAATCCCTGTTTAACCGCTGGTGTCTGTCATACGGCAGCACACTGGAAGGGCGGACGGATGCCGTACGCAGACTGACCGGAATACGCACAAAAGCACCGCTTCTGATTCGTGAACGCGATGTTCTGCTCTTTTTCCCGCTGCGTTCGCTGTATACCGAAGGGGACAATTACTGGATCAATGACAATCAGTTAGCGGCAGTGCTTCCGGAACGAAGAACATCTGCGCATCTGATATTTATGAATGGATTTCAGCTGGAAATTCCGTATGACATACGGATCATCCGCCGCCAGCAGGACATCTGCAGAAAACTGCGCGATGTGCTGGCGAACGCAAATAAGGAGCTTTGAATATATGACAACTTCACAGAGTCCGAAACTGAGATTTACAAAGCATGACATCGTCATTGTAGTGAATGTTCTGCTTTCCTCATTTCTTTACTCGTTCGGAATGAATTATTTTGCCAAGAGCGGAAATCTCTTTCCTGGCGGTTACGGCGGTCTTTCCCGTCTGCTTTCCGAAGTCTTTCTGAAGTTCTTTCATGTCAATATCAGCTTCAGTATCATCTACTTCACGATGAACATCATTACCGTTATCCTGCTCTGGCGCCATATCGGGCATAAGTTCATGATCTATTCCTGTCTGTTTGTCACAAGCAGCTCGATCTTAACGGCAATTCTGCCGGTCCGTACGGTTACGGAAGATATTCTTCTGATTTCCGTATTCGGCGGTGTGATTTCGGGTCTTGCAACGGGGATTGTACTGCGCAACAATGCCAGCTCCGGCGGAACAGACTTTATTGCCATCTGGATGTCTTCCAAATATAACAAACCGACCTGGAACTATATCATGGCAGGAAATGCCGTCATTCTTGTTCTTGCCGGTATTCTGTTCGGCTGGGATAAGGCGCTGTATTCCATTATTTATCAGTATGTAAGTACGCAGATCGTCAATCTTCTGCATCAGCGGTATAAGTTTTCAAGGCTTGATATCGTCACCACCCAGCCGGATGAGGTATGCAGTGCCATTTTTAAGGTATGCCGTCATGGAATCACCAAGGTTCCGTGCGAAGGGGCGTTTTCCCATTCTGCACGATGGCTGCTTCTGACAACGGTTAATACCTACGAACTTCAGGATGTGATTCGTTCCATCAAACAGACGGATCCAACAGCCTTTATTACCGTCAGCCAGATCGGCCGTATTATCGGTAATTATCATCAGACACCGCTGGAATAAGGCGGCTTGGAAGTCTCGTTTTCAGACAGGAGGAGGACAGTGTTCTCCTTTTTGTTTACCGGTTTATATTCTTATTTTCCAATCTTGAATGCCGGTTGAAATAATCTTAGAATAAATAAAGGTATGTGTTCCGAAGGGAGGTGATTTTCATGAAAGACAGTTTATCGGATCAGGTTCCGTTGTGCATTAACACCATGAAAATCATTTACCGGAGGAATAACGATGGAAGAGTTCAACATTGAAAAGGAACTTGATTCCTTCCGCAATCTGCTGAAAAACAAGCAGTACGCGGGACTGCGCGGCAAGGCGCAGGATATGAATAATGCCGACCTGGCGGCTGTCATGGAACAGATGGAAGATGAGGACATGCTCAAGATGTTCCGTCTGTTTCCCAAAGAACTGGCAGCGGATGTTTTTGCCATGCTTGATGTCGACAGCCAGCAGTATATCATCACTTCACTTTCCGATAAGGAAGCAGGCGCTGTCATCGATAACCTGTACGCAGACGATGCGGCGGACCTCCTCGAAGAAATGCCTGCCAATGTCGTAAAGAAGCTGCTTGCCAACGCCAAACCGGAAACACGGAATGATATCAATCATCTTCTGCAGTATCCGGATGACTCAGCCGGATCGGTAATGACCGTCGAGTTTGTGGACCTCACGGAAACCATGACCGTCCATGAAGCAATCGAGCGTATCCGTAAGATCGGGATGGATTCGGAAACGGTCAATACCTGTTATGTTCTGAACAAGAAACGGCTTCTGCTCGGAACCGTTGCACTGCGCTACCTCATTATCAATGACGGTGACAAGGTGATCGGTGACATCATGCATGAGGAGGTAATCTCCTGCAATACAAGCACCGACCAGGAAGCGGTCGCCCGTATTTTCCAGAAGTACGACTTTGAGGCTCTTCCTGTCGTCGACAAGGAAAACCGCATGGTCGGAATCATCACCGTAGACGATGTTCTCGATATCATGGAACGTGAGACTACCGAGGACTTCGAACGTATGGCTGCGATTATTCCGAGCGATAAACCATACCTTCGCACCGGCGTATTCGAGACATGGAAAAAACGCATTCCGTGGCTTCTTCTCCTCATGATCAGTGCAACCTTTACCGGACGTATCATCACCGGATTTGAAGATGCCCTCAGCAAATACATTATTCTTTCTTCCTTTATCCCGATGCTGATGGACACCGGCGGTAACAGCGGCTCTCAGGCCAGTGCGGAAGTTGTACGTTCGCTTTCGCTCGGCCAGGTGGAATTCAAGGATCTGTTTAAAGTTGTCTGGAAAGAAATGCGGGTCGGTGTGCTTTGCGGTGTAACCCTCAGCCTTGCATGCTTTGCAAAATGCATGCTTATGGATCATACAACCGTAGCTGTTGCGTTAACGGTCAGCCTTACAGTCATCTGCGCGGTGCTTTTCGCAAAAACAGCCGCATCTACACTCGTTCTTGTCGTATCAAAGCTGAAGCTTGATCCTGCGGTTGTCGCATCCCCGATGCTGACAACGATCATTGATGCGATTTCATTGCTTATCTATTTTTCGATTGCGACTGCGGTACTGCAGCTGTGATCTCTGTTGAGGCGTAGTTATGATTGTAGTGTATACATCTCCCGGATGTGCCAGTTGCCGGAAAGTAAAACAGTGGCTGAAAGACCGGAATCTTCCGTTTACAGAGAAAAATATCTTTAAAACCCTGCTGGACGAGGAAGAAATCCGGTATCTTCTCATGCGTTCTGAAAACGGCACAGATGATCTGATTTCCAAACGGTCCAAGGTGATTTCCGAAAACAATATTGATGTCGACAGTATGTCGCTCAATGAAGTGATCCGGTTTATCCGGGAAAATCCATCGGTTCTGAAACGTCCGATCATTCTGAATGAAAAGAGTTTCCAGGTCGGATATGACAGTGAGGAGATTGGGGTATTTATCCCTCAGGAACTGCGCCGGATTGCGTATTCTTCCTGTTCGGCAACCTGTCCGAATTATCTTGGATGCGGAACTGCCGGAGAAAAAACGGACGACTGCATCCAGAAAACAAACTGATTGTTTACAGATCAATACATATACATCGAACCGCAGTGCATGCACTGCGGTTTTGTTTACTGTATTGAATACGGTTCTGTACTATAATTGACGCAATGAAGAAAATACTGGTTGGACTTTCAGGCGGCGTGGATTCTGCAGTCGCCGCTTATCTGTTAAAAGAGCAGGGATATGATGTCACCTGTGCCTTTATGCGTAACTGGGATTCCCTTACCAATGATGATATTCTGGGAAATCCGACACTGGATGAAGGGCAGTGTACACAGGAAAAAGACTGGCAGGATGCACAGTCAGTCGCGGATACGCTGGGACTGCCGCTGAAACGCATTGATTTTATCGAAGAGTACTGGACGGATGTATTTGAAACATTCCTCAGTACCTATCGGCGCGGACAGACTCCGAATCCGGATATTTTATGCAACAGATATATTAAATTCGATCAGTTTCTTTCCTATGCCAAGCGGGAAGGGTTTGATATTCTTGCGACCGGCCACTATGCCAAAAACGGTACGTACCAGGGAAAGCCGGCACTGCTGAAAGCGGATGACCGCTCAAAGGATCAGTCCTACTTTCTGGCAGAAATCAAACGTTCCTGTCTCGACTCCATTCTGTTTCCGCTTGCCGGTGTTCCGAAAACCGAAGTACGCAGAATTGCGGCGGAACTGAACCTTTCCATCGCAAAGAAGAAGGACAGTACCGGCATCTGCTTTATCGGCGAACGGAAATTCCGGGAATTTCTTTCAAACTATCTCCCGATGAAACCGGGAAAAATCATCGAGATCAGCGGAGAGACCGTCGGAGAACACAAAGGCGTTCTTTACTATACGATCGGACAGCGCAAAGGACTGAATATCGGCGGTACCGGACCGTATTATGTGATCGGCAAGGATGTTGCCAAAAACGAACTTTATGTCGCAAATACCGCAGATGAATCCTGGCTGTACAGTACGTCCTGCATCGTCCGTGATATGAATTACCTTGCGGACATTACGTTCCCGATGCAGGTACATGCAAAATTCCGTTACCGGCAGGAGGATCAGCCCGTAACTATTGAGCGGATCGATGATGCCACGCTGAATGTTGTATACCCGCAGGGAATCCGTTCCATAACGCCCGGACAAGAGGCTGTCTTTTATGATGGAGACGTCATGCTGGGAGGCGGTGTCATCGATACGGTGTATCAGAACGGAGAAGATATTGCGCAGAAGATCCGGAACCAGTTAGAGGTAACGCATGGAATCTGATGTCATCCTGACTGGAAAACCGGTGCATATTCTGTTTCGGAACGATGAGAATTTCTATACCGTCATGAAATTCCGCATCGCAGATGAACAGGAAAAAGTAATCACGGTTACGGGAATTCTTCCGGAACGTCCGGCAATTGACTGCCTGTATCGTATCTACGGTACCTATGTGGAACATCCAAGATACGGAATGCAGCTGAAAATAGATGCAATCGAACGGCCGCTGCCCAATGAGGCTGAGTCGATCCTCCGCTATCTTTGCGGTGTGCAGTTTCCGGGTATCGGTAAGAAGACAGCACAGAAGATCGTCAGTCTGCTTGGAGAAGACTGCCTTGATCTGATCCGCAACAGTCCGGAAGTGCTGTATCAGATTCCAGGATTATCGGAAGAAAAAGCAGAAATCATTCGAAACGGTATCGCACAGGAAGATGACGGTATGGCAGAACTTGTGCGTTTTCTGAATGTGCATGGAATCGGAGTACGGAATCTTGTACGTCTGAATCGTGCGTATGGAAAACAGGCGCTTGAAAAGCTGAAGGAGAATCCATACCGCGTGATGGAAGACTGTGACGGATTCGGCTTTAAAACCGCAGATAAGATCGCCATGGCACTTGGATTTGATCCTGCGGACGATCGGCGTCTTACCGCGATGATGACTTCCTTATGCATGGATATGTGCATGGAGGAAGGTGATTCCTATATTGAAGAAGAACATCTGTTTGCCCGTTTCCAAAGGGAATACGGTGATTCCAGCGCCAATCCATCGGATTACCTGGATTACGCCGTAGGAAGAGGCCAGCTGATTGAAGAAAACGGCCGCATCTATCCGAAATCTCAATACGAAAGCGAAACGGAGATTGCTGAATTTCTTTCCGGTTACCCATACAGCAGCATCGATCCTTATGATCCGGATCTTTTGGAACAGTATCTCAGTGAGATGCAGGATCAGCTCAGTATTCAATATGATGACTGTCAGATTGAGGCGATCCATGCATTCTTTGAATCTCCGTTCATGATCGTTACCGGAGGTCCGGGAACCGGAAAAACGACCGTTGTACGTGCATTTGTCACACTCTTCCGGAAACTCTATCCCGGCGCAACGGTACTCACCGCAGCGCCTACCGGGCGTGCCGCAAAGCGCCTTGCGGAACTTACCGACAGTGAATCGCTCACCATTCATTCAATGCTGAAATGGGATCTGGAAACAAACTCCTTCGGTGTTACCGAGGAAGAGCCTCTGAGCGCAGATCTTCTGATTGTAGATGAGTTTTCCATGGTTGATGGGTATCTCTTTTCCAATCTTCTAGAGGCATCTAAACGAATCAAACGGATCTGTATCATTGGTGACGAAGATCAGCTTCCCAGTGTCTCTCCCGGATCCGTGCTGCGTGATCTTATCCGGACGAATGAGTTTCCTCTGATCCGGCTGGCACATATTCACCGTCAGAAAGAGGGCAGTGATGTCATTTCCCTGGCACACCAGATTCATAATGCGGATGTTGATTTCACTCAGCTGAATCAGGATGTGCGGTTCTATGATTGTCCGAGCGAAGATATCAAACGCAACATTCTTTCCATAGCGCAGAACGCTCTGGAAAAGGGATATGACGTCAATGATATTCAGGTCATCAGTCCGATCTACAATTCCAACGCGGGTATCGACGTCCTGAACAACGCCCTGCAGGAATTCATCAATCCGCCGGCACCGCATCGACGGGAACTGAAAGTCGGATATACGATCTTCCGGGAAGGCGACAAGATCCTGCAGTTAAAGAATCAGCCGGATGACGATGTATACAACGGAGATATCGGCATGCTGGAAGAAATCCTCTACGCATCCGAAACCGAAAACAAACAGGCGGTTCTTACTGTCCGGTTTGATGATATTTATGTGGAATATTCCGGAGATAATCTTGCGAATATTTCTCTTGCTTACTGTATCTCTGTTCATAAGAGCCAGGGCAGTGAGTATCCGATCGTAATCTTTCCGATTACCAGACGGTTCAGTTTCATGCTGCAGCGGAAACTGATATACACCGGGTGTTCACGCGCAAGGCAGTCCCTGATTATGCTTGGCGACCGCAGTGCGTTTATGGAAGGTATCCGTACTGAAGAACGCCATATCCGTAAAACAACGCTGACCGAACGTATTTGCAGAGCGCTGGAAGCGCGTAAGGCGGAAGCGGAATGGGACGAAGGAGAATTTGCATGACCGATATGACAACATACTGGATTCTGCCTGAAGAAAACAATGCGATTGTCCGTACAAACAGCAGCGGAATATCTGAGCAGTATAACTTCTTTTCGGATCAATGGATTCCCTGTGAGGCACTGCAGTCTGCACGTATGGAAATCAATTCAGAAGATGTAAAGATGATTCGCCATGCGTTTATGCTCGCAAAGCATGTTCATGAAGGGCAGACTGATAAAGCAGGGGCAGATTATATCCTGCATCCGTTTCGGGTGTCTCAGTTTGTAAAAGGCGGTCCAACGGAAATCACCATCGCACTTCTGCATGATGTCGTTGAGGATACGGATACAACACTGGAAGACCTCAGGAACGAAGGGTTTCCGGAGAATGTTGTAAACGGTGTTGATGCGGTCACAAGAAGGCCCGAAGAGGCACGCGATATCTATCTGATCCGTGTGAAGAACAATCCTTCAGCACGTCTTGTAAAGTTGGCCGATCTGAAGCATAATTCCGATCTTTCACGGATTCCCGATCCTAAGGCAACGGATCGGGAGCGGGTTCAGAATTATCAGAAGGAGATCGCATTTCTGAAATCCGATTCAATAGGTAATATAGGTGAAACAGACAAGAGGAACGAAAGGATGAAACGTAACATGGATCAGGAGAAACCGATTGTGATCAGCGGAACAACTCTGGAGCACATTTCCGGCGGTGACAAAAAAATTTCCGGCGGGAACAGTGAAGTTTTTGGCGCTCCCGATGCTATGATTGAAAATCCGTTTCTGACTCCGCATGATTCTGAAGGTGAGTAAACTTCAGAGTCGCAGTTTAGTTTCAATTACATCTTAATTCACAAAAAAATCGCTGTGCGCTGTTCCATGAACAGTACGCAGCGATTTCTGTTTATTTCGAGAGAAGTGCCTGATCGTTTGCAAATTCTTCACCGCTGGCGGCTTCGAATTTCTTCATGAGATCCTCGACAGTAAGCTGTTTCTTTTCTTCTCCGCGGACATCCAGGAGAATCTTACCTTCGTCCATCATGATCAGACGATTTCCGATGTGAATCGCATCACGCATATTATGGGTGACCATCATTGTGGTGAGATGATTCTCTTCGACAATTTCCTTTGTAAGATCAAGAACCAGCTTTGCAGTTTTCGGATCAAGCGCGGCGGTATGCTCATCCAGAAGGAGAATCTTAGGACGCTGCAGGCTGGCCATCAGAAGGGTAAGTGCCTGACGCTGACCGCCGGACAGAAGACCGACTTTTGTCTGCATGCGGTCCTCAAGACCAAGGCCGAGTGTGGCAAGCTTTTCACGGAACATCTGACGATCCGCTGCCTTAACATTCCATCCAAGACCGCGTGACTTACCGCGTTTTGCGGCAAGTGCGAGGTTTTCTTCGATCTGCATATCTGCAGCTGTACCGGTCATCGGATCTTGGAAGACCCGTCCGATCAAAGAGGCACGCTTGAAGTCCGGAAGGCCAGTGACATCAATGCCGTCAATGAAGATGGATCCTTCATCAACCGGCCAGACACCGGCAACTGCGTTCAGCATGGTACTCTTACCGGCGCCGTTTCCGCCGATTACCGTAACGAAATCGTTTTCTTCAAGTTCCAGATCTACATGATTCAGGGCAATCTTTTCATTGATTGTTCCGGGATTGAATGTTTTGCATACATTCGTCAGTTTCAGCATCGCAGTCATCAGTTTGCCTCCTTTGTGGTTTTTACCGACCGCTTTCCAGCACGGCTGAAGGAGGTCTTCATTTTTGTCTGAATATTAGGTACTGCAAGGAATACGGCAACTACAACAGCAGTCAGAAGTTTCAGATAGTTGGAATCGAGTTTCAGCCAGAGAACAATCACAATTACCAGATAATAAATGATTCCGCCAACTGCCACAAAGCCAAGCCGGACAGCAAAATTCATCCGTTTGCCGATTAGTGCATTGCCGAGGACTTCACCGATGATAACGGCCGCAAGTCCGATGACGATAGCGCCGCGCCCCATGTTGATATCCGCAAATCCCTGATACTGTGAGAGCAGTCCGCCGGACATCGCAACGAATGCATTAGAGAGGGCAAGACCGATTACCTTCATGGAATTGATATTGATACCCTGTGCCTTTGACATTTCCGGATTGGATCCGGTTGCACGCATGGCACTGCCGTGTTCGGTGCCGAAATACCAGTACAGTACAGCGATCACAAAGAGGATCAGCAGGGCACCGGTAAGGATGGAGCCGGGAATATTCCGACTGCTTACGAACAGATGATACTTATCGACCGGAAGGCCCTTGTTTGCGGACATACCCATAATCGCAAGATTGATGGAATATAAGGCAAACTGCGTGAGAATACCGGAAAGGATCGCCGGTATATCAAATACGGTATGAAGCAGACCGGTAACCATGCCGGCAATCATTCCGGCAACGGCTGCCGCAAGAACCGCGAGAACCGGATTGACGCCGGACAGAATCAGCATGACCGTTACTGCACCGCCGGTCGTGAACGAACCGTCAACGGTAAGATCAGCTATATCCAGAAGGCGGAAGGTGATATAGACACCCAGCGCCATAAATCCCCAGATCAGACCCTGCGCAATACCGCCCGGCATTGCACCGATCAGATTTCCGAAATTAAGACCCATAGTTAATTACCCCCAGAAGAAAACGAATTCAGTATAGCAAAATACGGGGCGGATTCACCCCGTATTCATTTAATTCAATAAACGAAACGGTTACTCAGCACGCTCAGCAGCTTCGTAATCGGAAGGGACAGTGATACCAAGTGCTTCACAGCGTGCAGCGTCATATTTCTTAACCGGATTCTGATAGTATTCGATCGGCATTTCGCTGACGTTTGCTTCACCTTTGAGAATCTTTGCGGCCATAGCGCCGGTTGTCTTGCCAAGCTCGTAGTAGTCAATGGAGAGTGTTGCAATACCGCATCCGCTCATGATGCCTTCTTCTCCGGTGATGATCGGAATGCCTGCTTCAGAAGCAACTGCGTCAATCAGACCGGTGTTGCTGGCAGCGGTGTTGTCTGTCGGGATATAAAGCGCTTCATTTTCAGAAACCGCGGTAGTTGTGATTGCCTGAACATCGTTGGAATCGGTGAATGTATAGACATTAACTGTCTTTCCTTTTCCTTCCAGAGTTTCCTTGACGACTTCTGCCTGGTATTTGGAGTTTGCTTCTGCAGAGCAGTAGATGATACCGATTTTGGAAGCATCCGGAATCAGTTCATCGAACATTGCTGCCTGCTGATCCAGCGGGGCGAGATCGCTTGTGCCGGAAACGTTGGTTCCGACAGTTCCGTTGAAGTCATCAATGGAGAGTGCTGTACCGTATTCGGTGATTGCGGTGCCGAGAACCGGAATGGTTGCGGTTCCGTTGGCGGCTGCCTGAAGGGCAGGTGTAGCAATTGCGAGCATCAGATCAACGTTTTCGGTAACGAATCCGGAAACGATGGAGTTGCAGGTTGCGCTGTCGCCGGCTGCGTTCTGGTAATCGAACTTAACGTTGTCTTCTCCGAGCTGAGCGACCAGTTCATCCTGGAAGCCCTGTGCTGCTGCGTCGAGCGCTACATGCTGTACAAGCTGTACGATACCGACGTTATAAACTTTTGCATCTGCATCCGCACTCTGTGTTTCTGCAGCAGGTTCCGTTGAATTGCTTTCGGCGGCAGGTTCGCCTGCAGATGTGCTTGTGCCGCATGCCGCAAGACTAAGTCCGAGCACTGCACTGAGCAATACGTTTGTAAAATTTTTCATGTTATTTTCATTCCCCCTGAAAGTGTTTACAACAATTTGCATTTTATTACATTAATGTATCTGCGTCAATGGAGATCGTTTATAAATAAGTAAAAAATATTTACTTTCCAAAACACGGATTATCCTGCTATCATAAATAGCGAACTTGAAGATGAAGGAAAGTAGGAATCATCGGTTCGGCATAGAGAGAAGACGGTTGGTGAAAGTCTTTACGGACAATGATTCTGAAGCTGCTTCGGAGAGCGCCTAATCCGCGCCGTATGCCGGCGTTAACGGCTGAATTAAGTGCGTGTCATAGGATGACACGAAACAGGATGGTACCGCGTGAAAACGTTCCTGCATTGTATGTGCAGGTTTTTTTATTGAAGGAGGAATTCAAATGACCGCAAACAAACAGCTTACCGGAAATCAGGTCCGTCAGATGTTCCTTGATTTCTTTGCGTCCAAGGGATCGATGATCGAACCCGGCGCAAGCCTTATCCCGCATAACGATCCGACACTGTTATGGATCAATGCCGGCGTATCTGCTCTTAAGAAGTATTTTGACGGTACGGAGAAGCCTAAGTGCAACCGTATCTGCAATGCGCAGAAGTCCATTCGTACAAACGATATTGAGAATGTCGGAAAGACAGCCCGTCATCACACATTCTTTGAAATGCTCGGCAACTTCTCGATCGGTGATTACTTCAAGCAGGAAGCGATTCCCTGGGCATGGGAGTTTCTGACAAGTCCGGAATGGGTCGGTTTTGATCCGGAACGCATGTATGTAACGGTTTATCCGGATGATGAGGAAGCCTACAATCTCTGGGTAAAAGTCGGTATGAATCCGTCCCATATCCGCAAGACAGAAGATAACTTCTGGGAAATCGGAAGAGGTCCGGGCGGACCGGACACCGAACTTTACTACGACCGCGGTCCTGCATTCGATCCCAAGGGTCTTGGGGAAAAGCTGTTCTTCGAGGATATTGAAAACGATCGTTACATTGAGGTCTGGAATATTGTCTTCTCCCAGTATGACTGCCGTCCGGGTGAACTGCCGCGTTCGGAATACAAGGAGCTTCCGCATAAGAACATTGATACCGGAATGGGTCTTGAGCGTCTCGTTGCGCTGATCCAGGAAGGTGAGACAAACTTCGATACGGATCTCTTCCTGCCGGTCATTCATGCGACCGAAACATTTGCAAAGCATGCTTATTCCGAACCGGAATACAAGATGGCATACCGTGTCATCGCAGACCACATCCGTACGGTCACGTTTGCGATCGCGGACGGTGCGATGTTCTCGAATGAAGGCCGCGGCTATGTCCTTCGCCGTGTTCTTCGCCGCGCAGTGCGTTATGGCATCAAGCTTGGCATTGACGGTGCATTCATGTATAAACTCGTCAAGGTCGTTGCGGACAACATGGAAGATTATTACCCGTACCTGCAGGGCAAGGTGGATCTCATCTCCCGTCTTGTTAAACAGGAAGAAGAAAGCTTCCATCGTACACTTGCCAATGGTGAAGCACTTCTGAACGAACAGCTGAAAGCGCATGAAGCTGAAAAGAAACTCCCTGGTGAAGTGGTGTTCCGTCTCTACGATACCTATGGCTTCCCGAAGGAACTGACAGCGGAGATTGCCGAAGATGCTGGCTATACCGTTGATATGGAAGGCTTTGATCGCGAGATGGCTGCCCAGGTCAAACGGGCCAAGGATGCTCGCGGAAATGAACAGTCCATGCACGGACAGTCCGCAGATCTGATGGATTTTGAAGAGCCGTCCGAATTCACCGGTTATACAGACCGTACCTCGGTCGGAACGGTAATCGGACTCTTCAAGGATGGTGTCAAGGTTGATGAAATCTCTGACAGCGGTGACGTCATTCTCACAAAGACATGCTTCTATGCAGAATCCGGCGGACAGTGTGCCGATACCGGTACGCTTACCGGAAACGGATTTAAGGCGGTCGTCACTGACGTTCGCAAGGCGCCGCACCAGCAGCCGCTCCATCACATTGAGGTGAAGGAAGGTGTGCTTCATGTCGGTGATGAACTGACCGGAGAATATGACTTTGAAAAGCGTCAGCGCACACGTGCAAACCACAGTTCACTCCATCTTCTCCAGAGTGCGCTCCGCACCGTTCTCGGCGATCATGTGGCCCAGGCCGGTTCCTATAACTGCCCGGATTACGGACGTTTCGATTTCAACCATTATGAAAAGGTCAGCGATGCACAGCTGAAGGAAATTGAGCATCTCGTCAACCAGATGATTCAGGCAGATGTCGAAGTAACAACGGAAGTCCTGCCGGTGGAAGAAGCCAAGAAGACCGGTGCCATTGCACTGTTTGACGAAAAATACGGCGACAGTGTACGCGTTGTCTCCATGGGCGATTTCTCCAAGGAATTCTGCGGCGGTACGCATGTTTCCAATACCGGAAACCTTGGCGTATTCAAGATCGTCAGTGAAGAGTCGATCGGCTCCGGTGTACGCCGAATCACCAGTATCACAAAGATGGATGCTTATGAAACCTTCCGACAGGAAGAGGATTATCTGAATGAAACTGCAGCGCTCCTGAAGATGAAGAACTATCAGGGTCTGCAGGAACGCATCCGCACACTCCTCGAAGAAAATGCATCGCTTCGTAAAGAAGTTGCTGATTCCAAGCAGAAGGCACTGGCTGCAAACGCGAGTGAGAAGCTTGGAAAGGCTGAAACCATCAACGGTATTTCCGTCCTGATCCTCGAAGAAAACGGCATGGAAACCGGTGCTATGAAGGGGTATGCAGAACAGCTCCGCAACAAGCTTACGGATGGTCTTGTCTTTGTATCGAATGTAAATGACGGCAAGGTGACCTTCGTCTGCGCAGCTTCCAAGGCCGCAATCGCAAAGGGGCTCAAGGCCGGTGATCTCGTCAAGGCTGCGGCAGTTGTATGCGGCGGCAACGGCGGCGGACGTCCGGATATGGCACAGGCCGGCGGTAAAGATGTCGAGACGGTATCCAAGGCACTTGCGGAAGTCCGTTCCAGAATTCAGAATGCCTGATTTCGTTCTTTCGTTTGAGTGTACATTTACGTCGGATTAAACTAAAATAATTAGTAAGAAATTGGAGGTGTCCCATGAACAATGTTGATATTTCGCCAACAGTCAGTTTTGATGCGAATCAGATTCGTCGAGAAAACATCCGGCAGGTTCTGATGCTTGTACGGGATGCGCTTCAGGAACGTGGATACAACGCCATTAATCAGATGGCGGGGTACCTGATCTCCAATGATCCGGCCTACATTTCATCGCATAAGAACGCACGTTCGATCGTTCAGTCGGTGGAACGGCACGAGATTATTGAAGAACTTGTACGTTTCTATCTGGAAGAAAACTGCAGCGAATGATTTATCTCGGTCTTGATCTTGGCAGTGTTACCTGCGGTGTTTCAAGAAGTGACTCGGGAATTATCGCCAGTCCGCTGACGACACTGCGTTTTAAACCGGATGATTATGACCGGGCTCTGGATATGCTGCTGGAGCTGATTGAAAAGGAACATCCGGACATGATCGTACTTGGATGGCCGCTTCTGGAAAACGGGGACCGCGGTGAGCGCGCGCTGATCTGCGAGGAATTCGGACAGGTGCTGCAGGAAGAGTCCGGTATCCCGGTTGTTCTGCAGGACGAACGGAATACCACAAAAGATTCCGAAGCAATCCTGATTGAAGCGGATGTTTCCCGAAAGAAACGGAAAAAAGTGATTGACCGAATGGCTGCTGTACGGATTCTTCAGTACTATTTGGATGCACAGAAACAGAAAGGCGCGTAAAACGCCTTTCTTATGTTTAAAGGAGATTACAGCTGATGATTGACAACCGTATTACACTTTCCGACGAAAATGGAAAGGAAGTCGAGATGGAGATCCTTCTTACCTTTGATGATGAAGAGAAGGGGATTCACTATGTTTTAATCCACAGCAGCGATCCGAATGATGATACCGTTCTTCCGTATCGCTATGATGAAGACGGAAATCTGGAACCGGTTGATGATCCGGAAGGATTTGAGATGTGCAACGAGGTGCTCGGTGCATATCTTGGGGAGCTGAATAATGAGTAAAAGACGGAAGCCAAAACGTAAACTCCGCATTGGAAGACTGCTGCTGTTGCTGCTGATTCCGATTATTCTTGTGGCATGCATTCTCTTCATGAACTATCGGAATTCCCTGAAGCCGGTACAGCAGGAAAGCGAGACAGTATCGTTTGTCGTTGAACCCGGCACATCCACCAGGGCAGTTTCTGCAAAACTCAAGGAAGCAGGACTGATCCGCAATGCTGACTTTGCTTATTTCTTCGCGCGTTCTGAGAAACTCACCGATATCAAAACCGGCACGTATACACTGGATAAGAGCTGGGATGTAGAACATATCTTTACGGTACTGAATGATCCCAATGCCGGTGAAGTGGATACGGTCAGTGTCACGATTATTGAAGGCGACTGGGCAAAACATGTCGCACAGAAGATCTCGGAAGCGACCAATGTCAGCTATGACGACCTGATGGCGCTCTGGAATGATGAATCATATATCCGTTCCCTGATGGAACGCTATCCGTTTATCACGGAAGATGTCTTTAACCCGGATATCCGGATCAAGCTGGAAGGCTTCCTGGCACCGAACACATATCTGTTCTATCCGGAAACAGATGCGAAAACCGTAACTGAAAAGATCCTGGATCAACAGCTTTCGGTCTATAACCGGTTTGCAGATCAGATCTCTTCCAGCAAGTACAATGTACATGAGCTGTATACGCTGGCATCCATTGTGCAGTACGAGTCCGGAAAGACCGAAGACATGAAGCTGATCGCAGGCGTCTTCTACAACCGTCTGGATATCAATATGGCACTGCAGTCTTCCGTAACGGTCTGCTATGCGATGGATGAGGATAACGGTGAGAACTGGCTTGCATGTGAGGCCAATGCGGATTATGAGAGCCCGTACAATACCTACAAGTATCCGGGTCTTCCGCCGGGACCGATCGTCAATGCCGGTGAGGATGCGATCGAGGCCGTTCTGAATCCGACCCCCAGTAATTACTACTACTTCATGGCAGATGTCGATACCGGTGTGGTGTATTATGCGGAAACACTGGATGAGCACAATAAGAATGTAGCTGCTCATACCAACTATCACTGATGAAACGAAGTACCTGTGTTTATCTGATCAAAGACGGTGCCTGGCTGATGCTGCTGCGGAATAAAAAGCAGAACGACATCAACGAAGGTAAATGGATCGGCGTCGGCGGGAAAAACGAAGATCAGGAAACCTTTGAAGAGTGTGCCGTACGTGAAGTAAATGAAGAAACCGGCTTTACGGTCCATGAACTGGAATATATGGGAATCGTTGATTTTCGCTACAGCACCATGGAACCGGAACAGATCGCGGTGTATACCTGTCATTCCTTCAGCGGCATTCCATCAGAATGCAGGGAGGGAACGCTTGCCTGGATTCCGGAACAGGAGGTTCTGAATCTTACCTTATGGGAGGGCGACCGGGTATTTCTGACCCGCATGCTCAGCGGACAGGGAATTCCATTTGAAATCACACTGGAATATGATGCAGAAGGCAATCTGACCAATGTACTGGAAGGAGAACAATAACGTTATGAACAAACCGATTCTGATCGGCATTGCCGGTGGCTCCGCTTCCGGAAAAACGAGTATTGCCCGGAAGATCAAAGATGCGTTTTCCGACACCAAATCTGTCCTGATCGTCCGTCAGGATGACTATTACAAGGATCAGTCCGGTCTGACCATGGAAGAACGCGTCAAGACGAACTATGACCATCCGTTTGCTTTTGACAACGATCTTCTGATCAGTCATCTGAAAAGCCTGCTTGCCGGTGTTGCGGTGGATAAACCGACCTATGATTTCGTCGTTCACAACCGTTCCAATATTACGGAACACCTTGAACCGGCAGACGTCATTCTTCTTGAAGGACTGTTTGTTCTGGAAGATGAAAAGCTGCGGGAACTGGAAAACATCAAGGTGTTCGTAGATACAGAAGCTGACATCCGTTTCATCCGCCGTCTGGTACGTGACGTCAAGGAACGCGGACGCGAACTCGATAATGTTGTTGACCAGTATGTAAATACGGTACGGGTCATGCATAACATGTTTATCGAACCGTCCAAGCGGTATGCGGATATCATCATTCCGGAAGGCGGATCCAATGAAGTCGCAATCGATCTGCTTACCACAAAGATTTCCAGCATCATTCATCCCGAGAGCCAGGCATAAGATCTGAAAACATGCATAAATATGCGCTTTCGGTTGTGGCATCGTATGCCGACTTGCGCTATAATAGTTCAGGTTTAATAACGTAATTAAGGAGAAACAAGGTGGAAAATAAGGTTTATTTGACAGAAGACGGCTTAAAAAAGCTGCAGAATGAATATCATGATCTTGTACATGTACAGCGTGAGGAAGTTAAGGCCGAACTGAAAGAAGCCCGTTCCCTCGGTGACCTTTCGGAAAACGCCGACTATGACGCAGCACGTGAAAAGCAGGCGCAGGTTGAGCATCGGATCGCTGAACTTGAGGAAATGCTCAAGCATTATGAGATCATCGACACCAAGAGCGGTTCCAAGGTTGTTCAGATCGGTTCAACTGTAAAACTTCAGTTCCAGGACACCAAGGAAGAAGCGGAATACCGTATTGTCGGTAAGACAGAAGCTGATCCGCTGTCCGGTCTGATTTCCAACGAAACTCCGCTGGCAAAGGCAATTCTCGATAAGAAGGCCGGTCAGACCGCGGAAGTTCATGTAAAGAATCCGTACAAGGTTCTTGTAATTTCCATCAGCTGAGCGCGTATTTTCCAAACTGAATTTATAAAAGATAAGCAGGAGGTTCTCCATGAAACAACTGCTTATTTTTTTTATTCTGCTTTGCATTGCCTTTGGAATCGATAAGCGCGTCATCCGTGAAACTGATCTGAATCAGGATCCGATCATCATCAATGTCAGCGGAGAAGTGCGTAATCCCGGGCCGATTAAAGCGGAACCGTATACTACCGTACGGGAGATTCTCGAACAGGCAGATCCAACGGATGATGCGGACCTCAGCGGTCTCAATCCGGATATGGTGCTGAATGACCATGATGTCCTGAATATTCCGCGGCAGAAGGAACCGGAAGAACCGCAGCGCATTTCTATCAATCAGTCGAATGCGGAGGAACTGACAAAGCTGACGGGAATCGGACCATCAATAGCTGCGCGGATCGTGGAATACCGGAACGAACATGGGCTGTTTCAGAATACAGAAGACCTGATGAATGTTCCGGGAATCGGACAGGCAAAATATGAAGCGGTCTCTGATCAGATCACTCTGTAACAGTCTGCTGGAAAACAGCCTGATTCTTGTCCCTGCGGCAGCGTTACTGCTCTATCTTCCGTCGTATCGCTTTCTGGCACTGGTTCTCTGTACCTCGTTTTATTATTTCGTCGTCAAAGATGAAAGTGCCGTTTTTGCAGGTCTGATCCTGCTCTGTTTTCTGATTCAGGTACCATCCGGTAATCCTGATATGCGGCAGGGACGGGTTGTTGAGGTTAAGGCGAATTATGTCATTGTATCGAACCGTATGAATTCAATACTGGTCTATACAAAAGCCATGCCGGTATATGATTCGGTCATTGAATTTGACGGTATTTCCGAGTCTCTGAGTGACGGAAAGGGATTCTTTCGCTTTCCGTTTGCCCGTTACTGCCGAATGAAGGGGATCACAACTTCCGTCTCACCAGACACAATTAAAGAAATCAAGCCAACCCATTCGCTGCGCGGTCTTCTGATGAACAGGATCCGTTCGGCAGAACCGGAGACAGCTGCAGTGCTGCTGGAAGTTCTGTTTCATTGTTCTTCCTCTGATGAGCTGTTTCAGGGCCTGTTCCGTGACCGCGGTATTTCGCTTGCCGGAATCCTGATGTTTTCCGATCTGATCCTGCAGTATCTCTGTTATGAAAATACCAGAAAGAAGATCCGTATCGTTCTGACACTAATACTTGCGGTCTTTTATCAGTTCCCGTATGTCATGCTTATCCGTCTCATCAGGTTTGGACTTGAGGCTGCCGGTCTGAAAGGAAAGGCGAAAAACGGCATTGCGTTTCTGATCAGTCTCAGACTGTGTCCGTATGCAGTATTCAGTGCTTCGTTTCTGATTCCGCTGACATTTGCGTTCTGTTCCACAGATCCGTCCAGAAAAGCGGAACGCATGTTTTTCAGTATGCATATTTCCTCTGCACTGTTTCATCGCGTCAATCCGCTTGAACTCCTGTTCTTTCGCCGGATTCTTCCAGTCAGCGGGTTCTGCTGGCTCTGTGCATTGCTGGAAGCACTATTCGGATTGCCGTTTCACGGACTGATTCTGTTTTTGGACCGGATACTCACCTGGGTAAATGTATGTGCTTTACCTGGCACAATCCTTGGGGCCGGGCTGCTGTTTTACGTTCTTCTTCAGTCTGTTGGATTTCGAAGCACAAAGAAAGCGATCTGGTATCGCATCGGTCTGTTTCTGCTGTTTCAGATATTCGGGCTGTTTCATCCGTTTGCGGAACTGTCGTTCATCAATGTCGGACAGGGAGACGCCATGCTGGTGAGGGGGCCGTTTCGAAGCGGAGACGTCCTGATCGACACCGGAAAACCTTCGCAGAAGAACAATGTGTTTACATTCCTTGAGGCAAAGGGTATCCGAACACTGAATACCCTGATCATCACGCATGCGGACAGTGATCACTCCGGAAACCAGGAAGCAGTCACCGAAGCATTCTCTCCGCATCACGTCATCACTGATCATCAGGCTGAACGGAATGTCGGAATGTTCACACTGCTGGATCTCAATGACATTGACAGTGAAGATGAAAACGAAAGTTCAATCGTTACTGCATTTTCACTTAACTGTATGAATATTCTTCTGATGGGTGACAGTTCTGTAAACACCGAAGAGCGGATCATTCGCCGTTTTCCCGGACTGCAGGCGGATATTCTGAAACTTTCTCATCATGGCAGTAAAACCGGCTCATCTGAGCGATTTCTGAATACGGTACAGCCTGATCTCGCCATTGTCTCAAGCGGGGCATATCATATCTATCATCATCCAAGTCCCGAAGTGGTCGAGCGGCTGAACGATCGGCGCATTCCTTACCTCGATACCAAGGAAGAAGGCGACATTACAATCCTGTGTCTGCCAGGGCTGAATCTGCTTTTAACAGCCTCCGGAAAGATTGCTATAATACGGGTGTGATTATTCTTCTGGAAGGAAAAGAGAGCTATCAGCTTAATGCCAGAAAGCAGAAACTGATTCAGGAATCCGGTGCGGAAGGGGAAAATATTGTCAGTCTTGACGGCAGTTCCCGCACCGCTTTTTCCATGGAAGCGGCGCTGAATCTCTGTTCCACCATCTCGCTGTTCGGGGACCGGCGGGCTGTCCTGATTTCAAATCCGTACTTTCTAAAATCCGGAGACTCCGGTTCTTCCGGTACGAAGAAAACCACCAAAAAGAAAAGCGGCGGAACACCTTCTGAGCTGCTTGAAACGTATTGTTCATCCCCGAATCCGGATACTGATCTCATCTTTGTATGTGATGGATTTCTCTGTGACAAACGCACCAAAGAATATAAAGTTCTGTCTTCCTATGCGGGCAAAACCGTACGCATCATTACCTTCTCCAATCCCAGTCCCTGGGAGCTGGAAAAACTGATCGACCGGGAACTTGCCATGCGGAATTATCACCTGACAAAAGATGCTAAGGCGGAGCTGAAGCTTCGGATTGCGGACAGCGCCACAGAGTTTTACAAGACACTCGACAAGATGGAACTGTACGGAGGCAGAGAGTTTGATCGAAATGCTATTGCCGGGCTTGTCAGTTTCAATGCGGAAGTCAATGTCTGGAAACTTTCTGATTCCTTTGTGCGCGGTGACGCAGCTAAGACAATGGAATCCTTCTTTGAACTACGTGAACATGCCTCGATGGATGTTTATGGTATTCTGCCTACACTGAGTTACCGTCTGAAACGGCTTTACTGTGTAAAATCCTGCTCGGAAGCAGGGCTTCCGTTCAGCGAGATCCGCGCCAGAACCGGACAGGGATATCCGGAGAAAGACCTGGAAAGCTGCGGCGGTCACTCGGCACGCTGGTTTCTGAAACGGCTCGCGGAACTGGCAGATCTCGATCAGGGAATGAAAACCGGACAGATTGACGGGATGACCGGTCTTGAACTGTTTCTGCTGAGGAATCTGCCGCATGCCTGATGTACAGCGCGTCTTCCATACCCTGGAACCACTGTTTGACCATGAATCCAGAGTTCTTATTCTCGGCTCGTTTCCTTCTGTAGTTTCACGTCAGAAATCGTTTTATTATGCCAATCCTACAAACCGGTTCTGGCCGGTGATGGAAGTTCTGTTCGACGAACAGATTACAGACAGAAAAGAATTCTGTCTCCGGAAACATATTGCCTTATGGGATGTGATTGAAAGCTGTACGATTCACGGGTCTTCTGACAGTTCCATCCGTGATGTAAAGGCAAATGACATTGAATGGCTGATCCGTAATTCCTCAGTCCATGCGGTATTTACGACCGGCGCAAAAGCTGCGTCGCTGTACCGGAAATATGTATCCGCATCGCTTGATGCCCGTGCATTGCCTTCAACGTCTGCCGCAAATGCACATATGCGGCTTAACGATCTTGTAAAGGAGTATGACTGTGTCAGAAAAGCACTTGAACCATAAAATTGAACTGCTTGCGCCGGCGGGAAATCCGGAAGCACTGATTGCCGCAGTCCAGGGCGGCTGTGATGCGGTCTATCTTGGAATCCGCAACTACAGTGCCCGTGCCTTTGCGGGCAATTTTGATCATGATGAATTTATCGAAGCAGTAAAGTACTGTCATATCCGCGGTGTGCGGGTCTATGTGACGATGAACACGCTTCTGTTCGAAGAAGAAATTGACCGCGCCATGGAAGAAGTGGCATTTCTTTACGAACATGATACGGATGCGCTGCTCATTCAGGATTTCGGTCTGTTTCATCGGGTACGTACGGAATATCCTGACTTTGAAGTGCATTGCAGCACGCAGATGCATGTTCATAATGCGGATGGATGCCGCATCATGAAACAGGAAGGGGCCGCCAGGGCAGTGCTTGCGAGAGAAACTCCGATCGAAGTCATTCGTGAATGTGCCGAAACCGGTATTGAAATCGAAGTCTTCGCATATGGTGCGTTATGTGTCGCCTACAGCGGACAGTGTCTGATGAGTGAATCCGTGAAAAACCGTTCCGGAAACCGCGGTGTATGCGCCCAGATGTGCCGTCTTCGCTTTTATGAAAATGATGGGGAGGCACGGTGTCCGTCAGCGGAAGGGGAATATGCCCTTGCAATGAAGGATCTGAATCTGATCAACGATATTCCAACTCTGATTGAAGCAGGCGCTTCCAGTCTGAAAATTGAAGGACGGATGAAGCGCAGAGAGTATGTTTATCTTGTCACAAAGACATTCCGGGAAGCGATTGATGCCTATTACAGCGGGAAACCATATCGGATCTCCGCAGATCGTGAGAAAGAACTTGAACTGCTGTTTAACCGCGGGTTTACGCGTGGGCACGCGTTCCATGATACGCAGAAACAGCGTATGACACGTTTCCGCCCGAATCATATGGGCGTTAAGATCGGAACCGTTGTGTCATTTTCCAACAATAAAGTAACCGTTGATCTCAGTGATCATCTTTATCAGCATGACGGCCTTCGCATTCTGAACAGTCCTGCGGATACCGGACTTACCGCTGTGCGGATCGAAAAGAAAGGGAAGCTGGTAAATGAAGCGTTTCCCGGAGATCGGGTGATTCTCGACTGTGCGTCAAAACCGCATCCGAAGAAAGGACAGATTCTTCTCAAGACCACGGATACGCATCTGCATGAACAGATTGACCGGGCAATTGAGGCACACACACGTTCTGTGCCGGTTACCGTCTACTGTTCAGCAGCGGCAGGCAAACCGCTGATCCTGATGGCAGAAGACGGGGATCATAATCGGGTATCTGTCGCAAGTGAACAGATCCTGGAATCCGCAAGAAAAGCACCGCTTACCGCAGAACGGATTACTCAGATTCTCTGCAAAACCGGTGAGGAACCGTATACACCGCAGGTGACAATTGAAGAACTTGATGAAATCTTCATGCCTGTTTCCGCACTGAATGAAGTGCGTCGCACACTGTACCAGGAACTCTCCGCAAAGCGTGCAAGACGGCATACGCGGGCCGGACGTCAGCCGTATAACTTGAAAGTACTTTGTGTTTCCTGCACGTTTCCGCCGGTACTCATTGATTCTTCCAATGATGAAACAAAATACATAGATTTCATGAAATTGCCCGTTATTTCAGAAAAGGGATGTGATAAGATTTTACACAACAGAGTGATACTGAGTGAACCTGGCAACTTATGGCTGGATGTAAAACATGCGGTCGCCGGTATGACACTGAATGTTACCAATTCCTACGCTGCCGCGTGGCTTCTGTCACACCCGGGCGTGGAAGGGGTTATTCTTTCGTCAGAACTGCATACACCGCAGATCCGGTCACTGATCGATGCGTTTGTCAGCCGGTACGGATTTGAACCAATGCTGTATCAGCTGGTTTACGGGCGGCGTACACTGATGTGGATCAAGGACTATCATCTGGCCCATCCATATCTTGAAGACCTGCAGAAGCGCTGTTATCCGGTAATGGACAGGGGGTTCGTTACCGAGATACTGGAACCGGAGCCGTATGTCAGTGAAAACAGTCTCTGCCAGGGCAGTTATGTCATTCTGACAACAGAGGATAGAAATCAATCTGAAGCAATAAAGGAGGAAGCTTATGAAGAAATTTCTGGAAGAGTTCAAGGCATTCGCGCTCAAGGGTAATGTAATGGATATGTCCATCGGTGTTATCATCGGTGCTGCATTCGGAAACATCGTTACATCCCTCACGGACAACTTTATCAACCCGCTGATTCAGGTATGCACAGGCGGTATGGGCGAAGATGGCGTCGCGATTGGCGGATCCTTCAAGATTGCCGGTGTCAGTTTCAATTACGGCGCATTCCTGTCCGCAGTCATCAACTTCATCATCATGGCATTCATTCTCTTCTGTCTGCTTAAGGCCATCAACAAGGCAATGAGCATCGGCAAGAAGAAAGAAGAGGCAAAACCGGCAGAAGATCCTGCAGATGTCAAGCTTCTCAAGGAGCTTGTGGCGATCGTAAAAGAGCAGAATCCGGAAGCCGCAAAAGCAGCAGAAGAAAAGCTCGCCGCGAAGTAATCCGGCCATCTTTAAAAGCTGCGTCAAACGTCCTGTTTACAGGGCGTTTTTTTCTGTTTGAGAGAGTTCATAACCCATAGCCTTTTTGTTATAATATGTACGGTTTTTAAGGAGAATGAAATGTTTTTAAAACGGATCGAAATGCAGGGATTCAAATCTTTTGCCGACAAAACCGTTATTTCTTTTGAGCATCCGATCACCGGTGTCGTAGGACCAAACGGATGCGGAAAATCCAATATTACTGATGCAGTGAGATGGGTACTCGGAGAGCAGAGCAGCCGTCAGATGCGTGGAGAAAAGATGAGTGATGTCATCTTTTCCGGTTCCGCTGACCGCCGTGCGCTCAATATGGCCGAAGTCACGCTTGTATTTGACAATTCCAACCATATTCTGAATTCCGATAAGGAAGAGCTGGAGGTAACACGCCGGCTGTTCCGTGATACCGGAGATGCCGAATATCTGATCAACCGGAACAATGTCCGTCTCAAGGATGTCATTGACCTGTTCCTGGACACCGGTCTTGGCAAATCAAGTCTCAGTATTATTTCACAGGGTAACGTCATTACATTTGCGGAATCAAAGCCGCTCGATCGTCGGGGAATATTTGAAGAGGCAGCCGGTGTTGCCAAATACAAGAAGCGTAAGATGGAAAGTCTTTCCCGTCTTGCACGTACCAAGGACAATCTGGACCGTTCGGGAGATATTCTCATCGAACTGGAAAAACAGGTCAGTCCGCTGAAACGGCAGGCAAGAAAAGCCGAAATCTACCGTGAAAAGAAACAGCGTCTCGAAGAGATTGAGATCGCGGTTCTTGTACAGGAAGTGGAAGAACTTAATGCCTCAATCGAAGATACCAAGAAGACACTGTTTGATATTGAGACAAAGAAGCAGATCTATTCCACCGACCTTCAGATCGGAGAAGCAAAGATTGCGGAACAGAAACGTGCTTCCTCGCAGCTGGAATCAGAGATTTCTTCCTTACAGGAAGATCTGATGCGTACAGTTGATGAGATCACCAGTCTTGAACAGCGGCGTACGGAAATGGATGAACGCCGCAAATACATTATCGAAACCGGCAACCGGGAAGAGAAGGCGAGAGAAACCCGTGAACTTCTCGAAACTGCCAAGATCGAATATGATGACCGTAAAAATCGTCTGGATGCACTGAACAACGAGATTCAGCTCGACAGTGAACGGCTGCGTCAGATTGCACAGCGCGTATTTGATCTGTCTTCAGAATATGAACAGGCCCAGGGTGTTTTACGCAGTCTGCAGAATCAGCAGGTTTATCTCGATAACATTCTGAAAGATCCTTTCAGCAGTAACCGTTCTGCCGGAACCCGCGCTATTATGGAAAACCGTAATGCTCTGCGCGGTATTCTCGGTGTGATCGGACAGGAAATTCATGCGGAAAAGGGCTATGAACAGGCGATATCCGAAGCACTCGGCGGCGCAATGTATAACATTGTCACCGCAGATGAGGAAAGTGCACGCAATGCGATCCGCTTCCTGAAGAAGAATCAGAGCGGCCGTGCTACCTTCCTGCCGGTCAATGTATGCCAGCGGCGTACACTGTCTCAGGAGGCTGCGGTCATCTGTTCAAACACGAAAGGGTATCTCGGAACGGCATCTCAGTTTGTCACCTGTGACGATACATTCATGCCGGTTGTCGAATATCTTCTTAACAATGTGCTTGTTGTGGATTCCATGGAAGCCGGAAACGAACTGTCTGCACTGACCCAGCGCAGATACAACATCGTTACCACTGACGGTGAAGTCATTCACCGCGGCGGCTCCATGACCGGCGGTAAGCTGAAACGCAATACCACACCGATCACGGCAGCCCGTGAAGCAGAGGATGTACGTCAGGCAATTGACGCTCAGTCTGCCCGTGTGGAACTTGCACGCAGGGAAAGTGAAAAAGCCGCGTCCGAGCGGGATGAAATTACAAGACGACTCCAGCAGAACCGGATCAGCGCCGCTAGCCTGGAACCGGTCGTAGACGCAAAGCTTGCGAAATATGAGAAGCTGAAAAATGACCTCGTACTGCTTGCGCCGGATGAACTTTCGGAAGCGCTGGATACCAAAGAAATCGATGATACGGTCATCCGTCTCAACCGGGCATATTCTGACCGTGACCGGATCACTTCTGATATCAAGGCGAAACGAGAACAGCGGCTGATTATCACGAGTGAAACGGACCGTAAGGAACAGCAGATCCGTCAGCTTCGCAAAGATCAGGAACGTGCGGTCGCCGCAATCAATGCGATCAAGATCGATCAGGGACGTCTCGAGACAAAGATTGAAAACAATCTCCAGCGCCTGGCGTCGGAATATCAGCTGACCTTTGAATTTGCCAAGACGAAGGTTACGGATACCGTTGTCGAAAATGCACGGGAAGAAGTACTTCAGCTTCGTTCGGAAATTGAGCGTCTCGGCAATGTAAATATGGAAGCGCCTGAACAGTACGAAGAAGTTAACGAACGGTATGAGTTCCTCAAGAAACAGATTGAAGAACTGACAGCCAGCCGGGATAAGATCCTTGCGGCAATTGAAGATATGGACCGTGTCATGGTAACGCAGTTCAAGACCATGTTCGATCAGATCAACCATGAGTTCAACGATATCTTCCGAAGTCTGTACGGCGGCGGAAAAGCCCGTCTGATTCTGGAGGATCCGACAGATATTCTCAATACCGGAATCGACATTGATGCTCAGCCTCCGGGAAAAGCAGTCCAGAACAACATGCTGTTTTCGGGCGGTGAGAAGTCACTGATCGCGCTCTGTGTTCTCTTTGCCATTCTGAAAGTCAAGCCGGTACCGCTGGTCATTCTCGATGAAGTTGAGGCAGCACTTGACCAGGGCAACGTTGAACGGTTTGCCCAGTATCTGCATAACTACACTGACCGTACCCAGTTCCTGGTCGTTACCCACCGTCCCGGAACCATGGAAAATACAGATGTTCTTTACGGTGTCACGATGCAGAAACAGGGTGTATCGCAGATGCTGAAGGTAGAACTGCGTGATGCCATCAGTATGGCTGACGGAGAAGAGCAGGGAGGTCAGGCATGAGTTTTCTTGATAAGCTGAAAGAAACGTTCTCACGCAAGGATGACCGTGCCATCTATCTGTCCGGATTCAAAAAATCCAAAGACAGTCTCGGTGGTGCACTGAATGAGATGAAGCTGAAATACAAGGGCGTCAATGACGAATTCCTTGAACAGCTGACGATCGTTCTGCTTGAGGCGGATGTCGGCATTGAACTCGCTGATATGATCTGTGAAAAGCTCCGTGAAACCAGCAGACTTTATGTCAATGTCACCTTTAAATGGGCGATGAACTTCCTGATTCAGACCATGCAGGAAATCTATCAGGAAACACCGGATAAACCGATCGTCTACAACGAAAACGGACCAACCGTCATCTTCATGGAAGGTGTCAACGGTTCCGGAAAAACCACTACCTGTGCAAAACTTGCGGCCATGTATCAGAAACAAGGAAAAACGGTTGCGTTTGCGGCTGCCGATACCTTCCGCGCCGGCGCAATTGATCAGCTTGCGGAATGGGGCGAACGCCTCAATGTTCCGGTGATCAAAGGCCGTGAAAACGGTGATCCCAGCGCAGTAATCGTTGATGCATGCAGATATGCGAAAGAACATCAGATCGATATTCTGTTATGTGATACAGCCGGACGGCTTCAGAACAAACAGGGACTGATGAACGAACTCTCCAAGATGAATCGTGTTGCGGCCCGCGAAATTGAAGGGGCTCCGCACAATACCTGGCTGGTACTGGATGCCACGACCGGACAGAACGGTCTTTCCCAGGCGGAGATCTTTGATCAGGCGACGGATCTCAGCGGCATCATTCTGACAAAGATGGACGGTACTGCAAAAGGCGGAATTATTATTTCAATCAAGCACCGCCTGCATCTTCCGGTCTACTTCATCGGACTTGGCGAGCAACCGGAGGATCTCAGACCGTTTGATCTGGATGCCTATCTCTACAGTATTTCCGAGGATCTGCAGGATCATGTCGGATAAGATACGGGTAAATGAACTGCTTGATTATTACGGCGGTCTGCTTACTCCCCGGCAGCAGAAACTATGCCGGTACTATTACAGGGAAGATCTTTCCCTGACCGAAATCGCCGAACTGGAGTCGATTTCAAAAGCGGCGGTATCCGATACCGTCCGCAAATGCAAAACGGAACTCGAACATTATGAGTCCGTATTAAAATGCGTTCATGCGCATTCGCTTCGCAGTGCGGTGTACAGCCGCATGAAGCAGGATGCCGCTTGTGCGGAATATCTAAACGAATTGCTTGAAACAGAATTAATCGGAGGAGACTATGAGTAAAGTAATTTCAGTAAATTCAGGATCATCATCATTAAAATTCCAGCTGTTTGACATGCCGTCTGAGACTGTTCTCACAAGCGGTCAGGCCGAACGTATCGGCCAGGACATGGGCGTATTCACCATCAAGGTTAATGGTGAAAAACAGGTTAAGGATGTTCCGATTCCTGATCATAAGACTGCCGTAAAGATGCTGCTGGACAGCCTGCTGGAGTATCACATTGTTGAATCGCTCGACGAGATCCAGGGTGCCGGCCACCGTATCGTCCAGGGCGGTTCCTACTTTGATCAGTCCGTCGTTGCGGATGAGCAGGTCGTTGACCGTGTCCGTGAGCTTGCTGAACTTGCACCGCTGCATAATCCGGCTCATCTGGTATGCTATGAAGCTTTCTGCAAGGCACTGCCGAACATCGGACATGTCTTTGTATTCGATACCGCATTCCATCAGACCATGGGTCCGGAAAGCTACCTGTTCCCGGTACCGTATGACTGGTATACACAGTATAAAATCCGCCGTTATGGTGCACACGGAACCAGCCACTGGTATGTAAACCGCAGAGCTGCGGAACTGATGGGTAAGGATGTCGAAACCCAGAACATGATTACCTGCCATCTTGGAAACGGTGCTTCCATTACCGCAATCAAGAACGGCAAGGTCATCAATACCTCCATGGGTCTTACACCGCTCGGCGGAATTATGATGGGTACCCGCTGCGGTGACATCGACCCGACCGTTGTATTCTACATGATGAAGAAGCTGGAGTGCACACCGGATGAAATGGATACCTTCCTGAACAAGCGCAGCGGTATGCTGGGTGTTTCCGGAATTTCCAGTGATGCCCGTGACATTCAGGCTGCGGTAGACAAGGGCGATGAACGCGCGATCCTTACCACAGAGCTTTATACAAACCGTGTAGTCAATGTTGTCGGCGGCTATTATGCTGAGCTCGGCCATGTTGATGCAATGGTATTTACAGCCGGTCTCGGTGAGAACGATTCCTTCTGCCGTGAGCGCATTCTGAAGGGTCTTGAAGAAGCGATGGGTCTTTCGATTGACTACGAGCTCAATGCACAGATCCATGGCAAGGAATGCCTGATTTCCAAGCCTGACAGCAAGATCAAGGTCTACATCATTCCGACAAACGAAGAACTGGTTATCGCCCGTGATACAGTCCGTCTTCTGGGGCTGTAAACATGTGGTCTTTTGACGGCCTGTTGGAACTCATTCAGTCAGCTGAGGTCATCACATTATTTCGTCATATACACCCGGACTGTGATGCGGTCGGCAGCCAGTTTGGTCTGAAAAACTGGATCCTTGAAAACTGGCCTGACAAAAGGGTTTACGCACTCGGCAATGAATACTGTGATCAGGGAAAATGCTGGCCTGAGAGTGATTCCTGTTCGAATGATATCATTCGAAGCAGTGTGGCTATCATTCTGGATACCGCAAATGAAGAGCGCATTGATGATAAACGGTATGAATCCGCAAAATTGATTGTTAAGATTGATCATCATCCAAACCGCAGTCCTTACGGAAAAAAACAGTATGTATTTGAACGCAGTGCAGCTACCTGTGAGATTCTCGGTGAGTTTTTCAAGCAGTGTGAGGCCCAGGAAGTATCTCAGAAAACCGCAGAATACCTTTATCGCGGGATCCTGACCGATACACTGGGATTCAAAACGACTAATACCCGGGAACATACGCTGAGTATTGCGGGATGGCTTTCGCAGTACAGTGTGCGGATACCGGAACTGAATCGTGAACTGTTTGAGATTTCAATGGATGATTTCCGCTTTGATGCGATGCTGCGGGATACTGTGATCACCACAACAGATGGCCGAATGGCATATCGTGTTGTGACCGCTGACGAAATGAAGGACTGGAATCTGACACCGTCAGAAGTGAAAAACTTCATACCGGCATACGGCAATGTCCGTGAGATTGAGATCTATGCAATTATCTGTGAAATGCCTGGATCCAATCCGGTCACATACGAAGGAAGTCTTCGTTCCAAGACCGTAAAAATCAACGATATTGCCGAGCGGTTCCACGGCGGCGGACATGCTAATGCATGCGGTGTCCGGGGACTGTCCGGAAGTGAAGTCAAAGAGCTTCTTAAGGCGCTTCATGAGCGGATTTCAGAGTAAAAGGATTCCTGTAAGTCAAGTATTGAATTGCAGAATGTTCGTGATAAGATAGGTCTCACGTAGAAAAGGAGAAATAGACATGGAAGCAGTAAACAAGAAGGTAATTGCAGAAACAGTTGCTGAAAAGCACAATCTGACAAAGAAAGAATCAGCAGAGATTGTTGATCTTGTCTTCGATACAGTTGCAGATGCACTGAAAGACGGTGCAAAGGTTGATATCGCAGGTTTTGGCAAGTTTGAGGTCAAGACACGTGCAGCACGTACCGGTATCAACCCGCAGACAAAGGAGACAATCGAGATTCCTTCCTCCAAGGTTCCGGGATTCAAAGCATCCAAGAGCCTCAAGGATCTTGTCCGCTAATCAGCTGTAACAGAGAACTGGTTCACTGAATCAGTTCTTTTTTTATGCAGAATCGGTTACTACTTGTACTCCAATCCATTAAAATAAAACCGTGAAACAGTTTTCAAATATACGGATGCTTGCGACAATCGGTCTGGTGGCTGCCGGCACATATTATTCAACATTGAACACGCTGACCGCGCTGCTGTGTTTTTTTGCGGCTGTCTGGTTACTGCCGCTGAAAATGAACCGGTACAATCTGACAGTAAAAAGCATTGCCGCTATTGTTCTGTTTCTTCTGATCGCGAAACAACAGATTTATCATCGGGAGAATAACAATGGGCTGATGACTGTATCATATATTGATGTCGGGCAGGGCGACAGCACACTGATCCAGCTTCCGGATGGTAAAACAATGCTGATCGATGCGGGTACAGCCGATTTCAGCAATGCCGTAGCAACCATATTAAAAGATAAGCAGATTCATACAATCGACTATCTGGTAGGCACGCATCCTCATTCAGATCATATCGGCGGTATGCCGGCAATTATCACTCAGTTTAATGTTAAAGAGTATATTCAGCCCAATATGGACGGTTATAGCCTGGAGAACAACTATTTTGCGGATAAGCTTAATACTGCCCTTAAACAAGCGGGAATTCAGGTTATTACAGCCTCATACGGCTATATGATTGCCTCAGGTGAGAATTGGACTGCAGAAGTCCTTTCGCCGCGAGATAACGCTGTATTTGAGGAGCTGAATGACTATTCTCTGATTATTAAGGTTACCTATGGGAAAACCGCATTCATGTTTACCGGTGATGCAGGATATACTGCAGAACTGGAACTTCTGAATGAAGATTTATCGTGTGATGTGCTGAAAGTAGGGCACCACGGATCGTTTGGAAGTACCTGCACTGCATTTCTCTCAGAGACAGATCCATCGATAGGGGTAATCTCAGTAGGAAAAGACAATGAGAATAATCTGCCGAATGATTATGTGCTTCAACGACTTACAGAAGAAGGTGTCCGAATCCTGCGCACAGATGAATCCGGTACGATTGTAATCCTTTCAGACGGAAACACAGTAAACGTAATAAATTAAAAATATGTGATTTGTTTCACATATATGATATGTGATAGGGACATAGAAACAGTAAAAAAAGAAACAGTACTCCTTAGTAAGTGTCACATAATAATTCCAGTTTCCTTAACCCATCAGCAATCATTGTATTTATCCTGGAGCAATGAGCGGCTAATTAAAAATCACGACATTAGATTCTTATGAATTTAATTCAATAAATCTCAAATCCATAAATGATGACTGAACTCATAGATTAATGTCTGGTATCAGCATTACAAAGGAACAGCCGAAAACAGCGACTCGATGAGAGCGTTTTTTATGTATGGCGTAAGGTAGTTATACATCTCGATTCGTCTCAGAGCAGCACGTATCAACAGATAATCGTTAAAACCAGGAAGAGACTTATTTCATAATTCATGTGTTCCGTTGTGAGATGATTCAGGAATACGATCAATAAATTAAGCGTCGTAGAAAGAATATCAGCAGCAAAAAAAAAGAACCATCAGTTATACAGTATCAGCAGCCAAATCAGTTTAAAGAATTCCATAACAGATAATTATTAAGATATGTGAGTTTTTAAGTAATATACTCAAAAGATGACGCGAAGCTTTTATATAACTGCACTTCGCATAATGTATGTTATGCGATTATTTTAGATTGATTTCCAGGAAGTAAAATCCGGATTGTTTTCCGTTCTCTTTTTCAAAAGATTTCATAAGCAAAAAATATGGAGTATTGGTAAACGAATCGCTGATTTAAAACAGTCAGCAGTATCGATAGACAACTGTCTGTAGATTGATTTTAGCTGCAGAAGGCAGGATGAATTATGAGGGTCCTGATGGGGCACCTGCCCTAGCGGGAAGACAGGTGTCAGATTTACGGAAGGCAATCAAGCAATTGCCAAAATGGCTGTGACTTGTCGAGTAAGCACAAAAACATTCAGTTGCTGCTACGGATCAGTTACATCCGTATACCGTATATGCATCAGTTTCATACTGCACCGAGAATTCCGGATACTGTCCTGCGTCGAACCACTCGCCCTTTCTGACAATAACAAAAGGGCGGTCTGGGATTTCTGAGAAATGTGAAAAGGACTGTCCCCAGGTAATCGAACTGAAATTATTCAGATCATCAACTGACCAGATTTCAAGTTTACCTGAAGACAATTCTACGCCTGCATCCGCATCCCAGAACTGTGCATATCCCCTTTTGTATCCATTTTTTACCAGCCATCCTGTCACTTCCTGCAGACCGGGACGCCCTCTCATCGGCGTTTCTATATTGCGTTTAAGCGTCGCAACACCGGATAACAGGAACACAATCATCGTAATGATAATTACCCTCTTATCGGCTTTAAAACGCGTAATAAAAACACAAATGATAATTATAAACGCAGGAATCCAGTATGACGAATTGTAACTGGCTTCCAACAGTGTAAAAGCTATACAATCTACTGCAATCATACTCAAAGCGGTAAAACTTATGAACATTTCCTGATTACTTACTGGATTACGTTTATTGGTCTTCTTCCACGTTAAAACCACCATTAATAGCGTCAGACCGCAGACGATGGTCGTTATTCCCGCAAATGAAACAAGCTTTGCGCCGCCCTGATAACCGAACAGCGTCAGAAAATCGAGCAGTTTGTCCGCAAATGAATTCAGATGCAGGCTTGCATCCCATTGGTTTCCGACGAATGTAATATTTGAATAATGATAATAATGGTAGTTGTTAAAGAATGCAAAATTGATGAACATTCCGATTATATTCGAAACAGAGACTATACATCCAATCATGGATCCCTGCCGCATTGTATGATCTTCTGATTTTAAGAGTAAGCCGATACATACAACAATCAGCGGTGCATAGAACAGCAGAAACAGCTTTACACCGTTCAAACCAAGCAGGAATGAAATGATACTCGCAAGAATTATTCTGCTCTTGGAACGCTTTAAAATGCATGAAATAACGATCAGTATATTTGCTGCATAGAAGACGTAGCATAATCCAAATAATCCAAGAAACCAGTACATGGTGCTTACCGGAATCATGAGCATGATACCCGCATACATCCAGTATTCTTTATTTTCGCAGGCATCAAAAAGCAAATAGATACCAAGCAGAAACAGAAGATACACGCACATGCTGCCAAATACCCGTGCATACATCCAGTTGTTCGGGAACAGGTATAAACCAATCCTGAAGAACAGATTGATATTATAGACACGCAATTCTGTTGTATAGACCCAATCTGCGGATATAATCCGCCCGGTATCATTCAGATGCCTGGCCAGCAGCATCTCCTGAGCCATGTCTGAATCAATCAGCCAGTATTGACTGATGATAAACCAAAGATTGAAGAGTATCAGCCCTGCCAATATCACTGCAGGAATGATTCTGGCAATTTTTGTCTTCTGCATGAACTGGATTTCTCCTGAATAATCAACATATTAATATTCTCAGATTTGATTAAATAATTCCATATACCCTATCAGTAAAATACACTAAAACAGACTATTTACATGAAATTCAGAGCTTATGGTGCACCAATTTCAGCGCCGTTGGAAAACCAACATCCTCTGCTCTTTTTCTTATCATTTGTTGAAAATCCAAGTGATTCCTATATCTTTTTCTATATTATTCATTTTTCAAAAAAGGTATTGTTCACAGACGTAGGGTGCCACCCCCACCTGTTCACAGATGTAGGGTCTGAACAATTTCGCTGTTCATGAACGTAGGGTCTTCCCGACAAATAGTAAAAAGCCTCCTTTCTTTAGAATGGGTTTATGCGAATC
>JAFUFO010000031.1 GCA_017469885.1 Solobacterium sp.
AAAAAACCTCCCTAAGATAACGGACCACGCAAGTCCATTATATTGGGAGGTAATTTCGGAACTCCGTCATCTGGTGTGGATGAACCCCTCCACACTATTTGGTGTAGACCCTCCACAAACACAGAGGTTGGTGACTACCTCATTATTCTTCTGCTTGTATTTGCACAGTAAACGGAGAGACAGATCTCTCTGTTTTTTGTTTTCCGATCATTCCCAGACAATCCTGAGGTTGTTTCCATCCATCGGCGGATGATTCACAACCTGTTCCATCCATGGTCCGTAATTATAATCATGCAGTGCAGTGATCATATCTTCATAATACGTGTCATTGCGCAGGGATTCCGCCTCTTCCGCAAATGTTCCGTCGCTGTAACAGCGGAAGAACCGGTCAATCAGTGCCATGACCCCATCATACCGTTCTCCGGAAAGCCCCTCCTGTTTCAGAAGGCCTTCAAAGATTTCCACGGTACGTACGGTTTCATTCCGGTCTGCCTCCTCTATAAGCTCCGCAAGCCCCGCTTCCCCAAACTGTGTAAAGGAAATCGGTACGGTATGATATTCCGCACTCTTTCCCTGGATTGTCAGAGAACCGATCTGATGTCTTCCTGACAGCGGCATCGAACTGATGATTTCAAACAGCCCTTCTTCCTGCTGGATACCCTGGCCATGCTGGTGACCGGTAAGACAGAGCGGCACATCATTTTCGCGCAGCGTTTTTCTGAGATCCGGATTTGTGATCTGATAATATCCGCTGTTATCCCCCTCCGGTCCGGCAATGACATTATGATGGCTGAGAAACAGGACCGTCTTCCCGTCTTCCCTTGCCTGCCGCAGCGTTTTCCGCAGCCACAGCATAGTATCCGGGGAGAAGGTTCCCGTCGTTCCGCTGTCAAAAGAATTGTCATCCATCGCAATGATGCAGACATTGTTGATCTCCGTGACATAGCTGAGGGAATCCGGTGCCTTGTCCAAGACATCAAACAGATCGCTGAAGCATTCCCAGTATTCTTCCGGCGTGCTCCGGTTGAAATCATGATTTCCCGTAGTCATCACAACCGGAATTCCCGCATCTGTAATCTTACGGAGAATCTGTTTCAGGACACGCATATCTTCCGGTGCACCGGAGTTGGTATTGTCGCCGGTCATGATGAAAACATCCGGATGTGCGTCAATCACCTGCGATGCGATGGTTTCCGCCACTGCTTCGCTATACGGCATTGCCGGAACTATCGAACTGATGATATTCGGATCCACCGAAAGGTGCAGATCAGAGGTGACGATTGCGTTCAGTGAAGCATCCTTCCACTCCCGCTGCCCGGATGAAACCGCGCATCCGGAGAGGGACAGAACGAACGCAATGACCAGTTTTTGTATAAGCCTCATACGCGTATCCTATCACAGCACAGAATAAATGCGGGGTTTCCTGCATTGCAGAATTGGCTGCCTACTATTGTTAATGCTCTGAGCAAAAAGACTGTTCGCCAGCCATCGAATGCGGTAAACTGCATTCATATGAGCAGAGAACTGACACGAATTCAGAGCATTGAGCGCAGTATCATCCGGAAATACCGGAAAGAGCTGTGGGCACCGTTTCTGAATGCGATATCCGAATATGAACTGATTCAGGCTGATGACCGTATTGCGGTATGTATTTCCGGCGGAAAAGACTCCATGTGCATGGCTAAACTGTTTCAGGAACTGAAACGGCATTCCGAGATTCCCTTTGAACTGCGGTTCATTGTCATGGACCCCGGATACAGTGAGCGAAACCGCCAGAAGATTCTTGCGAATGCTGCCCTTCTGGAAATCCCGATCGAAGTCTTTGAGACAAATATCTTCCGCGTGGCAAACAGCCAGCCGCGCAACCCCTGTTATCTCTGCGCAAGAATGCGGCGCGGACATCTGTACAACCGGGCAAAGGAACTCGGCTGCAACAAAATCGCACTTGGTCACCACATGAACGATGTGATTGAAACTGTCCTGGTTTCCATGATGTATGCCAGTAAGATCGATGCGCTGATTCCCAAAGCGCACAGCGAAAACTTTCCGGGCATGGAACTGATCCGCCCGATGTACTGCATTAAAGAGCAGGCAATCGAGGACTGGTGCCGCTACAACGATCTGGAATTCATTCAGTGCGCCTGCAGGTTCACCGAAGCCAATGCGGACAATACCCGGGAAACCACGTCCAAGCGCAAGGAAGCCAAACAGCTGATCAGAGAGCTTAAGAAAACAAATCCGGAGATCGAAGGAAATATCTTCCGGGCTGTCCATGCAGTTCAGCTGGATACCTTTCCCGGATATAAGCTGGACGGAACGATGCACAGTTTTCTGGAAACGTACGATGAAGAAGATAAAACATGAGCCTGTGGGCTCATGTTTTCATTCTCTCTTTGCGGAGGCTTCAATCCGTTCCTTAATCTCCGGCAGGATGTCATCCTTCGGTCCGAACAGCCGGACATATCCGCGCAGTGACTCCGCCTTCGGGCGCAGTCCGCGTGAGGTTTCACTGGCAAAGATCTGTGCTTTATAACGCCCGTTTTTGGCCTCCTGAATCAGATTGGCACCGGATGCGTTGCCGTCAAATGCGACGACCGTGGACGGTCTTCGCTTGAAGATCTCATAGGCAAAGCTCTTGTATAATCCCATTCCGGTCGGCTCAATGGAAATCACCACATTCACCTGACTCTCGATCAGCTTGTTTCGTTCATAGCCGCTGATCATTGTCGGAATAATCGCAAAAATGTCGAACCTTCCCCTGCACTGCCGGATCAGATAGCGTTCATAGCCGTTCAGCTTATCACCGACCACGAAGAAGACCTTTGCCGGATCCAGTTGTTCCACCATCCGGTCAATCAGTTCCACACAGTCACTGCGGACTTTGGTGGAATGGATATCATTGTTGAAACTGCCGCCCGCAATGACGATCGGATATTTGTCTTCCGGCATGGTGCGGATGCGCTTCTGAAGTTCTGTGGAGGAATCATAGCGCACCGCAGCGCTGAGCAGCGGACCGGAAATCACAGAAGCGGCTTTGATCCGTTCCTGATAGTAGCTACTTACGGATTCTTTTCCGCAGGCACGCCGGAATGCCTCCTTCTTTTTCCGGAAGGCTTCCATGCTGGAGGCGATGATCTGATCTTCCGCCTGACGCATCTGCCGCATCTCATCAAAGCTGAGATCCAGAAGCTTTTCGAGTGAAAGCTGTTCATCGACGGAGTCCGTGCCGTACAGCGCGCCGCCGTCTGTTCCCTGCACGCATGAGATCCCTGCCGCAAGGTATTCCTTCAGCGGATGTTTTTTCAGTGTATTGAGATTGTTCAGACGCACATTGGACGTAATCTGAAATTCCAGAATGACATGGTTGTCCAGAATATCCTTTAACAGTTTCTTTCCCTTTCTGCCGGAAAGATTTGCGGTATAAAGACCGTGACCGATGCGTACCTGCGGCATCTCCTGTCCCGGACGCAGTGCGTTTTTCACGCAGGCAATGGAATTTGCGACATTGTCCCGCAGGCTGTCATTTTCACCCGCATGGATGCGGATCACAAAGGAAGGCACCTGCTGTGCAAGGCTGGTCACTTCCCGGATAAACGGCGCCAGTTCCCGGATATCATTGATTTCTTCTCCGACAATATCACAGCCGGCCACATACGGATCATCCGCCACCGCATGCAGGACGCGAAGATTCTCCTTCAGATAGTCCGCTGCGGTCACGGAGTCTCTGACGATGGTCAGCGGGATCCGGCGCACTGCCGCAAGGAAGCGGAGTGTCACACCGGTTTCTCTTGTCACCGAAGGCATGACCGCATGGATCTCTTCAAGCACCTTCGGAGCCATATCCGGCTTTACCAGGGACGTATCGGATATTTCCGCATAGGTGATGCCGCGCGCGGCATAGCTGCGTGCGATCCAGAGCAGCTTGTCCTGAAACAGCGTATTGTGCTGATAGGTTTTATGCGTCCGATCCTTCTGAATGGATTTCAGGACGGAGACAACATCCGGGTCGCCGACTCCGTCAAAGGAAGTGATCGGATACGGCGTGTCTGCCGGAACACCTTTTGTAAATACGTAGCGGTACAGATATACTTTCTCAAGATTTGAGAACACGGCCTGCCCGTCTTTCAATACCGCAAGCGACGTGCGGATACGGGCAATGTTATAGGCGCTGTTTTCCGGATTTTCCAGAATCAGACGGGCAAAATTAATTGAGGTATTATCGTCAATTCTGCGGTTCAGATATTTGCCGGTAAGCATGCTGTTCTGAAACTGCTTTTCCGTCTCTCTGCGCTGTGTCACCAGATCCTGCATCTGTTCGGTTGTCAGACGCAGATGCAGTTTTTTAATGTAATACAGCGGGTAACGGATCTGATGCATGATGCCGAGCGCGATCAGGATATCCGGCGCAAGATTTGCGTTCATGTGCGTATGCAGATCAGAATGGAATTTCACTTCCGTGCGGATATAGGTTTTTACAATCGTGCGCGCGATGTCAAGCGTATAATGCTTCGTCTGTGACATCAGGGTCTTGGAAACCGACGGAATCGCGGCTTTCATCTCGATTCTTCCATCCGGATAGATATTTGCGACCTTTGTGTTGCCCAGCCGGAAAATGTAAATCAGCCGGTTGTACGTATCAAAATAGCTCGGCACAGTGCCGCGGATCACAAGCAGATCCTGATCATCCTTGGAAAGATGAAGATTGCACAGTTTCGCGAGATTCCGGATCAGATTACCGGTTGTATGATTCGGTGTCCGGAGCACATAAAACAGTTCTCCGTTTTCCAGGGAAAGATCTACGATGATATCTTTTTCCTTATCGAGATAAAATGTACCGAATGGTTCCATAGCACCTCCGTTTGTTCGATTATATCAAAACAAAACGCATTGCCCTCATGTGACAATGCGCAGTTTTCACTCAATTACCTCAAGATTGTCTGTCAGATGTGCTTTCAGAAAGCGGGCAAATCCCTGTTCGTTGACCGAAGGCGCACTCCCCCATGCGGCCTGTTTTGCGTCATCGGTTCCGTTTTCCATGGCGACGCCGTATTTCACATACTCCAGCATGGCGATATCATTCGTTGTATCGCCGAATGCCATGATTTCATCTTCTGTGATATGCATCATCGCACCGATGATCCGGATACCGACATCCTTTGCGAGCAGCGGATGTGAGAATTCCAGCAGATCCACTGCGGTACGGAATGCATTGAAACGCGGATCGGGATGTTCTGCCGCATAACGCTCCGCCTCTTCCATATGTGACGGCTCCACGATAAACATCACCTTCAGTTCCGGATTTACGGTCATTGCCCGCACATCCGCTTCGATGCACTGCACACCGATCCGGTCAGCGACCACATCCGTTCCCGGTGTTCTGCGGGACACATAAAGTGTCGTGCCGTCATACAGGGTGGATATCAGTCCCATCGGTTCATAGATATCGATGATATCCCGCAGTACTTCCGGCTCAAGTGTATAGGCACTCTGCCGTTTTCCGGTTGCGGTTTCCAGTACTTCGCCGCCGTTGGAGCCGATGATATAGTCTGCCTGGTCCGCAAGACCCCAGCCCTCGAGAAGCGGTGTCAGAGAATCAATCGGTCTTCCGCTGCATACCGCAAAGCGGACACCGCAGTTCCGGTAATGCGCAATCGCCTCCGCAACGGAAGGATCGCATGCGTTATGTTCATTGATGATCGTACCGTCAAGGTCACTTGCGATCAGCCAAATCATACTTCCGCCTTCACTTTCTCTTTCGGAAGAATCACCTGGGATGCCGGTGAAGTCCCGACCATGCGCATTATTTCATCTCTGCGTGCTTCCATATCCTGATAACCGAGTTCAAAGAGTTCCCGGCATTTTTCCGGGTCGCCTTTCCAGCGGCTGACCTTGATCGTTCTGGACGGATAGATCATAACTGCCTTGTTCTCTTCAACCAGCTGATTGATCAGACCAATCTGCTTATAGTAATTCAGATGACGGACCTTGTAATCCCGCAGAACTGCAGGATACTGCGGATATACAATCCGCATGAGGATCTTTACAAACAGAGACGCCGGTTTGCGCACATAATCCTTCGGCTTTGTCGTGATGATGACCGTCTTCGTGCAGCCCTGTTCCACCGCACGTTCGATGGGAATCATCTTGGTAATACCGCCGTCAAGCAGACGGTGTCCCTTGAAATCAACGATCGGTGCCGCAATCGGAAGTGAGCAGGATGCACGGAGAAGTTCCATCTCATCATCCAGATCAGATGCGTTGAAAAAGATGGTTTTCCCCTGTTCGAGGTCATAACAGCCGATCTCCATATTGCGGTTTTCTTCCCGCAGCTTCCGGATGGAAAAGTGTTCTTTCCCAAGGAGATCTTCACGGAACAGTTTCTTATAAGCTACATAATAGCCTTCATGAAGCAGTGCCTGAATACCGACGGCATCTTTTGAACATGCATAGTTACAGCAGATTTTCTCCATCGTTTCCGTATCGCCAAGCTCATAGCACGTCTGATAAACCGCGCCGCTTGAGATGCCGACACTGTAGTCAAACCGGATTCCGTTATCAACCAGCCATTTGCATGCGCCTGCGGTAAACGCACCGCGTACGCCGCCGCCTTCCAGCACAAAACCTGTTTTCTCACTCATGTTGTGTACCTCGCTTGATCGTATCTTTAATCTGTTGTCTGAGAAGTTCTGAATAATCATCCCGGATCATCTGATAGAACTGTTCCACACGTCCTTCTGAAATGAGGCGGTGCGGACACACCTTATCCATAAAATCCTGGTGAAGACGTACATCCTCCACCCCAAGATCATAGGTGACCAGAAGTTCTGCCGCAAGCGCAGCCGTATTCCGGAGCGTCTGTTCATAGTCATTCGTCAGATTCACGCACATCTCAATACCGATGCCGTTCACATTACCGCCGAGCTTCGTACGGTTGTCACCTGCATTCCAGCCAATCTCATTGTCCGGAATATTGTGGTAGATCACATGATCGTCAACGGTATAATGCCAGCCAGTGCTGTTAGTCACATCATTGATCAGCAGTGAGTTATGTGCCTCTGAATCTGCGCCGGAGCTGCGGTTATCCGTTTCGTGAATCGTGAGATAACGAATCTCCCGGACCTCACCCGGCCGCCGCGGGCTTCCCCACGGAACATAGCTGTGGATCACCGGCACATCTCCTGCGGAGGTGATTTCCGCATTGTTCACCCAGTAGTCAGAGGTGAATGTTTCAGGCTCTGTCTGCACTGCAGGATCGGATGCTGTGGCAGCTGTCCCCTGCGGTTTCTTTCCCGGCGTAAGCAGGAGGAAAATCGTCAGCGCAATCGCTGCCGCCATGAAGGAACACATCAGGATAAATATCCGCAGTTTTAATCTTCTTCGTTTCTTTTGTTTCATTTTTGTTTCTGTCTTCAGAATAACGGCGCAAGCAGATTGAGAACGCCGCGGAACATCCGCACGAACAGATTCACGTTTCTGCATTCTTCTTCCGTTACTTCATTTGATTCCCGCATTCCCTGTTCAAATGCCTCACGCAGGGTCTCCGCAAGATCGGTATCCCGCATCAGGATGCCGTCCTCAAACTGCATATAGTAACTCCGGTAGTCCGTATTGAGCGATCCGACAAGGCATACCTCATCATCGCAGACAATATTCTTCCGGTGATTGAACCCGGGGGTATAACGATAAATACGTACGCCGGAATGGATCAGCTTGGCAAAGTTGGACTTTGTGATCTGATAAACCGTCTTCTTGTCCGGAATCATCGGCACAAGGATCCGCACATCAACACCGCTCAGCGATGCCCGGCATAACGCAGACATCATATCATTATTCAGAACGAGATACGGCGTATCTATATAAATATATTTCTTTGCATAATTCACAAGATTGGCATGAATGGAGAGACCGGTATCCGCATCATCCGTCGGTGTATCACTGAACGGCTGGTAATAGGTGTCCGGTTTCCCTTCACAGGTATGGTACGTAAGATAACGGCTGTAATCAATTTCCGATTCATCTCTCTTCAGATAAGAATACATGCCCAGAAACATGATCGTCATCGTACGTACGGCTTCCCCTTTGATCATGACGGCAGAATCCCGCCAGTAGCCGTATAGATTCACCTTGTTTATATACTCATCCGAAAGGTTAAGTCCGCCGGTAAACGCGGTCTCATTGTCAATCACACAGATCTTCCGGTGATCCCGGTTGTTCATCGTGATCAGCAGTGCAGCCCGCATCCGGTTAAAGCGGTAGGCTTCAATCCCCAGTGAATTCAGATACCGGTCATAGCGGCGCGGCAGTGACAGCGTACAGCCAAAATCATCATAGATGATCTTCACCTCCACCCCTTCCGCAACCTTCTGTTTCAGTACCGCAAGCGTCTGATCCCAGAGATATCCGGTTCCGATGATGTAATACTCCAGGAAAATGAACTGCTTTGCCTTCTTCAGCTCTTCGAGAAATACCGGAAAGAATTCCTCACCGCTGTTGAAATAGGTCACCGCCGTATTCTGATAGATCGGGAATCCGGACAGCCGCAGACCCTGTGAGAAGATTTTGTTGATATGCGGATGGTCCTTCTCCAGCTGTTCCTTGATGGAAGGATCCTGTTTCAGCAGTCCGCGCATGCGTGTATCCGCTTCAATGGTGCCGTTCGCAAGGCGCTTCGGCATTTTCCGGCCGAAACATAAGAGGAACAGTACACTTCCGACCAGCGGAAATGCGAGTATTAAAAAACACCAGCCGATCTTATACGAATTGTCCTCATCCTTGTTAATGACATAAATCGCAAGGATGATGGCCATAAGACTGGTCAGCCAGGTCAGACTGTAATAAAGCGTAGCACGGTAGATGCCAAGGACCAGAAACGCAATCTGAAGCACCACCAGAACCGCGATCAGCGGCATGCGGCTCGCAACGATTTTTTTCAACCGACGCATGTATATATTATATAACGCATTGGTTCAAAAACCGTTATCCGGACGCCTTCGGCCAAATAACGTAAAAGGCAGCGTACACTGCCTCACTGAAGAATATAGTAGATGTTCTTTACGGTTTCCCCGCGCTGGTACAGCCAGTGACGCGGCGGAACATCGGTCGTTTCGATCAGAACGCCGCCCAGTTTTTCAATCGTCTTGCGGCTTGCGTCATTGTCCGGGGAACAGGTGATGATCAGCCGATGCATTCCCAGATCTTTTGCGATGCCAAGCAGAAGACGGCAGGCTTCGTAGGCATAGTGGTGTCCCCGGTGATGCGGATTGATCCGATAGCCGATATTTCCGGCGTAATACAGTTCGTCATTCTCGCCTGCCCGCAGATCACAGTTTCCGACACGCAGAAAGGAATGGTGCAGATAAATGCCGTACATATACGACGGAACATACTGATTATCCGCATCCGGTTCAATGATCTGTTCTTCTACCAGGTCGACAACCGGTCCCTGGATCCGCTCCTTTCGCTGAAACCAGCGTGACAGAAACTCCATACTTATATTGTATACCCCTGTGAATCCGTAAACGCAAAAAAGGCGGATTTCTCCGCCTGATTCTGTTATTCAGTCCGCTGCCGCAATAATCATTTCCCGGTAAATCGATTTCAGTTCTTCAATTTCACCATCGGTCATCTGGGTATCGCTGTCTGCCATCACAAAGCTGTCCACAAGCGACAGATGATGTCCGACAATCTCACCGTTCTTTACAGCGATCACTTCCGGAATCTGGAAGGTCGGCTGGCCATCCTCATCCAGTTCAAAGATGGAGTCGATATAGCTGCAGAGCTCATCATAGAGCCGTTTGGACTCTGCCGCATCCGGGGCGATCGGCATATTTGTATCCACGTAGTATGCCTTGAGTCCGTATTCCTTCAGCACATCATTCAGCACCGGAATGGCACGGTTGCACCAGGGGCAGGTATCGGAACTGTAAACCAGAATTCCGGATCCCTTCTCACTGAACAGCCGGATGCTCTCCTGAAGCGTAATCAGAGAAAACGCAGGTGAATCATCATACAGCCACTGATAGCCGCTGAGATTCGCCGGATCTTCCAGAACACTGAGTTCCACCGGATTGGTGATCGTAACGGTTGCCGGATCTGCTGTTGCGGCAGCCGGTTCTGTCACTTCCGGTGTTACTTCAGGCTGTGATGCCGGTGCTGTGCATCCGGCCATTAACAGCACAGCCGCAGCTGCGCCGATCTTAATCAATTTCTGTTCCATGGCAGTTATCATACTCTCATGCAGATTGGTACGCAAGCCGCGAGCCTTCACTCTGCCTTTGTGACCTCGCACTGCTCATACAGTTCCATGATCTTCTCACGGGTACCGAATCCCTTGGTAAATGCGGTCGCTTCACTGCAGCAGCAGCCAAAGCGGAATGCTTCCACCGGATCGGAGGAACGAAGCGAAGTCATGATAAATCCGGCAACCAGCGCATCTCCGGTTCCGATCATACTGACCGCTTCCTTGTTGTGCAGGATATCGCAGGCGTAAACACCGTTGTCACAGGCCATGTAGGCATGCTCACCGGCCGCATCCGTGCAGACAATATTCTTCACGCCCTGTTCATGCAGTTCCTTCAGCTTTGCGAACAGTGATTTCTCATCCGCAAAGGTTGTTCCGCAGCATTCCTCCAGGTAAGGAATATTGGTTTTTACCAGGAACGCTCCCATCGGAATTGCCCGTCCGGCAATTTCCCAATCCGTATTCAGACAGACTCTGACACCGTCATCCATCAGCCGTTCCAGCATGATCAGCACCGATTCATCGAGATGCCGCGGACAGTTTCCGGCCAGCACAAAGAAGTCCTCTTCGTCCAGACGGTTCGTCTTGGTCATCAGATGTTCCATATCTTCTGCGGTAATATACGGTCCTGCCGCATTCAGCTCGGTCTCGCATCTGCCGTCGCGATACTTCACGTTAATACGTGTATGTCCTTTGGTATAGGTAAAGTTCGGCTGGATATAGGAATACTTTTCAAGCAGCGTGATATAGAAATCCTTGGTGAATCCGCCGAGGAATCCGCAGGCATGGCTTGGAACCTGCAGGTTGTTCAGAACGATGGAAACATTGATTCCCTTTCCGCCTGCTTCGTAGTATTCCAGCATACTGCGGTTGCGTGTGCCGCGCTTCAGCGGCTGATCCGCCTCCATATAGCAGTCAAGGGACGGGTTCATTGTACAGGTATAGATCATATCGCTTACTCCTCCGCAGTCAGCGCAGCGATCCGAAGGATCAGCTTAACCGCATCTTCCAGTTCTTCCACAACACAGTATTCATACGGACCATGGAAATTTCCGCCGCCTGCCCCGAGATTCGGGCACGGCAGTCCCATAAAGGAAATATTGGATCCGTCGGTGCCGCCGCGTACCGGAACGACCTGCGGTTCATAACCGATATCGCGGATGGCACGAAGCGCGATCTCCGAGACCTCCGGACAGTCCGCAAGCACTTCCTTCATATTGCGGTAACTGTCAGAAACCTTAACGGATACGGTTCCTTCCCCATATTTCCGGTTGAGATATTCCGCAGCGCTCTCCATCAGCGCTTTCTTTTCCGCAAGCTTTGTACGGTCATGGTCCCGCAGAATGAACGAGAGAGACGCCTGTTCGGTTGCGCCCTTCATGCCGGTCAGATGGATAAATCCTTCCCGGCCTTCGGTATGTTCCGGTGTCTGTTCCGCCGGCAGAAGTGAAATATACTCTGCCGCAATACGCGCCGCATTTTTCAGCTTGTTTTTGGCTTCACCGGGATGAATGGAGAAGCCCTGTACCTTTACCTCTGCCGAAGCCGCATTGAAGGTTTCATCCGACATCACCGCAACCGTATCACCGTCCATCGTATAGGCAAAGTCGGCATTCATCTTTGCGACGTCAAAGAACATCGCACCTTCGCCGATCTCTTCATCCGGTGTGAACGCAGCCGCAATCGGTCCATGCGTTACTTCCGGATGAGCCTGATAATATGCCAGTGCCTCCATGATGCTCGCAATGCCGGCTTTGTCATCGGCGCCAAGCAGTGTATTTCCATCTGTCACGATCAGGGTCTTCCCCTTCAGTTCCTTCATATGCGGGAAGTCACTGACCTTTGCTGTACGCTGTTCGTTAAGAACGATGTCACCGCCGTCATAGTGTTCAATCACCCGCGGACTGACACCCTCGCCGGAAAAGTCCGGCGCGGTATCCATATGTGCGATAAAACCGACCGTTTTTACGGGTCTGTCAAGATTTGACGGCAGATGCGCATATACATAACCATGCTCATCCAGTAAAACATCCGTCAGTTCAAGTTCCTTCAGTTCCTGAACCAGGAGTCTGGCAAGGTCAAACTCCCGTTCCGCAGATGGGTGTGTTCCGGAATCAGGATCGGACTGTGTATTGATCTTGCAATAACGAATCAGTCGTTCTGCAGCACTCATAGATACCTGTTACCTCTTTTCTAAAGCTCTCTCAGCTGTAGTTCTGAGAACGTGCAGTCAAAATAGGAATCGCCCCCGCTGCATGCATAAATACCGGCGATCACCGGCTCTTCTCCGGGGGCGAAGCGGAGCCATCTCATATCGGAATACTTTGTACCGCTAAAACTGTACTGAAAGCGCGCATTGCCGCTCCAGTACAGTACACGCAGATACATCCAGCGGATCCCGCTGCCGATTTCCCGGCAGCTGCGGTCGCCGTAGCCGTCGGAATAAACCGTACAGGCAAGATCCAGCGCATCCGCCCGGCATTCCACACCGGACTTTGCCCAGGTCGTGTTGTTTCGCTTGAGCAGAAGACCGCATTCATCTTCGCTTCCGCGGAACAGATAATCCATCCGAACCGTGAAGCAGAAGCTTGTCATCGGGTCCAGCAGCATTCCGAATGCATTCGTGCTGTCAAACGAGAGCGAATGAAAACTCGTATACGGCTCTGTTTCAAGCACAAGCTTTCCGTGGTCGAACATATACATTGACGGCTGCCGCAGCCAATGCAGTGTGGATGGGTCAATCTGCTGAATCATCAGTACATCTCCACGCGGACGATACGGCCGATTGTCCGAAGATTCTCAGCCACTTCCTCGATCAGCGCAATCTTGGCATTCAGACTGATCGGAGAATAGTCGATATTTGAATGCGCCGGATTATCACTCAGTCCGACCATAAATGTGATCTCGCTTGAGGCAAGGAATACACGCACCAGACAGGAAGCACCGTCCTGTTCCCTTGACAGTTCCAGTTCTTCCTCATACTGGGCATCCTTTGCGGCACGGTCAAGATAGCGGGCCACCTTCTGCAGAGTGAGTACGCCCTCCGTCACCAGATCGATGCCGTCGATAAACCCTTTCGGCGGAACATCTGCGGTCATATTCAGCAGACTGTCCGTAAGGATCTCCTTTCCGGTGACCCGGGATACGATATTCGATGTTGTACCGCCGCAGCACACTTTCTTTCCGGTCGCGGAAAGCAGTTTACGCACAACGGTTTCATCATCCTCCGGTTTCGAAGGAGGGCCGACCATAACGCGTGTTTCAGTGGACGGCATAATCGAAAGACAGCATACCGTGGAGTCATCCCCCGGCTGTCCGCCGTACAGATAATCCACGTTCGTAAGCAGAATCCGTGTCACCTCACGGGAGTTATCCTGCGGCGTTGTGGAGTTTACCAGGAACTGTTCCACCTCATCATGACCCCAGCCGAAGTTGAGCGTCATTCCGACGCCGGCATGCAGGACACCGTCCGAGAACGCAATGAAACGATCACCTGGCTGAACCAGCATATTGGTGATATAGATCTTCCGTCCGTTGAGTTCCTCACACTGCCGGTCATGTTCAAGGATCGCGCCGTTGCGCATGACGACACATGCCGGGTTATCAAACTCTGCGATATACGCTGCGCCGTCGTAGTATATCTGGACAATCGTGAACGTGGAATATGCCACGCCGCGTTCCTGACATACCGGCAGTGTATCCGCAATGGTTTCCACCGCATCCGACAGCAGCATCCCCGAGAAGATCATTTCACTGAGGATCGTACTCGTAAGGGTCGACAGAATATTCGCTTTTACGCCGCTTCCAAGACCATCCGCCAGCACCATGACCATGCAGGTATCACTGCGCCGGATCTGAACCCGGTCACCGCAGAGCTCCTCCCCGTAGTGATTCAGCGAACGCCAGTAAGCGTCAATGTAAATCCGTTCAGACATTCTCGTCCTCATCCATGGACCGTTTCAGGTTTGTGAGCGCCACTTTCGATCGCGCAGTTGTCTCGCCAAGCAGACTGGCAATTTCCTGTACTGTCCGCATCTGTTCATCAATGACTGCCGCTGTGACATTCATCGTGCGCTCCCGCATCTCGCGCATCTTCACTTCACGCGCATTCTCGCTTGTGCGGTCCATCAGAATCAGCACATAGAGATCCTGACTTTCAACGTGAACGATGGCATGATCGACAAGCAGCTTGTAGTTTTCATAGAAGACACGCATGTATTCCGTCTTCCGGCCGGTCATCCGGATCAGACGTTCCAGCGCATCGTCCGGAAGCACAGTGACGATCGGCATTCCGGTGGGATTGACCATATCCAGATTGAGCATCTTGCGTGCCGACGGGTTCATCTCACGGATGTTGAGGTCCTTATCCAGGACAACAATGCCGTTCGGCGTGTTTTCAATAACGACGTTGGAAAGGGATTCCGCCCGTTCGAGTGCTTCCGGAAGACAGATTCTCGGATCCGCTTTTCCGTCAAGCACCGCGATTGCCTTCAGGCGGCAGGTCTCATAGCCGCAGGCACCGCAGTCATGAATCTTATCCTGGGATGTCTTTCCGAGAAGGATCATTTCCTTCTGAATTTCTTCCTCGGTATGTTTCGGGCGCCAGATATCCTCCGGCTTCCACTCCGCAGAAAGATCGATCGGCAGCGTTCCGCCGGAGATCTTCGCGTTCATGTCAACGTTCTCACGAATCACACTCTGTCCGAGCCATTCATTATGTTTGAAATGCGAAAGCAGCGGTCCTCCCATACAAGAGCCAATGCAGGAAGACATCTCCGCAAAGTATCCCTTCAGCGTGCCTTCCTTCATTGCCTCAAGTACCTGCTTGATCCGGTCAACACCTTCGACATTGATATATTTGTAATTCTCATTGTCGTGTTCAATACAGTTGAGAATTCCGCCCGGCGTCGGATACAGCCGTGCGATGGAGCCTTCAAAGGCATTCCAGTCGGAAACTTCACCTTCCGTCAGGGTGCCTTCGACCCACTGAATCAGTTCTTCCATACCGATACACGCATCAATAGCACCGGCAAACCGCGCATCACGGATTTCCTTGAATTTGGCAATGCACGGGGAAAGGAAGACGATCTTCGCATCCGGATATTCCTCTTTGAGCATCCGTCCGTGCGCAATCATCGGCGATACGACCGGCGCCATATACTGCGTCAGTTCCCCGTATTCCTTTTCAATCAGCGCATTCACTGCCGGGCAGCAGGTCGTGATGATGTTTTCCATGGTTCCTTCATCGATCAGATTTCGGAACGCTTTGGTCACAAGTTTTGCGCCTTCCGCTGTTTCCCGAACCGCGGAAAACCCGCGGCCTTCAAGAATCCGCACAAGCGAATCAAACTGCGGCCAGACCGCAGTAAAACTCGGCGCAGCGCTGATGATCACCTGTTCGTGGTTATTCAGCCATCCTTTGATCCGGTCAAGATCGGAAATGACCGCTTTTGCGTCATGCGGGCATACTTTATAGCACTGTCCGCAGAGAATGCATTCGTCTTCGACAATCGTCGGCCGGTTATACAGATATGTCATCGCATTGGTCGGGCAGGCCCGGACACAGCGAAGACAGTTGTGGCATTGTCCCTGTTCAAGACGAATGAACTCGTTTCTCGGGTTCATCATGCGAGGGCAGCGCTGAGTTCACGATCAAGAATCTCACGCGCATTCTGGGCAGTTACGCCCTCAATCTGACGGCCGTTGATCCGGATACCGAGTCCGATATGATTCTGGCAGGCCTTCATACAGAAGGAACCCTTAACCGCAATCTTATCTTCCCAGCCCTTTTCCTTGATGAGAGCGTTCAGATCATTTACTACCTGACTGCTGCCTTTTACATAGCAGGCACTTCCAATGCAAATCTCAACGTTTACCATAATTATTCTCCTTTGAACTCCTGTAGATGGTAATTATTCCGCGTGTGTTCCGACTTCCATGTCGACATTGTCAAACGAGAAGATCTCGAGCGACTTCTGAATGGTCTTCTTGTCGGTAGTCATGTTTTCCTTGGCCATGCGTCCCTTTACCTGTACGGCATCCGAAATGGTTCCAGGGCCTGCAATACAGCCGCCCGGGCAGCACATGCCTTCGAGGATATCGAAGGTGAACTTGCCTGCCTGCATGATCTGGAGCTGCTTTTTGCATTCCATTGCGCCGTTGGCCATAAAGGCGGTATACGGACCATCATTATGTTCTTTTGCGGCTTCTGCGACAGCCTGGGCAACACCGCCGCTGAATGCGAAGTTACGTCCGAAGACAGACGGGTATTCCTCTTCGCTCGCTTCAATCTCTTCCGGATTGATTCCTTTGGAAATCAGCATCGCCGCAAGTTCTTCATAGGTCAGAACATAGTCCACGACGCTGTAGTCTTCCATCGCCTCCTGCTTCTTGGCAAGGCACGGTCCGATGAAGACGACACCGGCATCCGGATGGTCACGCTTGATGCGTCTTGCGAGAGCTTCCATCGGCGTAACGGTTGTGGATTTGTTTTCCTTGTAGAGTTTCGGGAAATGAATCTTCAGCATATTAACGAAGCCCGGGCAGCACGATGTGGTCATCGGTGCACCGCTCTTCTTATGCTCTGCCAGTTCCTGGTATTCAAATTCAGCGACCGCATCAGCACCGATTGCGACTTCTTCGCACTTGGTAAAGCCGAGCATCTCAACACTCTTCAGCACCTGCGGAATGGTCGCATTTTCAAACTGACCCTGGATGGACGGTGCCACGATGGCGTAGACTTCCGTACCCATCTTGATTGCCTTGATGACCGGTACAACCCAGGAAACATCCTCGATTGCGCCGAACGGACATGCATTTTCACACTGACCGCAGTTGATGCACCTCTTCTCATCGATGACTGCGATATTGTTGGAATCCCAGCTGATTGCCTGAACCGGGCAGTGCGCATAGCACGGACGCTCCGTGACGACGATTGCGCTGTACGGGCAGGCTCTTGCGCAGGCGCCGCATTCCTTACACTTGGTGTAGTCAATTTCACTGCGGACATTTCCGATGTGAATCGCACCGAACCGGCACGCCGCAAGGCAGCTCTTGGCCATGCATTTACGGCAGTTGTCCGTTACACGGATCTTCTTGATCGAACAGCCGTCACAGGCCGCATCGATGACGTGAATGATCTGGCGGGGATTCGGTTCGATCTCCTCACGCGCCATCTTGCCCATCGCAAGACGGACGCGCTGACGGAGTACCTCGCGCTCCTTATACACACAGCAGCGGTACCGCGGCCCTTCCAGGGAAACAAGATTGCGGGCATATGCCTGAACATCATCTTCCACAACTTCCCCCTTAAAGGCCTGACGGCAGATATTCACGAGAATATCGAATTTGAACTGCCGTGATTCATGGGTAAACATATTGGACATAATCAGTTTTCTCCTTCTTCCTTCTTACGCGTTATTCCGGTTTTTCAAGTGTCCGGAAACTGTGTTCGTACTGCATTCCGTACTCCAGCTTCCGCATCACCGCATCATCCGTGAGCCGGCGGATGATCAGTCTGGCAAACTCAATGGTGGCACCCATTCCCCTGCCGGTGATGACATTTCCGTCTTCCACCGCAAGTTCCTTCTCATAGATACCGCCGTAGGCGTCACTGGCAAAGTCCGGGAAACTTGTGTAATGCTTTCCGTTGAGTATCCCAAGATGACCGAGCACAGACGGTGCCGCACAGATGGCACAGGTCAGTTTGCCGCTTTCAAAGTGTGCCTTCAGGGCATTCTTCAGCGGTTCAAACGCGTCCAGGTTCATCGTGCCGACTTTACCGCCCGGTAGAATCAATACATCATAATCGGAAGGATCGATTTCCTTCCAGGTCTTGTCTGCGAACAGGCGTACACCATGCGAAGTCTCCACAATCAGATCATCCGTGATCGAGACGGAATCCACGGGGATTCCTGCCCTTCTCAGCATGTCAATTGTGATCAGACCTTCGCAGTCCTCAAATCCTTTCGCAAGAAAAATCGCGCATCTCATAATGCGTCTCCTTTACTTTTTGAAATTATAACATTATAAGGCTGTTTCTTCTTACGAAAGGTGGTGTTTCACGGTCCGAATATGTCCCGCTGCACAAAAAAAGAGACCCGCATTACCTGCGGATCTCGTGCTTCTTGTTCTGTCTGCGTTCAGGTGCGGCCCTTGTGTGTCCTTCGTCAACTTTGAACCACATTTGAATCTCGGTGATAAGGAGGTATTATTCAAAATGATCTGCTGTGTTCCGTCACATTCCAGGAAACTAAATTCGTGCTTTATCAGCGAATCCACCTTCGAAATTCCTGCCCGGACGGATCGGCACCGTCCTCAAGCATCCTTTCCGCAAGGTGTTCGGAACAACACGTTGTGTGCTCGTCGCTGGATCACTTGTACCGCATTGCAGACGTATTGGTTTGTTAACGCAGGCTCGTCTCGTTCAGACGGCTGCCTCCATGAATTCCCGGTCCCATGTATTACCTCCCGGATCATTATGTTTCGTAAATCCTTCTTCACATTCTTGATAACCGATAATGCGGGTTTTTGAAACCCCTTACATTCTCGTTGAAATATGCTATAATGATTAAGTGGGCAAAATGACGCCCTTTTTTGTATGTAAAAAGGGCATCGCTGCCCTTTTTCTTTCACTCAGTCTGCGTCTTCGTCTTCCAGCTTGCCAAGCTCACGTGCGTGGCGTCTGCGGTCGATAATCGTCAGATACTTCTTGCGCACCCGGATATCATTCGGGGTAATTTCGACAAGCTCATCATCGTTGATGAACTCAATCGCCTGTTCCAGCGTAAGGATACGCGGCGGAACCAGTTTCATCGCCTCATCGTTGCCGGTGGAACGTACCGCGGTCATCTTCTTGTTTTTGATCGGATTGACCGTCATGTCACGGTTCTTTGCGGAAACACCGATGATCATTCCTTCATAGACCGGGGTCTGCGCACCGATAAACAGCTGACCGCGCTCCTGGATGTTCCAGAGCGCATAGGTCATGGCGCCGCCGGTTTCGGTCGAAATCAGCGCACCGTTCTCACGCTGCGGGATGTCACCCTTCCACGGCTCATAGCCATACAGACGCTGAACCATCGTTCCTTCACCGTGTGTCGTGTTGATAAAGTCGCTGCGGTAACCGATGAGACCGCGGGTCGGTACGGTATAGGTGATCCGGGTATAGGTTCCCTCATCTTCCATATTCTGTAACATACCCTTACGGATATTCAGGGCGGAGATAACCGTGCCGCTGTATTCATTCGGGACATCACAGACGACTTCCTCGATCGGTTCACAGGTGACGCCGTCGATCTTCTTCAGAATGACTTCCGGTCTTGATACGGCGACTTCAAAGCCTTCACGGCGCATCTGTTCCAGAAGGATCGTAAGATGCAGCTCTCCGCGGCCGCTGACCTTGAAGGTATCGGTGGAATCTGTTTCCTCTACCTTGAGACCGACATTGACCTCAAGTTCCTTTTCAAGACGCTCGCGGATGTTGCGGGAGGTAACGTACTTGCCGACCTGTCCGGCAAACGGACTGTCGTTGACCATGAAGTTCATGGAAAGTGTCGGCTCTTCGATCTTGATGATCGGCATCGGATCCGGTGCCCCTTCCGGGCAGAGCGTATCACCGATGGAGATATCGGGAATACCGGAAATCATGACGATTTCACCGCACTGTGCTTCGGGAACCGCAACGCGGCTGAGTCCCTTATACACAAAGATCTGGTTTGTCTTTCCCTTTCCGCTCTTGCCTGCCTTGTTACAGACATCATAGGTGGTCGCTTCCTTCAGCGTACCGGAGTAGATACGGCCGATACCGAGACGGCCGATATAGTCGTCGTATGCAAGTGCACATACCTGCATCTGAACATTTTCTTCCATCAGGTTCGGATATGCCTGGGCATGATGGATGATCGTTTCAAACAGCGGTGTGATGTCTTCGTTGGTATCCGCATTCCAGTCATAGCGGACAATTCCCTGCCGGGCGACGCCATAGAGAATCGGGAAGTCCAGCTGATCATCTGCCGCATTGAGATCAAGGAAGAGATCATAAACTTCATCGATGACTTCATCGGCACGCTGATCCGGCTTGTCCATCTTGTTTATGAGAAGGATCGGACGAAGACCGATTTCAAGGCTCTTCTGAAGAACAAACCGTGTCTGCGGCATCGGGCCTTCACTGGAGTCAACCAGAAGAATAACCGTATCAACTGTCTTGATAATACGTTCTACTTCCGAGGAGAAGTCCGCGTGACCCGGAGTGTCCACGATATTAATTTTATAATCCTTATAGGTTACCGAGCAGTTCTTGGAATAGATCGTAATTCCGCGCTCCCGTTCCAGGGCATTGGAATCCATGACACAGTCCACGACTTTCTCGTTGTCCTTGAACACATGGCTCTGCTTGAGAAACGCATCTACCAGTGTTGATTTACCTGCATCGACGTGTGCGATGACCGCTATATTAATAATCTTCTGATAATCCATCATAGTCCTTCACCCTCAAAACTTAATAATTATATTGTCCAAGCCTTCTTTTGACAACCGAAACCCTCAATCTATGGCTATTTCAGCCGGAAATCTTCGATTTCCCTCAAAAAATACCGGAATTCTGTGAATCATGCACTGCTGTTCCGCGATACAGAAGATGTAGTTATCCAGGTAACATAAGAAAAACGCATATCCCTTCAGACATGCGTTTCAACTCAGTGCACCAGACAGGACTTGAACCTGCACGAATCTCTTCATACGCCCCTCAAGCGTACGTGTCTGCCATTCCACCACTGGTGCGTGCTTTGTTATTATAACAGGTTCATTGATTTCGTCAAATCATATATAATTTTTTTTGATGAAAGTTTTTAAAACACTTCTCACCGCGGTACTGATCGGCACCCTTATGGCGGGCTGTACCGGTGCGCCGGAACCGATAGAACAGCAGGATCCATCGACTTATAAACCCATGAAAGAACTGGATCTTCTGTGTGATTACGTATACCTGATCGATCCGGATACCGGACAGACACTGATTGACCGGCGTTCGGAAGAACAGATGTATCCTGCCAGTCTTACCAAGGTGATGACATCCATTATTGCGATTGAGAAGATCCCGGATCCGGAGAATGTGACGATTGAGTTCACACAGGAAATGCTCAACGGTCTCATTGCCGCAAACGCGAACCGGGCTGGTTTTCTGCCGGGTGATGAACCGACGGCGCTGGACCACATCTACGGTGATCTGCTTCCCTCCGGCGCAGACTGTTCGCGTGCCCTTGCATTCTACATCGCAGGTGATGAAGAAGCCTTTGTCGAGCTCATGAATAAAAAAGCGGCAGAGCTTGGCATGCATGATACGCACTTTGTCAACACGTCCGGTCTTCATGACGACGATCATTACACCACCTGCCGGGACATGATGACGCTGTACCTCTACTGCATGAAGAATGAGACCTTCATGGATATTCTGAAGACCCAGGTCCATACCTCCGTGCCGGTGCTTCACTTTCCCGACGGTCTTGGCATGACGAACTTCGTGCTCATGTATATCAACCAGGCAAACCCGCAGTATCAGAATTATGAGATTCCCGGATTTATTGCCGGCAAGAGCGGCTATACCATTGAAGGACAGTACACCCTTGTCTCCAATGCGGAGATCAACGGAATGAACCTTGTGATGGTCAATGCGCATGGATATGTCGAACCCCACTACCCTGCCAGCATTGAGGACTCTGCGACCGTATACAACTGGTATCGGGAACACTTCGCACGGCAGACCCCGGTGGAAGAAGGACAGGTTTTCGGCAGCGTCCGCGTGATCAATGCCTTCGGCGGTACCAGTGAGGCCGTTGCGGCAGAAAGCTTCACCAGTGACCTTCCAAGCGACGAGAATCTGCACGTATATGTGGATCTTCCCGAGAACGTAAGTGCTCCGCTTCAGGCGGGTGACAAGGTCGGAACGGTTAAGATTTATTCCTATGATCAGCTGGTGAAGACCGTTGACCTGATCGTCACCGAGCAGCGTTCCGCAAATCTCTTCGGTAAGATTCAGAGCGGACTGTATAACTACACCAACGGCAGGCTTTGGCTCGGTGTCATTCTCATCGTGCTGATTCTTGCCTCCCTGATCTGCATGGTGATTCTGTTATTGATGATCCGTGCACAGAATCGCCGCCGGCGGTACCGCAGACGCAGACAATAATGCTTCATGATTCCGCAGCACATAAACGCTGCGGTTTTTTATGCAATTTTGTTAAGTACAGCCTCATCGCCAGATGACAGGACGTAAAAAGATAAAGTCTGCCGGCTGAGGGATACAGACTTCAGGTTGTTTTCGATTATTGATTTTGCCGGTTCAGCACAGCATTCACAAGTGAAGAAGCCTTATGAACGAGGGCGCCTGCGGCTATGGTCATCGCAAGAATGATCAGACTGTATACCCAGCCGCGGTATTCAAACGGCAGCCGTGCAAGATCGGTTTCCCGGAAGAACCGAAGCAGCACTTCAAACAGCAGGTAGATCTCCAGTGAGATGGACCCGATCGACGCAAGCCCCCGGTTCAGCAACGTATGCCCGTGTTCCTTCAGCCAGTGGAATGCCCGTGCAAGGTATACCAGCAGCGGCACCTCAAACAGAAGAACGGAATACCAGCGCAATGCCCAGTCGAGCGTCTCATGGGCAGAGACCATTCCCCGCTGACAGATCACCATCAACACCGTTCCAATCACAAACGCCGCAGCCAGACTCCATTCCGTCTGTCGTGTGATACTGCGCTTTTCATAAACATTTTTTCCGATGATAAAGCCAAGCAGGAATGACGGAATCCGTACAAAGAACAGGTTCTGTGGTGTCCGGCGCATCAGAAATCCCGCAAGCAGTGCCAGCGCAAAGAAGCCGGCCATTCCGATTGTCCGCTGTTTTGACTCCATCACCCTGAGCACCAGCGGGCTCAGAAGATACAGCACGGTGATTCCGGCAATGAACCAGGCCGAAAGATCATCCAGAAGCCAGAAGGACAGCGTCGTCGCCGCAAGCAGTACATACCGCTTGCCGGTCTGTTCGAGAAAGAAGCGGATCACAAGCACGATCAGATAAGCCGGAAAGATTCGCAACAGACGCCTCCGATAGAAGGATCCGATGCTGTGATTACCTTTCTGCCAGGAAAAATACAGTCCCATTGCGGAAAGCAGAAGAAAACAGTCCACCCCGCAGTAGCCGGTCATCTTCACATATGCGGCAGGAAAAAACGAAAACCAGATCGTGCTGTGAAGCAATACGATCCAAAGAGTCGCTATTCCCATCAGTTCATTCCGGTATCGGCTCAGAATATCCCAGCAGCGCATGACAATCCTCTCCGCTTACAGATCCTCTCCGTTGGACGCGATGCACTTCTGATACCAGTACCAGGAATCCTTCCGTGTTCTTGCGAAGGAGCCGTTTCCGTAATTATCCGCATCGACATAGATCTGGCCATAGCGCTTTGCCATCTCACCTTCTCCGTTGGAAACCATATCCACACAGCCCCAGTAGAGATATCCCATCAGAGGGATGCCGTCAAAATCCACTGCATCCCGCATGGAGCGGATGTTTGCGCGCATGTAATCGATCCGGTAGTCATCATGAACCGTGCCGTCCTCAAAGACGTCATTCCAGCCGATGCCGTTTTCCACACAGAACAGATCACAGTGATACCGGTCATACAGCGTGTTCAGAGTGATGCGGAGGCACTGCGGGTCGGTAGCCCATCCCCATGCATTGGTCGCAAGATACGGATTGCGTACGGTATGTGCCTGCGCACCGCCGTTTCCCTCTCCTTTAGCCTCATTTTCATCATGAACCGTCATGACATGCGATCCGTAACAGCTGAAACTCAGGAAATCACACGGATACGCCGCAATGGTATCAAGGTCGCCGTCCTTTGCCGGAAGCACGATTCCTTCCCGCTCATATTCCGCCAGTTTGTAATTCGGATACCGTCCGAGCATCTGCACATCCGAGTAGAACAGCGTCCGGTTCATCGCCTGCTGGGCAAGCAGCTGATCGGCAGGATCTGCCGTATAGGCATATACCGGTCCGTATGCCAGCATCATGCCGATCTTCAGATCCGGATAATGTTCATGTGCTTCCTTTACGACAAGCGAAGACGCAAGGAACTGATGGAATGCCGCATTGGCAATATTCTGCGGATCGGCATGGATCAGTCCCGCGGTCACATACGGTGCCGCATCAATACAGTTGATCTCATTGAAGGTCAGCCAGTATTTCACCTTCGTTCCAAACCGTTCAAAACAGGTTTTCACATAACGGACGTAAGCTTCCATGGTATGACGGCTGTCAAAGCCGTTATACTTCGCCGCAAGCGCAAGCGGGGTTTCATAGTGCAGCAGCGTCACGACCGGTTCGATATTGTATTTTGCACATTCGTCAAAAACCGCGTTGTAAAAGCGGACCCCTTCCTCATTTACGGTCTCATCATCGCCGTTGGGAAACAGACGTGACCACTTGATCGAAAAGCGAAGACAGTTGAACCCCTCCTCTGCGCAGAGGCGGATATCTTCCCTGTAATGATGATAAAAATCAGACGCTTTATGAGACGGATAATAATATTTCGGATCATCCAGAAGTACCGGCACTGCCCCTTCCGGAAGATGCCGCTCGTCGCTTCCGAAACAGAGCGGTGTGGATCCCGTCTCGCCATTGGGTTTTATCCAGGTAACCTGCCGCCGCACGGTATGGGAACCGTTGGTCATTACATCCGCCGTGGAAAGACCTGCGCCGCCTTCGGATACGCCCCCTTCATACTGATTTGCGGCCGTTGCGCCGCCCCAGAGAAACTGTTTCGAAAAGCCCATAATGATTTACTCCATTCTTTGTACTGTCCTATCCATCGTACCACAGGAACGAAAAGAAGCCGCCCGATAAACGGACGGCAGTAAGTAATCATTATTCTCCGAAGAGCACACGCAGATAATCACGCATGTATTCCGGGAGTGTTGAAGGAGACTGTGCGGAAATGATATTTCCGTCCACCACCGACTTCTGGTCTACCCAGATGGCACCGGCATTGGTCATATCATCCCGGATTCCAACGGTACTTGTGACGGTTTTTCCATTCAGGATTCCGGCTGAGATCAGCACCCATCCGGCATGGCAGATCTCACCGATCGGTTTGTTTTCCGAATTCATATCGCGGACCAGTTCCAGCACCTTCGGATAACGGCGCAGTTTATCCGGCGCCCATCCACCCGGAACCAGAATACCGTCATAATCTGCCGCAGACACTTCATCAAACGTCATCGTTACCTCGCAGGGAACCCCGTATTTTCCGTGGTACATTCCCTTCTTCGGTCCGACGATATCCACTGTGCAGCCGGCTTCCCGCAGGCGGTAAACCGGATACCAGTGCTCCAGATCTTCAAACGCTTCGTCCACAAGCGCAATGATACGTTTCATAACTCATGAATCCTCCTGATTCCATCATACACACAACAGGTTCACAGACAATACGGATGCCCACGGAGGCGCATCGTTCTTCTAACGCGGCACAATACGGACCTTGATATAGACATCCGGGTATCGTTTCCGTATTCCGCCGCACAGCTCATCCCGATAATGACTGAAATTGCGGACCCGCTGATCCACATCAACTGTAATGCGGATTTCTCCGTATGCCCGTACGTACTCAAACCCATGCACGGCTGTTGTGCCGGAAATCTTCATCGCAAGATCCTCACAGTATGTTTTCGCGTCGGCTGTCTCACGATCCGCGGAATTTACGGAATGAATGTCGAAGCGCAGTTCAATCCGGTGCGCCTCCTGTACAGCTCTGCGTGCACGTTCTGCGATTGCGGCGGCTTCTTCCACGGAACGCGCGCTGTCGAGTGAAATGCATGCGGAGCCGATCCGGTTCAGCGGTCCGTAATTATGGAGCACCAGATGAAACACATCGCGGACTCCATCCACCGCAAGAACCGTCTGTTCGATTGCACGGGCAAGCTCGCTGTTTTCATTCGTCACAAGCAGTGCATCGAATGCCTCACGAAATATCTCAATACCGGTTTTGATCATCAGCCCCGATATCAGCAGTCCGGCATAGGCATCCAGATTCAGACCGGTCCGGCATCCGGTTTGCGCGCCGGGCAGACACTACGGTGATCAGTGATGTGATGCAGTCGGAAAAATTATTTACGCTGTCCGAAATAATGGAAACAGAGTTTGATATCAGACCGACCGTCATTTTTGCGGCAGCAAACAGAGCATTTACCGCAATGCCGGTAATTCCCGCCCGCCGCAGAAGCTGTTCGCGTTTTGCATTGGTGAGAGCTGATTCCATACCCTTTAATTATAATCATCATCAGTCAGAATCTTTTTAAACCGTTTTTCCGAAAACATCCATACGCTTAAACACAGTTATCGGGTATGATTTTCTTAAGGTTAAGGAGTGTATCAATCATGAGCCATAATTCTGAAGTACTCGATGCTGTAAACCGCGCCATCGATGCCCTCACCGATCTACGAACGCTTCTCGAACAGGAAGCAGCTGCACCTGCAGAGCCAAAGCAGCCTGCCCCGAAGCCGGAGACGCCGGAACTCGTGCTTCCGGAAGCGGAAACAAAACAGCCGGAGCCGGCCATTGAGCTGGTTGCGCCGGAACCAATCATCATTGAACCGCCGGAAAATGTATTCCCCGAACTGGTTCATCCGGAAGCCGCGGAAAAAGAGCCGCAGGCACCGATCGAACTGACGCAGCCCGATTCGGTCACTGCCGCCATGAAGACACCGATTTCACTGGAACTTCCGGGAGCTGTCCCTGCGCAGGAAGACGCAGCACCGGCACCGGACCAGCCGCTCGTCTGTCCGCGCTGCGGAAAGACCGTTGATCACGGCTTCAAATTCTGCATGTACTGCGGAGAAAAACTGGGCAGTGCCCCGGCACAGCTTCTGTGCAGAAACTGCGGAAAGCCGATTCAGCCAGGAAATAAATTCTGTGTCACCTGCGGCACCCCGGTAAACGGATAAGCACCTTCTGAAAACCGCCTGTCTTTTACAGACAGACGGTTTTTTCAGTTATTCCAGGGATTTTCCGGGGAAGGATCCGTCGGATCCCAGCCGCGGATTTCACTTTCCGGATCAATATAGATCGATTCGGGTTTCCCGAGCGGTCCCGGATCAGAGGGATCATCATAGATTTCCACTTCCGTTCCGATCGGGCAGTTCTGGAAGATCCATAATGCATCTGCAACACACAGCCGGATACATCCCATTGATGCCTTTGTGCCGAGCTTGTTGTACTCCAGATATTCAAGGTCACCTTTGTTCATTGAATAGTATGGTACAGAGTGAAACAGAATGTCACCGACGATATCCGTCACATACTGTCCGTATACCCCGCCGAACAGTGCACGCCACTCTCCCCGGTTAAAGGTGTGGAATACACCGACCGGCGTCGCGCCTCCCGTGGAGCATACCATTGCCTTCAGCGGAACACTGTAGGTTCCATCCTTATCCAGCGCGTACACCGTTACGGTATTCAGTTCCCGGTTGATCCGGATCCGATACGGATTCGTGGTTTCATCTGCGGCATTCACCACAAGCCGGAAATCCTTTTCCGTCCGATGTCCGTCAAGATCAAGCGCCGTCACCGTCACCGTATATTCCCCGGCGTTCGTATAATCCGCATCCGTTGTGATGCAGTAACTGCCCGGTGTTTCGGTATCGCTCTTTGGCAGGTCACCGTCTTTTCCGTCTGTCACAAGCGCAATATTTGAATCAAGGTCTGCGTTCTCTGTGCCGAGACGTACTTCCATGACATCCTGGTTCAGTGTGATTTCCGGCACGGTATTGTCTATGACTTCCACATTCACCGGAAACTCCCTTGTAACGGTTTCTCCGAATGATGTTTCTTTGGAGAGCTTCAGCACGATCGGATAGGTACCGATCGTATTCGTATCCACCGTCCCTTCCATAGACAGTGTTCCATCCGTGTACTGCACGGCATTCTCAACGTCAAATGCGCTTCCGCAGTCCACGCGTAGCTTTGCCTCATCCGCAGCCAGTGCCAGTGAATCGTATACCTGCTGGATTTCTGCCCGCCGGACGCTGCTTTGATAAATCTTCCATCCCGCAAACACGCAGAGCGCAAGAACTGCCGCCGCAAGGATTCCAAGCAGCGTCTTTGCCTTCTTTTTCAGTTTCCGTTTCTTTGCCATAGTCCGTATACCCTTTCTTCCTGCAGGTCAGTCGATATCACGCAGCCTGCGGTGAATCGTATTGAGCACTTTCTTTTTATTGCGCACCCATTCCGGCGCAATGAGCAGATTTCCCGGTCCGTCTCCGGTCATGCGATGAACCACGATGTCATCCGGAAGGATCCGGATCATCTCGCATACGATCTCCGCATATTCTTCCATGGTAAGCAGCGGAAACGGGTGTTCCTTATATTCTTCTGCCATGGCAGTGCCTTCGAGAATATTGAGCATCTGAAGTTTGATGCCGTCAATCCCCGGATTCAGCGCAGAAAGGTAACGCGCGGTTTCCAGCATATCCTCGCGGTCTTCTCCGGGCAATGAAAGAATCACATGCACGATTACCTGCAGTCCTGCCTGTTTCAGTTTCCGGACCGCTTCTTCAAATACCGGAAGCGGATATCCGCGGTTGATCCGCAGTGCGGTTTTCTCATGGATCGTCTGAAGCCCCAGTTCAATCCAGACAGGTTTGATCTGATTGAGTTCCCGAAGCACATCCATGATTTCTTCCCCAAGGCAGTCCGGCCGTGTGCCAAGCGAGAGAACCGCAATATCATCCCGAAGGATCGCCTCCCGGTAAATACGGCGCAGCCGGGCCGGATCTCCATATGTATTGGTGAATGACTGAAAGTAAGCAATATATCGTTTTGCGTGGGTTTTTGCGGAAATCCGCTTCTTTGCGTCAATGATCTGTTCACTCAGCGGACCCGGTGCTGCCGCAAATTCTCCGGATCCACCTTCCGAACAGAATGTACAGCCGCCGGTTCCGACCGTTCCATCCCGGTTGGGACAGGTACAGCCTGAACAGAGAGACAGTTTGTATATTTTTTCTCCGTATTCTGATTTCAGGTATTCCGACAGCGTTCTCATTGTGCGTGATCTCTTTGCTTATTATAGGGTATTCCTGCCTGCAGATGGGACAGCGGGCAGAGACGTAAATGGACACAAAAAGTGCATTTTGGGCGTTTATGTTGTCAAAAAAGGTATAAAATCTTTCTTATGAGTACAAATAACACAGTAAAAAAACACTTGGATTATCCGCGTCTTACGATGTTTCAGATGATCCAGCGGATGGCGGACCAGTATCCGAACTATCCCGCTTATGAATTCTTCGGAAAGAAAACGACCTACCGGCAGTTTGTCGGAAAAATTGAGCGCGCGGCACGCGCATTCACATCCATGGGTATCCGCAGAGGCGACGCAGTCACCATCTGCATGCCGAATACCCCGCAGGCACTTGACTGTTTCTATGCCCTGAACCGGATCGGAGCCATCTGCAATATGGTCCACCCGCTCAGTGCCCAAAAGGAAATCACCTTCTTCCTGGACATCTCGGACAGCCGCATGATCCTCACCATGGACATGTTCTATGAGAAAGTGGATGCGGCCGTCAAGGAAGCGAATCATCCGGTCACAATCCTGACCGCCCGCATGCAGGATGAACTTGACATGATCAAGGGCATCGGCTTCGCGTTCACACAGGGCCGCAAGTTCCGGAAGTTCCCGAACACCGGATACGGCATGCTGTGGAGAGAATTCCTTGCCAAAGGCGTTCCTTCTGTTCGTCTTCCGGAGCCGGTGTACAACCCGAAGGCAACTGCCGCGATTCTGTACAGCGGCGGTACCAGCGGAAAGCCGAAAGGAATCTGCCTCTCGGATCAGAACTTCAACGCAACTGCCCTGCAGGCTACGGAATCCATCCAGCAGCCGCTCGGCCCCGGTGACACGATGCTGTCATGCATGCCGGTGTTCCACGGATTCGGTCTTGGCATCAATATTCACACGATTCTGATCAACGGTGCGGAATGCATCCTGATGCCTTCCTTCAACGGCAAGTCCTATGCGGAAATGCTCATCAAGAAGAAGCCGAACTTCATCGCCGGTGTACCGACAATCTTCGAAGCCCTGCTTCATATTGAAGAACTCAAGGACGCAGACCTCTCCTGCCTGAAAGGAATGTTCTGCGGCGGTGATGCGCTGAGTGTGGAGCTCAAGAAGAAGGTTGATGAATTCCTGAAGGAACACAATGCGACCATTCAGGTACGCGAAGGCTACGGTCTTACCGAGTGCGTTACCGCAAGCTGCCTGACACCGCGTGACACCTACCGTGAAAACTCCATCGGCCTGCCCTTCCCGGATACCGAATACTGCATTGTCCGCCCGGGCACCGATGAAGAACTTCCGCCGATGGAAGAAGGAGAAATCATTCTCCGCGGTCCTTCCGTCATGATCGGATATCTGAACAATCCGGAAGAAACCGCCCAGACGCTCCGCAAGATGCCGGACGGTCATACCTGGCTGTTTACGGGTGACCTCGGCTACATGGACAAGGACGGTTACGTCTACTTCAAACAGCGCATCAAGCGCATGATCATCACCAACGGCTACAACGTATATCCGGGTCAGATTGAAAACATCATTGACTCCTGTGAGGAAGTTGCCTACAGCTGTGTCATCGGTGTGAAGGATCCGAGAAGAATGCAGAGGGTCAAGGCATTCGTCGTTCTGAAACCCGGCTATACCGGAGATCAGGAGATGAAGAACAAGATCAACGACGTTCTGAGTATGCATGTCGCGAAATATGCCCTTCCGCGTGAGATTGAATTCCGCAGCGACCTTCCCAAGACACTCGTCGGTAAGGTTGCTTACCGGAAGCTTGAGGAAGAGGCCAATGCCGAAGCCGCAAAGATGGAGGAAAACGCCGCATGAGTGATGCGCGCAAGCGAAAATGGGGAGACCGGCGCGACGGGTACAAGGTAAAGGTTCCCGGTCTGCAGACGGTCATGGCATGTCTGATGCCGAACCGCACCGACTGTGAGTGCTATCTCAACGATAAGATTGATATCACAGACCTGCTCGTATATCTCGAGCAGAAAAACGCAACCCATCCGGAATACAAAACCACCCTGTTTCACTGCTTCATCATGGCACTCACAAAAATGTTCCGGGAACGGAACCGCATGAACCGTTTCATACAGGGCGGAACCATGTATGAACGATATGATATCTCAGTTGCCTTTGTCGCAAAGCGCCGCTTCTCCGAATCCGGTGAAGAAGCGCTGATGTTCATGACACCGAAAGGCACAGACAATCTCGACAGCATTTCGAAAAAGATTGTCGGTGATGTTAAGGAAACCCGTAAGAGCGAAGTCGCAACCGGCGGTGTCGATGAACTGCTCGATAAATTCGCGGCAATGCCGAAACTGCTGATGATGTTTCTGATCTGGATCATCCGCTGCCTGGACTTCTGGGGTGTCAACCCGAAGTTCATCACCGACGGTGATCCCAACTACAGCAGCATCTTCCTCAGCAACCTCGGCAGTATCAAATGCCCGGCGGTATATCACCACCTGAACAACTACGGAACCAATTCGTTCATGCTGACGATCGGCACCATGCATAAGGAAAAAGTGATCATGGACGACGGCAGCGAACAGATCCGTGACTTCGTTGACATCGGCGTCACCATCGATGAGCGTATCGGTGACGGATTCTACTTCGCACGCAGTCTGAAACTCGTCAAATATCTCTTTGCACATCCCCAGATGCTCGATGAGCCGCTTGCGCAGCCCAGCAACTTCGACTACAAGTAATTATCAAAAACAGACCGGATATCAATTCCGAGTCTGTTTTCATATTCCGAAGAAGATTTTAAATCCGATCAGGATCAGAATGACACCGCCGAAGATCGAAGCCTTATCGGAAAGCGCCGTTCCAGCCCTGCGTCCGATCAGGAGACCGGCAAGACATATCACATAGGTAACGCCGCCGATAATCAGCGAAGCACCGAGTGCTTCCGGAAATTCATAGTTTGCGATGGTAAAGCCGACAGATAATGCATCGATGGAAGTTGCGATACCCTGGAGTGCAAGATCATGCATGCTCAGGATATGGGAAACTTCCTCCTTTTCCTTATCCGGATGAAGTCCTTCGTAAATCATATTTCCGCCGATATACGCAAGAAGAATCAGTGCGATCCACGGAATCAGTGTCTGAACCTGTGTAAAGACCGTCACGACCGTATGCACACAGATCCATCCGATCAGCGGCATCAGAAACTGAAATCCCGCGAATGTTCCCGCAATGATGTTCATCCGCTTCCGGCTCATCGACGGATCATTCAGTCCGTTTGCCAGAGATACGGAGAATGCGTCCATCGCAAGACCGACTCCCAACATGCAGGCATTTATCACAAAATGAAACATTCGTTACCCCTTCACTCTTCCGATGTCTGTTATCAGGCTGGATAAACAGAACACAAGACCTGTTCAGTTTCACATTGCAGGAGATAGTTAGTCAACGCAAATCGCCATCTTTTGTGCCGTCCCGTTTTATTTCGCGTTATGATAAATGCAATGAAAGGGTAATTCCGACTATGTTTAAAGAGTATCGCTACGATGGTTCAAAACCGTTTCGTCTGAAGAAGGTCAAGACGAACGACACATCCCTCTGCGAAGACCGCGAAGCCGCAGAGGCAAAACTCGCAAAGAACAACAAGAAAATTGATTCACTCCAGCAGAAGCTTTATGCGGAGAAAAAAGAAGGCGTCATCTTCCTGTTTCAGGCAATGGACGCTGCCGGAAAAGACGGCACGATCCGCGCTGTCCTGCAGTGCCTGAGCCCGCACGGCGTCTATGAAGCTGCGTTCAAGTCTCCGTCTTCTGAAGAACTTGCGCATGAATATCTCTGGCGCGTTGCGGTGATGGTTCCGGAAAAAGGTGAGATTGCGATCTTCAACCGCAGTCATTATGAAGATGTTCTGATCGGCAAGGTCCGTGAACTTTACAAGACCCAGGCGCATGCCGACCGCATCGATCCGGAAAAGGTGATTGAGAATCGTTACGAAGACATCAAACACTTCGAGAAATACCTCTGGAACAACAGTATCCGTGTCGTAAAGATCTTCCTGAACGTATCCAAGGATGAACAGGCTCGCCGCTTCCTTTCCCGGATTGAAGAGCCGGAAAAGAACTGGAAGTTCTCCGAATCCGACTGGAATGAGCGCAAGTACTGGGATGCATACCAACAGGCATTTGAAGATGCCATCAACGCAACTTCCACCAAAGAATGCCCGTGGTTCGTCGTACCGGCAGATCACAAGTGGTATATGCGCTATGTCGTCAGTGAGATCATCCTCGATACATTGAAGGAAATGGATCCCCATTATCCGGAAGTTACGAAAGAACGACTCGAAACCTTCCAGACCCTGAAAGAACAGATCAAGAGTGAGCTTCCGCCGCAGGATGTCAGTGCCAAGACCATTCCTGTTTATTCGGAAGAACCGAAGAAAAAGAAAAAGAAGAATAAAAAAGAAAAGAAGGAAAAATAATTACATATCCGGAGAGACCTGTGATCTCTCCGGTTTTCATTTTCCCTTCTCTTTTTCCTAAACAATAACCGATCCGCCGATGAACTCCCGGATAATGGAGTTGTTCGGAATCAGCTCATCATTTTCCAGTGTCACAAAATACGACAGCAGTTTCAGAAGACGCTGTGCCTCCGGATATTCCGGCTGGTCATCGGAAATGATTTCCAGCTGCGGCTTTGCGTATTTCTTCAGCACGGCCAGTTCATAAATACACTGGCTGTTGAAGAACATATCCGCAAGGTCGTTGTACGGGAAGATGTTTTTATCCTCGCCGCGGCTGACCTTCGGCCACATATGAATCGTCTGTGCGGCACTGTATCCGCGGAACTGTGCATCCCGTACGATACGGCGCAGCTTGCGGGCATCGGTTGTCGGAATCCGGTTGTAATGATCGATGTTCAGCTGGGTCAAAGGACTGATGTAGATCCGGAATTTTTCATCATCCGAAATCTGTTCGGTAAGCACCGGATTCAGTGCATGGATGCCTTCAATCACAATCGGCTGTGACGAATCAATGGAAGTGATCCGCTTGCCGAATTCCTTCGCGCCGGTCTTGAAATTGTAGAACGGAATATCCACCGTCTTGCCGTCGATCAGCGCCTGCAGATCACGGTTCAGAAGATCGCGGTCCAGGGCATCCAGTCCCTCGAAATCATATTCCCCGTCCGGTCCTTTTTTCAGATCATCCCGGTCGATGAAGTAATCATCGGTTCCGATATAGAGCGGATTGAGCCCGGCAACCCGCAGCTGAATGCTCAGGCGGTTGGCAAAGGTGGTCTTTCCGGAAGACGACGGTCCGGCAATCAGAATGATGCGTTTCTTCGATTCCGCGATCGCCTCCGCAATCTCCGTGATCTTCTTTTCATGCAGTGCTTCATTCATAAAGATAAGATCCCGCACGCTGCCGTTGAGAATACTGCGGTTGAGATCGGCAGAAAGATATACGCCGGTAAGCTTGCACCAGCGGGTTTCCTCGGAGAATGCATCATACAGCAGCTGCTGTTCTTCAAACGGAAGAATAACCGAGGGGTTGGACTGATGCGGGAAGCGCACCAGCACGCCATGCCGGTACTCCATGACCTCAAACAGATCAATATACCCGGTATCCGGCACAAGCTCATACGAAGACATCATCAGTTCCTCTTCCAGACGGAACACATCGATATTCTGCACATCCGGCATGTTGTTCAGACGCTCCAGTTCACGCTCCCGTTTGTGCTGCTTCATCAGTTCCCGGAAACTCTCACGGCTGTAGGTCTGCTTTGTGATTTCCACCGCCTTCTGTACCAGTTCACGCATGCGTGCTTCCACAGATGCGGTAAATTCATCCGTCACATGCACGCCCTTGACAGTCGTATGCAGGCCCTTGGAAAGGCTGTTGTTGATGCGGACGCTGACATCCTTGCCGGCCACGTCATGCACTGCCTTGATATACAGCAGTAACAGGCTGGACTGATAGGTCATGCGCGCACCCGGGTCACGGATATCGAGCAGCTCCAGTTTCCCGCCATAGGAAAGATCACGGTTCAGCGACTGTACATGACCGTCGATCCGCGCCAGAACAATGCGGTAAGGATGGCTCTTCTGCATCTCATCGGCAATCTCACGGATTTTGACGCCTTCACGGTAATGCCTGGTAACAGGTACCTGATCCTGTAAACAGATTGTCAGTTTCATTTCTTCTTACTGCTGCCGGTCTTGGATTTTCCCTTGCCGGTTTTTCCTTTCGCTTTGGTTTTTGCCTTTTTTCCGCTGTCCTTCTTCTTTGGCTTCCCTTCACTCTTTTTTGTGCCGGAAGCCTTTTTCCGTTTTGGTTTCTTCTCCCGGGTCACCTCCGGAAATTCCGGTTTGTAAGTAGTGGAGAAGATAATGCCCTTGTGCGCCGGACGAATCGTTCCCTGCGTCGGTGCTTCTACGGATCCTTTTGCGGTGGCCATCAGAATATCCTGACTGGAGTTGTCCGGTTCATCGCCATGGATATGATGATACTTTCCGGCATTGTCCATCGAACGTGCCTTGGTATTATCCGCAAAGCAGAGTTCCAGATACCGGTGGATCCGGGTCCGGATCGCCGCATCCATGATCGGAACCGCAATCTCCACGCGGCGTTCGGTATTGCGGGTCATGAAATCCGCCGAAGAGATATACATTTTCTCATCCCGGCCCGTACCGAACTGGTAGATCCGGGAGTGTTCCAGATACCGGCCGACGATGGAGCGGACGTGCACATTGTCCGTCATTCCTTTGACCTCCGGCAGGATACAGCAGATTCCCCGGACGATCAGACGGACGGTAACGCCGGCATCACTTGCCTGATGGAGCTTGCAGATGATGTCTTCATCCGTGATGGAATTCAGTTTGCAGGTAATTACGCCCTTCTCCCCCTTGGCAATTTCCCGGTCGATCAGTTCAATCACGGTCTGCTTCATCGATACCGGCGAAACAAGCAGGTAACGATAGGTTCCGTCGAGTTTTCCGATCATCATGTTCTGGAAGAAGGCCACCGTGTCGCGGACAATTCCCGCACGGGCAGTCAGATATGCAAAATCGGTATACTGCCGTGCCGTATTCTCATTGAAGTTTCCGGTCGCGATCAGCGCCACATGGGACGTCTTGCGATCCTGCATGCGGGTAATCAGGCAGGCCTTGGAATGGACCTTGTAGTCTTCAAAGCCATACATGACGGTACATCCCGCATCCATCAGCTTCTCGGAATAGTCAATGTTATTCTGTTCATCAAACCGTGCCTTCAGTTCGATCAGCACATCAACTTCTTTTCCGTTCTCTGCCGCAAGACACAGATAATCCACGAGTCTTGCCTTGCGCGCAAGCCGGTAGATCGTGATCTTGATGGAAATGACCGACGGATCTGACGCAGCTTCCTTGATCAGAAGCAGGAACGGATCCATGGATTCATACGGATAGGAAAGCAGAACATCCTTCTTCTGTACCTGATCAAACAGGTTTTTGGAGTAATCAAATGCCTCACTCATCTTCGGCAGATACCTGTCATAGGACAGACGTTTTGCCTGTTCCTCCGGAAGAAGGTCCCCGACCTGAAACATGTATTTGCGGTCGAGCGGCATATTGCATACATAGATCATCCGGTCATCTGTCTTGATGTATTTTGTCAGATGTTTTGCCATGCCTTCGCTTAACCGACGTGACAGTTCAATACGGACGAGATTCATGCGCTTCCGCTTCTTCAGCATCTCTGTCATCCGCGCAAGATAATCCTCGTTTTCTTCAAAGGAATCATCATCCACACTGACATCCGCATTGCGGATCAGCGAGAACTTGATGCGCTCACTGACGACAGCACCCTTGAAGATGCTTTCCAGGTTAGCCAGAACGATATCTTCCATGTGAACATAGCGGACGACATCCTTCTTGCCCGGAAGACGGACAATCTTATGAAGCGATGAGGGAATCGGCACCAGCGCAAATACATCCGAGCCGTTGTATTTCATGATTCCGGCCGCATAGACGACACCGGACTGCAGCGCCGGAAGCGGATGACGGCTGTCTACGATCTGACCGCCGAGCACCGGAGCGACAACGGAGCGGAAAAACTTGCGGATCCACTCCTTCTCTTCCTTCGTGCATTCATCGATCGTAAGGTCATGGATGCCCTCTTTTTTCAGCGCGCGCTTCAGATCGCGGAACACATCCTCCCGCCGGTCACACAGACGGTTGGACATCTGATAAATTTTTTTCAGCTGTCCCTCCGGTGTGAGTCCGGATTTGTTGTCCACAAAATTGGGCTTGTATTTCTTCATATCCGTAATCGAACCGACACGGACACTGAAAAACTCATCCAGATTAGACGAGAAAATCGAGACAAATTTCAGACGTTCCAGCAGCGGAACACTGGAATCACGGGCTTCATTCAGGCAGCGCTCATCAAAGCGGAGCCAGGAGATTTCCCGGTTCTGTGTATATCCGTCTTTATAGATATCCTTGATCATTCGCTGTCATCTCCCTCCTGATTCAGCTGCTTTACAAGTTCATATTCTCTGGTTGTAATATGGCAGTACCCGTTCGGATTCTTCTCCAGATAATTCTGGTGGTATTCTTCCGCCGGCCAGAAATGTTTCAGAGGCATGATCTCTGTGTAAAAGCGGTCATGCTTTTTCCGTTCTTCTGCCGCATAGGATTCCACAATCTTCAGGCTCTCTGCGTCCGTCGTATAGATACCGGTCTGATACTGTGAACCGATGTCATTGCCCTGCCGGTTCTGCAGTTTCGGATCGATACAGATAAAATAGGCCTTCAGAATCTTACGCAGGGACACACGGTCCGGATCGTATACCACTTTCACGGTCTCCCGATGCCCGGTCGTATCCGTGCATACTTCCTCATACGTTGGATGTTCGGTTGTTCCGTTGGCATAGCCCACCGTTGTCTCCGTTACGCCGTCAAGTGCACGAAACACCTTTTCCATGCCCCAGAAACAGCCGCCGGCCAGATAGATTTCATTCATAAAAATAATCTCCGCTGTTTTTAATTATAACCCGAGTGCTCATATCAATGCACAATCCGCTGCTTTTCTTTTATAATAACGATTATTATGAAATCCATTTCACTCGAGCAGATCATTCATTCGAATGAGAAGAGTTCAACCGCACAGCGTCTCGCAGTTGTCATATCCCTGTCGATTCCGACCATTCTTGCAATGATATCGGAAATCGTCATGCAGTATATCGATTCTGCCATGGTCGGATCGCTCGGTGCCGGCGCAAGTGCCTCCATCGGCCTTGTCGCCTCCACAACCTGGCTGATCGGAAATCTTGTGATGGCATGTGCCTACGGTTTCTCCGTACAGATCGCACAGGCGGTCGGTGCACAGGACCATGCCCATGCACGCAGAATCTTCCGCCAGTCGATCCTGACCGCATTCTGCTTTTCTCTCATCCTGCTTACCATCGGCGTATCCATCTCCGGTTCACTCCCCGGCTGGCTTCATGGGGATCCGGCGATTCTGCGGGATGCGAGCCGTTACTTTCTGATCTATGCACTGTTTCTTCCGGTGCGTCAGCTCTACAATCTGTTTCTTTCTTCCCTGCAGTGCACCGGAAACATGCGTACACCGAGTATTCTCGGCGTCATCTGCTGCGCAAGTGATGTCATCTTCAATTTCTTCTTTATCTTCCCCTCGCGGACAATTTCGCTCCTCGGACTTTCCGTTCCGGTATTCGGTGCCGGGCTTGGGGTCGCCGGAGCAGCACTTGGAACTGCCTGTTCGTATCTGTTCTCCGGAATTCTGCTTGCCTATGCGGTATGCGTAAAATCACCGATTCTCCGCCTGCGCGGAAAGGAATCCTGGAAGGTAGAACCGGAAGTTCTGAGACGGGCTTTGAAGATTTCCGTTCCGATGGCACTGGAGCACTCTGCCCTGACGATTGCACAGATCGTCAGCACGCGAATCGTTGCGCCGCTTGGCACAATCTCACTTGCGGCAAACTCCTTTGCGGTAACGGCAGAAGCGTTCTGTTATATGCCCGGCTTTGGTATCGCGGCTGCGGCGACAACCCTGGTCGGTCAGTCGATCGGTGCCGGACGGCGTGATCTTGCGAAGAGTTTTGCCTGGCTTGCGACGGGTCTTGGCATGTGTCTGATGACAGCCGCCGGAATCTTCATGTATTTCTTCTGCCCGTATGTATTCGCCTTCCTGACGCCGGTTGCGGAAGTACAGGAACTCGGTGCGCGGGTGCTGCGCATTGAACTGCTTGCGGAACCGCTCTTTGCGGCGAGTATCGTTGCGACAGGTGCGCTGCGCGGAGCCGGTGATACGCTGGTTCCAGGTATTCTCAATCTCATCAGTATGTGGGGCGTACGGATCTCCATCGCCCTTCTCCTGGTCGGCCGGATGGGTCTTCCGGGTGTCTGGATCGGTATGTGCATTGAACTCAATGTACGCGGTATTCTCTTCCTGATCCGGCTGGCACGCGGCAAATGGCTGGACGCCGCATTCGCAAAACAGCAGACAGCCTGAACCATCGTTAATCGGAAAAAAGCGGACAGATCACGATCGATCTGTCCGCTTTCATTTCGCATATATTCCTGTGAATCAGTGTTTGCCGAAGCGGGCCAGAAGACGTGCAGTTGCGTCTTCCATGGTTACCGGCTTCTTTTCTTCCTGACGGCGGTTGTTTTTGTTCTTTCTGCGGCGGTTTGCGGCCATCATCGCATCACGCTCATCCAGCTTCTCCTTCGGAAGCAGACTCAGCGCAACACGTCCCTTTGCCTCATCGACATCCAGGACATACACCGTAACGATGTCACCGACGGAGAGCACTTCGCTCGGATGACTGATGCGCTTCATGGACATATGGGTAATATGAACCAGTCCGTCTTCATGAAGTCCGATATCGACGAATGCGCCGAAGTCCACGACATTGCGGACGGTACCGCTCATCTGGTCGCCGACCTTGAGATCGGAGAGTTCCAGTACATCACTGCGGAGCACTGCCGTCTCAAACTGATCACGGTAGTCACGCAGCGGTGCACGGATCGCATCTTCGATATCCTTCAGGGTGTATGCATCAATGCCGAGATCTTTCACGGATTCCTCCGGGAACTGTGCATCCGGCGTTCCGAGCTTGGTGATGCCGCAGGCAGCCATGACCTTGCGTGCCGCATCGTAGCTTTCCGGATGGATGTTTGTCTCATCCAGCGGTTCATCACCGCCCATGATGCGCAGGAATCCGGCGCACTGGGTATAGGCCTTCGGTCCGAGCTTCTTTACCTTAAGCAGCTGTTCACGGTTGGTGAAGCGTCCGTTTTCATCACGGTATTTGACGATTTCCTTCGCAATACCGGAGTTCAGACCGGAAATATGGGTCAGAAGTTCCGAACTTGCGGTATTCAGGTCCGCACCGACACGGTTGACGACTTTCATGATCGCCTCGTCGAGACGCTCGTTCAGTGCCTTTTCCGGAAGGTCATGCTGGTACTGACCGACACCGATGGATTTCGGGTCGATCTTGATGAGCTCTGGCAGCGGGTCAAGCAGACGGCGGCCGATGGAGATTGCGCTTCGCAGCTCGATCGCAAGATCCGGAAATTCCTGACGTGCTTCTTCCTGTGCAGACCAAATGGACGCACCTGCCTCAGAGACGATGGCATACTGTACATCGAGGTTGTTGTCGCGGATCAGATCAGCGATCAGCTTCTCACTCTCACGGGATGCGGTGCCGTTGCCGATGGCAACGATCTGAACACCGTATTTCTGGATGAGCATGAGAACCTTCTTGGCGGCAGCCTCAATGATCTCGCCCTTGCGGTCAAACGGATAAACCTTATCAACCGTCAGCATCTTTCCGGTATCATCGAGAACCGCGAGTTTACAGCCGTTGGCGTAGCCCGGGTCAAAGCCGAGCACAATACGTCCCTTCAGAGGCGGCTGGCTGAGCAGCTTCTCCAGGTTCATGGAGAACACCTCGATGGAGCTGGTATGTGCCTTATCGGAGAGATCGGAACGGATCTCATTTTCAATCGACGGGAACAGCAGACGCTCACAGCCGTCCACAATTGCCTGTTTCAGTTCTTCAGAAACGATCGTGGAAGCGCCGTGTACATATGCTTTGTATGCTTCGTCTTCCAGATGCTCATTGTCATAGGTGAAGGAAACGGTGATGACCTTTTCCTTTTCTGCACGGTCAATCGCCATGACACGGTGGTTGGCGATCTGGGAGATCTTCTCACTGCGGTCATAGTACATCTCATAGACATGCTTTTCGTCGACCGCATCCTTCTTCAGCTTTGTGACAATGACACCGGTCTTCATGATGGTGTCCTTGAACGACCAGCGCAGCTTGGCATTATCGGAAACATTCTCCGCGATAATGTCCTTGGCACCCTGAATCGCATCGGCGGCTGTCTTGACCTCTTCGCTCAGATACTTCTCCGCTTCCGCATTGAGGTCTCCCTCTGCCGGAAGTCCCAGCATCCAGTCAGCCAGCGGCTGAAGGCCATTCTTGATTGCGACAGCAGCACGTGTCTTTTTCTTCTGCTTGTACGGCTTGTACAGGTCTTCAACTTCAGACAGTTTCTTGCAGGCGAGGATGGAATCACGGATCTCATCGGTCAGCTTGCCCTGCTGTTCGATCAGGTTCAGAACCGCTTCCTTGCGCTCCTTCAGATTGATTTCATATTTATGCTTTTTTTCAATGAACAGAATCTGTTCTTCATCGAGTCCCTTTGTCTGGTCCTTGCGGTACCGCGCAATAAACGGAACCGTTGCGCCTTCCTCAAGAAGGCTGAGTGTCACCTGGACCTGCGCCTGGGTAATCTTCAGTTCTTCTGCGATTGATTTGATAATTTCTTCATTCATACGCTTTTAAATCCTTTCGTGCCTGTCTATCTTAACACGAACCGGAAATATGTCATGTCTTGACCTTTTTCAATCTCGGGCATATGCGCGTATTTGTTTAAAATATGTGCATTTAATGCACTTTTTCCGCATTTGTGATAGGATTCCGACATGAGAAAAATCAGTTTTTTCGACACCCTCGGCAACTTCGGCACAGATATCCTGGTCCTTGTGACAGGGATTCTGTTTCTGACCCGGCGTTATACCGGGTGGTCGATTCTCTATATTCTCGCCGTGGTGATCTGCGCAGCTCTCCCGATCCGGCTTCTGCTCAACATCCGTTCCGGTATCCGAAGCCTCAATGCCGCAACGATTCTCCTTGTGGTATTTGATATTATCTTTCTCTTTACGATTCTGATACAGCCGGAAAACTTTGTCCGCTGGTTCCATGTATTCTTCGGATGGTGGATGTTCGGACGCGGTTTCATCTCCCTTGTCGAATTTCATGTACTGATTCATGACCAGCTTCCCGGTGCCTATCGGCGCTTTTTCATGGGTGTTACTTCCATTATTCTCTCTCTGTTCATGATTCTGAGTCATAACCTGTCCATCAAGACGGATGTGCTGTCCGTATTCGCAGGAATCTATTTTCTGATGTACGGCATTCTCGGTGCCCTGTTTCATCTCTCCATTCTCCGCCGCCAGCAGCATCCCGAACTTCCCTCCTGGTCGTACAGCCCGCCGATCCTGATGAATGCCTTTTTCCCGCTGGAACTGTTCATCTCCCTGCGGCAGCTTGAGAAGTCATCGCGTTTGTCCCATGAAAAAGATCCGCAGGACGCAGATCTCAAAGTGTTTATTCATATGAAGGGAAAAGGCCCCGAAGCGTTCGGACACATTGATATCTCCTATAAGGGAACCATCATTTCCTACGGAAATCATGACCCGGAAAGCCGCCGCCTGATGGGCACGTATGGAGACGGCGTGATGCTGTGGGTCGATGAGGAAAAATTCCTGCGTCAGTGCATCAATGTGGAAGGCAAAACAATTGTCGGCTACGGTATCCGTCTGGATGACAGACAGAAAGCCGTGCTGGAAGAACATATCAAGGAACTGCTTTCCCGGGCGGTTCCATGGAAGAGTGCTGCCCAGCGGGCAGATGAGGCGGGACAGGACATCACTCCATACAAAGACTACGCAAGCCGGGTGTATAAAAACACCGGCGGTCAGATGTACAAATTTACCCGCGGAAAATTCCGGACCTATTTTATCTCCTCCACAAACTGCGTTCTGCTTGCGGATGAACTGATCCGCAACAAGGATCTTTCCCTGGTTTATCTGAGCGGCCTTGTAACACCCGGGGCGTATCTGTCCTTTCTGAACAGTGAGTACCTGAAGCCCAATACGCCGGTCATCTCCCGTACGCTGTACGAGACCATTCCGTCAAAACCATCCGAACTCAAAGTAAAACAGCTCTGATGAGCTGTTTTTTTGTTTTACTGTGCGCTGAAGTAAACGAAGAACAGATCGCCTTCGGCTCCGTTCTCTTCCCCTTCATTCGGTGCGTAGTATTCCAGGAATGACAGAGAGTATTCACTCTGTCCGCCCGGTACGGAGAAGACAAGATCTCCGGTAACGGTCTTTCCGGCGTCAAGGTCATATTCCGATTCCAGCATGCCTTTTTCCGTCATAGTCGCATCATCGAAGGTGACCGGGAACCGGTAATCTTCGTCGCCATCCGATCCCCACTGTGCCTGGAAGTCAGAGTCAAACATCGGAATGGTTTCACTGAACGTGTTGTGCAGCGTAACATTTACGACCAGAAGCGTTTCTCCGTCATTCGGTACAACGCTGCCGTAGCTGTCCTTCAGTTCAGCACTGTTGACCGTGAAGTCAAACCATGCGGTTTTCATCCTGTCACCGATTCCGCCCTCTGCATAGCCGTCTGTCGGTGTGATCGCATCCTTGTCTACGATACCAGAAACACTGTTGGAATTTCCGCACGCTGCGCAGCTTACAACAAGCAGCGCTGTTGTTAACAGTTTGAATAATCGTTTCATTATAAATTCCCCCTGAATATTACCTATTTTAATTATAACGTAATTCCTGCCATCTGAAGTGCCTGAGCCGGTGTTTGTGCAAACTGTATACGGGAAAACTCATCTTCCCGCAGGAACCCTTCCCGCACCATCTTCCTGTACATATCCCGGAATTCATCATAATAGCCGTCCGGGCTGAACAGGATACATGGCTTATGAATCAGGCCGATCCGTACGGCAGAAATGATCTCACTGATCTCTTCGATTGTGCCCGGACCGCCCGGCAGTGCAATAAATGCATCACCCAGATCCATCATCTTCTGCTTGCGCTCTGACATGGACTTCACAACATGAAGCTCCGCCAGTTCAGTATGTCCGCGCTTCAGAAAGAACTCCGGAATAACACCGATGACCTTGCCGCCGGAGGCAATTACCGCATCTGCAGTGCGTCCCATCAGGCCGTCATTTGCGCCGCCGTACACCATGGTATTGCCCGTACTTCCGATACCGCGGCCGATTTCCTCCGCATACTTCAGATATTTAGGGTCATTGCCCGGATTGGAGCCAAGATACACTGTAATGTTCATATTAATTATCCTTCTTTTCTGCGCATCGTTTTCAGGTATGTCTTCTGATCTTCCGGAATCCGGTAGCTCTCAACAGCTTTCTGAATGGTTTTATTGTGGGTCCAGGGATCCATCCGATGCTGTTCCAATAACGGCATGACCGTATCCGGCTGTTTTGCCAGTGCAGTGGCCATATACCATGCGGCCATCATCCGTACATAATAGTGATCAAAGCGCAGGTCTGCGATCCGCTCTGCCTGTTCTGCCTGAAACGCATCATCAAGATAATACGCCATGTACATTCCGATTGCCGTACGTACAGTATACGGTTCTCTGGACTTCATCCATCTGCGCAGGATCGGCTCTGCCTGGTCCGTATGTTTCGCAATGATCTTCGGCCGGAGCGCATCCGTCACATTCCAGCATTTCACATACGGAAGAAACGCTCCCAACCGCTCCATACATTCGTCAAAGTCTTTTATTTCATTGATCACAAATGCATGGATCTGATTTTCTTCCAGATAACGATGCGGAACATCGTTCAAAAATGTTTCCGCATTTCCTTCCCGTACGATCTGCTTTGCGAGCTTCCGCAGCAGCGGAACACGCACGCCGAGAATCGATGAGGGCTCGATATTCGGAGTCAGCTTTGCGACAAATGCCGCATTGTCATCTTCCCGCATCGCTTCAAGTTCTGCCCGCAGAATATGCCGTTTCATGCGTTCTGTTCCTTTCCGACTGCCGCAAAGACAATCAGTGTGCCGAGTACCGCCATGACAACGCATGCCGCCAGGAATGCGCCGACACCAAGGCGGTCAATCATGAAGCCGCCCGAGAAACTGCTCAGAAGACCTGCGGCAGAAGACGCAAGCGGCATCAGGGACTGCCCTTTAACCGCATCCTCCGCAGAGGTATGTTCATGCATATAGGCGACAATGGCCGGAATATAGACAGCGAAACTGACCATCTGAAACACCATGGCAAACAGAACTGCCGCATAACTTTTCGCCATCAGAAGAATGACATGCTTCACGATATATCCGATACCGGCAATTTTCAGCAGTGTGCCGGTAGAGATTTTCCTGCGCACCCGTTCAAACAGGACCATAGCCGGAATTTCGGAAATGGCTGCGACAGAAAGCGCAAAGCCCATGTTTTCTGTTGTGCCGCCGACATGATTCATGATCTGAAGCAGATATGATCCGCAGGCATTTGCGCAGAACATCAGACACGTGCCGCCTGCAGTAAGCAGAAGCAGCTTTCCGTGCGTGCGGGCAAACTCCATCAGACTTCCCGGATTCTGTTTCTCTTCTGAATGCACATCCGGCTGATCCTTTGAAGAGGATGCCGTACGGCTGAGCATTGCCAGCAGAGCCAGCATCACTGCCAGAACAGCAATCGTCATCAGCGGAATCATCGATATACCGAACCGCTGGGTAAGAACCCCGAGCAGTGCACTGAACAGCGAATAGCCGAGCGACCCCATCGCTCTGGCAACACCGTAATTCATCTTATGACCGGCCCGCTCGAGGAAGAAATTCATCTCATTGATCAGCGGCTGCATGATCGTCTGCAGGATATAACAGAGCACATAGAACACAAACAGTGCCGTTCCGTTTCCCTGTACCGCCAGCAGTCCGCCAAGGCACAGAATCAGAAGGCCTGCCAGCAGTGACGTGATACCGGCAGGCGTCAGCCTGCGGGACCGGTCCGCAAGATCCGCCAGCACCGGTTCCAGGATCAGTGAACCGATGCTTCCAAGCGTCATGACAATGCCGACCAGCGAACTTGAAAACCCGTTCGGCAGAAGGAACGCCGAAGAAAAACTGTAAATGGAAAGATTGGTCATCCAGTAGAAAAACTGAAGTGACGCATACTGCGCCGGAATCCGGTCTTTCGCGCGGTTCATTGCGCATTCTCCCGGATATAGGCTTCCAGATGTTCTGCCTCAGACGGTTCCACCGGAGTATCGAATACAATGCGGTATTCAATGCCGTTTACTTCAAACACCCGTTCTTCGATCTTCGCTTCCGTCTGGTTTGAAATCGCTTCGCTGACTGCCTCCGCATCCGCTTCATAAGCCCCCGCAGCCTGCACTTCCGGCTCCGTGACCGGGGCGGAGAAAATCCGGATCTGCCCGCTGTCCCCGGAAAGCGTAATGCATGCCTGTTTCTCTGAAACCTGCTCATACGAAGCAGTCATATCCTGTGCATAGCCGCTCAGATCCGGAATGCGGTAGCCAAGCGCAGAGGAAAGTGTTTCTGCGCTGAGGACAGCCTCTGCCGGCGCAGCGGCATCCATCAGTTCCGTTTCCGCCGCAGTTTCTTCCCGTGCCGTACTTTCTTCCGCCGCATTTGCCGGTGCTGCGTGCTGCACCTTCGTGCGCGGCAGGATCAGAAATGCGAACAGTGCGAGACCGCACGCAAAAACCGCCGCCCAGCGCCACCCGGGAACGGTGCGCTTTGCCGGTTTGATATCCGCTGCGAGGATCTCTTTGAGGATATCCTCTTTTGCCTCTTCGCTCAGGCGGATCGATTCGTTGTATTTCTGATATTTATTCGAAGTCATAACTATCTTTGAGTATCTCTTTCAGTTTCGCTCTTGCACGGAAGAGGTCCGAACGGACGGTTCCCTCGCGCCTTCCGACAATATCCGCTATTTCAGTCACGGAATAACCTTCCTGATAAAACAGATGGATGATCTCCCGATAACGCATCGGCAGCTGTCCGACCGCCTCCCATACAAACTTCAGATCAGCATCCTGTGCATCTTCTGTATTGTCATCGAGTTCTTCTGCGGCATGGGTTTTCTGATAACGGAGCCGGTTGCGTGACAGGTTTGCGGCGGTTTTCATCAGCCATCCTTTTTCTTTTCCGGCATCACCGCCGAAATCCGGATCATAGCGCAGCAGCTGCAGGATGGTATCCTGTACGATCTCCTGGGCATCCGCCTCATTGCGCAGATACGAGCAGGCAAGACGAAAGAGACTGTCGCCGTAGCGGTCCAGAATTCGCCGTACCTTCAGTTCCCGTACCGATAATGCCATATCGTTATTGTAACCTCCGGCAGACCGATGGCTCAATCATAATATCTCCATACTGGAAACACATCTCCCGCCCCTTTCGTTGCAGATAAAAAGGCAGAACTCAATCTGCCTTCGTTTCGGGTTTTGTCTCCTGTTTCGCCGCTTTCTTTCCGGTGCTTTCTGCGGCAGTCTTTGTCTTTGTGCGGGTGCTCTTTTTGGCAACACCGGCATGTTTGGACAGGTAACTGCGCACTTCCTTCATCTGTTCGGGAAGAAAGTAAACCGGAGTCGGTGCACGGCGGATCGTAAAGTTCACACAGTGCTGTTCATCGTCGATCACAATCGGCTTTGTTTTCTCATACGGATACAGCCGTCCGATCATGACAACGCCTTTCGGGGAAAGACCCGATTCCATCTTCCAGTAGATACCGCCCATCACCGCAAGCAGGATGGTCTGGACCCAGCGGAACACGCCTTTGTAATTAAAGAATCCAAGCAGTGCAATCGCCCAGAACAGTGCCGGAATCACCCAGCGCGGTCCGAGAACGGTCTTGACCTGAATCTCCTTTGAACTGTTGTACATCCGATACAGCATGTAAAGAATCACCGCATCGAGAATGTAAAAAATAAGATCACCAACTGTCATAAAACTCCTTTTTTATCGTTCCGGAAAAAGACGGATTTCTCCGTCTCTTCCTCTTATTTTACTGGATGCTTGACGCGTTTGCCGTCAATTGTTGTCTGAACAATTTCGGTAATCGTATATCCGGCCTTCAGAAGAATGTCGCGCATCTTCTCAACCGGAATCTCGCCGGTTGCCTTTACGACAACTTCCGTTCCGCGCTCTTCCGTATGGAATACCGCCAGGGATTCCACATTGGCAAGGTTATCCGCAAAGAGTTTGGAGATACCCTGGAAATAACCCGGCTGGTCAACGCACCGGATAACGAAACGGGTTCCGCGTTTGCCGTATCCGAGCAGATCAACGAACGCCTGGAACATATCCTTCTCGGTGATGATGCCGAGCACCTTGCGGTCTGCGTCAACGACCGGAAGCACGGAGATGTTGTTGTCGATCATGATCTTGGCGGCTTCCTCAAGGAACACATCCTCTGTGGTTGTCTTGACGTCCGTGATCATGATGTCGCTGACCTTGCGCTTGGACAACAGATAATTCAGTTCAAAGATGGAAAGCGATGTGGACTGCGCACCGCTGCTCTCTTCGACAACGCCCTGTGTGACAAGACCGATGAGAGCTCCGTTTTCATCTACGACAGGCAGACGATGGAAATTGTTTCTTCCCATGATCTCGACAGCTTTGGAAATCGAGACATCCTTGGTAACCGTCTGCGGATTCCTGGTCATATGATCCTTAACGTACATGATTTATCCTCCTAAATACGCTTTCTGTACACGTTCATCCTTTGCCAGTTCAGCACCGGTTCCCGAGAGCGTGATTTTTCCGGTTTCAAGTACATATGCATGGTGGGCAATCGCAAGTGCACGCTTCGCATTCTGTTCAACGAGCAGAACGGTTGTCCCCTTCTTGTTGATCTCTTCTATAATACTGAATATTTCGGAAACAAGCAGCGGAGAAAGACCCATGGAAGGTTCATCCAGCAGCATGATCTTCGGGTCTGCCATCAGTGCCCGTCCCATTGCCAGCATCTGCTGTTCACCGCCGGAAAGCGTTCCGGCAAGCTGGGTGCGGCGTTCCTTCAGACGCGGGAACAGTGTATAGACATTGTCCATATCCGCCTCGATCTTATCCTTGTCCTTGCGAAAGAAGGCACCGAGGGTCAGGTTTTCCTCAACCGTTTCCTGCGCAAAGACACGGCGTCCTTCCGGAACCTGCGCAAGACCGCGCGTAACGATGGTATGCGGCGGCACTTTCGTAAGATCCGTACCGTCCAGGAAAATCGAACCGGATGCCGGTTTGATCAGTCCGGAGATTGCATGCATCGTTGTGGTCTTTCCGGCACCGTTTGCGCCGATCAGGGTGACGATTTCACCGTCTTTTACTTCAAAGGTGATTCCTTTGATCGCTTCGATCATACCGTAGCGTACGACCAGATTTTCTACATTCAGCATAAGTTTCGTCACTCTCCCAGATAAGCTTTGATAACCTGCGGATTTGCCTGAATCTCCGCCGGTGTTCCCTCTGCCAGCAGCATGCCGTAGTTCAGTACGGAAATGCGTTCGCAGATGCCCATTACAAGCTTCATATCATGTTCGATCAGAAGAATCGCAATGTGGAAGTGATCCCGTACAAAACGGATCATATCCATGAGGTCGGCGGTCTCCTGCGGGTTCATGCCGGCTGCCGGTTCATCCAGCAGCAGGAGTTTCGGTTTTGTCGCCATGGCACGGGCGATTTCAAGACGCCGCTGTGCACCGTACGGAAGATTTCCGGCAATCAGATCTGCATCTTTATCAAGACCGAAGATGCGAAGCAGCTCCATCGCTTCTTCCGTAACCTTCGCTTCCTGTTCACGGTACTTCGGAAGCCGCAGCACCGCCTCAACATTATTGTACGTGATCTGGTTGTTCATGCCGATCTTGACATTGTCGATCACGCTCATATTGGAGAAGAGACGGATATTCTGGAAGGTCCGGGCAATACCGGCCTTGTTCATCTCAACAACACTCATGCGGGCGGTATCCTGTCCGCAGAATTTGATCGTTCCGCGGCTGGGCTGATAAACCTTCGTCAGCATGTTGAAGACGGTGGTCTTACCGGCGCCGTTGGGACCGATGAGACCGACGATCTCATTGTTATATACCTTCAGATTGAAGTCATTGACCGCAGTCAGTCCGCCGAAGTCGATGCCAAGATCGATGACTTCGAGAACGGGAATCTTATTTTCACTCATCCGCTGCCGCCTCCTTTGTTCTGTTTCGGGTCAGTTTCTTCCGGAGACCGGCCGCAAATGTCTTCACCTTCTCATTGTTGGAGAGGATCATCGTGAGGATCAGGATTACGGAATAGATGATCATACGGTAATCCTGCAGACCGCGGAGCAGCTCCGGCAGAAGCACGAGAACGATCGTCGAGATGATCGTTCCGGTCATGTTTCCAAGACCGCCGAGCACGACGTATACAAGAATCAGAATCGAGAGATTGAATCCGAACTTGGACGGGATCAGTGTCGTATAGTTCAGACCGTACAGCGCACCTGCCGCGCCGGCAAGCGCAGCGGATACCACGAACGCCAGCATCTTTGTGTTCGCCACATGAATACCGACTGACTCTGCCGCAATGCGGTTGTCACGGCATGCCTGAATCGCACGGCCGCTGCGGCTGTAAATCAGATTGTAGATAATCGTCAGGGCTGCCAGGATCAGAATGACACCAACCGTGAAGGTCGCAATACGCTGTGTGCCGGTGGCACCCATCGGTCCGCTGATCAGCGCTTTTCCGCCCGGTGCCAGCTTCAGCTTGTTTTCGACAAAACTGAACTGGAATCCGTTGGAGTCAAAACCGACGTAAACATTGTTAATCAGAGATTTGATGATCTCACCAAATGCCAGCGTTACGATTGCAAGGTAGTCGCCCTGCAGTTTCAGAACCGGAATGCCGATCAGAATGCCGAACAGGGACGCAAGCAGAGCACCGATGATGATTGCGATGATCAGCCGGATGATGCCGTTGGAAATAACACCCGCAAGCGCGCCGGAAATACAGACACCGGCAAAGGCACCGATGCACATGAAGCCGGCCTGGCCGAGGTTCAGCTCACCCGATACACCGACATTCAGATTAAGACCGAGTGCCGCAACGATATAGCAGGTAACCGGAACCAGCAGTGACTGGAACATACTGGAGAGATTGCCGGTCGCCATCAGAAGCTCAATAACGATATAACCGAGAATGATGATCAGGAAGGAGATCAGCCGGCTGCGATATTCTCTGGTAAACAGTTTCGCGAAGAAATTCTTGTTTGTCTTCATAGCCGCCTCCTTACACCTTCTCACTCAGCTTCTTGCCGAGGAGTCCGGTCGGCTTGATCAGAAGTACGATGATCAGAACCGCAAACACGATCGCATCACTGAGCTGGGTGGAAACATACGCCTTGGAAAGAATCTCAATCACGCCAAGCAGAAGTCCGCCGAGGAATGCGCCGGGGATCGAACCGATACCGCCGAATACGGCAGCGGTAAATGCCTTGATGCCGGGCATGGAGCCAAGCGTCGGGCTTAAGGTCGGATAGGTTGCGCATAACAGAACCGCCGCAAGTGCCGCAATACCGGAGCCGATTGCGAAGGTAATGGAAATGATGCTGTTGACATTGATGCCCATCAATGTCGCGGCACCTTTATCTTCTGAGCATGCACGCATTGCCATGCCCGTTTTTGTCTTATTAATGAATAATGTAAGGCAGACCATTACGGCGACACATACAAAGATCGTAACCAGTGTAAGATAGGAAATCTGAAGCTGCCCGCCGAATAACTTCAGTGATCCGTTGCCGATAATGGAAGGGAAAACCTTTGTGGAAGAGGACCACAGAAGCTGTGCTCCGTTCTGAAGAAAATAGCTGACACCGATGGCGGTGATCAGAACCGACAGACTGGTTGCCTGACGCAGCGGCTTGTAGGCAAGCCGTTCGATAACGACACCGAGTACGGTTGTCGCAAGCATCGACAACACCACCGAAACAATCACCGGCAGGCCGAAACTGTTCAGTGCAAAAAACGCAACAAACGCGCCGACCATCATGATATCGCCATGTGCGAAATTAAGCATTTTCGCAATACCGTATACCATGGTGTAACCAAGCGCAATAATTGCGTATACGCTCCCAAGACTCAGCCCGTTGATCAGATATGATAAAAAGGCCATAGATTAATCCCCCTTCCCTTAAAAATACAATAAGGTTGCCAATGTTTCCATTGGCAACCTCAAAATTCCACTTGAAAACCTGTTGATCAGCCTTCTGCGCCAACGTAAACGCCGTTTTCGATAACGACTGCTTTCGGAGCCTTGGAGACTTCACCGCTTGTGTTCCAGTTAACATCTGTACCGGTCAGACCGTTGAATGTCATGGAAGTGAACTGCTGAACAAGAGCGTCCTTGAGGTCCGCATTGCTCATATCGCTTGTGCAGCCTGCAGCCTCGAGAGCCTGTGCAATTGCATAGACACAGTCGTAAGCATCCGCAGCGAACTGGTTCGGTGTCTCACCGAACTTGCTCTGATATGTGGAGACGAAGTTCTTTGTCAGATCATCGGAAGCATCTGCGGAGAACGGTGTGAGGAGGTAAACGCCTTCTGCCAGGCTGGTGTCGAAACCTTCCATGGAGAGGATGCCGTCCATGCCGTCAACGCCGAATACGGTCGGCTTGTAGCCCATGTCATTTGCCTGCTTGAGGATTGTGGAAGCCGGCTGATAGTAGATCGGGAGGAACAGGATGTCTGCACCGGCATCCTTAGCCTTTGTGATCTGAACGTTGAAGTCGTTGTCTTCACCCATGAATGCTTCATCGGAAACAACTTCGAGACCCTTTTCAGCAGCCTCTGCGATGAACTTGTCGTGGATGCCGATGGAGTACTGGTCATCGTTCTTATAGATGATACCGACCTTTGAGCCGAGCTGCGGGTTTGCGCTGAGATAGTCTGCAGACGCAACACCCTGGTTCGGGTCAGTGAAGCACATCTGGAAGACGTTGCCGTAAGGATTCGCAGCATTTGTCGCATCCTGGTAGATAACTGCCAGCGAGGAGCCGGACGGTGTCAGAGCGAATGTGCTGTCATCCTGGTACATCTGTGCAACCGCAGCACCCGGAGCGGATGTAACGGTCAGCAGGGAGATCTGCATGCCCCAGTCTTTCAGAGCGTTGTATGCGTTGACTGCCTTTTCAGCATCGTGTTCATCATCTTCCATGGTGAGCTCGAACTGAACGCCGCCCTTCGCGTTGATTTCTTCGACTGCAATCTCTGCAGCGTTCTTGACTGCCTGGCCATAGACGGAAGCGCCGCCTGTCAGAGGGCCGGAAAGTCCGAGTTTGAAAGCGCCTGCCGCAGCAGTTGTCTCTGCCGGTGCTGCTGCAGCGTCTGTAGCTGCACCATCGTTTGCTGCAGGGGTGGATGTGTCAGCGGAAGAACCGCTTCCGGAGCAAGCTGCCATGGACAGTGCCATTACTGCAGCAAGTCCTCCTTTAACAAGTTTTTCGAATTTCATCATTCTTTCCCTCGATTTCTAACTCCATACAAAAATGAAGTTGTGTTTATTATATTGAGTTGATTTCACCAATTCAACACATTTCTTTCTTCTTTTTTCATAATTTGCAGAAAATTTATGAAAATTTTGAAGAGTATTTTCATTCGTTAAAAAAGCGAAGCGCTGAACCGCTCCGCATAATTGGGCTGTCTTACTCAGGCGCCCTTCTTTTTGCCGTAGAATTTCCAGATGAGAACTGCCGCAACAGCAACGACCGCGATAATCAGGATCGGTGTCAGTCCGCTGCCCGTTTTCTGAACGACAGGATCGGCAGGAATATCAAACATGATCCTGCTCAGTGTGATAAGAGCATCCATAATAAACCTCCCGTAATGGTTACTGCATTCATTATAAGCGAATTCCGATACGGATGCGGCATATTCAGTCCCATCCGGTAAATCCAGCCTTCCAGCAGAATGACCAGCGGTTCAAGTATCAGATAAATAACCATATGGACTGCCGGAAGATCCATCCGCAGATACAGAAGCCCTGCAATGAGATGAAGCAGCGGATTGGTCAGAATATTCGCCAGCGCGATCAGCATCTGCCCCCTGACACTCCGGATGCCAAGCAGATATCCGACACCCATTTCAATGACCGCTGTTAACGTCATCGGAATCAGAAAGGAAATATCAGCCTGCATCGGATTCTCCCGCCGCATACGCAAGCAGCCCTGCCGAAACAAGACTGCCGATCGGTCCGATCAGCGGAACCGAAACAGGACTCGTATAAATCAGCACAAAGCCAAGGTACAGCGCAAAGGTCAGAAGACCGAATGCCAGTCCCGGCATGCCGGGCATGCGTTTTGCCAGAAGATAGAGGGTCAGCGGCATCGACATGTTAAACAGAAACAGCGCCGCAAGCCCAAACGGCAGAATATCCTTGAAACAGTAACAGACTGCCGCTCCAAGAAGCGAAACCAGCGCAGTACGCCGTATTCCAAACCGGGCACCCGCAAATCCGCCGGCGCTCTTCCCCACTGCCAGCATGACCGTCGCAAGAAACCCCAGCGCAAAGCCGTTTTTCCAGGAAAAGCTGACTGCAGTCCCGACTGCCGAGCGGATGACCACAACCGCAAAACAGGCAAGTACTGCAGGAATAACCCCCTTGCGTTCAAATACAAGCTCCGGCATGGACGCATACTCCGGTTCAGATCCCTGCATGGCCCGATACAGCGTGATCCAGAGTGCCGCAAGCACTAATATGGAACCTCCTAACACAATTCCCTTTCCGGCATTGCTGATCTGTCCGCCGAGAAACAGACCGATGGCACCCGGCGCCACAAAGACGCCAAGCCCTCTTCCGCGCAGTCCGGTACGGTCATCTTCCTGGATGGATGTAACTCCCCCGCCGGTATGAAACAGCGCGTTTCCGATGCCGAGAATTACAGGATTTGTAACGGTTCCAAGCAATGTGACAAGAATACCTGCGGTCGTAAACCAGAACGGCGGCAGATCTCTCGAAATCCTGCCCTCCCCGATGATCCGGTCCAGCAGAATGCCAAGCGGCATCTGTACCGCAAAGGCAAAAAAGCTGTAGTAGAGATATACGCGGAACGGATCATAGCGGTAGCGGAAGGTTCCGAACACCGCAAACGCACACAGAAAATCGATCATGCAGTGCATGACCGATACAATTCCTATCCGTCTGATTTCCCGCCGGCTCATAAGGAGCTGTTATCCAGCGCAGTGTAGCCCTTTCCCTTCAGGCATTCCTGCACTTCCGCACTCTCCTGTACATGCAGGATCGCGACCGGATTCTCCACGTTCCGGATATAGCAGACATAGAGGTAATCAATATTAATAAAACTGTCCGACACATCCTTCAGAAGACGGTTCAGACTGCCGACTTCTTCCGAGATGACGATGCCGAGCACATTATCGATCTTGGTAAGGTATCCTTCTTCCTCAAGAATTGCCTTTGCCTTCTCCGGATCCGAGCACAGCATCCGGATGATGCCGAATTCCGGGCTGTCATTACTGACGACGTTGTAAAAATCGACTCCGGCCTCGGAGATGTTGCTGATGATTTTATTCATCGATCCCTTCTTGTTTTCCGCAATTACAGATACCTGTTTCAGCATACGTATTTCCCCCTATCAATGATTCCTCAGCGGACCGTTATTCTGTCCGCCCGGTCAGCACATTTGCAAGTTCTTCCGCTTCCTTCGGATGCGCACTGTTCGGATTCAGTCCGACCAGCACACCGTCTTTTCCTTCGACCGGAATACCGTATATCCCATCCTCACGGTGCGGAAGCGCCCCTGCCTCCATCAGCATCCCTGCGTCATGTTCGGGATACTCATAAATATCTGCGGCCACAGCCGGATCGGTAAGCACGGTATCACTCACCGTATCCAGTGACTCTGTCTGGATGATGATCGACCAGCCCTTATCCGGATTCTGTGATGTAAACGCGTCGGCTTTCTCCTGAAATCCCGCAAGTTCCGCTTCATCACACCAGACAAGCAGTGTGATATCTCCGGCTTCCTGCGGCTGCGCCGGTTCCGGTTCGTTATTGCCCTTACCGCAGCCTGCCAGTAACAGCGCTGCCGTAAGCAAAAAGACTGTCTTTTTCATATGAACTATATTGTATCCGATTTCATGATTTCTGCATGAGAAAATGCCGCAGAAAAACGAAAAGGCATATGAATGCATGCAGGATGCCTCATATGCCTGTTTCATGTTTATTGCCGGAGAATCAGTTGTCTGCGGTTACTGCCTTGGCAGCGGTACGGCCGGAGACAAAGATTTCAACGATCGCATTTCCGCCGAGACGGTTGCCGCCGTGGATACCGCCGGTAACCTCACCTGCCGCGTAGAGACCCGGGATGATTTCACCGTTGGTGTCAAGGACATGACGGTCGACATCAACCTTGAGGCCGCCCATGGTGTGGTGGGTGGACGGAGCCATCAGACGAACGGTCAGCTCTGCGCCGTCGAGATCATAGGTATCCGGGAGATACTTTCCGTTCTCGTCTTTCTCGCAGTTGCCGATCGTACGGTTTGCGTTGGTCTTCTTGACATCCGGATACTCATCAATGGCAGCGCCTGCCATGACAGCCGCGTCATACTCTTCGATGGTCTGACGTACAACTGCCGGATCTGCCTCAACACCGATCTTCTTAAACAGATCTGCAAGACCGGCGATGTTGGTGCGGTAGTAACGGCCTTCATAGTCGCCTTCTGCCAGCTGCATCGGTGCCGGAAGTGCCTGTTCCTTGTTGTAGATTTCAACGAAGACACCCTTTGTGCCGTTGACTTCCATACCGTTGCGGAACTCTGCCAGAGACAGAACGTCACGCTCGGAGGTTTCATCAACGAAACGCTTGCCGGTTGTCGGGTTGATCCATACTGCGTAGTTGCCTGCGCCGAATGCGAGGTTTCCGTTGTCAACCCAGGAGATCGGCATCAGCTGTGTGAAGTTCATACCGGTTGTAGCTGCGCCGGCTGCCTCACCCATCGTGATACCATCGCCCATCAGAGAGGAACGGTTGGTTGTCTTTGTGTTCTTTGTGAGATATTCGCTGTCCCAGTACTCATTGTACTCAAGAACCTTGTCGATGTTTGCCGCAAATCCGCCGGTGGTGAGAATGACACCCTTGTTTGCGTGTACGGTAACCGGAGTTCCGTCGAACTGTGTGCCGGTGACACCGGTCACTCTGCCGTCTTCAACGATCAGGTTTTCCGCATTGGTGCGAAGCAGTACTGCGTTGTCCTTTGCGGTGGAGCTTGTCTTGGTCAGTGTGTTGAGCGGAGCCATGAAGTAGGTTCCCCAGCGGCCCGGATATTCGACACCGTCGATCTCCGCACCGGCAAATTCGTTTTCACGATACCAGAGGGCTCCGATCAGCGTCGGCTGTGTATCTTCGACAAACTTCGCACCCTGTTCCTCGAGCCACGGCTTGAGATCCTGGCCGTCCTTGATGAACTGGCTGACGAGTTCGTAATCGCCGTACATCCATTCGGACATATCCGCGGTCGGACGAAGTCCGCCATAGTAAGTCTGGAAGATGTGAAGGTTGACGGTGGAGAAGAGTGTTACTTCATTTGCGCCGGCCGCAATCTTCTTGTCAGCCCATGCAAGGTACTCATTGATCTCCGCCTTGAGATCCTTCAGTGTCTGCAGGTATTCTTCATGAACACCATGCTTGGAAAGTTCTGCAGTATCGCCTGCGACAAATTCATGATCCTTGTAATATGCCTCATCAAACGGTTCTTCGGACCAGTTTGCGATCAGACGCAGCTCATCAAGGGTGTTGATGCTTTCAACGACCTTGTTGTAGGTGTTGCCGTCAAATCCGACACCGGTTGTGGCATCCGGATCCGCCGGATCCCATACCAGGTACGGCATGACCGACTGGTACTGACCGCCGGAAACGAGTGTGTTTCCGCCGATCTCTGCGTTCTTTTCAATGACGCATACGGTATTGCCGTCCTGCGCAGCCTGTGCAGCTGCGGCCATACCGGCTCCGCCGGCACCGACAACGACTACGTCATAGGTTTCTTCAATCGGCGCATCCGGAGTATGGGTGACCTTGTTCTTCTTGAATGCGTCAAGATCGGAAACGGAAGCCTGTTCCGCCGCATCTGCGACCGCATTCTTGAGCGCAAGAGATGTAAATGTAGCACCGGATACGACGTCAACGCCGCTTCCGTTTGCCTCGATGATTTCCGGAATCAGAATGTCATACGCAACGGTTCCGACATGGTCTGTCTCTACAGACTCCGCAACCTCAACGGCTGTGACTGCATTGTCACTGAATGTAACGTCGACCTTGACCGGTCCGTTATAACCGTCGCTGGTTCCGCTGTATGTGCCTGCCTTATAGGTCAGTGCAGCGTTCTCTGCCGGCGCTGCGGCTGCGTCGCCGCTGCCGAGTGTCGCAACATCAACACCTGCGGACTCCAGTGCAGCCTTTGTAGCATCGATGATTGCCTGCGAGGTAATCGTCGCACCGGATACCGTGTCAACCGTAAGAGACTGTGCCTCGACGATTGCGCCCGGTACTGCTTCGAGTGCCGGATCTGAAATGCCCGGCGTTTCCGCATGGTCGGTAACCTTGACTTCCTTGATTGCGTCAGAAGTCAGTGTCACTTCAACCGTGACATCGCCGTTCTTGCCGGCCGCCTTGCCTGTGTAGGTTCCGGCTGTGAACTTTCCTTCACCGCCGGCCGCTGTGCCAGAAGGCGTGCAGTTGGCAAGTCCCAGCATCGCGGACAGACAGAACAGGCCGATTAAGCCTAAATTGTTCTTCTTCATTTTCTTTCCTTCCTTTATACTCATGTTATAAACTCTGTATCAAATACAAGGTCAATCGGTTTTTCAATGTAAATACACCGCAGGAAGGATGAGAATTTTTTCATATGAACATCAAGCAGTTATCGGATATCACAGGCGTCCATATCGAGACGATCCGGAGCTATCGGAAAGCAGGTTATCTGCATCCCCTAAAGCGCCCCAACGGGTACTATGACTATTCCCAGCAGGACCTGGTATCCCTGTTCTGGGTGCGCAAACTGCGCGGCTATGCAATGTCGATGGATCAGATCCATGACTTCTTCTATTCCGATGATCCCGGGAATCTGCTTGCCATTCTGGAAGAACGGAAAACCTATATTCAGCAGGAAATCACCTCCATGGAGCTGGCCATGCGGTTTATTGACCTTGAAACGCGGCATATCACGGAAACGGTAAGCAGCGGCGCAAATCACGCCGTCATGTTTCAGTCCATTGATGACAAGATCGATATCTATTCCCTGCACAACCGGTCCGACCGGTTCCGGAAACTGTCTTTCTCCATGACTCCGACCGTACGGATCGCAAAGGAAATTCTCAACGGACCGCTGGAAGACCGGATGATTCCGATTCAGGTCGGCATGGGAACCTATCAGTACATTCTGGATGAACATGCATTTTCCGTACCGGAAGATGCGGTCATAGTGCCGAACGGTCTGAATATCACCCAGCAGCTGGCGCTGCGCAGCTTCGATACGATTCCGCTTATGGAACTTGCGCCGATGATTACCTTTGCGCGGGCAAACAATCTTACGTACCTCAGTGACACAACCGGTTATCTGATGCGCGTGGAAGAGGATCATGACGCACCGGTCTATCACTTCCGGATCCGCGCCTGTGTCGAACGGAACAATATAAAAGACCCTTCCGTCCTTGCGAAAGAGTCCCGTTTTAAATAATTGTCCAATATCAGAATCCGATGGCTGTTCCGATCAGCCGGACAAGCAGCGCTGCCAGCCAGGCGACACTGCACTGAAACAGTACAACCCCGGCTGCCCAGCGTCCGCCAAGCTCCCGCTTGATGGAGGCGATTGCGGCAACACACGGTGTATATAACAGACTGAATACAAGAAGGCTTGCGGCCGCAAGCGGTGTCAGTACCGCCGTTACACCCCCCCTCTGCGCCAAACAGCACCTTCATGACGGAGACCAGACTTTCCTTTGCCATAAAGCCGGAGACCAGGGAAGTCACAATACGCCAGTCGCCAAGTCCGGTCGGCCTGAAGATCGGAACAAGGATGCCGGAGATAACCGCAAGAATACTTGTTCTGGAATCACTGACCAGATTAAGATGCAGGTCAAAGCTCTTCAGGAACCAGACAACGATCGTCGCGATCAGAATAACTGAGAATGCCCGCTGCAGGAAGTCCTTTGCCTTCTCCCAGAGAAGCTGAATGACATTGCGGGGACTCGGCAGACGGTAGTTGGGCAGTTCCATGACAAACGGAACCGCTTCACCTTTGAACAGCGTCTTCTTGAACAGGAATGCGGTCAGCACGCCGAACAGAATACCAAGCACATATAATCCGATCATGATCAGTCCGCCCTGTTTCGGAAAGAATGCATTCACAAAGAACGCATAGATCGGAAGCTTCGCCGTACAGCTCATGAACGGCGTCAGAAGAATCGTCATCTTACGGTCCCGTTCGCTCGGCAGTGTCCGTGTGGACATAACTGCCGGAACCGTACATCCAAATCCGATCAGCATCGGCACAATACTCCGTCCGGACAGACCGATTTTCCGCAGGATCTTATCCATCACAAAGGCAACGCGGGCAATATAGCCGCTGTCTTCCAGCATGGACAGGAAGAAAAACATCACCACGATGATCGGCAGGAAACTGAGTACACTTCCGACACCTTCAAAGATGCCGCCGATGATAAGACTCCGCAGAATCTCATTCACATTTCCGGCAATCATTGCGGCTTCTGTGAGTTCCGCCAGCTGTCCGATCAGAATTTCCAGCACTTCCTGAAGATAGGCGCCGATCACATTGAAGGTCAGCCAGAAGACGAGTCCCATGATTGCGATGAACACCGGGATCGCCGTGTATTTGCCGGTCAGGATCCGGTCGATTTTCTGACTGCGCACATGTTCTGCGCTTTCCTTCGGTTTGATGACACATGCATCACATACCTTGTGAATGAACGCGAACCGCATGTCCGCCATGGCGGCACTGCGGTCAAGACCGCGTTCCTTTTCCATCTGCCGGACAATATGATTCAGCACTTCAATTTCATCCGGTTCAAGATTCAGCTGACTCTGAATCCGGGTGTCCCCTTCAATCAGTTTGTCTGCGGCAAACCGCAGCGGAAGATCTGCCTTTTCGGCGTTGTCCTCAATCAGATGAATGACCGCATGAAGGCAGCGGTGCACCGCACCGCCGTGATCGTTCTTATCACAGAAGTCCTGGCGCAGCGGACGTTCCTGGTATTTGGCCACATGGACCGCATGCCGGATCAGCTCATCCACGCCCTGGTTCTTTGCGGCGGAGATCGGAATGACCGGCACGCCCAGCATGTTCTCCATGTCGTTGATATCTACGGATCCGCCGTTGGCATTGATCTCATCCATCATGTTGAGAGCAACAACCATCGGCACATTCATTTCCAGCAGCTGCATGGTCAGATACAGGTTGCGCTCGATATTGGTCGTATCGACGATATTGATGATGCCGTTCGGCTTTTCCTTCAGCACAAAGTCCCGCGATACCAGTTCCTCACTGGAATACGGCGACATGGAATAAATGCCGGGCAGGTCCGTGATCTGTGTATTTGAATACCCCCGGATCACGCCATCCTTCCGGTCCACCGTGACGCCCGGAAAATTCCCGACGTGCTGCGACGAACCGGTCAGCTGATTGAACAGTGTTGTCTTTCCACTGTTCTGATTTCCGACAAGTGCGAACGTGATGGTGGCACCTTCCGGAAGCGGATGTTCCTCTTCCCGGTTATGATACTTTCCCTCTTCACCAAGTCCCGGATGTTCGGATTTCTTCCGGATGTTTTCTTCGTGTACCGCTTCCGATTCTTCCGTGACCGGTTCGATGATGATCTGTTCCGCATCCGCAAGACGCAGCGTCAGTTCATAGCCGTGGATCCGCAGTTCCATCGGATCACCGAGCGGCGCATATTTTGTGACGGTGACATGTTCTCCGGGAATCACTCCCATATCAAGAAAGTGCTGGCGAAGTGCGCCTTCGCCGCCGACTTCCCGGATGATCGCATGTTCCCCTGGTTTCAGTTCTCTTAAATTCATTCTGTCTGTTCTTTCTTCCAGTAATCCTTTTCATTATATTGAGAGACCGGCAGTTAGTATTTCATAACCGTTCAGCCCGAGAGAAGAAAAAACTGTCCGAAGACAGTTCAGATGCGCCGTTCCGGACTGCTTTCCCGGATGACACTGTGAAGCAGATACAACGCAAAGACCGCCGCAAGGCCTTCTCCGACCGGCAGCGCCGCCGCAAGTCCGGTTTCCCCGAACAGACGGTCCAGCAGGAACATCAGCGGGATATAGCATACCAGTTCCCGCACCACCGCATGAAGCAGAGTTTCCTTTCCCTTGCCCATCGCCTGCATGCAGTAGGAGGTGTGATAGTTCATTAGCTGCACCGGTGAGGCAAAACAGCGGATCCGCAGGAACAGCGCCGCAAAGCCGACGGTCATCAGTGCGGTCTGTGCATCTCCTGCCCGATTGCTCAGAAACACCGATGCGACCGGACGGGCAAAACACTGGAAGAAAATAATGCTCAGAAAGGATACAACCAGTCCCGCAAGCCGGGCCGTATTGATCGTTTCCTTCATCCGTTCATGATTTCCCGAGGAATAATTGAACGCCACGATCGGCAGCATTCCCTGACAGATTCCGATATTGATCGCGTTGGGAATCCGCTCCACCTTCATGACAATACCCATCGCCGCAAGCACAAGATCACTGTGTCCGGACGCAAGGATATTGACGCAGATATTCGCAAGGTCGAACAGACCCGGCAGAACGGCCGAAGGAATGCCGACCGAGAATACCGACTTCCGGTTTTCCGGCTCACATGCCATGGCTTCTTTCGGGGAAAGTGTCAGCGGCGAACCCTTCGACGCCTTCTGATACTGCATCAGAAGATATGCACAGGCAATGATGTTTGATATCGTCGTCGCAACGGCAGCGCCGGTAACTTCCTGCCCTTTCGGCAGGAGCACGAACATGAACAGCGGATCAAGCAGAGCATTCAGGATACCGCCCATACTGAGGCCCATACTGGCCTGGGAAGAATATCCCACATTCCGCAGAAGATGCGCAAGCGCCATCGACAGCACGCTTGGAAGACAGCCGAATACCACAACGATCGAGGCATAGCTGCGCGCATAGCCGATCGTCGCATCACTGGCGCCGAGAAAGCGCAGGATCGGATTCATAAAGAGACCGATCAGAAGCGAATAGCCAAGCGAAATGGCAACGGCGCCGTATACGCTGTAGGCACTGATCCGCTTTGCCTCCGCCGGCTTTTTCGCGCCCATCTTGCGGGCAACAAGGGATCCGCCGCCGATGCCGAACAGATTGGACAGTGCAACATTCATCATGAACAGCGTCAGTGTGATGGAGGTCGCGGCCATCATATATGCATTGCCGGTGCGCCCGATAAAGAACGCATCCACAACGTTATAGATCAGGTTGATGATCTGACTGATGATCGTCGGAATCGCCATCGCAAGGAGTGCCTCTTTTACCGGCACTTCCGCAAAGAGCTGCTGGCGGGTAGGTTTTGTTTTGGCGGTGCTCATCTGTTTACCCCACGCGCACTCATCCATTCGCGGATCTCAATCATCCGTTCACTCTGCTTCACGCCAAACGGGCAGCGGCTGTCGCAGTGTCCGCACTGAATGCAGTCGGATGCGGTTTTCTCCAGCGTATGATAATGGCTCACCGCCAGTTCATCGCCGGCTTTTGAAAGATCATAGTATTTGTTCACCAGACCGACATCGATTCCCATCGGGCAGGGTTTGCAGTGATTGCAGTATACGCACCGTCCCTGCAGCCTGGAATGCGTCGCAGTACCGATGACGGAATAATCGAGTTCCTCTTCCGTTTTGTCATAGTATTCCAGCAGCGCCTTTACCTCTTCGGTATTCGACGCACCGGGCAGTACGGTCAGCACACCCGGTTTATCAAGCGCATATCGGATGCACTGATACGGCGTCAGCGCAACGCCGAACGGCGACAGCGACGCATCGAGCATCTGTCCGCCGGAAAACGGCTTCATGACCGAAATGCCGATTCCTCTGGTTTCACATAACCGATAGATCTCATTCCGCTCTTCGAGCTCACCATGGGCATATTCCCCTTCGCCGCAGTCATAGCCCGGGTTGATGGAAAACATCAGAAGGTCCACATTCGCCTCTTCAAGGATCTTCCGGATCACATGCGGGGTATGGGAAGAAAGACCGATATGACGAACCTTCCCCTGCTGTTTCAGTTCCAGTATGTAATCATAGATACCGTTATTCTTAAAGGACTCCCAGTCTCCCAGTTCATCCTGGCAGTGAATGAATCCATAGTCGATATAATCGGTCCGCAGTTCCTCCAGCATCTTCGCCACCGACTTCTTTACGGTTTCAAGATCCATCGACCAGCCGTAGTCCCCTGCGGTATAGTCAGCGCCGAAGTGAATCTGATAGAAGATATGTTCGCGGACATCATGAAGTGCTTCCCCGTACATCGGAAAGCTGTCCCCATGTCCCGCCGCAAGATCAAAGAAGTTGATGCCGCCTTCATATGCGGTGCGCAGTGCTTTTACGGCCTCTTCCCTTCCTGCTTCATATAGAAATGCAGATCCAAGTCCGATTTCTGAGATGCGGTCTCCGGTTTTCCGATTTACTCTGTATTTCATTTTCCTGTTGTCTCCTGCGCATCCATTATAGCGGGAGTTGCCTGAAAGGCCATGCTCGTTTTGTGCATTTTCTCAATGAAACGATACAATGAGTTCGGAGACTGTTATGAATTATTACCGTACGATCACATCACCGCTTGGAGATATCCTGCTTGCCGCAGACGGAAGCGCGCTGACCGGACTCTGGTTTGCGGATTCCGTGACATGTCCGAAGAACGCGGGTTCCGGCATGCAGGAAACAGAACTGCCGGTATTTGAACAGACGGAAGAATGGCTGCGCATTTATTTCAGCGGACAGGATCCCCGCTTCCGACCGAAGCTTTCGCCGCACGGCACGCCTTTTCAAATGCGGGTATGGAGCCTGCTGGAAGCGGTGCCCTACGGGACAACGTCAACTTACGGCGAGCTCTCCCGTATACTCGCACAGCAGATGAATCGTTCGCGCATGTCCGCTCAGGCAGTGGGCAATGCGGTAAAGCATAATCCGATTTCCCTGATCCTTCCCTGTCACCGCATCATCGGCTCCGACGGTTCCCTGACCGGCTATGCCGGCGGAATCGAACGGAAACGCGCCCTGCTGGCGCTTGAACATGCGTTAAAAAGCGAATGAGACGACAATATAAAAGGCAGTGCCGCCTGACTCATTGCGGCACTGCCTGTTTTCTGTATCTGTGTCTGATCAGAGATTTGCGGCCCCGATCATGCCTGCCTCATCGCCGAGTTCCGCAACACCGATTTCCGGAATCATGCCGTACTTACCGCCGAAGCAGTCATCTTCCATCATCTTGCGGATTTCCGGAATCAGCGCATCTGCGTACGCAGACATCGCACCGCCCAGAAGCACCAGCTGCGGACGGAACAGATTGACGATATTTACAATGCCGGTTCCCAGCATTTCGGTATACTGTTCCACAACTTCCGTGATATCGATATCTTTCAGATTCTCGAAGATCTCTGCCAGTGTGAGTTCCCGGTTCTTGCGCTGGGCAGCCGCGGTCAGGAGTGCAGGTACGGAGGAGTATGCCTCAAGGCATCCCTTTCTTCCGCAGGTGCACTGCCGTCCGTTGGCACGGACAACCATGTGGCCGACTTCACTTCCGCCCATGATGCCGCCGTCAAACACTTCACCGTTCAGGATGATGCCGCCGCCGACACCGTTGCCCAGTGTTAACAGCACGACATCGCTGTAATCCTTGCCGGCACCGGCAACTTCTTCGCCGAGTGCTGCGCAGTCCGCGTCATTGGCAATGCGGACCGGACACGGAATCGTCTTTCCCATTTCATCCCGCAGGTTCACATCTTCCCAGCGGATGTTGTTGGAGTAAATGACACTTCCCGTACGGCGGTCCACCGTTCCCGGAACACCGACACCGACGCCGACGCACTGATCGAGCGGAATGTTGTTTTCATGAAGCAGCGCCAGGGTTTCATCTGCCGTTTCCTGGATGATTTCCTTCGGTGTTTTCTTTGTGTCGGTCGTAAAGACCTTCTTGGCAAAGATGCGGTTGTTTTCGTCGACCAGGCCGATCTGAATATTTGCGGAACCGATGACGACACCGGCACGGATCGGGCTTGCCTTTTCCCGGATCGTGGTAAGCAGGGCATCGCACCAGCCTTCAATCGTAAAGTCACCGCTTTCCGCCGGCAGGAACAGACTGTCGCCCTTTTTGAACGTGGTCTTTACACCCTTATTTGAAATGGTACCTTCGCCGTCCAGAATCAGAATGGACAGGAACGATTCCTTTCCGACATTTCCCTGGGTACGGTACAGCATGCGGCCGTCCATATCCAGCTTATCGACCGTGAAATAATCGCAGTCCGCAATGTGCGGATAGCTTGCGCCGCTCTCTACGATCGGAACGCGGTTGGTTACCGCAAGTGCTTTTTCGATATGCAGGTCACGCAGTTTTCCGTCCTTGCCCACCCGTCCGTAATCATAGACACGGTAGGTGACGTTGGAGTTCTGCTGAATCTCCGCAATCAGGATTCCCTTTCCGATGGCATGCAGGGTGCCGGACTCAATGAACAACGTGTCGCCCTTATGAACCTCAACCGCATTGAGCACTTCAAGGAGTGTGTTGTTTTTGATCCGCTCCGCAAATTCCTCTTTGGAGATTTCATGTTTGAAGCCATAGTACAGGAATGCGCCAGGTTCTGCGTCAAGCACATACCACATCTCGGTCTTGCCGTACTGGCCTTCATTCTGAAGCGCAAATCCGTTCGACGGATGAACCTGAATACTCAGGTTGTCTCTTGCGTCGATGAACTTGGTCAGAATCGGGAATTCCCGGAACCGGCGGCAGTTTGTGCCAAGCACTTCCATGCCGTTTTCATCGAGATACTCCTTCAGTGTCTTTCCCTTATATTCCCCTTCCGCGATGACGCTGGGGCCATCAGGATGACAGGAAAGCTCCCAGGCTTCCGCCAGGATGTCTCCGTCATAGCTGATGTTGAATTCGTTCTTCAGTCTCTGTCCGCCCCACAGGTAGTCCTTGCAGGCGGGAATCAGCTTCAGCACTGTCATATTATCTGTATCCTCCGTAATCATTCCTAAGAAACACTATTCTCATTATAGACCGAAAACAGCCGTTCACTGTATGTTTCCTGTCCGCCGGAGGCTGAAAAAGCTGCACGGTTTTCCGTACAGCTTTCCATCATACTGCGTCGTCAGTTTCTGCGGTCGGCTTCTTCAAACGTTCACGGATTTCGCTTTCCGGTTCAGGCTCCGGCGTCGATACCGGTGTGGATTCCGGGAACCAGAAGCGGATCTGTGTTTCGAGATTCGGATCATCACAGTGCTTTCTCGCAACCGCGAGCACATCATCCGTATTGGTAATCTTCCATTTATAGGTATTGTAGAACTCATGCAGGAATGCATAGAACTCTTCATCACCCATCAATGACTTCAGTTTGGCAAAAGCAACCCGGGAATAGAAGTATTCCTTGGCACCGGAAGACGCATAAACCTCATCGCCCGGATCAATCTCAAACGGTGTACTCTCGACCATGGAATCTGATCCGTAGAGGGAGTAAGAACTCCGCCCTGCCACTTCGGATGCCATCTGCGCAATTTCACTGCGCTGATCACGTGCATACTGTTCTGCATTTCTGGAGTTCGGATTCTTTTCGAGAATCAGATCATAGGAAGGACAGTTGTTTGAAAGTATTTCATCCTTGGTCAGATAGGTCACGAATCCTTCATCGATCCACCCTTCGGAATACTCATAGTTTCCGACGATATCGAACACCCACTGATGACCGATCTCATGCGTGATGTTCTTGAACGCTTCCAGATAATTTGCCGGATTGTGATGATAGAAGGCATCACCGACAATTTCCACGATGCCGGAATACTCCATGCCGTTAAATCCTTCCACGACGGAGAATTCCTTCCGGTCAAGCGGTCCAAGCAGCCTGGTAAATCCGTTAACGGCATCAATCGCGAACTGTTTTGCGAGTACCCGATAATCTTCGTAGACACCGTCTTTCAGATAATAGCTGTGTACCGTGACACCGTTTGTATCAAACGTATCAACGCCCATGTAGTCAGAGGCAAACATGGCAAAGTCCCGGCAGTTATCGGCGATGATCATGACATCGTCTCCGTTTTTCACCTGGGTGCCGGGAGATGCGATATTGAACTCATCCGGCGCAGAGACATTGACCCGATAGTCGGAAATATCCGGATTCCGGTTTTCTCCGACATGCCGGTAGGACGGCGGATTTACATACCAGCTTCCTTCCCGGTTAAATTCAAGGTACGGATAACAGAAGACCAGTTTATAGAACTTCCCGGCAGCTTTCCTTACGAGACTGAATTTCACTTCCGCGCTCGGAATGTCGGTATAGGAAGTAACCGTCAGTTTTGTGGTTTCCCCGGCCTTGATCGCGTGATCCTGAAGATCAACAAGAATCGCTGTATGCCCATGCGTGAAATGAATCGGCAGCGGTTCCTCCTCCCCTTCAATCGTCACGGAAGTAAGATCGGCATGTTTGTCGTGACCCGGTTTCAGTTTGCTGGTATATGCATCCCTGCAGTAGTCGATGAGGCCGGTCGGATTATAGCGGAGATACAGGAAGTCCGCATCGGAATTTGTGTTGTTTTTAATCGTGATGACGGTGGTCTGGTTCATGGAATCATTCTCGGTATCAAGATCGATATCCATCTCATACTGCAGGGCAAGCAGTGCGTTTGCCTCTTCCGACGGTGCTTCCGTCTCAACCGGCTCCTCCTGCGCGACCGTCCGTTCTTCCTGCGGTGTTGCCGCAGGCTGCTCGACGGGCGGATTGACCATGTTGCACCCCGCAAAAAGAGCGGATGCCGTCAAAGCAGCCGCTGTCATGATGATTTTCTGTTTTACATGCGCCCCGCGCGCCATCACCAAAGGGTACATAATCAAAGACGATATTACCCCTTTTTTACGCAAAAATCAGCAAATTTCTCTGATTGGTACCCAAAAAATAATTTAATTATTTTATTCCGGGTCCGGCTGCTGGCCGTCATGTGCCTTCCAGAGGCACTCCGTCAGTTCCATATCCGTAAACACTGCCTGGAAGGAGGATTCTTCCGGACTGCAGGCGTAGATACCAAACCGGATCGCATCCTTACCGTGAAACAGATGGCAGATACGCATCTGTTTGAACACGGTTCCGTCTGAAGAATATTCTACGCAGAAATCATCTTCGCGCCGGCTGAGCCGGAACCATGCCTGCTTTACCGACGCATCTATATCCACGGATGCCCAATCCGAAAAGCCGTTGTTTGTGACTACGCTGCCAAGGCGCTGGATTACGCCGTCTTCATATTCAATCGATGCCTTGAGCCAGTTATCACTGTCCAGATACAGAACGATACCGCTCTGATCGAACCGCACCTTGGAATCGAATTCCGTTTTCACGGTAAAGGAAAAATACGGTTCGCTGCTTTCCATCTGCAGGCACGGCGCATTGTCATTCCGGAAATGATAATACGTGCGCTGCCAGAGATCGGTATGCGGATCGGTCTGAATCATCACACGGTCTTCCTTTATGTCATACGCCTTTGGCGCACGGGTCCACTTCATTGTCCTTGGGTCAATTTTCATTGTTCTGTTCCTTCTTTCTGTTGTAAGTCACTGCGGTTATTATTCCGCGCGTTCCCCGGCGCCTGCGGCATCCGCAAGCACCTGTTTTACCGCATCGAACGCGGACAGTCCGTCTTCCGGCATCCGGTCCGTGCTGACGCGGATATAGGTACCGTTGTCATAATACTTTACAACCCGGTAAACACCTTCTGCGGATTCCGATCCGGTTTCGTTCCACGATGCCAGATCATACGTTTTCACCACGTCCAGGACCTTCGCATAGATATCCTTTGAGACCGTATACTGCTTCACCGTCTCCCGGTCGGTTCCGCCGTTTTCATACTGTTCGAGCAGAAGATAATCTGCGTCCTGTGTATACAATACAAGTTCATAATACGGCTGTTCATCCGCCGTTCCCGCTGCCCGCTCGTAATAATCCGCCAGCATTACCTTCTTCTCTTCCGGCATCTGAAGTTCTCCTTCTTTCTTGTCCGTCTGTGCGCCGCACCCTGCCATCACAAGCAGTGTGCAGGACAGAACACAGACAATCATTTTTCGTTTCATGTTCTTTTTCCGTTATTCGTGCAGTTCCAGCGGCAGACCGTCCGGATCGAAGAAAAAGGTCATCTTCCGTCCGGTAAATGTATCGGTGCGGATCGGTTCACAATCGATACCAAGTTCCTGCAGCTCACTTACGGTCTGTTCGATATCCGCCGTATGAAATGCCAGATGGCGCAGTCCGCAGGCCTCCGGATAGGAAGGCCGTTTCGGCGGGTTCTGCGGCGCAAATACTTCAAGTTCCGTTGATTCGTTAATACGAAGATCCAGTTTCCAGTCCTGTTTCTCCGGCAGCCAGTTTTCCCGGATTACCTGAAATCCGAGTTTGTTTACATAAAAGTCGCGGGATACTTCATAATCTGAAACGATGATCGCAATATGATGAATCGCTGATAACTGCATTGCTGTAGTCCTCCAGAACAGATGATTTCCGCTTTCTGTTATTTATCTTTTCTTCAGTATGTCATGGGTCAGTGAAACACCGCAATCCGGTTATCCGAATTCAGTACGATTTCATGATCCGCAGGCTTGCGGTGGTTCAGCACAAGCCGAATATTCCGCAGATCGGAGGCATATACCGTACGTTTCGCTTCTTCCGCAGATCTTCCCGTCTGAACTTTCCGCTCGATGATCCGTTTTGCGAGAACGTCTTCTTCCATACGCAGAAATAAGGACGCATCACAGAACCGGGAAAGACCATTCCAGGGTTCTTCCTCATATAAAAGATAATTTCCTTCCAGCAGGATAATGGATCCCGTCACCGGAATCGCATCTTCAATCGGATCATGGATCTTCCGGCTGTAATACGGCCAGGTACCGTCTTCCCGCTGAATGAACGCAAGCGTATCCTTCAGTTTCTGCACATCGAACGTAAGCGGATGCCCTTTAATGTCGGCCAGCCGGACCACACTTCCATCCAGCACCGCTTCATGGGTGTTCAGATAAGCCTGCGGATAATGGAAGCCATCCATGCCAAGGGCCTGCACACCGGTAATTCCATGATCACGGGCAAGCTGTTCGAGAAATGAAACAAGCGTCGACTTCCCGCATCCGGCAGGAGCCGCAATGAAAACAACGATCCGCCTTCCCTGCTTTTTCTGCAGGGAAGACCATTCTTCCAGCAATGGTATATAAACGTTCCGGATATCTTCTTCAGGATAATATCCGGTAACGGATTTACCATTGATTTCCAACTGATAAGATGGCATTCAGTGTTTCCTTTCGTTAAAGCAGGATGGATTCAAAGCGGTCCGGATATGCCAGCCGCAGGATCTCATATCCGATGCCGGCAGTTCCGTAAAACAGCGATGGTGAATATACATTTGTAAGGCTGCGGCTGACACAGTGATAATGGCCATCGTATTCTGCCCGCGCAATCACCATGGTCATCCGTGCATTCGCCTCCTGAACAAGATCCGGACGGTTCATGATTCGCCCTGCCTCAAGCAGGAATTCCACTGCGGCACTGTTCCCACAGCAGAAATAATCCTTATACTGAAGCGGCTCTTTCCGGACACTTTCAATTGCATGTTCAATCATCCAGTCCGCATGTTCATATCCTGCATGCAATGCATTCAGTCCGATACCGGGTGCCCCCGAACAGTAGCCTGTCATATAGTTTGTACTCCGCTTGGCTTTTCTCAGATCCGGCCATGCGCCGAGCGGTTCGGAATAGATCCGCCGCTCAAACCGCAGTCCGTCGGAAGCCAGCTGGCAAAGATCATCCCGGTTCAGCCGTTTTCCTGCGCTGTACAGTGCCGCGGATACGCCGGACTGTCCATGTCCGGCACCGGAGACAGGCCATGCGGTATGTGACGTCTTCCATACATGAAGGTCTTCATATGATAACCTCCGCGAGCCGGCAATTTTGTCCGCAATCTGTTCACAGAGTTTCGGGATCCCCGGCTGTGTGAACAGTTCTTCATACTGACACAGCACGCGCAGAAGTCCGGCAAGGCCGTTATAGACATCCAGTTCCTCATGACTGAATTCACATTTCAGAAGGACTTCCGACATCTGCCGGATCAGTTCATCTACAGTATCCTTTCCGAGATATCTTCCGATCAGTACAAGCGCCTGCAGTTTGCCGGCAAGCCCGGATGATAAAGATGGGCTTTCCACATTGGGATAAATCACCTCAGCCTGAGACAATTCTTCCATGCGTGTATACTGCCGCTTCAGAATGCCATCCAGCAGTTCCCCGCTCTGTGCCGTTATGACCGGATCATCGGTGACTGCATGAAGCGCCGCAAAGAATACCGCCAGGCCCATGGTTCCATCCATGAGTCCTTCATTCATTAGCTGCATGCCGGAGCGAAGGAAGTAATCCGGTCCGAACCAGCAGAGTTCCCCGGACGGTGTGCGCACGGCATCCTGCAGGATTCCGGTAAAAATAGTTTCCGCATGAGACTGCAGTTCCTCTGCCGAACGTGTTTGGTTTCCTCTGACAGGTTCACACACCTCCCCTGTCACAGGAACCCGTCGGAGCACCCGGGTCATGGCTTTTTTCAAAAGTGCTTCTTCAAATGCAAGCTCCGCTTCATTCATACGGTCGATACGCTCACAGATATGATCAATGCAGGTATTGCGGAAGTAATCCGGGTATACTGCTGTCCCATCCGCAAACAGATCCCGCGAATCCGTACGGATGGAAAAATACGGAATGTCTCCACGAAGCAATGCATTGCACTCTGAAACAACGATCTTTTCGGCATGTTCAAGACCGCTGCGCGCCATTGCGCGGCTTAATTCCTCGTTAAGAGCCGTTCTGACTTCATGATCTCTGAGCCAGGCCGGACTGTGCAGTTTTTCCAGCAGGATGGTATACGCATCCGTACCGCGCAGGATATGGCGCACCGATACCGGTTCTGCGGAACGCAGATATCCTTTCAGTTCTTCCTTCTGCCGCACGATGCGCCGGTAAACCATCCGGAATCCGGTCAGAAATGCGTCCGGTTCATCCAGAACCGTTTTCCGTATCCCGTCAATCACCGGTGCGCTCTGATTTTCCTCATCCGCCGCAAACAGAATGCTGGATTCAACATCACCATGCCTTGAGGGCATCAGAGAACTGTACAGCAGAGAATCTGCGATCTCCCGGTCGTATCCTTCTTTTGAGATGCCTCTTCCCGGAGTCATCATCAGTTCATAGTCGATGATGATCGGATAGCTACCCTTTGAAAGCACATTGGTATGATGAAGGTCATTACTGCCAAGCATCAGCACCATCGCCGCAAGCCCGCCAAGGTTATGGAAATACTGTTCTGCGGATTCTTCCGTATCGGCAGGATGATTTCTGATGAACTCCGCAAATCCATAATCTTCCGCACAGCACACCTTCGGTGCTTTCATAACATCGCCGAAAAAGCGATCGATCATATCCCCGGAAAGGGCATCGATTCCCATGGAATGCGGCTTATATACAAACCGTCCGGTGTCAGTGGTAATGATTGCGGCGGAACGTCCGTGATTGTGCAGATCACCGCCATCCATAACAACCACAGTCACTTCACGGAACGGCTTTCCATTGAGCAGTCTGTCACAGATACCTTCATACATGGCGTCGATCCGTTCAAACAGTTCCTTCCCTGCCGCATCACAGAGTTCACCGGTGTTCCGGATCAGATCGATCAGCTCCGGAAGTGTTTCTCTGATCCAGTCGCATTCATCCGCTGTGGTCAGCCGGACAAAGGACTCCCGGAACGAAATCAGTTCCGGATCTTCCTCGTTCGAAAGATACCGGTCGATCTGATCCGCATCCGTCAGATATTCCAGAAACAGCTGTGTCAGTGCAGGTTCTGCCGCATGAAACAGCCGTTTTTCCCGGGCTTCCGCAAGATCAGTCTTTGCCTGTTTACCAATCTGAAAATGTACCGATGAGCTGACTGTTCTTGTGCAGTCATCCGGTTTTATCAGATTACAGATGATGTTTCGGTACATCCGTTCATCGGCTTCAGACATCAGAGATTCTCCTGTTCAGATATATTGTATTGCATTACCGGCAGAACAAAGAAAAGGATCTGCGTCACGCAGATCCTGATTCTGAATCACTTAATGATCCATACCGGTACGGTCTGATCAGCAGATTTCTTCGCCGTTGCAGACATAACCCGGAGAAGAAATCCAGTTGCCTGCATACGGAACTTCAGATGTCGGGTTCTCGACATTTGCGCAGGTTCCGCCGTTTACTGCTTTGAGGGTCTGATCAAACAGTTCGCTCTTATGAGACTCAAAATATGACTTCTTTTCTTCTTTGCTTAATCCTTTGATCGCTTCCAGAAATGCGCTGTTCATTATGTTCTCCTTTTCTGTTCATCGTCAGGGATGATCTCTGACATCATTATATACGATACATCTGCGCAGATGGCACGCCTGACCGGGTATGGTTCCGTGAAAACTGTCTGTTTCCGCAATAATCAGTATTTCGTGATTGAACCGTTGCTTTTGACCATGAAATAGCAGCCGCATTCCCGACATCTGTATTTTGTGGCAGAATCCGCAAACATGGATGCCCAGAACTGCCGGGAGATTCTGTCCTTGTCCGCGTTTTTACATCCAGGGCAGCGAATCTCAATGCCGAAACTATCATACCCTCCGCTCACGTTTTCCAGGTAACCGTCCGGCAGCGACTGTTCAAATTGTTCCGGATCGATTCCGTTATCCGCAAGCAGTTTGCACGCCTCCATGTCGGATTGCGCTTCTTTCAGTTTTTTCCGCAGTTCTTCAGGTAACGTCATCATTGTATTATCCATTCTCCTCTCTTATGACCCTCCAGAATACCTTTGATCTGTACTTAAAATATACACGGCATCGGCCGGATATTGCTTAAAAAAATCACATAAAAAAGGCGGCAGATGGTCAGTCTGCCGCCCGGGAACAGCAATCTGCGTTGTAAAGGAGGGTCTCGATATACCGCAGATATATATCCATTACGGATTTCTTCAGCTGCTTACGACAGACTGAAGAAGGAACGGAGTCCGCGTGCATGCGGCTCCTTCTTTGTTTCCTGTTTCGGAGCGACACTGTGCATCAGATTTCTCCAGTCCTTACTGAAGATGTAATATCCGATCATGCACAGCATGCCGAAGGCGAAGGACAGCGGGAAACTGTAGGGAATGTAATCACCGCCGATGAACTTTGCGATCAGGAAGGCAGACGGCACACGCACTGCCCACAGCATCATCAGATTGATGAGCGTTGTGTATTTTACCCGTCCCGTACCGTTGACGATGCAGGAAATGCCGTTAAATACCGCATACATCCACTGGCTCAGCAGCATGATCACCGCAAAGCGGGAGGCCATCGCAAGAACCTGCGGGTCCGAGGTAAAGCAGCGCAGGATCGGCTGCCGGATCAGGATAAACAGCAGTCCGAAGCCCAGCGTGATCAGTCCGTTGGAGGCCGGTATGATGTACTGCCCTTCCCGCAGACGGTCAATCCGTCCGGCGCCGTAGTTCTGTCCGGAGAATGTCGTTGCGGCGGAAGAGATTCCGGTGATTGCCATGTTTGCGATTCCGTTGACTCTGCCGGATACCGACCATGCGGCCATGAAGACCGAACCCTGGGTATTGATCAGCGTCTGGGTTGCGACATGTCCCAGTGAGAACAGCGAGTTGTTGAGACCGATCGGAATACCGATCTTCAGAATGGATTTCAGTTCATTCCTGTCAGCGCCCTGCGGGAATACCGTAAAGCCGATTTCCGGATAACGGTGACGGATATAGAAGATGCTGGCGATCCAGGCAAGATACATGGCCGTTCCGGTCGCAATCGCAACACCGGCAACACCCATGCTGAATTTTGCGACAAGCGTGATGTCCAGAATAATATTGGCAATGCAGGACACCAGCAGGAAGTACAGCGACGACCGGCTGTCGCCCATGCCGCGCAGGATGCCTGCGTTCATGTTGTAGCCGATATTGCCCATCGCCGAACATAATACGATCCGCGTATACAGCAGCGCCTGGCTCCATACATCTGTCGGCACATTCATGATGCGCAGGATCACCGGCGATACGAACCATCCGAGAATACTGATCGGAATGCCGCAGAAGAAGACAAAGGAGATTGCCGTGCGGCAGGTATTGGTCACGGCCCGGAAATCCTCGGCGCCGATGTGCTGGGAAATCAGAATACTGACAGCCGTTCCGATGCCGAGGAAGATGCACAGCAGCACTTCCACCGGCTGGGAACTGGTACCGACCGCCGCAATTGCCGTATGGTCGCAGTAGTTTCCGATGACCAGTGTGTCAACGGTCGTATAGAGATACTGAAGGATGTTCCCCGCGATGATCGGCAGCGCAAACAGAATGATGCTGCGCATGATCGGTCCGCGGGTCATGTTTATTTTTTTCATCGATAATCTGTGTCGCTTTCTGCCAGTGCGCGGTAGTAGATGGAAAGCGGGATCATGCTCTGGGCAAAGATCTTGGCACTGGCTTTTCCAACAAGGACGGTATCCTCAATCTTGCGCTTTGTGGAGGAATAACCTTGACGGTCTTCCATCGCATTTTTGAAGGTTTCGATACCATAGGTGAGATATTTCGGATCACCGCTCAGATCATACGCATAGGTCAGTGCTTCCAGCAGGAGCGTATTGTTTCCAAGACGGTTCAGAGTCGGGAGTTCCTTGTAGTAGAAGAGTCCCCATTCCTTCACATAGCAGTTCTCAATGAGGTCATCCACCTGGCGGAGGATCATCGCCTTGAGTTCTTCATTCGGGAATACATTGTAATAACGCATCAGGCTTCCGACTGCGACCGCGATCATGAACGGAACGCGGATCAGGGTATTGTCGGTATACGGTGCCATCCAGTGGCCGTAGGTTTCTTCCCAGACACGGAAGTCATTGACGATGCGCTCGCACTTGGCAAGCCAGCTCTCGTCATGCGTTTCCAGATACAGCGCGGTCAGTGTACGGAGCGCCCATCCGGTCTCACGCGCATTGGCTTCGCCGATTTTTGCGAATGCCGGCGTATCCAGGAGACGCTGAACGTTATGGCCGATGCCGATCGCGGTTTCAAGACCACGTTCATCACCGGTAAAGTGATAGTAGTCAAGAAGTCCTTCCACCCACTGATGCGAGCAGAGCTGACGGCCGTTGATCACATGACCGGCAGTGTGCTCCCACTGTCCGCCAAGGAACATCGGGTCCTTATGGTAGTGGCAGACATCCACATCCATCCAGTGAGTCGCTGAGACAATAAGATAATCCAGGAAACGCGTAACCCCGGTCCGTGCGAACAGCAGCGCACATGCATGCGGATAATCATACTCGTTGTTCAGCCAGACGAGCTTGCCGTTTCCGCGGCCCTGTGCGGTGTAGTTGGAGTCATAGCCGTCTCCGAAATTCAGCATGCCGTAGGCACGGCAGTGTCCGTCGCCTCTGGAGATCAGTGCCTGTTCCACCTTGAAGTCGGTTTTGTCCGCAAAGATACGCGGCCAGACACCGGATTCCTTCATGACTTCCGGCGATACATGCGGACGGTTCGGCATCTGATAGACAATGCTGCGGTCATTCAGCGACTCCAGTGTCTCTTCTGCGTCATGGAAGTGCAGCAGGAACTTCTGTTCTCTTGCCATGCCGCTCTGCATGATGACTTCCCCTGCGTTCTCCGGCACCAGCATGATCCGGATGCCTCCGTTATCCACTTCCAGTGCCTTCGGGAAATTCTGGTGAGCCTGGAAGATGGTGGCGGTAACGCCATCCTTCGCTCCGGTCACATCCGCAAAGAAGGTGCCGTGGAATACTTCGCAGAAGTGCTCGTTGGCTTCCTTCATGATCCAGTCGGCATCGATCGTCTTGACGATCTTCTCGCCGTTCTCGCTTACGGCATAGGAGGTTTCATAGTTGGAGTTGGCAACACAGGTGCGTGCTCCCTCCGGGTTATCAAGGTGCAGTTCATACCGCAGAGTATTGATATTCAGCGGCGCATCATCCGAGTTGATGATCCGATAGGAGGTTTCCACCCACGGCTTGCCTGCCCATGCGGTAATGCGGACTTCAAAGCGGATCTTCTTGTCGGTATCCGCAGCGGTATGGGTGCCCTTTACTGCCGCAATCGCACATACCGGACCGTTCTCGATGATCTCCCAGTTTTCCGTTGTAAGACCATAGGCGCCCTTCTGTCCCTTTTCATTCAGGACCGGACCTTCAAATACATCCTTGCCATAGGTTCTGCCGCCGGCAGTCACCTGTTCAAAGATACTGTCGGATCCATTCTTCAGTTCCATGCAGAGACCGTTGTCCGCGCCGGTTTCAATGCGCAGACCATTGTCTGTATTCGAAATCTTCACTGCACTGAACGGTGCGATTTCTCCCTTTGCCTCACCGGCAAGGTCGCAGTCAACCGTCATTCCCTTATAGGCAGGAACGTCTGCCAGGAACCGCAGGAAGAGGAACTTGATGGAGCCGTCCTCATAGCGGGCGGTAACTTTGGGCTGAATCGGAAGACGGGTCTCTCCTGCATACAGATTCACGCGGTCGGTTGTCGTGAGGGTTCCCTTGGGAAGCGGGAATCCGATGTAGAGAGGTTCCGATTTGTGTTCAAACCGGTAGAGTTTATCAATATTGATTCTGATCATAACGTCTTCCAACCTTTATTCCTTTCCGTCAAAGGTTCTGTTTACTTCACGAAGTCTTCCCGCATCGGGGAGAAGATGTCCAGCAGGATGCCTGCCTCAAGGCATACACAGCCGTGTTCGATGCCGTTCTTCTTCAGCATCGTATCGCCGGCAGTCACAATGCGCTTTTCACCGCCGATATTGAATTCAAACTTTCCGGATACCACATAGGTGATCTGGGTATGCGGATGGGAGTGCAGTGCGCCGACTGCCCCTTTCTGAAATACATTTTCGACGACCATCAGCTCGTCGGTATAACTCTTGATTCTGCGTTCTACGCCTTCTGCGGCTGCGACCCCTTCAACATCCCTGTCAGACAGCCAGATCTGATCTTTTACTACGCTCATAACGCTTCCTTTCTGCCATTTCGGCCTGTGTTCCGGGGATATACCCCTCTTTTTCTGTTTACGCCTCCATCATACGTCACAAAAAATAAGGAATCCTTCACTATAATGTCCGGTTTTCTTTCAAATCTTTGAAATTATGATATTGTCTAAGTGGAAGTACAGTTATGCCAATCGGAATGCCCCAGAAACGACTGATTACCGTTCAGCGGCGGGAACTCCCGGCGGATTTCATGATGCCGCAGATGGAGATGGCATCGACCCATTACAGTATCGGGTATCTGATTTCCGGTGACCGGCGGATGATCACGCCCTACCAGCAGATCGACCTGCATGACGGCGATTTTTCCGTGATGCCGCCGATGCTGTATCACCGGACCTTTTCACTCAGCGACCGCCCCTACATCAATTACCTGATCAAGATCTCGGAAGAGCTCGCGGCGGACTTTCAGAAGGATATCGACCCCAAGATCTGGCGGGCGGTCTTTGATCAGCGCTGCATCTCCTTTGACGAAGAAAACACCGCAAAAGCACAGGCATTGCTTGCGGATATGCTGGAAGTATATGAGCAGGATGCGGAATACTCCCCGGAACTGTTAAGGGGCATGCTGTACCGGCTGATCGTTCTGATGTGGGAAAAGAACCGTCATACCGATGACCTGCAGTTCAAGGACAAACTCTCCGCTGAGATCATGGAAACGATGTATTTCATCGAGCGCAGCTACAGCGAAGATATCAAACTGAGCGACGCCGCGGAATCGGCCGGATTCTCCGAAGGTCATCTTTCCAGGCTGTTTGCCTCGCAGGTCGGCGTTTCGTTCTCCGATTATCTGATCAATGTCCGGCTGCGCCACGTCAAGGAACTGCTCATCAACACCTCCATGTCGATTGCGGAGATCGCCAATCATACCGGCTTCTCCAATTCGGATTATCTCTCCGCCTGTTTCCGCCGCAGGGAAGGCATGACGCCGACCGCCTTCCGCAAAGGCGCAAAGCATTAATGGACATTACTGCATATACAAAACAAGCCGGCACTCCGATGCCGGCTTTCGTATGCATTAAGCAGTTTTGTTTTTGAAATCCTGGGAACCGAATTCACAGTCCCGGAAATACACATCGTGCACGGTTTCCGGATGATCCTTCAATGGCTCCACCACGACCTGTGCCGCTTCATCCGGGGCAGCCGCTGCTGTAATTCTGCCACTCCCATTATCTCCGGATTAGGCAAAATAACCAGCAAAATGCAAAATATCTTTCCGGTCGGGCCCGGAATCCACGGGCATACGTATTATAATTACTATTAGTAAACCGGCATACATGTCGGTCATCGTTTCATAATCGATAAGGCGAAATCAAAATGAACTTACAGGAAATTTTGGAAAAAGACAGAGAGCGTCTGACCGCATCCTTAAAACAGGCCGGGATCCCGGAACGCGCCGTCGGCGTGATCGAATCGGAATATGACCGGCTGCTTTATGAATACAACGAGCACTGCAGCGACGACTATGAGCGCCGCTGCGCCGCAATGATGTTACAGACGGCACGGATGGCTGCCCCGCTTGCCGATTGTATCGGTGAAACCGCCATCTGGGAACAGGGCGGAAAACTGCTTACCGATGAAAAGAAGAAGGTGCGCGTACCTGCCGTCATTCTTCTGGCCGCAGGTATCGTTCTTTCCCTGGCGTCGGTCATCGCCCTCTTCGGCATCGACCTCACGCTGAACAAAGCGTTTACCGCTCCGGCTATGGCTGCCGGGCTGGTTGTCGGTCTGGTCTTTCTGTTTCTTGCGGGTCTCTTTTTCCGCAAGACCACAAAGGCGTCCTACAGTGAAAAACAGCTGAAGGCAGAACCGCGCATCGATGCGGACAAGATCTACCGCGCCATGCATTCCATCCTGATGATCGTGGACCGCAACATTGCGGATGCCCTTTCCGCAAAAAAGATTGAAGAAGCACAGCGCGGGGAAGAACCTACAGAAACAAACAATGACCTGTCTCTCTACAGCGATCTCCTTGAGGCTTCTCTTGCAAGAGACGGCGAATATGCGCTGGACCAGATATCCAAGGTGCCCTTCTATCTTCACCAGAAAGGTATCGAGGCGATGAACTACAGCGACGAATACCGCAGTTATTTTGATGTGATTCCGGGAGAAAAGCAGGAAACGATCCGTCCGGCACTCGTTAAGGACGGACACCTGCTCAAAAAGGGAATCGTATCGGGAGTATAACCATGAAACGCTTCTATGGATTTGATCTTGGAGATGCGGAATCCGCCGTCTCCCTGCTGGAAAAGAACAGCGAACTGCCGCCGACCATTCTTGAAATCGAGGGTGTCCGCAGTTTTATTACGGCCTATGCCGCACTGTCGGACGGCACCCTGCTTATCGGTGAGAATGCATGTTATGCAAAGGAAGCGCGGAAACGGAAACTTCGCTTCAAGTCCCGCTTTCTGAAAGACCCTGCGGTCGAACAGGATATCCGCAGTTTTTCCGCCGGCGTGCTCGGCGCACTGTATACCAGCGGAAATCTTCTCCGCAATGATGACACATCCTGTTTCTACATCGGCTGTCCGGCCGGATGGAACCGCAATGACCGCGAACGTTACCGCAGTATTTTTGAACGCGTCGGTTATCCGCCGGTAAAGGTGATTTCCGAATCCCGCGCAGCGCTTGTCTCCGCGTGCCAGTCCAAGCATCTTCAGATTGGATACAACATCATGGAACATCCGATGCTGGTGGTGGATATCGGTTCATCAACTACTGACTTTGCTTATATCAACCACGGACGTGAAGTGGAGATGCAGACGGGCGGTGAGGTTTACCTCGGCGGCGGCGTCATGGATGAACTCCTGCTGAATCATGCCATCGAGCATTCCAATAACCCGCAGAAGATCCGGCGGATCTTTGAGGAATCCGAGGCATGGAAAAACTACTGTGAGTTTGCCTGCCGCAGATTAAAGGAAAAATACTACTCCGACATGGATTATTTCTCGGACCATGAATGCAGAGATTCCGTTCTGATCCGTCACTCTTTCCCGCCGGTCCGTCTCAGTATTGAGATGAACGCTTCGATTGCGGACCATCTGGAAAACGGAAGCAGTGAACGTCTCAACGGAGATTCCTTCCGCAGTGTGTTCCTTTCCTCCCTGCGCAATGTCCGCAAAGCCATTTCCGGCGATACCCCGCAGCTGCTGTTCCTTACCGGCGGCGTTTCCAAGATGCCCGGCATCCGCCAGTGGTGCACGGAAGTGTTCCCGGAGGCAGTCATCATCACCGGTGCCGAACCGGAGTTTTCTGTATCCCGCGGTCTTGCATGGACCGGAAAGATCGATGAAGAACTGCGCGAGTTCCGCAAGGAAATTGAAGATCTGAACAACACCTCCGTTGTGGAGGATATCGTCAAGGAACATATCAATGAACTGTACCGGGATATCGTCGATACGATGACCAAGCCGATCATCCGCAATGCGGCCATTCCCGTCTTCACACGCTGGCGCGAAGGTGAAATCATCAAACTCACCGATACCAATGAAGCCCTGGAAGCTGAGATTGCGGCATATCTGCGTACGGATGAAGCGCGTGAGCTCATGGTGGAGCCGATTACCAAATGGCTCAAGCCGATTGCAGAAAAGCTCGAGGAATACACAGAGCCGATCTGTATCCGACATAATGTTCCCTACACCGCACTGAGTCTGAAGTCCTTTATGAAGATCAGCGACATCGATGTCAAGATCAGCGCAAAGGATGTCTTTGCGGTGGAAGAGATCACCTGGCTCATCGATTCCATCATCTCTATTGTTGTAGGACTTCTCTGCGGCGGAAGCGGCGTGGCGCTGATTGCCAGCGGTCCCACCGGAATCTTTGCGGGTATGATGATCTCTATCCTGGTTCTTGCACTTGGCAAAGACAAGATGGAGGAACTCCTTCTGAAGACGGACCTGCCCCGTCCCCTTCGCAAGGTCCTGCCGAAGAATACGATCGAATCCCGGCTGGATGCCATCTCCTCGGAAGTACGCACCAGTCTTTATCATTCCCTGGAGAATGAGAAGAACGAAGAGATCACCAACCGGCTGATTTCGGAGATCTCTGCGCAGATCGAGGACTGCCTTACCAAGATGGCAGAGATCGTCGAGATTCCGCTTGGCTGATCATTTTTCTGTGTCTGAAAGAAACGGAGACCGTCAGAACAGGACAGTTTTCCCGTTTGTGTTCTTTAATGTACGATTCAAATCACAATAAAATTTTGAAAAGAGAGCTATTTTTACAGTTTTTGTTTTAGATTCGTTCAGTTCCGGCATATCTGACAGAGTGACATGCCGGGTTATATACTGATCTGCTCATGGGAATTGTTATAAGGAGGAAACGGAAAGGAGAACACCATTATGGTTCCTAAACGATTTGAGCACTATTTGTTTAATGATAATGATTATCTGCCCGAGCATTATGAAGTCGCGGACAAGGAACGCGAAGAACTGATCCGGCAGCTGGCCGCGATGATTGCGGATGACCTTCAGCTGGCCGGCAAGCCGAAGAATGTCCGGAATGACGATCCGGATTTCTGGCTGCTGGACAAGGTTCTCACCACAGAGGAAGTGAAGTTCATGCTGAGCTTCCAGAAAAAGAGAACCGTCAAGCTCACGGTTGCGGAGATGGCCGCACGCAACAACATGTCCGAGGCAGAAGCCGAAAAGATCGCCGAAGGCATCTGCAGTAAGGGTCTCATGGAATTCGACCGTGAGAATGACAAACACGAAAAGCAGTACTTTATTCCGAAGTGGGTTGTCGGTTCCGGAGAATACATGTTAATGACTGGCAAGCTCATGGAACAGCACCCGGAGATTGCGACCTTCTTCCACTATGCATCCATGGTGCCTGTAGGCAAAGTTGCCCATATGGTACCGGAAGGCGGCGGCGGACTTGGAATGCATGTCATTCCGGTCGAAAAGGCAATTGAAAACAACAGCCAGGCGGTCACGAAGGAAAAACTGTCCTACTGGCTCAACAAGTATGACAAATACGCGCTGGATGTATGTTCCTGCAGAAGACAGCAGAGAATCCGCGGTGAAGGCGGCGGTGAAATCGAAGACTACTGGTGCATCGCTGTCGGCGATATGGCAGAATACCTTGTCGAAACCGGCAAAGATGCCCGCTACGCAACCTATGATGAGGTAATGGATGTTCTGGACAAGGCGGAAAAAGCCGGCTATGTGCATCAGATCACCAATCTCGACGGCGAAGGCAAGATCGTCGGTATCTGTAACTGTTCCGCTACGATATGCAACGCGATCAAAACATCGCAGCTGTTCAATACCCCGAACATGTCAGCATCCTCCTACCGGGCGCATGTTGATCATACCAAGTGCGTCGCGTGCGGAAAGTGCGTGGAGATCTGCCCGGTCGGTGCTGCAAAGCTTGGTCAGAAGCTCTGCCGGAAGAACGGCAAGCCTGTGGAATACCCGGTTACAGAACTCCCGAACAACGTCAAATGGGGTCCTGAAAAGTGGAACAAGAATTATCGGGAAGACGCAAAGATCAACTGTTATGACACCGGTACCTCCCCCTGCAAAGCGGCATGCCCTGCCAACCTGTCTGTACAGGGATACATCAATATGGCCGATCAGGGAAGATACCGCGAAGCACTGGAACTGATCAAACAGGACAACCCCCTGCCCGCTGTATGCGGTGCTGTCTGTAATCGCAGATGTGAAGACAGATGCACCCGCGGTACCATCGATCAGCCTGTCGCAATCGATGAAATCAAAAAATTCATCGCTGCACAGGAACTCAAGGCAGAGAACCGGTTCGTGCCGGAATGCGGCAAGGAATTCGGCGGATTCTGGGGTGATGAATACAAGATGGCAATCATCGGCGCCGGTCCTGCAGGACTTTCCGCCGCATACTATCTGAGAAAGCGCGGCTATCCGGTAACTGTATTTGAAAAGCAGAAAGCCCTCGGCGGAATGCTCAGATACGGTATCCCCTCCTTCCGTCTTGAGAAAGATGTTGTCGATGCAGAAATCGATGTCATGAAGAAAATGGGCGTAGAGTTCAGAACCGGTGTTGAAGTCGGCAAGGATGTCACCATCCAGCAGCTGAGAGACGAAGGCTATGCGGCATTCTACATCGCAACCGGTCTTCAGAGCGGCGGCAGACTTGATGTGCCGGGCGCGGAGGCCGAAGGCGTGATGAGCGGTATCGACTTCATGCGCATCATCAATGAAGATGAAGTTGCCCTGATGCAGGGAGAACTTCCGCAGGCCGGAAAACTCAGCGGAAATGTCGTTGTCATCGGCGGCGGAAACATCGGCGCAGACGTCGCAAGAACAGCAGTCCGTGCCGGTGCGGATAAAGTCTTCATGTATGCGCTCGAAGCATACGATGAACTTCCGATGGGAGTTGAAGACAGAACCGAATGTGAAGCAGAAGGCATCAGTGTCAACGGCAGCTGGGGTCCTGCGGAGATCCTGACAAAAGACGGCAAGGTTTGCGGCATCCGCTTCCGGAAATGCCTCAGCGTCAAGGATTCCGAAGGACGATTTGCCCCGGTGTTTGATGACAATGAGACCACTGAGCTCGAGTGCACAACCATGCTGTACTGCACCGGTCAGAAACCGGATCTTGGAACGATGCTCGAAGGCACCAAAGTTGAGATCAGCCCGCGCGGCATGATCATTGCCGATCCTGTAACACTGCAGACTGCGGAAGAAGATATCTTCGCAGGCGGCGATATCGTTACCGGTCAGAAGTTTGCAATCGATGCAATCGCCACGGGCAGACCGATCGCAGATTCCCTGCACAGATACGTGCATAAGGATCAGGGTGCCAACCGTCTGACTGTCGGAAGAGACCTGAGAGAAATCATTGAGCTCAACAGAGATGATATCCTCGTTGAAAGCTATGACAACCTTCCAAGACAGAAGCCGGGTCATAAAGCCGGCGATCCTGCCGGAACATGGCATGATCTGAGAGAACCTCTGAGTGAAGCACAGATCCGGGCGGAAGCCAACCGGTGTCTCAAGTGCGGCGCGACCACGGTTGATGTGAACAGATGTATCGGCTGCGGTCTCTGCACGACGAAGTGTGAATTTGACGCAATCCGTCTGGAACGCGATCATCCGAAAGCTTCCAGAATGTACACGGCGGAAGAAGGCAAGCTCAAGGCAATCCTGCCGTATGCCCTGCCGAGAGAAATCAAGATCAGAACATCCGGTCTTCTTGGCAAATTCAAAAAGTAAAGCGTGACAGCGGAAGCCTGAGTTGTTTCTGAGACAGTGTAAAATCCGAATCTCCGGGATTCGGATTTTTGTATTTATGGAAACCCACAGATGCGGTCATTTGCACATTGTGAAAGGCAGCTCTGATTCAGCCGCTTATTAACGTGTGATTACTTCACACCGAATATTGAAGATCTTTGCGACCTTGAGAATGGTATCAATGTGGCGTCCGACTGCCGCAGCTATGTGATGGGTCGGTCCTGTTTCATTCCACTTGTTCATGAATTCCCGTGCCCCGCAGGAGAAGCGTGTACACATGTTGGTATCACCGAACATGAAGATCGGTCCGTCCTCATTGACGCCTTCCGCGGCCACAAACTTGAAGTGTCCGTCACGGTCCTGGGTAATCGCAAGATAAGTTACCGGTCCGGTCGGAGGATAGAACTGCGTCAGATAGCCTCCGCCCATCTTTCCATGGAAGACATCGACGATCTTCATTGTCGGTTTTCTGGCAGTAGAGATGTCCGCATCGCCGCTTCCGCTGTGTCCGATGATGCAGATGTCTTCATTGAAGTCGATGGAATACATTTCCGAAAGCTGGCCTGTGCCGGCAATCGTTTTGAGTATGGACAACGCCATGGCAACCGGATTCAGTGATGATCCTTCCTTCACCACACGCTTTTCCGCAATGACAGGAATGAGTCCGCTGAAGTACCGGAAAGAGGCAATTACACGGAAACAGCTTCCGCTGTAAAAGAATCTCCTTCTGCCGGTTTCTTATCCGGAACAGGCAATGATTGATTGCCGGTCAGAGACGCTGCGCCGACTGGGGCGCAGTATTCCATCTGCCGCGCACACTCCCCATACAGCCACGGATATACCTCCGCAATTTTCTCCAGCACCGCCTTGCGGTACAGCGGATAGGCAAAAGATATTCCGGTCTTTCCCTTTGCGGAATACAGGAACGAATCATAGGTTGTCAGGTTATGCCGGATGTAATTGACCGTCCATCGCTCGATGGTCTTCTGATCCGCACCGCGGACGGTCCGGTCATATTGTCCAGTCATGTCATACCATTCCTGTTTCGCATCGACTGCGTCATCCACAACCCGCGCATAATCCACTTCTTCCACTTTGATCATTTCAATTGCCCTGGATAGCCGCTCTTCCATCTTTTTATATTTTGTGCGGACCGCGGCCTGCGCCCGCTTCCGATGCACACTCCGACGTTTCAGATGGGCTGTGAATTCCGGTTGCCTCTCCGCTTTCAGAACATCATATTCTTTCCACAGATACATATTCAGTTTTCGGTAATAGGGATTGCGGCAGACAATCGGCGGCGGCAGAAGCTGCTCGATCAGATCATCCGACCAGCCTCGTTCCTTCAGTGTTGTCTTTGTAAAACTTCGTTCTTCTCTCTGATACATAACGGACCTCCATATCTTTCTTTTAGAAACCGATTTGGAAAAATCCGCGCTGTCATATAAAAAAACATCTGAACAATGATCACACTTCAGATGTCTGTAAGAAATCCTGCATTCCGGAAGAACGGATAAATCAGCGGTACCAGTCAAGGATCTTTTCCGCGTCATGGAATCCTTTGAGATAAAGATGTTCAATTGCGTCTTTGTCTTTGGACAGGGTTTTCATATTGCCGATTGTATCCGGCGCCACGATCATAACCTTACCGAGCTTTTCATATTCTTTGGCAAGCGCAAGTTCCGTATTGTACATCGCCGCACGGTTTCGCATCGTATGGGCAGCTCTCGGATATTCTTTTTCCAGCAGTCTTGCGATGAGTTCATCCTTTGCGGCAGAGCGCTCATAATCTCTCGGCCTTGTCAGAACCAGAACAATCCGGTCACAGCCGTCCTCAAAGCATTTCAGTACAGGGATCGGATCGCTCATTCCGCCGTCATAATAAGGAACGTCGTCGATCTCATACGCCTGATTGACGACCGGCACACAGCAGGAAGCCTTGATCGGATCATAGTCATCCTGTCGCATATCATTCATCATGTCGAAATAATGCGCCTTCCCTGTCAGTGCATTTGTGGCGACAATCTTAAACGGAATTCCCGATTCCCTGGCGGCCTTGAAGTCCAGCGGATATTCGCCCCAGGAGCCGGAAAGCTCATCGTAAATATAATCCAGATCCACATAATTGCGGTCATGGATAAAATTGGAGAGACTCATATATTCCCTGCGGAAACTGTAATCTGTGTAGAACGTATAGTTGCGTCCCTTCTGACCTGCAAGATAGGAGCTGAGGTTTGCGCTGCCCGCAGAAATGCCGATACAGTAGTCAAACTGAATCCCGAGGGCCATGCAGAAATCAAATACACCTGCCCCATAGGCGCCTCTTAATCCGCCGCCGACATCAATTACACCTGTTTTCATTGGACACCTCCTGCTGTAACACTGCTACAAGTGTAACGCATTTCTGAAGACAGCGTCAGTCGGACATTGTATCCGGTTTTCATGCCCGGGAAATAAAAGCAGAATATACCATACCGCGTATATTCTGCCTGTTGTCTGCTGTGTCTTATGCTTTTTTCAGTGTGATCGTTACATCCGAGAGATCTTCCGGAACGGCGAATTCCTCCGTACAGGGCTCATAGCCTTCCGGTACCTTCTGAACATGGACGGTATACGATCCCTTTTCAGCCGGGAATGAAGCGATTCCCTCCGCATCCGTCTTTCCCATCATGCATGTAATATCGGAACAGAACTGAACTGCGGCACCGGCAACCGGATTTCCTGCATCATCGCGGACAATGACCCGGCAGGTATTCTTCACTTCTTCAGGAATATCTTCCGAAGCCGGTTCCGCCACGGCGTCTTCTCCCCCAAGAAGCCCGTCGATTGTTTTTTCATACTCCGAGATATCCCCCGGAACACCGATGATCGGATATGTCATGATCGTTCCTTCCCGATTGACAAAGAAGGTTGTCGGAAGGCTCTCCACCTTCAGTTCATCCATTCCTTCATACGGCAGAAGATTGATATACGACAGATTCTTTTCAGCGATCAGTGCTTTGCAGTCGGCTGTCTTGTCCGCCCCGTCATCACAGATTCCGATCACCGCGGCATTCTTTGTTTCAAGACGCCGGTGAATATTGCCGAGCTCTTCCAGTTCCTTTTTGCATGGGCCGCACCAGGTCGCCCAGATATTGATCATCGTTACCTCATGGGCGGAGAACAGATCCTCACTCTTTACCGGATTGCCGTCGATGTCTGTTGTCTCAAAACGAATTGTTTTTCCGACAAGGTCAGCGCCGGCAATCTGCGGTCCGATATATTCGGCATTCTTCAGCACATCGATCAATGCGGCCTGAAGGTTACGGAGCTCTTCCGCAAAAACAGGGCCAATTGCCTTCATATATTTTTCATCGTTGGTCGGGTTGGTGATGGCATAATACGTGATGTCCTTGTATTTTCCGACTTCCGTAAAAGTGTCCCCGGAATCTTTCGCAATTTTCAGTTTCTCCGCAATTTCTTTCTGGCCCTTTCCGCCGCCGATGCCGGCAATCTGCAGAACCGTCCCCATGGCATCTGCCAGTTTCAGACTGTCAGCCTGGCTCAGTTCACCGGTTCCGGATTTATCGCGCATCGCTTTGATATCTTCTTCCGTTACCGCAATATAGGTGTACATCATGAAATAGACGCCGTCCCCCATGTCTCCGATTTCCATCGGTGAAAGCACTCCTCTGGGGTGATCAAACACATCGGGATAGGTCAGACGGAATCCCATGCTGTAAAACGTTTCTGTTCTTGCCATGCTGTTCTCCTTTTTTTTATTTATTATAAAACACACCATCTCAACTTATTTGCCGTCATCTGCCAGCTTTTCGAGCATTCGCGCCTGCCCATTTTCTGAACGCGATGCCACGTTTTAGATTCACTCTGTAGCCAACGCTCAGAATCATATCCGGATTGTATATCCTGGGGGTTCTGTCTCCTAAACTTTTATCGGAAAAACCGATAGAAAAGTCACTAAATCCGCCCCATTAACATTTGTGGTAAAAAAACATAGAAACAAAAAGAAAACCCGCTGTTCATGCGGGTTTTAATATGGCGGCACCCCTATCGGAGGTAGCACACACATATATAGTTGTTATTCCTAACCCTTCATTAACTTTTTCGTCAACAAATTACAATCTCATTTTAACGGTATATGCCTTTTTTTCAACCCTGGTTGGCTCGCTAATTCATATGTGAATGTGTAAAATATTACACATTCACATTTGGTCGAAAGACCAGTTTACATCATTTGATCTCATGATCACACCTCTATGAATTAAGGTACCGGACATTAATCGATTTAGACTTCCCATCATAAACAATAGTTTCAATCGTCCTTTGAAGGAACTCTCGTTTTTCAGAATATGGAAGTCCCAGGAAAGAAGTATGTTCTTGTCCATTAGCAAGAATTTTAAGACATCGATCCAATTTCACCATATCCTCCTGCTTCCTGCAAAGTAGCCCTGTAAGATATGAATAATCTGTGTCGTATTTGATTGCATCTGCCGGAATCTTATCAAGGATATCAGTCAGCTCATCATACTTGTACTTGAGTTCTTCGATATCATTAAAATACTTTTCTTTTTGCAGTTCCTGTGTAAGCAGCGCCTCACAATTCAAATTAATCTCTTTTTCAGAAACTTGGATATGGCAATATGTGCATTGATAATACATATGAACCTTTCCATTTTTGCTCTTTGAACTGTGATTATGCATGACATTCCCGCATTTTTTGCAAACGACCATATTGTTATAAACATACTCTTTACGTTGAACCGTACTTTTTCCTGTCATTCGAATATGGGCTAATTCAAACAGATCCTTGTCGATAATCGGAACTGTGTGATTATCATAATCCTGTCCAAATCGCGAAAACGTCCCGTAATAAATTTTATTATTCAGAATTTTCTCAATTGCAACATCAGTCCAAGACCTTCCACCTGCGTTCTCGTTTTTCAGTTCATTCCTTAAGGACCTAATGGAATAGTCCTTATACGCAATGCTTTCAAAAATCCTGATAACCACTTTCGCTTCTTCATCATTAACGATCAGCTTATGATTATCTTCTGGGTCCCTCAAGTATCCGAATGGAGCTCCCAGCATTGCATAATTACCCTGCCTTGCTGATTCCTTAATCCCCCGTTTTGTCCGATCCGAAATCGTATCTTGTTCCCACTGAGCAATTAACACAATCAAAAAAATAAAGAATCTGCCCATTGGGGTCTTAGTATCAATTTTTTCAGTGATACTGATTAAGCTGACACTATAAGCATCAAACATCTCCAGCAAGGTCGCCAAATCCTTTACCCTTCTTGTCAATCTGTCGAGATTATGAATCACAATCACATCGACCTGTTTGTGTTTAACAAGTGTCAGTATCTCATTCATTTTCGGTCGATCAAGGGATTTCGCTGAAGCACCTTCTTCTCTGATCATTTTGAACTCATAGGTATCATCTTCATAATATATATCCACATACTTCTCGATCTTCTTTTCCTGGTCATCAAGATTAAATCCATATCGCGCCTGATCTCTTGTTGACTCTCTACCATAACCAACTATCCGAAGCTTAGAAGACATACTTTTGTATCCTCTCATATTCACTCGTATAAATCGGTTCAACTGTGTTCATCATATAATCAACATTAATGTGGTCAATATAAGCTCGGATCATAGCTTTCTGTTCATCCGCTGATTGGGAGAAAAAGATCATATTTTGAATTTCCTGCTTCCTCTTACTGATTGTTTCTTCAAGTTCTTTTTTTTCTTCTGAATAAATTTCCATCATTTTTCGATAATAGTCTTCATCCAGAGACCTATAAGAATAGCCGTAGATTAATTCTCTCATTTCATCACTAACCAATTGATATCTTTTCTTTGGTTTTCGAAGATCTTCATAAATGTAATGAGTTCGGACCATATCATCCAGTGAATCACCAATGAAATGTATAATCCTAGATTCATTCATATATGTATGGCAAGTCGGGCATCTATAGTACAAATAGGTTATCCCATTGCTCTTTGTTGTTGATGTATGCTCGCATTCACAGCCGCAGCTATCACACCAAACCTTTCCTTTGAATAAGTAATGAAACTTTCGGAAGTCCCTCCCTGTTGCATTTGCATTCGCTTTGTCCCAGAGCTCTTCATCCACAATGGCCGGAGTATGGTCGGCATGCGATAAAGTATCTGTAAGCATTTGCTGAATTTCTAACATCCGATCCATTTTATTGCCACCTTTTATTTCCCTTGGTCTATATTCGCCATCCCGTTTCTCCAAAATAAAAAGGGCATACCTTCATTTCTGAAAGCATGCCCTGCGCCACTGCAGCCTGCTATAAGTTATTTGTTTACTTCTGCCGTTTCACCGGTGACTTGTTTCTGGCATCTCAGCCAGAGCATC
>JAFUFO010000032.1 GCA_017469885.1 Solobacterium sp.
CCCTGATATTTGGCCATCCACTGGTCCAGATAATCACTCCAGCCCGATTTCAGATATCCGCCGCTTATCAGATCCAGCAGGCCGTCATCCATTAATTCCTTTTTTTCTGCCATATTGTTTCTCCTTTTCTCATCAGTATATGAAGATTCTGCCGTTATCATTACTACATGGAGCCCTCATATTCACGGTAGCGAACGGCCTCAGTCCGGCTGAACTGTTCGTTCTTCAATTACTACTATATAACACACGATCTTTCTGTGGATGCTGTCTTTTCAGATCAGCAGAATATTACATGCAAGATAGAAGTAACCAATTCGTGCAATTAGAATTCGCCAGAATTGGTTACTTTTAAATGCCTGATGTCTGCCTGTATAAAGTGGATGTTTCCGTCAAATTCTGCTGATCTGTTTCTCCGGTTCAGCAGCCATACCTTCCAGCCGCCGATCAGTAATGCCTTCATAGTCGGGCTTCTTTTATTACTTAATTCATATCAATGCGCTGATCCTGGTAACGTGGATTGCGAAGGAGCTCCGGATCATCACCGGTAAATGCCTTTGCGGCTTCTTCATCTCCCTGTAACTGCCACATGAACCATGCGGTCACATAACCATCGCCTTCAAATACCGTTGTGCCATGCTGGGCACCGGTTCTGCGTGCGCATGCCTTCGGGGCATTGAGATGGTCATACAGAAGATTGTATTTCTCATACGGAATGACCGTTTCGATCTCAAATTCCCCTTCCGTACCGGCAAGCAGGAATACCGGGATCTTCACGGCATTCAGATCAAAGTGCCAGCCCAGCGCATCTGCCAGTTCTTCATGGGTCGGAGACAATGCGGCTGCGGCTTTATACAGATCGCTGTGCTCGTGATCGCAGATCGTATGGAATACAGCAGCGCCTCCCTGAGAGTGGCCGTAGGTACCGATGTTGTCATAGTCCACCCTGCCGTAAAAGATACTGTTCGGATTTCCGTCTTCCTCCAGAATCCAGTCAAGTGTCAGTTCTGCCGGAAGTCCTGACCAGGATTCCGGATCATCATTGGCCAGGACAATAAATCCCCAGGATGCCAGATGCTTATACAGGTTTTTATACTGGGAACCCTTCTGTCCGGTTCCGTTGGAATATACAACCACCGGATACGTTTGTTCGGATTCCTTCAGATCGGACGGATAGAAGACAAGGATTTTCTTTAACGAATCATCTCTGCGTACGGTCATGGACGATACCTCATGACTTCCCATCGCAAGATACTTCGCCTCAATGTCTCCGCCGGTCGGTGTTGTTTCTGTATAATTCCGGCTGATGATCTGCCGGTGATTCATGTAAAACAGAAACAATGCGATGAGTGCGGCGAGAACCAGGAGTATGATTCCGATGGTTTTCAGGATCTTCCGGATCATGCCGGTTTCCTCAGGAATACATTCAGCCACTTCTCATCCGCCCGTCCCGGACGCACATCGGACGTTATGGTTTCTTTAAGAATCTCCATCGCAGGAACTTCCTTCAGAAGATCATTGAATCTCTCCTCATTCATATCCGTAAAGTAACGTCCGTTCCGCTCGCCTTCAAAGTCTCCGTATTTGAAGGAGACATAGATGACGCCGCCGTTCTTTAATGCTTTATACATCCGGGTCATGATATCCGGCAGCGCTTCCAGCTTTACATGCAGGATCGAAGCACAGGCAAAGATGCCATCATATTTCTCTGTTTCATTCAGCTCCCCAAACAGCATATGCTTCACTTCAATGCCGGTATTCGCAGAAGCGATCTTTACCATCTCTTCTGAGCCGTCCATGGCATCCACACGGTATCCCTTCTTCAGGAAATACCGGGTATCTCTTCCCGAGCCGCATCCAAAATCCAGGATATACGCCCCTTCCTGCAGGTAACTGAGAAAGGTATCCTGAATCTCCGAGAATTCCACATCCAGGGTTGTGCCGGTAAAAGACTGTGAGTTCTGATTGTAATAGTCCAGTGTTCTGTTTTCTGTGTCTGTCATAATCGTTTTCTTCCTGAAGAAATTGTAATACACGGGCATTCACTTTTTCAGTGATCACATAGCAGCACCGTAAATCCCAGGTCATATACCGTAATCGTATGTCCGTGAAAGGACTCCACTGTGCCGGGAATCTCCCTGTTTATCACCTTTTTACTTCCTTCGAGAAGCTGCCCGATGAGTTCCGGCCGGATCGGAATATCCCCGTGTGACGGCCAGAGTTCCTCGAAGCGGTCCGTCATCTGATTCAGTTTCTCAAGACTCTTAATATAATCGTTCATATTCCGGTGTGAGCCGAACATGAAGATACGCCCGTTCTGCTGGACGGGATCTCCGCTGATCAGTACACGGCTGTTTATATCCAGAACTGCGATACTGCCGGCGGTATGTCCGGGCAGATGAATGATCTGTAAGGGACGGTCTCCAAGATCAAGGATATCTCCCTCATTGACCGGGATTACGGTATTTTCCACATGATAATTCACCGTTTCCTTTGGATGCATATAACACTGACTGAACTGCGCATTACTTCCGATGTGATCCATATCCGCGTGGGTATTCAGAAGAAAGATGGGAAGACTGGTTAATGATTCTGCGATTTCCTTTGCGTTATGCACCTGCATACCCGAATCAATTAACAATGCCTTTTCTCTGCCGGTAAGCAGGAAAAAGCGGACGCCGTGATCTTCGATCCGCCAGGTGTTGTCATTCATTTTAATGATCTGATAGTCCATAGTTCCTCCTGGTTCTATAATAAATGGTTTATATAACATGAACGGATAATGATGCCCGGAAAAATTTTTTATTTTGCGGGGGAATTTTTCGGTGGCGCACTATAAGAAATATGTACGCTGTGGTTTTAACGCGGCATTGGAATCGGGCGGCAGCGATGCGTCGGTGATCATCACGAAAATATGGTTGTGATATCCGTATTATCGTATTATTGTGTTATAACAATAGTGAACAGACCATCACGCATATCCTTCCATGCCGCAGAATAAAGGAGGGCTGTCTGATGATGCGTGATGTATTTGTGCCGTTCTGCAATGACCGGATGTTCTGTTCTGTCCTGATGAGAAACCCGGATCTTGCCAGAGAACTGCTGGAACTGATTCTGGAAGTAAAAATCGAGCTGGTCGAATGTATCAATGCCCAGCAGGTGCTCAATTATTCGACGGACAGAAAATCCGTCCGTCTGGATGTGTTTCTGAAAGACGGTCAGAAAATCACCTATGATCTGGAAATGGAAACCGGCAAAAACCCTGGCCGGCTGAAAATTCTTCCGATCCGTTCCAGACTGTACGGCGGAGCGATCGATATGGAAATGTATCCAGCAGGAGCCAACTACAGTGATGTAAAACCGGCATATGTCATCTTTCTCTGCCTGCACGATCCGTTTGGCAGAGGACTGGCAAAGTACAGCTGTTCCGTAACCTGTACACAGGATCATTCTGCAGGAGTACAGAACGGTCTCACCTATGTGTATCTGAACTGTAATGCGAACATCTGGAATATTTCTGACGAGCTGCACAGTGTTCTGTCCTGCATCCGGGACCGGACAATCTGTGAAACCGAACTTGTGAAGCGAATCGATTCTGTCGTGAGACAGTACAACGAAGATTGTGAGTGGAGGCGTTGGTATATGACACTGGAACAGAAATTAAATGAACGTTTTGAGGACGGAAGAGACCTGGGAATTGAACAGGGAATAGAAGAAGGAAGAAATCAGGAGAGGACAAAGACAATCACCGCAATGATCGAAAACGGTTTTAATGACAGTATGATTATGTCTGTCTTTGAAACTGTCACCGCCGAAGACATTGCGGTGATTCGCCGGCAGATGGCGCAGGCATCTCAATAAGGAAAACCGGCGGAGGAATCAATCCCTCCGCCGTTCATATATTGGACAATATTCACTCAAACTGGCTTGCGTACATCTTGTAATAGGCACCTTTTGCGCGCATCAGTTCATCATGGGTTCCCTGTTCCACCACATTGCCATGGTCCATCACAAGAATGTGATCCGCATTCTGAATCGTGCTGAGCCGGTGGGCAATCACAAAGCAGGTCTTGTTTTTCATCAGGGAACGGATGGCTTTCTGTACCTGCCGTTCCGTTGTGGTATCGACGTTGCTGGTGGCTTCATCAAGTATAAGCATGTTCGTGTTATACAGCATTGCCCGGGCAATTGTTAACAACTGCTTCTGTCCTTTGGAGATATTCCCGCCGTCTTCGGTGATCACGGTATTGTATCCCTGCGGCAGACGCATGATGTAGTTGTGGATGCGGGCGGCCTTGGCTGCCTGCACAACCTCTTCCATTGTCGCATTCTCCTTGCCGTAGGCAATATTGTCAAAGATGGTTCCCTGAAACAGCCAGGTATCCTGCAGGACCATCGCATAATTGCGGCGCAGGCTCTTCATCGTATACTGGCGCTGCGGTTTTTCATCCAGCCGGATGACCCCGCTGTCAGGATCGTAGAAGCGCATTAACAGATTGATAATGGTTGTCTTTCCGGCACCGGTATGTCCGGCAATCGCAATCGTCTCGCCGGTCTTCGCCTCCATGTTCAGATGATGGAGCACGGTCTTGCCCGGCAGATAGCCGAAACTGACATCCTCTGCCTCGACATGGCCATGGCAGTCTTCCAGCGTTTCCGCATGTTCAATATCCTTACATTCTTCCGTCTGGTCCAGCAGCTGGAATACCCGTTCTGCCGCCGCAAGTGCACTGAAGATTTCATTGATGATATTGGAGATCTCATTGATCGGTCCGGAGAACTTGCGGCTGTACAGGACAAAGCTGGAGATCTGTCCGAGCGATACCACTTCCAGCATATACAGCACGGCACCGCCCATACCGATTGCGGCCAGGCCGAAGTTTGAAATCATACCGATGGTGGGACCCATCCGCATGCCCATACCGTCGGCGTTTTTATATGCCTCAGCCGCAGCCCGGTTGATCTTCGAGAACTTCTCGGAGATCCGCTCTTCCTGCGCATAGGCAAGGATGGTCTTCTGTCCGGTGAACATCTCTTCCGCAAAGCCGTTCATCGTGCCGTAGGAGGCCGACCGCTTTGCGTACAGGGGACGGGTGATCTTGCTCATACGGCGGGTGAACCAGATCGATACCGGTATCGTAAACAGCATGCATATCACCAGCGGAATGGAAATCGTACACATGATGATAAAGCTTCCTGCCACGGTCACCATACTGGTGAGGATATGAATCACATCCGCCGAAAGGCTGGTGGAAACCACATCGATGTCATAGGATACCCGGCTGATGATATCGCCGGCCTGGTGCTTGTCAAAGTAGCCGACCGGCATGCGCATCAGCTTGGCAAAGACATCCCGCCGCATGTTTTCGGCGACCTGTCTTCCGACCCGAGCCATTCCGATGGAGATCAGGAAGCTCAGGATATTGGAGCCTACATACAGTCCCAGCATGATGAATGCATAGTGCCGCACCAGTCCCATGTCGATCTGTCCGATGCCGGCTTTATAGCCTTCTTCTGCGGCGGTAATCGCCTTTCCCGCAAAGCGGGGTCCCAGGAGATTGCCGATATTGGAGAAAAAGGAACAGATCAAAAGAATGAGCACGATCCACTTATACTCCAGAAGATACCGGATGATCCGGATCAATGTGCCTCTGGTGTCCTTTGGTCTCTCTTTTTTTCCGCCGCGGTCACCGCGTCCCGGCATACACAGACCTTCCTTTCTGTTTCATCATTCCTGCATGGCTCCCATCTGAATCTCACAGATATCCCGGTACGGTGCACACATCTCCATCAGTTCTTCATGCGTGCCGTAGCCGATGCACGTTCCGTTATCGAGCACCAGGATATTCGTCATATTCATCACACTGCTTACCCGCTGGGCAATCATGACCATCGTGGCATTGGGATAATTCTCTTTGATCGCATTGCGCATGGCGGCGTCGGTCCTGTAGTCCAGGGCCGAAGAGCTGTCATCGAGAATCAGGATCTCCGGTCGTGCGGCTAATGCACGGGAAACGAGAATCCGCTGTTTCTGTCCGCCCGAAAGATTGGCGCCCCGGATCGCCGCCTCATGGTCCAGTCCTTCACTTAAGGAATCGATGAACTCATCCGCCATCGCACTCTTTACCGCAAGGGTAATATCATCGCTTTCCATATCCCGTCCGAAGATAATGTTTTCCTTCAGGGTATCCTGGAAGATCATGTCATTCTGAAAGACGGTCCCAAACTTACTGCGCAGCTCCCTGCGCTCATAGGTACTGACGGGACGGCCATCTACAGAGACGGTTCCCTCATCTGCCTCATAGAAGCGCATCATCAGATTGATGATCGTGGTCTTTCCGGACCCGGTCGGGCCGATGATGCCGAGGCTTTCGCCCTTCTTCAGCACAAAGCTGATGTCCTGGAGGGCATTCTCTCTTGTTTCACCCGCAAAGTCTTCGCTATTGTCGCTGCCCTCGCCATAGGCAAAGCTCACATGGTCAAAGCGCACGGCTTCTTCACTGTCCGTGTGTTCTATTCCTTTTTCCACAAGCAGTTCCTTATTCTCCGCCTGTAATACCGCATCGATGCGGTCCGCGCTGGCACTGGCCTTGGACATGGTCATGAAGATGCGGTTGAGTCCCATGACGCCCATGGCGATCATGTTGAAATAGGTCAGGAAGGCCAGGATCACACCCGGCTTCATTAATCCCTGATTGACTCTGGATGCGCCGATGAGCACGACCAGTGTCAGGCCCATGTTCAGACACATCTGCATTAACGGAGACGGCATCGCCATGATGGTTGCGGCCCGGACATCCGTCTTTTTCATTTCTTCATTGGCAGTCCTGAACCGGCGGATCTCATAGTCTTCCTTGCTTAATGCCTTGACGACCCGGATGCCGGTGATGTTTTCCCGCATGATGCGGACTACGGTATCGAGCTTTTCCTGTACCTTCGCATACATCGGAATGCCGCGGGAAGAAATAAATATAATGATCAGTACGAGCACCGGCATGATACAGACCATGATCATTGCGAGCTCCCTGTCCATGACCAGGGCTACGCTGATTCCCCCTACCAGCAGGATCGGTGCCCGTACACAGAGCGTCTGAAACTGCTGTACGGCAGACTGCACATTATAGCTGTCACTGGTCATACGGGAAATCAGGGAAGGAAGGGAGAAGGCGTCAAACTGTTCCCCGGTCAGATTCATCGTTTTTTCAAACAGGCTCTGGCGCACTTCATAGCTGATCTGATGTGCATTGTTAATTGCCCTTGTGTTCGCAAGCACATTAAAGGCGCGGCAGAAGATGGCCACCGCAAACATCATCACACCCCAGAACAATACCCGCTTCAGGTCATTGAGGGGCACGATGTCATCGATGATATGTTCGAGAATATACGGCAGTAACAGCTCGGACATCGTGCCGATCAGCTTGATGAAAATGACCAGCACCACCGCTCCGCCGTACTTCTTCAGATACCGGAAGATCAGCTTCATGAGAGCTCCTCTGTATTCCGCGCATTGAAAAACCCTCCGGCAGAAGCCCGGATTCCCCGCATGGCTATGACGGATTGTTTCGACTGCGTTGTCTTCACACGCAAATTATCACGGTACCCGGTGGCGTTGTCAAAAGGCAGAATGCATGTTCTGAACCATTTTTGGTTTTCAGCGGAATTCGTTCCGTTTCTTGGATTCCGGAGCGCATTCTCCTATAGTGAATATATGGAAACCAACAGAATACAGCCTGCAGATTCATCCCGTGCGGGACCCGTGATCCCATACAGCGTCAATCCCGGTGCCTGTGTCACCTGCGGCAGATGCCGGCGCATCTGTCCGGCGGACGCCATTGTCATCACGGACATTTCCGCGATCATTAAGGAAAACTGCATCGGCTGCGGGAAGTGTGAATCCGTCTGCCCGGCCAGTGCAATTCATAAAAACCGAAGATAATCAGAAGACAGAAAATACCCGCAGGACAGGGATGCCCTGCGGGTATTGTTTATTCATCCTTCGGAAAGATCCGCGGCAGTGCATTATAGAAATATTCCCGGACGGTATTCATATCATGAAGACCGTCTTCTTTTATGGCATAAATCATATTCTCCGCACAGAACTCCTGACGCCGCTTCATTTCCTGTACCTGGGTATCGATGTTTTTAAACATCGGGTCCCCTCTGCCGGCACAGGCATAGATGAAATAGTCATCCAGATGATACCGCTGATCATGAACGGCCGTTACCAGGGAGTGCACCGTTAACTCCGGCTTCAGTAATCCCCCGTTGGATCCGCGGATCCAGGAATCACAACTCATCGGAATAAAGCTGTGAATGAGATCCAGATTGAAGAGGAACTGGTGCCAGGTGGTCACGGCGCCCATGGAGAAGCCGCCGAAGGCACGATGATCACGCGAGGCCCGCAGCCCTTTGATCGATGTCTTTTCTGCGTATGTGCTTAACTTCTCCTCGAGATACGGCATGGCATATTCCCGCAGTTCATACTGAAACAGGGCAAGTTCCTCTACGGAACGCTCATAGCTCTGTGCTTCATTGTCCCGGTCAAACGTCAGACAGACCGCAATAAACGGTTCGGTTCTTCCGTCTTCAATCAGATGATCAAAGAACTGTTTTATCCCATAAGGTTCCTGCAGGTAGTCCTGCGCCTGCATCATCCATCCGTGCATCAGATAGAGCACATCATACTGCACGGACTCATCATAGCCATACGGCAGATATACATATGCCGGTTTGGTGATTTCTTCATCGGTCAGATAATCCCTGGATGGATAGTCGATGGCGATCACCGTTCCCTGACGGGACGCCGGTACGGTATACTCCTGCGGCACCGGTTCCGTGGATATCGTAACCAGTTCGGAGGAGCGTTTCCAGTAACTGCCGTAGCGTTCCCATAACACCAGCGCACACAACAGGAAAAGCATGACCAGCGAAACGATCGCTGCCCGGCGGATACTCTGATTCGGCTGTGTCCTTTTGCGCTTTGCCATATGGGTTTCTGTCAGATTAATCATACCGTTTCATGTGCTGACATGCATACCCTCTCCGCATGGACAGATCTTTGATCCGGCGTATATAGTATTGTTAAGGTGACAGGAGAAATGCATATGGACGAAAAGAAGAACGTACTGGATACTTTGCTTGACAACCTGTCCGGCGGCACGGACCAGCCGGTCGAAGACGGCAGTTTAAAGATCGGAAAAAATTCGCACCGGGATAATGGAAAACAGGTTCCGGGCGGAAATGAAGATATCCTGGATCCGAAAAAACATACGATACTGGACTGAACGTACCATTGACAGAGGCGCGCGGCCTCTGTTTTTTATGCCTGACAGAAAACCCGCAGAACATTTATCCTGCGGGTTGTTTTACGTATTGTGCAGACGGACTCAGAGAATCATCTCATACAGGTCACATACCGCCTGTACAAGTGCGCCCTCTGTGTTCAGCGCTGAGGTTCCCTGATGCGCCGGCAGATAGTTTGTCACAAACCAGTACACCGCAACACCGATGCAGGCAAGGACCACAACTGCCAGAACGATCAGAAGGACTTTATTTCCGGATTTCCCCTCCGGTTCTTCATCCGCTTCTTCGTCTTCCGTATCCTGCGCAAGCAATGCTTCAATCTGCTTATGCACGGTCGTCCTCGTCAGCATCCCCGAATCCTCGTCACCGCCCGGCAATGCACGGCTTACCGGTACTGCCGGTGTGACGTCTTCCGTCTGCTTCAGCTCCAGGACTTCCGGCTCTGAAGGTTTCTCTGGTTCTGCCGGTACCTTCTCGGTCTCTTTCTTCTCAAAGGCCTCAAGCTTTTCCTGATTCTCGCGGTAGATCTCTTCCCACTTTGTGCCGATGGCTTCGACTTCTTCGCTCAGCGGATAGGAGATATCCCGGCTTGTGAACTTGAGGGACAGATTCCGTCCGGCTTCCTTGAAGGAGGTAAAGGCACGGCACAGTTTCAGGAATGCCATTTCCTCAAGACCTCCGGCCTCAAAGCCTTCCAGCTTTGTATTGAACTCCCGGATTCCGTCCGACAGCTTTTCCAGTTTCCGGTCTACCTTTTCCGGAATGGAATCCACAAACGCATCCGCTTCGGAAGTATCCGAGTCAAAGGATACATTCTTATCCCCGTCCTCATTGACCTTCGGTTTGATTCCGTTCTGAATCTTTAACATCAGGGTGCGGGCTACCGTTGAACTGAAGTTATTCCAGTCCTCCCGGAAGGATTTGAGCTCCGCATCTTTCTGGTCCAGATATGACAATGCCTCAGCGGTATATGCCTTCACCGCAGGATCTTCCTCCGGCTGTACAGGTTCTTTCGGTTCCGGCTCTGTTTCTTCGGCCGGTTCTTCACTTACAGCGTCTTCTTCGGCATCTTCCGGTTTGTCCGTCTCCGGTTCTTCGGATTCCGATTCGTTTTCTGCGGGTTCAACAGATTCTTCTGTGACGGTTTCCGCTTCCGCCTCGTCCGATACCGGCTCCTTTTCCGACTCACTTACGTCGGATTCCGGCGCTTCCGGTTCCGGCTCCTGTTCCTCAGCTTCTTCCGGCTCAGTTTCTTCCGCAGTTTCCGCTTCCGGATCGTTGGAATCGTCGTCTTCACGTTTTTCTTCCTCTGACCCTTCCGGTTCCTTTTCGGACGCCTCCTCCGGAGCTTCTTCCAATACTTCCTCAACCGGTTCCGGCTGTGTTTCCGGTTCCCCGGACTGTTCTGTCCCTTCGGATTCTTCCGTGGCTGTCTCCGGTTCTGCAGCTTCTTCCGCAGCGGTCTCCGGGACGTCTGTTTCCTCAATTTCTGTATCCGGTTTTTCGGAATCTGATTCATCTTCTGCGGATTCTTCCGCAGCGTCCGTTTCTTTGACGTCCGCATCTTCGCTCACTGCTTCCGCTTCGGGTTCTTCCGGATGTTCCGGTTCAGCCTCAGCTTCTTCCTCTGCTTCAGCCGGTTCCTCTGTGACCGGTTCGGTTTCTTCCGCGGCTGTTTCCGGCTCCGCAGGCGTCTCCTCTTCCGGTTCCGGCAGTTCACGTTCTGCCGGCTCCTGACTGGATTCAGTGAATTCATGAATTGCGGTTTCCATCGCAGTCATGTTGAAACCAAGGGTATCGAAAGCCGGATCACGGTCTTCCAGAACATCCATCGGAAGGTCTTCAAACAGATGCTCGGCCGGTGCCTCCGGATTCACAGCTGCTTCTTCCGCTGCCGGTTCGGCGCCGTCTTCCGGTTTTTCTTCCAGGAAATCTCTGACCAGATCATCCGAGTCGCCCATGTCACTCATCGCTTCATCGACTTCGGTGGAACCTGTTTCCTCTTCCGGTTCAATATCTTCGAGTCTGACCTCCGGTTCAATCTCTGCGCCGGTCAGTTCTTCGAGCTGTCTGCGAAGATCCACTTCTTCCATGCCCAGCGCTCTGCGCAGGTCATTCAGCAGAATGATCTTCATCTCGCTGCCCTTCTGTTTCAGTTCCCGTGCGGCCGCGATCTTTGTCTCTCCCGCTTCTGCCGGGTTACATACCAGATAGTCGGTCCGGGCAGTCACCAGATTTCTGCGGATACCGCCGTTTGCCTCGAGACGATTGAGTATTTCCGGGAAGTCCGCAAGACCTGCGGCTCCGGTAAAGACGAAGAGTGCATCTTCCACATTGATCTGCGGATTGCGCGCAATCTCCTTGCCGTGAAGTGAGATCCACTTCCATTCCTGTTTCAGCGCACTGCGCAGACGGTCTGCCCGGAACTTCTTCGCAATGTCTTCCCGGGTCTGCGGTTTTTCGTCAATGTGCGGTTTTGCCGGTTCTGTGCTGATCGGCTGTGCGGTTTCTGTGCTGTTTCTAACAATTGTTTCCAGCCAGTTATATGCCGCTTCACGGAACTGTTCATCATTTCCTTCACTGTTGAAATAGATATTTCCCTGATAAAGGTCATCCTGATCAAGCACCAGGAATACAAAGGATGCGCCGTCTGCCTCCGGATCGGTTTTTCCCGAGGTCTGTGCCGCAACCACGGCATAATCCTTACCGCCGCATACGTACTCCACCGGATAGTGTTCATTGAACTTGTTGTTTCGTTTGAGATTTGCGGTCAGGAACTGAACCAGCTGGCTCTGCACATCCGCTTCTGTGCCGTTTTCAAACAGCACACCGAAGCCGGAGTTCCGTACCGGATTCCCGATATTCACACAGAAGCTGCCTTCTGTGTAGCGGTTGAAGCCGCCGTAATAATCTGCCGGAATTGCCGCAAGGGTATAGATGCCATGGAGCTTGGTCAGGAATTCCGGATCGTTGACTTCGGTTTCCGGTGCCTGGTCAAAGGTGATCATCCGATCCGGCAACAGTCCGGTAAGACCGCCCAGTGTAAATTCATGGTTTTCGTGATAGGTCAGATCACGGTAGGTCGGAACCACTGCCTTTTTCTCTTCCGGCTGCTTATCAAGTTCCGCAAACTGTGCCCGCAGGTCGTTCATATACGGAACGGCCGCATGAACCGTATCATCGATGCCGGTGACGGTTTCACTTCGCTCCGCAATGCCGTTTACGGCAGGACGGAATGTCTCAAGCAGCTTTGTCACGGCAGGACTTTCCGGGTTGCGTGCCCTGAGCGTTTTGATGGCGGAGATGCCGGACTCCAGGAAATTACTGTAGTCTTTCGCCCAGGTATCCAGGTATTCCTGCAGGTCTGCCCGGAACGCAGCTTCCCCGTCCACACCGTATGCGCCCTTTGCGTAACGCTGTCTTGCGAGTTCCACATTGTCGCGGCAGCTGCGCTCAATCACCGTATAGCGGAGATCACAGGCTTCCTTCCACTCGGACGCAAGCCGTGCAGTCAGCGGCTGACTGCTGAAGTATGTATCATTGAGTGCCTTTGTCTCTTCAAAGTCCTCCGCAGATGTCATCGTGCGGACCCATTCGAGCACCATCCGGTCACAGGAAGGAATGTCTTCCTCTTCTGCGCCGAGCACCTGTGCACGCATGGTCTTGATATAACCCGGCATGACGATACTGATGTTGTACATGAAGTTGCCTTCGTTATAGCCGGCGATAATGGATCCGGCCGGATGTTCTTTATTCAGTACGATCAGGCGGTTCTTTTCCGCAAGCAGACGCAGTGCGTCGGCCTGCCAGTAGTTGGATTCTGTCAGTAATGCGCAGATCTGCGGGGTTAACAGACGGGTATCGATCCGGTTCTTTCCGGCTTCTGCGCCGGCATAGAAGGTAATACGGGAACTGTTGTAATCCGCATTCTGCTCGCCCGGCAGCCAGGCGATAAAGTCTCTGCCTTCCGCATGCGGTTCCAGACGGAATCCATCCGGAATGGAAATGCGGTAATGTTCATTTCCGCAGTTTCTGCCTTCCGAATAGGTAAGCTGGTACTTCGGATTGCGGATTTTCTGTTCCATGACATCGGTGTCATAAATCCGCTCCCGGAATTCATATTCTTCCTCCGGCTCTTCTTCGATGACCGGCGCGCTTTCTTCTGCCGGTGCACTTTCCGGCTCCAGAACGCCGAAGTCATTCATCGCCTTGGTCAGTTCCAGCGAATCCGGGAACGATGCCTCTGCGACCGGCTCCGCGAAGATATCGGAAACATCCGGTTCATCTGCCGCTTCCGCAGGAATCTCTTCTTCCGGAAGGTCCACAGCCTCCGGCAGATCATCTTCCGCTGCGGATACCGGTTCTTCGGCCACAGGCTCTGCGGGAAGTTCCGGCAACTCCGGTTCATCAATTCCGGTTTCCGGTGTTTCCGCCGCAGGTACGTCAGTGACAGCTTCAATCTCGGGTTCCCTGTCGCCGAACAGCTCTTTCATGACATCGGAGAGTTCCGGCGGTACCGGCGCTTCCACACGGACCGGCTCCGGTTCAGGCTGCGGTTCGAAAACCGGCGAAATGACAGGCGCTTCGGCTTCCGCAGCCGGAGTCACTTCCGTTTCAGCAGGCTGTATCTCCGGCATGCCCGGCACTTCTTCTGTGACAGGTACATCCGGTTCTTCCGCTGCCTGCGGTACTTCCGGTGTGTCTGTTTCTGCCGGTTCTGCCGGTGTTTCCGCCGCAGCTTCTTCCCCGTCCCTTGTTGCGGCGGTCAGCTCGCTTGCGGCAGCGTACTGTTCATATTCGTGCTCGACGGTGCCGAGCAGTTCAAAGACCTCTTCCACCGAGAGGTTGTTTATGGCTTCATCATCATAGGGTCTTCCCTGGGCGCGCAGCGCTTCCTTCAGCGGGCTGTCGAGCTTTTCTTCCTTCGGCGTTTCAATACGCTCCGGATAGTCCTTGCCCCAGTCGGGATCCACTTCTTCCATCTGCCGGAAGAGCTGTACTTTCTGCGCAAGCTCCGGATCATCCAGCACATCGAGGGCGCGCTCGTACCACTCCATGGCCTTCTTCATATTGCCGTCGGTGCCGTAGGCATACTGATAACAGTTGCCGAGGTTGCGCATCGCAACCCCATAGCCCTGTTCGGCTGCGGACTGAAACAGCGAGAAGGCTCTGCGCTTGTCCTGCGGCAGACCCGTTCCCTGCATGAGGAAGGTACCCAGGTTGTTCTGGGCCTCCCGGTTGCCGAGATCGGCACCGTGTTCATACAGTTCTGCGGCTTTCTCCAGATTCTTTTCCACGCCGCGGCCGTGTTCATACAGCAGGCCCAGCACCCAGTAACCGAATCCGTTTCCGGCCTTTACGGACTGTTCTGCCCAGCGGCGGCTGGCCGCATAGTTCCCTTCCGCATTGTCCCTGTCCAGTGAACCGGCAAGCACCATATAGGAAGCCGCAAGTTCTGCCATTGCCTGGGCATCATTTATCTTTGCCTTGGCCTCATCTTTTGCCATGGTCTCATACTGCGCGGCAGCCTGCTTTGCCTTGGGATGCCCTGCCCGGGCTGCTTTATGCATGAGCTCGGCAGCCTGTTCAAAACTGTGCGACGTGCCAAAGCCCCGTGCAGAGAAGAGACCGACCTTATACAGCGCATCCGCATCGCCTTCTTCCGCAAGGCGGTTCATCCAGAAGTAGGCCTTCTTCGGGTCCGGCGCAATTTCTTCCGGTTCATAACCGGTGACATATTTGTTTGCGATATCCCGCATTGCTTCGGTGTCGCCGTCTTCCGCTTCCTCCAGCCGTGCTTCGAAGGCGGACAGCTCCATGCCAAGGGCAGAGACGAGTTCATTTTCATACGGACGGGCAAGCTCCACATTGCCGACCATGTTCCGTACGGCCAGCGGCGGACGGTTCTTTCCGCGCACCCGCTGGAAGGTAGGTTCATCCCCATCGCGGCGTACGATGATGCCTTCCCGGTCAGGGTCGTAATCCGGGTAGAGCTTCGCAAATCCGAAGCGGTCACTGTACCGCTTGAGGACAGAGGCAGCGCGCATGAATAACAGGAGCTGTTTCATTCCATCGCCGCTGATCTTTCCCGAACGATGGAATTCCGGCTTTGCATTTCCCGGGTGAATCACGATGGAAAGGTCCGGCTCCATATAGGCACCGAATTCATTCCGAATATACAGCTCGAGCTTTGCGTCTCCGTTTTCAGCGCTGGCTTCACAGTGGAACGGCTGTTCGATGATATCAATGACAAAGTGATCGCCGTCTTCGATCAGGAATCCGTCGATCTTCTCCTTGTCTGTCTTATAGGCGAGCCACTCATTGACTCTGCCTTCCATAAAGAATTTCAGACCTTTGATGTTATCTGCCATATGCCAGTGCCTCCGCGAATCGTTATCTGCCGTCGTTGAAAACCCCATTTTCAGATAAAACGGGTTTTCGTACATATATAAATAATTATATACAAGTTCGCGGACCATGCATCACGACTGTTTTCATGGAATGTAAGAAATTTTCACGGTTCAGTCTTCAATCATTGCCATGAATTCCAGAAACTCCCAGTCTTCCTTTGCCCGGGCACACCGTTCACAGTACAGCTTCCCGTCCGCATACAGAAATTTCTCATCCGGCCGGATCTTCTTCCCGCAGGCATCACACCGCGCATCCTTCGGCAGGATGATCTTCGTTTCCCTCTTTGCCTTATGAAACAGTCCCATATGGTTTCCTTCTTTCTGATTACAGTTTCAGTATTACCCGCTGACATGACAAAAAAATGATCCGCATGTGCGGATCTGCATTGGTTTTTAAAATGGTATGCCGTTCACTTCAGGAACGCAAGAATCTTCCAGGCGGTTTCCTTTTCCTGAAAGTAAACCGGAATCAGCGCCTCCCCATCACCGCTCTGTACACCGTAATGCGCAAAGCCGGCGTGATTTCCGCCCGTAATGATATATTCCTGCGCATCCTCCGGCCAGTACCGGCGGCTGGCTTCATACTCCTTCCGGTTCAGACAGCCGTCTTCACTGCCGTATATTGATAACATCCGTACGCCGTGAAGATCCTTTGCCGGATATGACCCAAGCAGAATGACACCGTCGATTTTATCCAAATGTCGTGCGGCCCAGACAGACGCCGCAAATCCGCCGAGCGAATGACCGCCGATATACCAGGATTCATACTTCCCGTCCGCCATAGCCCGTTCGATGCCATTTGGATCAAGCATCGCGATGTGAAGCGGCGGATCCAGCAGATAACAGTCGAGGCCGCCTTCCGCCAGCGTCCGCATCAGCGGCGCATACGCTTCAGACTGCACTTTCGCACCGGCATAAAAGACAAACGCACTGTCCGTTCCCGGACCATCAAACTTCCAGCCCCGTTCCATACCCGTCACCTCGACGGTATCCGTGGACTTCATGGCGTCCAGTGCTTCTTCCTGCGCGTGGTAATAGACTGCGGTATATCCAAGCGCAGAAAGAACAATCAGAAACAGACTTAACAGAAGTTCCAGAACGATCCGGAACGGCAGAGATATCGGTCTGTGTTTTGCGATGCGGCGGATGATCAGAATGGAGGCCGTGATGCACAGAATCATCACAGCGCTGCCGGCGGCTGCGTATTTCATGGGTTCTATTATACGCTCCCGTACGAAAAACCGGCACCCGATGGATGCCGGTTTCATTGTGCGTTTCTGTGCTTATTTTGTGCAGCTTTCCACCCACTCGATGAAGTTGTCCGAGGCGTTTCCGGTGCGCTCTGCCTGGGTATGACCCTGGCCCCATACGGTTTCGAAGTCTACGCTTTCAACAGAATCATAATTCTCCAGTGCCAGCGCAAGGTTCATCTCGGTGGACAGTGCGCAGTCCCCCTGGTTAAGGCCGGTGCGGATCCGCCAGTACTTCGCAACGGTGCTTGTTTCATATCCTTCTTCGCTTTCCAGCAGGTAGTACAGCGGTGTATACATATCGACTCTGGTCTCTGCGGTATTGCCTGCACTGTCGGTTTTCAACAGATCCTGAAGATATTCGTCCGCATATTCATTTCCAAGTTCGGAGAGGATATTTGCCAGTGTGCTGTCAAAGTGTGCGCCGCTTCCGTCGCCGTATCCAAACAGCGTGTTCTCACCCTGTCCGGCATCGAGCTGATCAAATGCGCCGAGGCTCTTGGAGGCATTCTTCAGTGCCTTCACAAAGGAAGCAATATCCGTGATCTTCGCGGTGTTGGTTTCCGCATCATAGGTAACCCATTCACCGTTCGCATTCAGCGCATCAATATAATCCTGCACAGTTTCATACGTGCCGGACAGGGAGAGTCCGGAGCCGCTTGTCTCAGTGCGGGAAATGTCATCGATTGCCTCAAAATTCACTTCGCCGGATTCTGTATTGTTCTGTCCCATGCCGTCCGGACGCTGTCCGCCGAAGTCCGGTGCGCCTTCATGACTTCCGGAAGGACGTTCTCCGTTTCCGTGTCCGCCCGGCATTCCGCCGCCCATACCGCCAGAAGAAGCCTCATACGGGAATTCCGTATCCGCAAGGAAGTTGTTCAGGGACGTTTCTATGACCGACTTCATATATTCGTAATAGGTACCTGCCTGATAAATGCCGTCTTCGGATTCTTCCAGGGTCAGTACCGTGCCGTTTTCATCTTTGAGTCCGGCATTGTTTACATATTCCGCATAGGCTTCTGCCAGCTGATCGGAAATCGCCTGTTCTTCTTCGGACAGTCCGTCTCTTGTTACTCCCAGCATCCATTCATATGCCTCATCTGCGGTATCAAGGTTGGTGATCGGGCACCAGCACATCGAACCAAGCACCGCATCGCTTACGCCCTGTACCGCACCGATTTCGGTAAGATACGGCTCATACAATGCGCTGTCTCCGGTGGAGCCCATGACGGCGGACTGTGCACCGCCGCCGGACATACCGAAGGTGAAGATGGATTCCTCATCACCCGGTACGGTGTCATCGGAATAGCGTACATAGCGCACCGCTGCCTTAAGATCGGTAACGCCTGCCGGCGCACCGGCATCTCTGCCGCGGCAGCCGGCATGGACATAGACAAATCCGGCACTGGTATATTCCGTCACGGATTTGTATTCACTCAGCGCGGACTGTGCGGAATAACCCGGTGTATTGATCGGCATGACGATCGGTGCCGTCTCCGCGGTATAGCCGTTTACTTCCGTTTCTGAATTGATTTCGCATGTGTAAGTTCCATCTCCGTTATCCGTCGCATTCATGTATGCGCCGGGCACGAATACGGCCAGCGTTTCATAATTCTCATCCGCCGGCGTTTCACAATAGGAAATGCCGATCTGGTAGTAGACGTCATCCGCTTCGTTGTACTGCCATGCGGAGGCGTCAATTTTCGAAAGGTTTGTCGTAACCGCTGTTGTATTCGTATCAGCGGTTTCTGTATTCGCGGCTTCCGCCGCTGCGGCAGTTTCTTCCGGTTCTCTGACAGAAGTATCTGTATCGCAGCCCGCAATGCTGAGAACAAGTGCTGTGCCAAGGATTCCGGTTAGTATGTTTCTGCATTGTTTCATATGCGTTTTATCTCCTTAAGCACTCTCATCATTACACCGCTCTGTGAACAATGTGTGACGGTTTTCCCACATTCAGTTGAACATTCCGTCATCTTCCCTTCGGATGCGTTCCATGATCGCATCACACTTTTTCTCAAATACCTTCTGCGGTCCAGGGAGTTCACTGCCGTCTTCCAGCAGTTTATTGTGCATCCGGTAAAGCACCTTTCCGTTATCCCGCAGCTCATAGGTATGACAGGGCTTGCCGATGATGTTTTTCCCGTAATAATCCGCAATCGTAAATGCATGTACTTTCATGATTCTTTTCCTCCGGACTCAGTGTCGCATTCCCTGCCCGCAAAAAAACGAACAGCGTCCCGGAAAGTTCCGGGACGCCGTCTGTTATTACACAACTGATATTAATTCGTTACGCAATGGTATTCCACTTACATGACCATAATACTCCGAGATTTTTTCGAATACAGCAATATCTCGGAATTTTGAGTGCGTAGATGCGGCCGGCCCGGTGCATAACGTGCATTTTCACAGTATTATTTGCGAGGTATTTTTGTTCTCGCTCACTAAGAAGATTGAAGAAGAGGAAGACATGCAATTATTGGACGATCAATAAGCGGCAAAAAAATATCCCGATTCTCACGAACCAGGATATCTTCCACTCTGACATTCCACAAATCTGTCAGCAGCAACAGATTGGCATAGTCCGGAAGGGTTTTCCCTTCCTGCCATTTGTAGATGGACATTGGGCTTGTAAAGCCGAATATCTCCTGCAAATCGCGGACTTTCATTCCATTCTGCTCTCTCAGTTTGCGAATGTTTTCTCCCGTCGCTCGCATATCGATGACAGGAAACGCAATATTCTGTGTCATAACACCCTCCTCTTGATTAATTCCATATCGTAATAATGTCAGTGAGATGCCTAATACTTCTTTTTGGTGTTATACCAGTTTTGGAATATTGCCTATGGTTAATATAACATGGTTTGTCTTTTTGTAAATTAACCTGTTGGTTTAATTTTCGGGATAAACGATACAGTCGTATCGTTTATCTTGCAATACAGAAACCATGTATTCATAAGGTGTCATGGATACACCATTCATCAGGTTTTTGAATACCTGTACGGACTGTCCAGAGACAAGCTGTACAGAGCCAGCATTCAAAAGACAATGGAATGTATTATTTCTGGCATCCACATTCCAGAACACAAGATTTGGCATGACATAACCTGCTTCCGAAAACCTTTGGTTCATCTCAGATGTGAAGTCATGTCGTTCTATCGATGTACATACATCGATCTCCATATCCGTGATTACTACAATTGAAGTTGGAAGCTCTTCCTGTGGAATCTGATGTTCCACTGCACTTTGAAGAACAAGTTCAAAAGCCGCTTCCAGATCTGTATTCATATCCCAGTGTGCATTTTCAATCCATTTAATTTTCTCATAGAGTGTTTTACCTTTCACTTCTACGAGTTCTGGACGAGCAGAAAAGGTCATAAATCGATTATGAAACAGGCCAGTATTACGTTCCGCAAAATACAATGCAAGACCGATGGAAGTAGCCATTGGCCTTCCATACATGGAACCAGATACATCAGCCATGATTAAAAAGCGCTGATCGCCTTTCACAAGATCCGGCAATGCCTTCCACTGTGCTTCCAATACCGGATTATTCGAATCGATCCCATACAGCACCTGTTCGACGATGTCATATGGATAAAGCACTTCACCATGGATGGATGACTTACCACTGGCTACAGCTTCCAGATAAGAAGAAAAACGTTCTTCATCGTTGCGGCGGAAGGCTTTACGATACTTTTTCATGGCATAGGATGGAACAGCATCATAACGAATATAATCCATGGCTGACATGGATAAATTGCGTTCTGTGACATTGATATAAGCCCGCAACTGAGACATTACCTTCCGGTATTGTTTCTCAGACATGCCAAAAGCACTGGCAAGTTTCTTAGCCTGTCTTCTGGTCTTTCGAGAAGAAGCATTCACACTTGGAAGCCACTTTGCAAGAAGGGAAACGGGTTTCCCTTCCAGCATATGACTGCAGTCTTCCTCCAGCTGCGCTGAAAGAAGTGAAATGACTTCTGCTTCTACCGGTGTGCATAACAGATAGATGAGATCATCCCACCGGCCAAATTCCGCAATGAAAGGAAGGTTTGGAATAAGCATATTGGCATAATGCTTCGCCAGTACTTGAAACATGATTCTGCCCGTGCGACGTTCCCCTAATCCACCACGGATATCACGTGTATAAAACGCCAGTCTTAAAGCAAGCAATGGATTTTCAATGATTGCTTTTTGGAAGACTGTTTCGATTTCGGAGTCTGTACGATTTCGCATTGCCCCGCATATGGCAAAACAATCCAAAAGCGCGCTGCCAGATGTACGATGACAATCCGCACCGTTTTCGGTGAAAGTCCAGTTCTGTGTAAGTGCTATGGAATTAAGAATTGTCATCGTTCATTTCTCCTTTCAAACAACATGAGATGGTTCCTTATTTAACACGGCACAGGAACGCATCTCCTCTTTATCTCTCACATATATTCATAAGATCTGAGTACTTGGGTTTGCTGTATGTGCCGATTTTTAGTAGGCTGCTTCAATTATTTACATAGCAATCTCCTACTCCTTGTTGAGGCATACTCAATATAATTCCAATGCAATACCTTGTCTGTAACCCGGTGGGTTAACTCTCTGTACATATTGTGCATTTCCGCATCCGCATTTTGTGGGGGTTTTTCATCTCCGCTCACTAAGAAGAATGGTGAAGGAGGACATAAATATGTCTAGATTGTTTTTTGATTCTCACGATTCTTTCATTGCTTCAGCCACGGACCACTCGCTTGGTTCACTCCCCGATGCAGAGATATTTGATCTGCTGGAAGAGTTCTATGCGTTAGAGAGACCTGACAGCCCGGCACTTGATTCCTTTGAAGAGAATGCACCGGTGCTCAGTCAGGAAGAAGCACGTCTTTGCGACATGATCATTGACCGTATGGAAGCTGGAGGGTTGAATCCGCAGGCTGCGATGCTCCTGGTTTCTATGTATGCCTGCAGCGTGGAAGAACGGGTCATGCGCTCGGAGGTAAACAAGTATGTTTGCTAAGGCTGTCAAGGAGTTTCTGAGCAAGCTGCCGGATGAGATGATCATGCTGGTGTTAGAAGCCGTTGACCTTCAGGACCAATTGAATAGTACGACCGACAAACAAGTTCACGATGACATCCAGCACAAACTAGAACTGATCAATCGGAGAATCATCCAAAGCGCAACAAATATGTTCTAATGACAAGCCAAAAAGGTATCTGCCGGGCATTCGCCTGACAGATACCTTCAATTAAGTTTTACACTATTTTTGTTCATTTGACATCAAAGACGCACTAAATAGAAAAATGAGGGCGGACAAAATAACTCTGCCCTCTCCATTACATAATTATTTTCTCCAAAGTGTTTCTTGGATGATTTTGATTTGGTAAGAACATAGGTCACTATATGTGTTGACACGTGTAACGTTACACATTACAATGACATCATGATAAAGTCGTTTGCGCACAAAGGCCTAAAAGATTTCTTTGAAACCGGGTCAAAAAAGGGCATTCAGCCAGGGCATGCATCAAAACTTGCCAGAATGCTTGATAGACTTGACGCAAGCACATCGGCACAGGATATGAATCTGCCCGGATACAGACTCCATCCGTTAAAAGGTGACAAAAAGGAAATGTGGTCCGTAACTGTTAACGGAAACTGGAGAATAACATTTTTCTTTGAGGGCCAAGACGCGTATCTCGTAGACTACCTTGATTATCACTAACAGGAGGTCAATTATTATGATCAGAAGAAAACCAACACATCCTGGGACTGTATTTTTAGAAGATGTAATGAAGCCGTTGTATTTGACTGTTACTGAAGCAGCTGAAATGCTTGGCGTTAGCCGGAAGACGTTATCCGAATTTGTAAATGAAAAAGCTTCTCTCAGCCCTGAGATGGCCCTAAGAATCAGTAAGGCAACTAACACATCTGCGGAAAGCTGGATGAATATGCAGCAGAAGTTAACACTTTGGAAAGCTTATCAAAAGGAACCTAAAAACGTTACCGTTTTCCCTTCTGAAGTTTCCATGTGATTAAAAATGAGGACGGAGAATTGTACTCCGCCCTCTTTGCTTCATGTGTTTCTTATTTAGTGCATTTGAGGTGTTATGACATTCCAATTAGCGGCAAAAGTTTGGCCCCATGGCGCTCTGATAATGCAAATAGCATTGATCAATAGCATCCAGAAACTTATTAACTTCTTCTTGTATCTCCTCAGCGCTTTGTGGATTGCACTTTCGTATAAGGGATATTTGAAAATACCCAAAATTCTCTATTTCGAAGTTGTATTCTCGATATAGTCCTTCCAGTTCCCGTGTAATCCTATTTGTGAATCGAATCCCCTCATTACTCATCCCAATATATTCTGATATTTCCAAATTGCTGTCTTCATCTAACATGAGCTTGATGACTACATGCCCTGCATACTGCAAATCCGCGAATAATGAAAGTGTATTATCTCTTACAAGCAGGTGGGTCCCCTGCTTTTTCAGATTCTTTATGTATGAATTTAATAATTTTCGGTTCAATGCATGTACCTCTATTTGATGTTTAATGATCTCTTTGGAATGCTGTTTTTCTAGACTTAACCCTTGTTGTTTGCACTACCTTGCTGTATATCTCGAAGCAATTCTTCCAGTTCCATCTTCTTGGAAAAATCACTGTATTTCATCTGAGCTTCGCCAGCCTTTCCCCGAAGTTCCTCTTCTTCATCCGTCTCTTTGTCAGTGTCAGGAATATAACCAAACTCTTCATGTAACATCTGATCAACTTCTTCCATGCTGAGCACGGATTCCGGGTGATTTCTGGCTTGCTCCTCTGCTTCCTCAAGCGACCGGATTATTTCTTCCCTGCGCTCCTGTTCAAATCCAATAATCAATGCTTCATGTATTAGAAATGAAAGGAGTTTATGCAGGTAGTGCTGCGTGAGCTTATTATTTGCCACATAATATCCAAGGATTTCCTCATGCGGCACAAGGATGCATGAATAAAACTTAGCATTACTTAAATCCTCTTTCAGTTCCTTTTCATAGACCATGCTAAAATCGACATCCTTGCAGAAGTCCTCGATTATTCGGTAAGCAATGAAGATTTTCGTCTCTCCATCCTCACTTTGACACGGTTTGATGCTTCTCAGCTTATCAATGAATGTGCGAATCGCCTGTTTGCGATGGTCATAGTATTCGCCGATCAGCATATCCTTGTGGCTCAACCATTCCAGGTCGTCTGGCGGAAAGTCTGCCATATACTGATTTGCGAGTTCTTCGCTATCTATTTCGCACAGATATTCGTGTACTGTTTTCATCTCCAGTTAATTTCTAATTCCTTGTTTTTTGTGGCGCAATCATCAAGATACATGTTTATTAGGGTCTGATAAGGGATACCGGTTTCACCAGATTTGTTCTTAAAATACTCGATGGTGGTCGGCTTCAGTTTGATTGTTACCGACTTTTTCAACTGTTTCGCATATGGATTTTTCCTTGGATTCAATTCTTTGATGTTATATTCTTTTCTCATTTTTTCACCACCCCCTGACAATCTCAGTGTATTCACTAGCTTCTTTTTTCGTGGCTTTGCGTGCAGAAATAATTCGAATTACTGTTTCTGACTCCCTGTAACAATGACATACAAGGCATAGGTTATTCCTTTCGCTAATGCCGATTAAAAGGAAGCGTTCTTCGTTTTCAGAATGCTCGGGATCATCAAACAATATGGCATTCTCATCAAAGAAAACTGATGACGCTTCAGAAAACGAAATACCGTGTTTCTTGATGTTGATTTGATTTTTCTTTTCGTCCCAATCAAATTGCATATGGTGTAGATTTCTATATAAATACTTTATATGTATTTTATAAATACTTCAAGTGTTCTTTCTTGATATAACTAATTGACTCATTCTATTGACACTCCGATTTTCTAATGTGCCTCATACAATTCATAGTCCAGCCCGTATTACCCCAGAATAATAGATCTGTTTCAGCTTCCCTTTTTGTTCCTCAGCCAGTTCGGACTCAGGATCATCATCGTCAAGCGTGCTCACATACGCTTCTGCTACTATCCCATTAGATCTTCAGAATGAATTGGATCTGGTGAACCAAAAGATCATTCAGAGTGCGAGTCCTGATCGTTCGATGTGGAGTTGATCTGATACACCAAGCAAAACTGGGGGCGGAAACGATCCGCCCTCTTTCATTACAAACCAGAATATCTCGAAGAAATGAAAAAGCGCTCAATCAGGAAACCATTCCCGACTGAGCTAGAAAGGGAGGTTGCAAATAAGCACAGCATACTGCATGTATTCTCTTTCATTAATATTTCAAATTGCCACAATTAGGAAAAGGATTAGTATTGAGAAATGAGAATCCCATTCATATTCTAAGTTTAGAGGTGCAGAAATGACCCCGTTATCCGAAAGACAAATTGAGATAATTACTCTCCTGCTGCTCAAAGATGATTACTGTATAGCAGATGATCTTGCAGATGTTTTATCCGTGAGTAATCGCACAATTCGCAATGATTTGTCTTCAATCAAAACATTCTTAAAAGAGTATGGAGCAGACCTCAAAGCCGAGCCCCACAAAGGTTATAAAATAATCGCTGATATAGATTGTAAACAAAAGATACTTGGTCACTTAGACTCCGCTAAGTCTTTAACACGAGATAAGCTCGTTAATGCCATTTGTATTTTGTTATTAAGTCTTGAAAGTACAACCTATGAGGATTTGGCATCATATTTAGACATCAGCAAACAAACTTTAATAAAGTATATGGATGATGCTGAAGAGAACTTGTCTGAGCACAATATCTTTGTAAACAAGATTAAAGGCAAAGGATTAAATATAGAAGGAAAAGAATCTGATATCCGTGCGTACATGAAGACAATGTTATCCGATTCAGAATCCAGCGGTTTTATTATTTCCTTGGCCGAAAAGACCTTCTTGAATTCTTCCACCTTAGTTTCTGCAAGACAAATAATCAAAGATGTTGAAACACAGGCGAATGTGCATTTTTACGAGCAAAGACGGCTAGAGTTACTTGTAAGTTATTGCTTATACCGCGTTCAGATCGGGCACACCCTTGATAAGTACGATGCAATAGATACTACTTTTGCTAATGACGGGCAGTATCAACTGTTTCACGAAATTTTAAAGTCACTGCAATTGCCCGAAACCGAAAAGAGTTATTTGATCTCCATTCTATTAGAGACTAAGGTCAAGCATTTAGATCAAAAACACGATAACAACAAGGATGCGGAACAGCTTGCGAAATTCTTGATGAAAAAACTTCAACTGTTGCACCCTTTCGGCAAGCTCAAAAAAGAGCGTTTCTTAAATGGCTTAACTTCTCATCTTAATGTTGCGCTTTACAGAATAAGAAATAATATACCAATTCAAAATGAGCTGTTAGACCAGATTAAAATAAGCATTTCATTGATATATCTTTATACAAAACAGCAATTGCTTTCGCAAGAAGAAAAATACAATGTCACTTTTGATGAAAATGAAATTGCATATGTGGCTATGTATCTGGCCAGCGCTTTTGAAACAAGCATTAACCTCGATCAAAAAATTAGAGTATTGATTGAATGCTCGTTTGGCACTACTACAAGCGCAATACTAGATTCGAGAATAAGGCAATTGATTACTGAATGTGAAATTGTCGGTCCATTTTCAACTTCAGAGGCCAAAGAATACCTAAGTAATGAAGAGGTAGATTTAGTCATTACTACACATGACGGATCAAACTATAAATATCCAACAATTATTGTTAACCCTTTGCTTAATTCAGAAGATGCTGATTATGTAAGAACTCGCATCTTTCAGCTATCACATGAAAAGATGTGCCAAAGCTTTATGAATAGTTATATGAAGCAGGACATTAATAAATCTAAATGCGTTTCTATAAAAGACTTAATTAAAAAAGAAAACATTCAGATCAAAGAATCTTGCGACTCATGGGAGGAAGCAATACAAACAGCCGCAGCACCTCTAATCCGTGCCAAGCAAATAGAACAACGCTATGTCATAACTATGATCGATGCAGTGAACAGGTTGGGCACTTATATGGTTTTGTTGCCAGAGACCGCTTTTGTTCACGCCGGTACAGACAGTGGCATATTTGAAGATTGTTGCGCATTACTTGTCCTCAAAAACCCAATTGTTTTAGGTAATGTCAATGGAAAAATCGTTCGAAACATGATTGTTCTTGGTGTAAAAAACAGAGAACAACTTACACTGCTCGACTTAGTTGCCATTTTCCAAAAAGAAGAAAACAGATTATTGCTCGCAAACGAGAACATTGATATAGATACAATCTTAAAACTACACAATTAGAAGGGAGACAGGATGGAAGAACTTATAAAAAAAGACAATATTCGAGCAAACGTTATTGCCGAGCACTGGGAAGACGCTATTAGAAAAGCCGGACAATTATTGATAGATAATAAAAAAATCGAAGAAGACTATATAAATAGCATGATTGATAGCGTCAAAGAATTAGGCCCATATATTGTGCTCTCACAAGGGTTTGCACTTGCTCACGCAGCCCCAAATGAAACTGCTGTTCATGAACCTTGCTTATCATTGGTGACTTTAAAAAAGCCGATCGATTTTGGAAGTCCAAACGATCCAGTTAAAGTCGTTATGTGTTTGGCATGCACTGATAAAGCCACACATGTAGATTTGTTGTCTAAAGTTGCAAAGAAACTAATGAAGGAAAACATCATCGATGACGCTGCTAAATGCACATCTTCTGATGAGTTATACCATGTGATCAACGATTAATAGAAAGGAGGATAGAAAAATGACTAAGCCTAAGATTCAATGTGTGTGCGGTTTCGGCTGTGGTTCTTCATTGATGTTACGAATGGCAATTGATGACATCTTAAAAAAGAAATCTTTAGACGCGGATACATTTTGCGGAGATGTTGGAACTTGCCTGAGTAACCCATGCGATTCAATTTTTATTTCAAGAGAACTGGCAGCAAGAATCGCGGATCGTGCAAATGTCCCTGTAATCGTTATTGATGACTTTATGAATAGTCAGGAAGTCGAAAGCAAAGTTCTAGGATACATGAACACTCTGCAGTAGAAATTCAAAAGAAAGGAGATAGAAAATAATGTCAATTTTGAATTTTATTATCAACGAGATATTTGGCCAAGGCGCTATTTTCTTAGCACTTGTCGCCATGGTTGGTTTGATTCTGCAAAAGAAAAAGCCATCAGAGGTTGTTAGAGGAACTCTGATGACAGCAATAGGTTTCTTTGTACTAAACACTGGCACGGGTTTAATAACAGGAAACTCTATTGACGGTATTATAACAACTTTCAATACTCTCATGCCAGGTAATGCATCCGCTCCTGCATCAGTCGACATTGGCGGCCAGTATGGAACACAAATTGGCATTGTTATGTTGATCGGATTTGCATTCAATATTCTTGTTGCGCGTTTTACAAAATGGAAATCTGTATTCTTAACCGGACACATGTTATATTGGTTCCCTTATGTATTCATCGCAGCAGGTGTTGATGCTGGATTAACTGGCGGAAAACTGATTGGTTTGGCTGCTATTTTTACCGGCTTATATATGGTAATCGCGCCAAACCTGATGCGGCCTCTTGTTAAAGAAGTTACTGGAAAAGATGATTTCACAATTGCTCATCCGACAACAACGTTATCTGTTATCGCCGGTTTTGTTGCTGGACTCGTAGGTGATAAATCCAAGAGTTGTGAGGACATCAAGCTGCCTGAATCACTGGGATTCTTGAGAGAGGTTTCTATTACTGGCACAATTTCCATTGCACTTGTTTATATCATTCTTTATTTCGTCATTGGTGTAAATGGGTTAGTCCCAGCGGAAGTCTTAGGATACTCTGGAAGCTTCTTCTCGTATCTTTTCACTCACTCTGTATATTTCGGTGTTGGTGTCACAGTTATGCTTCAGGGTGTTCGTATGTTAATTGCCGAAATCGTTCCTGCATTCAAGGGAATTGCAGAAAAACTTGTTCCTGGTGCTATTCCGGCTCTGGATTGCCCTGTGTTATTTGGATACGGCCCGAACTCACTGTTAATTGGTTTCATTGTTGCAGTCATCACTTCTACAGCTACAATCTTAGTGACCAGAGGAATGTTCCCTACAGTAATTATCCCGTTGATCTTTACGTGCTTCTTTGAAAATGGATGCGCTGCCATCATCGCTAACGCGAAAGGCGGCATTAGAGGAACAATCATTGCTACTGCACTTAACGGTGTAATTATGGTTCTGTTAGTTGGTTTTGGAGCATACTTTTTCAACAACACAATTCAGCCGTGGATGTTGGTGTACGGTGGCCAGGACTTCTCGTTATTTGGAATTATTGAAGGTTTAATTGCTCGTCTTCTTGTTTAAGAACAATTGTAATACGCAATGAAAATTTCATATTTTAAAAAAATAACTGAAATTCTCGAAATAGTTGAAACAGAAGAACGAGAAAACATATTAAAAGCTGCATTTGAAGTATACAACGCAACTTTAAAGAACAAATCAATATATATCTTTGGTGCCAGCCATGCCGGAATTCTGACTCAGGAGTCATTTTACAGAGCAGGCGGACTGATTAATATCAATCCGATATTCGCTCCAGAAGTTAGTGTCGAAAGATCACCGATTACTTTAACTAGTAAAATGGAAAGACTGGTTGGATATGGAGAAACAATTGCTGAATCTGTCGGCTTCAAAAAGGACGATTTATTAATTGTTCATTCAGTTTCTGGAAGAAATCCTGTTACGATCGAAATGGCAAATACAGCGAAACTAAAAGGCGCCACAGTTATTGGAATCACCAATTTGTCTTATTCGCAACAAGTCACTTCAAGACACCCTTCACATAAAAAAATGTATGAGTTATGTGATATTGTCATCGACAATCACGGTGAGATTGGTGATGCGTGCATTTCATTAAAAGGTGCACCGCAAAAAGTTGCCCCTACTTCTACGGTAGTCGGCGCAGCAATCTTAAACTCAATCACCTCTGAAGCAGCAAAGATGCTTACTAGTAAGACTAATGGCGAAATGGTTCCAGTATTCGCAAGTGCCAACATGGATCATGGTGATGAGTTCAATAAAAAACTATTTGCTAAGTATAAAAAGGTAATTCATTACAGGTATTAACACCCTCTCCCCTTTCAAATACCTGCAAATAAAATCGTAAGGCCGGGAATGAATATAGTCTAACTATACATTTCCGGCCTTTCGTATATTCCACATTTAGCCGTTCAATTGCTATCATAGCCCTACCCTTATAAACCCTGAATAATAGATTTGTTTCAGTTTGCTTTTCTGTTCATCCGAGAATTCTGTCTCAAGATCATCATTATCAAACGTACTCACATGCATGTCTGCTACCGTGCCGTTGCGAATACAGATTACACAAGGGATATACAACTGTGTATCGCCGTTTTCATCTGCGCGCATGTTGTCGCCAACAAGGTCTACAAAACGGTCAAAGGACTCCGATTGATCCTCGGTACGCCATGAATAATCATCTGAAAGATCAACATATTCGACTGTCACATCCATTTCTTCCGCCGTCTGGTACAGAACCGGCACAGCACGGGCACACCAGGGGCAATCGTCTTTTCCTATACAGATCGCAAAGGACTCTCTTTTATCGATCCTGTTCATGATCCGGCTCATCCGAGATTGAATGAACACTTTCTGATCTGCCCCAATCCCATATGGAACCATGTTCGCATAAGTTAGTGCTGTGTCGTCCGGAAGTGGCTCTGATATAGGCTTCGCAGAAACCTGAATGTCATTGATCGGTTCATCCGGCACAACAAGAGGATCCTGTTTCCTGCATCCAGCAGAAGGGAAGATGCACATCAACGCAAGGAACGCTTTAAACAATCTGTCTGTCATGAATGATTACCCTCCTGCATCACGTATTAGGCACCAACGGCATCTGCCGCTGCCTGTGCATCGGACTGTGAAAATCCCGCCAGAACAAGTTCAACGATAAGCGTGTTACGGTTATCTGTGTTTCGATCATATATGGACATAGCGCGATAGATCGCCTGTTGCGTCCAGCTTACCGCCAGGTTATCTGCGGCTCTGTCTGCCTGTTCTAAAGTATAGCCAGACGAGAGAAGTTCGCTTATAAGTTCAGCTCTGGACATTCCGGCATGGTTCGCCATAAGACGTGATGCAGCACTATTTACCGCAGTGTCATCCAGCTTCGACGGGGTGGGAGTAGATGGATTACTTACCGTCCCACTTGCAGGTTTCGTCCCGCCGATCACTGGCGCAACACCGTTATAGATCGAAGGATCCGGAGTCGGAGACACGCTCGGTTTTGGTGCAGCTTCAGTTTCAGACTCCTTCTCGTCAGTGTCCTCTTCATCCTCTTCAGATTCCACGTCTTCCTGCTCTTCATCGGTATCTTCTTCTATATCCTCAACCAGTTCTTCCGAATCCTCTTCACTGACAGGCGACTCAGAAGGTGATGCAGACGCTTCTGGAGTTGCGGATACTTCCGGAATCGCCGTTTCCACAGTCGGTTCCGCAGTCATGACTGGCTCAGGTTCTTCCCTGGCCTTTCCAATCAGGGATCCAATGAAGAACGCGGCGATAACAGCTGCTACCGCAAGAAAACCATATACCGCCGGTCTTACACTTCGCTGTACCATCATGGATGGCTCTGTATCAGGATACTCATCCTGTTCATCATAGATTTCCTCGTCATATTCATCGGTTTCTTCTTCCGTCTCTGCATCAATCTCTTTGTTTTCGATTTTTGTATCAGAACGGACCATCACATCTAAGTAATCATCTTTCTTTTCTGTCATATCTCATCCCCCTATCTTGATCTCCCCTACCGGGATCGCCTGTCTGCTGACCTGGCCGTTGTTGTTCGTTGTTGAAATGCCATAGAACGTGATTGTAGTTTCACCCGCACGCGGAATCGACGTGGTCGGCACCGTGAAAGTTTCCTCCCCTATCGAAAGAGATATTTGATCACCGCCCGATGTGTATTCCCTGGCGAGCGAGCGATAGAGAAGGAACCCGTTGAGAAGAATGTTCAGTGCAAGAAGGATGAGGACCGGAACATTGCTTCCGCCCTTTGGCTGTCTGGCAGTATCATCCGCAAACACTTCTTCGTTTTGTTCTTCCGGTTCCTGGTAAGCATCCGCAGGCATTTGCTCGATCGCATCAAGCTGTTCTCTTGCCTTCTTAATTTCTTCTTCCTGTGCTTTCTCTTTCTGCTTTTTCTTAAGCATGGCTTCTCTGTTCAATACGGCGATCCTTGCCTTTTCGATCTCTTCTTCTGTGGGAGCGATGTAATCAAGCCCTTCATCGGAATCCAGAAACTTTGAAAGGATCTCTCTGTATCGCTCATCCCGAAGGTGCATAAACTTCCCGTTCTTCTGTGGAAACGTGATATTGCCGAAACAGATTGTGTACTCCTTCACCATCTCGTTTTCATCCTTCGCGGTGATCGTTCCGATCTTTGTCCGTCCGGGCTCCATTTTCTTGGGTTCTGCCATCTCTCAATCCCTCCCATTTTTCCGATGTGTAAATAAAAAGCACACCGTTTTGAGTTCGGTGTGCGCTGATATCATCTTACACAATGCTATCGATGTTGTTATTACGTCATTTGCCACAATGTGTTGCGAGTATGTTGGTATTACCGCTGATATTTGCTGATCATTGATTTGAAGATCTTCATCATTTCTTTTCTTCTTCTTGCCGGAAATGGACTCTCGGCCTTTATCTGTCCGATCATCCAGTTCACTTCTTCCGGACTGAAGCGATGCGACTTCAAATAATAACCAACGCCATTCTCCTGCCATGTGCTGATGTCATAGCCATATTCCTTCAGCAGGTCGATGTTCGCATAAATCGTCCGCCTCTCAGCAGTAAGACCGTATTCATCCTCCAGAATTTTCGTTAATTCCTTTGTACTGAGCCAATGATCTTCGTCCGTATATTCGACGAGAACTCTTGCCATCGCAAGGGGAAGTTCTTTTTTGTCTGCCATGGTGCCTCCTGTTTTTAGGATATCAAATACAGAAAATCATGCACAATAGAATCTTGCATAGCATGCACTATCAGGCAATGATCATTCCGAGAGATCCTCATATGCTTTTCTGTTCTTTTTAATCAGATCTTTTGAAATATCTAACACTTCTGTATCAGATGCCATTTTCCTTTTTTCATCATCAGAAAAATCAATTGTCAGGTCCGATAGTTTTCCTTTAAGTATTTCTTCCGGATCCTTATCAGTCTTTGCAATTCCTCGTAACTCTTTCATGCGTAATGTTTTTTTTGTCATATTATCCTTATCCTACTCATTCTTAAAATACGTTAACTGGCTTCTATCAAAAAAGACCCGAATGATGATCCGGATCCTTTAGTCAGGAACATGCATGGGTATGAATTCCCTGATCTCATTAGTCCTCATTCCCGCTGCTGACACTTTCCTGTTATTGCTGCGTTACCTTGTTATTTTTTCTGTAATACAATCTCCCGTTCAGTCTCCGTAGATTTCTCTCAGCATGGACATCATGGTCGCATGGTCAACTGTCTGGCCGTCAATAAGATATAAGTTTTCAGTATCCGGATTATCTGACATTCTGCTGGCCCTCAGTTTAAATGATTCCATTATAAAGAAGGCGACTGCACTCTTGGGATCATACTTGTCATAATCCGGATAATGCCGCTTAGCGTATTCCTGAAGCTCCTCGTTTTGTTCTTTTGTTCCGCCATTAATATAATTCAATACAGCGTCATTAATCTGTCTGCCGTTGATTTCTTTCATGTTCACAGTCTCCGTTTACTCAATC
>JAFUFO010000033.1 GCA_017469885.1 Solobacterium sp.
GATCACAGACTATCGATTCCTTCAAAAAGTAAAAACAGTACCATTCCGGGCATTATACCCAGCTGGTACTGTATCGGTATAAACATGTATTCCCGAGTCATAACACATACTGACAAGGGATAGCGGGCGTGTGTCCGTCCTTGAGTATCACGGAAAGCCTGGATACCCGTATTCAGGTCTGAAAGGGGTAACTTTCACGGATCTCAGAAGCCATCATCCGCAGGATGCCCTTTGGGCACCGCATGGGTGTGGTTGTTCACTATGAATCGCGGTCTGTCGGAACCGATTACTTCTTCTGAACGTACTTCTGGATATCCAGTGTGATTGCGATGAAGATAACGATACCGATAGCGATGTACTGTGCGTTTGCGTCGACGCCGAGGTACTGGAGGGCAACCTTCAGGAGCTCGAGGACAGCGACACCGATGAGCGCGGAACTTACCTTACCGCGGCCGCCGGTAACGGAGACACCGCCGAGTGCGCAGGCAGCGATTGCTTCCATCTCATAACCAAGACCGGTATTGACGGAGGCACCGCCGGCTTTCGCGCCAATCATGAAGCCTGCAAGTGCATAGAATGCGGCAGCCTTTGCATAGATGATGACCATGGTCTTGTTTACCGGAACACCGGCAACTTCCGCAGCCTGTTTGTTTCCGCCGATTGCATACATGTACTTGCCGTGACGGGACATGTTGAAGATGAACCAGGTAATGCCGGACATGATCAGGGCGATCCAGACAAGGCCGGATACCCCGAGTATCTTGGTGGAGATACCGGTGTAAGCCTGTGTGTATCCGCCGAGCGGTGTTGCGCCGGTATAGATGAGGCCGAGACCATAGATGATTTCCATCATCGCAAGGGTTGCGATAAACGGAGGAACATTCAGGTAAGCGATGAAGGAACCGGTGATCGATCCGAACGCTGCCGCAACGACCATGACAATGAGAAGAACCAGCCACGGGTTCAGCGGAGCCATGCCCGGGAAGAACTTGCCGGCGTAGTCAATCTTCTGAAGCAGGGTTCCCGCAAGACATGCGGAGAAACCGATCATACGACCTGCGGAGAGGTCGCAGCCGCCGGTGATAACGCAGCCTGCGATACCAAGTGCGATAACGACACGGTAGCTCATGTTCGCAAGAATGTTTGCGAAGTTGTTAAGCGTGAAGAAGTTTTTGGATGTTAATCCGGTGTAGATAACAAGGATGAACATGACCATGATGACACCGTAGTTGATCATGAACTCCCTGAGGTTAAATTTCTTTGACTTTTCCATTATTCTATCCTCTCATCATCAGAACTGTGTTGCGTAACTCATGACCTTTTCCTGCGTCATATCGGCCGGATCGGTAATCTCACCGCGGAGGTGACCGTCACACATGACATAGACCCGGTCGGACATGCCGAGCAGTTCCGGCATTTCCGAGGAAATCATGATGATTGCCTTGCCCTGCTGGGCGAGGTCTTCCATGATTTCATAGATTTCATGTTTCGCACCGACGTCGATACCGCGGGTCGGCTCATCCATGATCAGGATGTCCGGATCGTTCGCAAGCCATCTTGCGACGATAACCTTCTGCTGGTTACCACCGGAAAGATTTGCGATCAGCTGTTCCTTGGACGGTGTCTTGATCCGCAGCTTTTCAATACTGTCGTCAACGACTTTATTGATTGCCGGATGGTCAAGCACGAATCCCGCCTTGAGGAACTTGTTGTATACGCTGACGCCGACGTTATCCTTGATGGAAAGACATCCGAGAATACCGCTGCCGCGGCGGTCTTCGGTGATCATGCCGAGACCGGCGTCCATGGCATCTTTCGGCTTTTTGATCTTGACCTCTTTGCCATGGACCTTGATGGTTCCCTGGGAGAGGTTGCGGATACCGAAGATTCCTTCCATCAGCTCGGTACGCTGCGCACCGACGAGGCCGCCGAATCCGAGGATCTCACCCTTGCGGAGATTGAAGGAGACATCCTGGAAGGAGCGTGCGTGAATCGAGGAGATGTGATCACATTCAAGAACGACCTCACCGATGTTGTGATGGTGTTCCGGATAAACGTTTGTGAGCTCACGGCCGACCATCTTGGTGATGATTTCATCAGTCGTAAGTTCATCTGCCCGCCAGGTTCCGATATAGGTGCCGTCACGCATGACTGTGATGTCATCTGCGATCTGCTTGATTTCATCCATCTTGTGGGAGATGTAGATCATCGCGACACCCTTGTCGCGAAGATCATTCATGATCCGGAAGAGGAAGTCGACTTCCTTGTCAGACAGCGAGGAGGTCGGTTCGTCGAAGATGATGACCTTTGCGTCGTGGGAAACCGCCTTCGCGATTTCAACGCACTGCATCTGACCGATCGACAGCGTGCCGAGCAGTGCCTTGGGATCGAAATCGAGTCCAAGTTCCGCAAGCCACTTCTTCGTGTCCTCGTTCATCTTGTCATGATCGATGACCTGGAGCGGTCCGTATTTCTTTACAGGGAAGCGTCCGAGGTACATGTTTTCAGCGATGCTTCTGGCCGGAACCGGCTGAAGCTCCTGATGCACCATGGCGACTCCCTTTTTCATTGCGTCATCAGGGTCCTTGATCTCGGTTTTGACACCGTCAAGGAAGATTTCCCCTTCGTCCATCGAGTAGATGCCGAAGAGGCACTTCATAAGTGTGGATTTGCCCGCACCGTTTTCCCCCATCAGGGCATGTACTGAGCCCGGACGAACCGAGAGCTGTACATGATCCAGGGCTTTAACACCGGGGAAGGACTTGCTGACATTTTTCAGTTCAAGTTTGTATTCCGCCATTTGTGTCCTCCGTAAATGATTTATTCAACGTACTTCATAAAGAAGAATGCGGGTGCATCCCAATTCTGTGCACCCGCATCCGTTAATGCCTGATATCTGCGATTATCCCAGAGAATCGAGGATGGACTGAGCGTTGTCCTTTGTAACCTTGACGTAGTCGCAGCCGATGTAGTATTCGTTGCCTGCGCCTGTCAGGAAGTTAACAGCTGCGTCAGCTGCACTGTGGGACTGAGCGATATGATCGTTGAATACGGTACCTGTGATTGCACCGGAGAGAACGTCTTCGCAAACCTCTGTCAGAGCGTCAACACCTACGAGGTAGATGTCTGTGCCGACGGTACGTCCAGCATCAGCGATAGCCTGCTTAGCACCGAGAGCCATAGCGTCGTTGTTGCAGAATACTACTTCAACATCGTTGCCGAACTGGCCGAGAGCGTTAGCGCAGAGCTGCTGGCCCTGTGTCTGGTCCCAGTTACCAACCTGGTCGGAGAGGCAGTTAACTTCGAGGCCTGCATCTTCGAGAGCCTTGACGGAGAATTCTGTACGATACTGAGCATCAACGTTCTCAGGGTCGCCTTCGATCATGATGTAGTCAACTTTGCCGTTGCCGTTGAAGTCGATAGCATCGAGGCCGAGATCAGCAATGATTTCACCCTGCATTGTTCCGGACTGACGAGCGTCGCATCCAACATATGTAACATTCCACTTGTTGTCTTCCCAACGCTTTTCTTCATCTGCATCCGGTTCACGGTTGATGTAAACCAGAGGAATTCCAGCTTCAACAACCTTATCGGTGATGGTAGCTGCGGAAGAAGAGTTAACCGGGTTAACGATCAGTACATCAACGCCGTCAGCGATGAATGTGTCGATCTGACCTGTCTGTGTAGCCTGGTCATTCGCACCATCCTGGATGGTGATGTTTTCCTTGGCAAAGCCCAGGGAAATCAGGTAGTTCTCGAGTTCTGTACGGAACAGAGTCATGAAGTTATCGGAGAACTGGTAGATGCAGACGCCAACCTTCTTTGTGGAAAGATCGGAATCGCCGGAAGCCTCAGCTGCAGGAGCAGCTGCTTCCTGTGTTGCAGGTTCTGCTGCGGGTTCAGCAGCCGGTTCGCCTGCAGAAGTGTCAGAGCCACAGCCGATGAGCGAAACTGCCATCAGAGTGGAAGCCAGAATGGCTAAAAACTTTTTCATGGAATTTCTTCCCTCCTAATATTATTCGGTCGGGATTTCTCCCCGCCGACAATCGCATTATTCCATGTTCAAACAGGCAAAAACATAGAAAATTCTTGGTTTCATCTTGGAATTTCTTTGACCCTTCTGTGTCCAAAAATCAAAGACTTTCCGGTAAATCCGCATAAGATTGGAAACGTTTACATTTTTATACAGGGTACGTCGCAAATCTTTGAGAATCTGTTCGTTTTCAGCACCGTGCGTATATTCTTTTTCTGTCTTTGGAAAATGAAAACAGCCGCATGCATGCAGATGCGGCTGTCGGTAAGTTATAGCTTTGTAATTCTGATTACAGGCAGCGGATCAGTTCTTCCCGCACCGCATCGTAATGCGGATCGATAAGACCGAAATCCTTCTGCTTGTAGTTCCATAATGCCCGGCCGATATGATGATCTTCAAATACTTCGCGAATGTCCTTCATCCATCTGAGGGCTGCTTCCGCAGGTGCCTGATCAATCACGCCGTATTCTCCGCAATACAGCGGCGCATCATTGGTCACCGCAGCTTCCACTGCCGGCACAAACAGCGTTTCAAAAATATCCGTGCCCTTCAGTTCCTCATCCACATGCTTGATCGCCTGTGCCAGCTCGTCGGGCAGTCCTTCCGACAGTGTGCACAGTTCTCCCGCAGTAAGCGGATAATCCACTGTCCGGTCCTTCGGCATCGCCTCGACCCAGTATGCCTTCTGATGCGTGAAGACGATCGGTTCATAACAATGGAAGTTATAGACGATCCGGTCATCCTTCGGCGCCCGCAGGAGCGGTACGCTGGTTACGTTATTGTATCGGACACCGCCGACAACGATCCAGCTGTGCGGCGCATTGGCACGGATCACATCGATCGCCTGATCGATGATGTCATTCCAGTTTTCCGCAATGTCCGGTGAAATCACTTCATTGAGCAGCTCGAACGCCGTGTTCTTATGACTTCCATACACACAGGAAAGCCGGTCCCACATCTTGTAGAACCGCTTCTGCAGTGCTTCATCCCGGAAGAAGATCTCCCGGTCTGCGCCGACTGCCAGCGGGTCAAACGTATAGCCGTAGGTGTTATGCATGTCAATCAGAATATTGAGGCCGTGCGCTTCACACCAGGCGACAGCCCGGTCGATGTATTTATATCCTTCTTCGATCGGCTCGCCGTCCTCGGTTTCAATCAGGGTGTAGTCTACCGGCAGACGCACATGGTCCAGTCCCATCTTCGCAATTGCCTTAATATCCTCTTCGGTGATGAATGTTTTGTAATGTTCTGTCGTTGTCTCGTCGGCCTGGGAGAGCCAGCCGCCGAGATTGACGCCATGCATGAAGCCTTCAAATGTCCGCATATGATTTTCTCCTGTTTTTTCTCAGCCTTCCATAAAGACCGCATCTTTCAGTGTATAGTACGGGAAGCCGTCTTCTTCATACCGGTCATAGACACCTGCCACGCAGATCATATCCCCTTCCTTCGGCTTTTCACCGGGGAACCCGTTGGCCAGCGCGAATTCCATGCCCTGCGCACAGCAGGCCGTCGCATCGAGGATTATGCATGCATAGTAGGTCTTGTCGGTCATCTCATTGTAGTGCTCGGTGTACTGTCCTTCCATCTTGACCGTTTTGCCAAGATAGTTATCCGGTTGGGTAAGCATGTTGTATACCTCGGAGTACACCATGGTGGCCGACATCACCGTAAGATCCACTTCCACATTATCATATGAAAGTTCATTCGTATTTTCTGTGGGTGCTTCCGCCGCAGCCGCCGTTTCTTCGGCAGGAGTCTGTGTCAGTTCGGGCATTCCTTCCGCCTCTTTCGTGCCTTCTTCGAGCACTTCATTGACACCGACATTTGTACTTTCCGTATGAATGTTGGCACCGTAGCGGTTTCCGCATCCGGTCACACAGAGAATCATTCCTGCACACAGAAGCGGTTTGATCAGATGTTCCATAAGTTTATTACCTTCCGTTTCGTGCGCCGATGATCCAGCACACCGCAAAGACAAGCACGTCTGCCGCAACGATCGTAGATCCGACCGGTGTTCCGGCAAGAATGGAGACGATCATGCCCGCAAACGCTGCCGCAACCGACAGCACAGCCGCCGCGATTGTCACCTGCTTATAGTTATGATATAGCCGCATCGCCGAGATTGCGGGAAAAATAATCAGCGCCGAGATCAGGAGTGATCCGACGAGATTCATCGCCAGTACGATGATCACTGCGGTAATGACCGAGATGAGCAGGTTGTACTTTTCGGTATCCGTGCCTACCGCACGTGCGAAGTTTTCGTCAAAGGTCACCGCAAAGATGCGGTTGTAATTCAGGACAAAGAGCACGAGCACGAGCAGCGAGAGAATGATGCACATCCATACCTCGCCAAGCGTCAGGGTCAGGATCGATGTTGATCCAAACAGCGTTGTGCACACATCACCGCTCACATTCGGCGTATTGGACAGATTCATGATGAGATAACCGAAGGCAAGTGCTGCGACGGAAATCATCGCAATCACCGCATCTCCCTTGATCTTCGTATTTGTGCCGGTACGCAGGATCAGCACGGCGCTGAGAACCGTGATCGGAAGCACAAGGATCATGTTATTGGTCATCCGCAGCACCGTCGCAATGCACATGGCGCCGAAGGCCACATGACTGAGTCCGTCACCGATGAAGGAGAAACGCTTCAGCACCAGCGGTACGCCAAGCAGTGCCGCGCAGAGCGCGATCAGCACGCCGACGATCAGCGCATACCGCACAAAGGGATACTGCAGGTAGTTAAAGAGAATATCCATCAGTGCTCACCGCCTTCCTGTTCCAGAAACATCCGGCCGATTTTACTGCTGAGATATTCCTGGCGGGTGCCGAAGAATACGGAAGATCCGATATGCAGAATATGTGTCGCATTGCGGAGTGCCGTGGAAATATCATGCGATACCATCATGATGGTCACGCCTTCCCGGTTGAGATCTTCGATCAGTTTATACAGTTCTGCAGTCACCTTGGGATCCAGTCCGGATACCGGTTCATCCAGCAGGATGATCTTGCGTGCAGCGCAGAGCGCCCGCGCAAGCAGGACACGCTGCTGCTGGCCGCCGGAAAGATCACGGTAACAGCGGTCCTTCAGATCTTCAATTGCCATACGGCGCATCGCATCCGCCGCAAGTGCCTTTTCTTCCTTTCCGTAGAATGCCCGCCGGCCAAGCCGGGACTGGCATCCGGAAATTACGATCTCATAGACCGATGCCGGAAAATCGCGCTGTACTTCCGTCTGCTGGGGAAGATAGCCGATCTCATCCGGTTTCAGTCCGTCGCCGTAATTGATCGTTCCGGAAAGCGGCTTCTGAAGATGCAGTAATGTCTTCATCAGGGTCGTCTTTCCCGATCCGTTTTCACCGACAATGCAAAGGTAACTGCCGGCATTCACCTTAAAATTCAGATGTTCCACGATCGCCTTGCCGTCATAGCCAAGCGAAAGGTCATTTACTTCAAGCAGTGCCATTGTTTCCTCCTGCCCTGTTCAGTTCAGTGCTTCCTTCAGCACATTGAGATTGTCGTTCATCACATCCAGATAGGATGTGTGTTTATTCATACTGCCCTGCATGGAATTCAGGGTCAGAATATTGCGGTTTTTATCCTTTGAGTTTTCGATGATCGTCTTTGCGATCCGTCCGTCGCTTCCTTCAATCGTCATGACATGGTTCAGTCCGAGTTCGTCGAGCTTTCCGGCAAGAAACAGCACGGTCTCAAAGCTTGCCTCGGTCTCTGCCGAGCATCCGGAGAATGCCGCATAGCAGGTCAGACCGTAATCATCCGCCATGTAACGGAACGGATAGCGGTCCCCAAAGAGCAGGCTGCTGAATTTCGCATTCGCTGCGGTTTCCTGATACTGCTGATCAAGCGCCGCAAGCTGTTCCAGATATGCCTGTGTATTGGCGTTATAGACATCCGCATGATCCGGATCCTTTTCCGCGATCACATCCGAGATCTTCTGTACCAGCACCTGTGCGCTGCGTAAGGACAGCCAGATGTGCTCGTCATATTCTTCCTCATGTTCATGTTCGTGATCATGTTCTTCTTCTGCGCCCTCCGGTGTTTCCTCTTCTTTCACACCGGCGCCGTCGGTTTCCAGCAGGCGGATCACCGTAAGATCCGGATTGCGGGATTCCTTCAGGGCATCTTCCGTCCATTTATCGGACTCGCCGCCGACACAGATAAACACATCACAGTCTGCGATCTTCATGATATCCGCCGCACTGGGCTGATAGCTGTGCAGGTCCGCTCCGCTTTCCAGCAGAAGCGTAACTTCCGCATTGCCCGGATTCTCTCCGAGCACATTCATGACCCAGTCATATTCCGGCATGATCGTTGCGACAATACGCAGCTTGTCCTGCGAGGCACTTCCGGTTCCGCAGCCGGACAGAATCAGACAGAGTGCCGCAAGTGCCGTTGCCAGCCGCCGCTTCATCGTGAGCCTCCGTTTCCGGAAGCCGTACAGTTACCACAGACGCCGTAGAATACCGTGCGCCTTGGATCGACCGCAAAGTGATACCGGCTGTTCAGTTCTTTCTGCATCTTCTCAAGTTCTTCGCTGTGCATGTGAAACAGCTGTCCGCACACTTCGCACTTGCAGTGAAAACAGGTGCCGTGATGATCATGTTCTTCTTCCGGCACATATTCATAACAGGCAGAGTTGCCCGCATCAATAATGTATTTATAGACAATTCCCTCTTCCACAAACTGTTCGAGCGTCCGGTAGACGGTCGCCTTTCCGATCGGGTTTTCGCAGGTACGGAAGTGCTCGCTCAGCTCTCCTGCGGTGACATGCGTGCCACGCAGCGTCTTGAGATAATCAAGCAGTTCTTCCCGCTGTTTTGTTTTGTATCTGGTTCCGTTCATAAATGCCTCTCAATTTGATAACCGTTCTCAATTTTAGCATCCCATCACCTCCTGTCAACGAAAACACCCCGGCTTGAAGGAAACCTCCGGATAATGTTAAATGGTTATAGTTAGCTAACCAAAAGAGGCCAGAAATGAAAGTCGTTATACTGTCAGAAAATACGGAAGGATTCGCGCACTGTGCGACGGAGCACGGATTGTGTTTCTACATTGAGACCGGCACGCATAAGCTGCTGTTTGACACCGGCGCATCCGACCTGTTTATCAGAAATGCCGAAACGCTCGGCGTCGATCTGAATCAGGTCGATACGGTTGTCCTTTCCCACGGTCACTATGATCACGGCGGCGGGATTCCGTCCTTCCTTGCATTGAACGGGCATGCGAAGATCTATGTCCCCGCGGCTGCCTTCGGTCCGTATTACTCCATGCATACCTCCGGTCCGAAGTATATCGGTCTGTCAGAGGAACTGAACGGAAACCCAAGACTCATCCCCTGCGAACATACCGTGGATATCGATCATTCCCTCCGCGTGTTCTCGGACATTGACATCCTTTATCCGATTCCTTCCGCCAATGATTCTCTGAAGGTAAAAGACGGTGAGAAATATATCGCCGATGACTTTGCGCATGAACAGTGCCTGGTAATAACGGAAAACGGACACCGTTATCTCTTCTCCGGATGCGCACACCACGGGATCCGCAACATTCTGAACCGCTTCCGTGAACTGTACCGTACGGATCCGGATGCGGTGTTCGGAGGCTTCCACATGATGAAGAAACACGGTTATACCGCAGAGGATATCGATCAGATTATCGAGACTGCACTTGCATTGAAAAAGACATCGTCGCAGTACTATACCTGTCACTGCACCGGCATCGAAGCCTATGAAGGGATGAAGAAGATTATGGAAAAACAGCTGAACTATCTGCACAGCGGGGACAGTGTGATCCTCGCCCCGAAAAAAATGCACGGGCACGGCATGCCCATGCATCGATTCTTTGCCTGGGGAACCGTCGTCTGCTTTGCGCTGACGATGATCACCGGCTATAAACGCAGATAATCTTAAAAACGGTCCGGGAATTTCCCGGGCCGTTACTGTCTGTATTCAGGGTTTGCGGAAGATGCCGAGTCCGCAGGCATTGGGGCCGGTATGGCAGGCAATGCTTAACGAGAGCGGAAGATAGAAGGTTTCATATTCCGGGAATGTCTTTGCGACAAGTTCCTGCCACTTCTGTGCATCCGCTTCATCCAGGAAGGTGGATGCGCAGCCGATCATGATCTGATCATCCGGCAGATTCCGCAGAAGACTTCCGCGGTCATTGGCAATCTGATTCAGCATCGTCTTCTTTGCCTTCAGCATTCCATGCACGTTGCTCTGAACGTCAAACTTTCCGCCTTTTGTGCAGAGCACCGGCTTGATGTTCAGAAGATCACCGAGCGCCGCAGCCGCCGGAGTAACCCGGCCGCTCTTGCGGAAATACTTCAGCGTCTCAACGGTCAGATAGATTGTGGATTCCGGTCCTTCTTTTTCGAGCTGACGTCGGATCTCCCGTGCCGGCATGCCGGTCTTGGCCAGCGAAGCAGCGCGGTAGACCGACTGGTACAGGTTGACCGAAATACGGCCGTTGTCTGCGATCTGCACTTTTTTATCAAAGTCCTGCGCCAGCATGATCGCTGACTGACAGGAACCGGAAAGCCCGGAAGACATCGGAATATAAACCACTTCATCCGCTTCCTTCAGCGCATCCTTCCATACTTCAAGGACCGCACCGGGGGTCGGCTGGGAGGTGGAAATATCCCTGTCCTGTCCCATCGCCGCAAAGAATTCCTCTGCGGTGATGTTTTCATTTTCATAATAGGTGCTGCCGTCAATAATGATCGGCATCGGTAAAACGCGAATTCCAAGAGTTTCCGCTTCTGCTGGGGTGATTCCGCTGTTGGAATCCGTTACAATCGCCGTTGTCATCTGTTATTTCCCTTCGTGGTTGCGCTAACCAGGTACTTCCGTTCGGGAAGATACCGTTTTTTATCTGTAATTCTCTGCCGGTTTTCAGAAGCCCTTCCAGCGGATCACAAGGATCACTTTGCCGAGAAGAGCATCCTTTTTGATTTCACCGAACTGCCGGCTGTCGATATCAACTGCCCGGTGATCGTTGAGCAGGAAGTATCCCCCTTCCGTCATGGTATAGGGATAGGTCACCGTTCCGGCATGTGCCTTCTGTGTCGTTTCATAGACCGTAAGCTCGGACGGCGTTCCGCTGACAAGAACGCTGCCGTCAGTGCTCAGACCAATCGTATTTGTGCCGGCTGCCGCGATGCGTGAGACCGCGGTATTTCCCGTATCGGGGTTTTCATACAGCACCGCATCTCCGACATTGTATGACGCAAGCCGGTTGGTGATAACGATATCTCCTTCCATGAGGAACGGATACATCCGGTCATCATAGCTGATGAAGAAACCCAGCACATAGGTGAACAGGCCGTACAGGATCACCGCGAGAACCGCAAGACGGATGATGAAGCGGAAAAAGCGCGGAATACGCACTTCCGTTTCCGGTTCTTTGTCTTCCTCTGCTTCGTCCGGAAGTACCTCCGGATCTGCTTCTTTTTGCGGCACAGCAGAAATCTCCGGCTCCGGTTCTCCCGGTTCCGGTTCAGCAGGCTGTTCAGCTTTGGTTTCAGATTTCGGATCTTCCTCGCCGGGATAATGGAATACATACTTTCCGGTCTCAAGATCCATCAGATCTCTGCTCATAAATGCGGCAACTCTCCAGTTCGACGCCGGATTCCGGCCTCGTTTAAATCATCCGCGGTTTGCACGGGTAAACAATATTATAACAAACGCCCTGCCGTTTCACAGGCAAATGATTGTTTCGGCAGAAAAAGAAAATACCGTCTGTTTCCAGACGGTATGGTTTAAGCACTGTTACTTGGCCGGCGCAATGATCTGTTCTGCCTGGGCAGCCGCATCGATCGTCTCAACGACCGGCGCATCCGGATAGTCCGTGGTTACCGGCATCGGCAGACTCTGCATATACTCATGCATTGCCTCCGCAACGCGTTTTCCGTTATTGACCGCTTCGACAACGGTGCGCGCGCCGTTTACGGCATCACCTGCCGCAAAGACACCCGGACGGCTGGTGCGGCCGTCTTCATCAACGGTAAGCAGACCGGTGCGTTCGGTATCGATACCCTTGGTGGAGGTTACGAGGTTGCTTTCGGCACCCTGGCTGACCGCAATGATCACGCCGGTGCACGGATACAGCTTCTCGGTTCCTTCGATCGGAGATACCTTGCCGTTTTCATCCACCTTACTGTCCGCAAGGATGACGCCGTCTTCACGGATCTCCATCGTGCATTTGTTCATCAGGAATTCAACGCCCTCGAGTTTTGCATAGCTGGACTCATACTGGCTTGCGGTGATCACATCGGTGCGGTTGACGCAGGTGACATGACGCGCGCCGTTGCGCACTGCCGTGCGGGCACAGTCCATGGCCGAGTTTCCGGTTCCGATGATCAGAATGCGGTCCCCGAGACGGAATGCTTTCGGGCTTGCCAGATAGTTGATCGCATAGGTGACATGGCCGAGGCTTTCGCCGCGGATATTGAGCTTGCGGGGACGCCAGAGACCCGAGCCGACGAATACGCTCTGGTAGCCGTCACGGAACAGGTCGTCAATGGTAATGGCACTTCCGATATAGGTGTTCGGACGGAACTCAATGCCCTTGAGTTCAAGATGACGGTAGGCAATATCATCCAGCACGGTATCCGGCAGACGGAAATCCGGGATGCCGTAGCGCAGAACGCCGCCGACCTTGTCGCGGCTGTCATAGATCGTCACCTTGTAGCCATAGCGGGCAAGAATGATCGCAATCGTGATACCGGCCGGACCGGCACCGATGACTGCCGCCTTGCGGCCGTTCGACTTCGCAGGACCCTGAACCATCTGGTTTGCGTAGGTCGTGGAAATATAGTTTTCAATGACGGAGAAATGAACCGGTACATCCTTGATGCCGCGGACACAGTGGCCTTCGCACTGTGCTTCGTGGTTGCAGACGAGTGAGCAGACGGTGGTCAGCGGGTTGTTTTCAAACAGCATCCAGCCGGCGTCATTTAACTTGCCTGCCTTAAGCAGCCGGATCACTTCCGGAATGTTTGTATGGATCGGGCATCCCTGCTGGCAGCGGGGTACCTTACAGCCGAGGCAGCGGTTTGCCTCCTCCATTACATGTAACGCCATGGCTTTTCTCTCCTTCCGCGGCAGATGCCGCTCCTTCAATGACTCATTATTCTTCCAGCCTTCCGGTCTCTGACAGAAAACCGCAGCCGGTGTTGTATCACCCATATCTTACAGGATGTTTGGCAATAAAAATAGTAAACGTTTCCGGTAAACCTGCTGAACCCGAACAATCGAAACAAAGTAGAATGACATCAGAGACACAGAAAAGAGGAAAATCATGCAATACGGTTATTTTGACGATGCAGCGCGGGAATATGTCATCACGCGTCCGGATACACCGGCTCCCTGGGCAAACTATCTCGGTTCTCCGGAATACGGTGCACTGATCTCCGCCAATGCGGGCGGTTACAGCTTTGTGCGCTCCGGTGCTAAGGGCCGCATCCTGCGGTATCTGTTTACGGATGCCGATCAGCCGGGCCGTTATATCTACCTGCGGGATAACGACTCCAAAGACTACTGGTCCGCTTCCTGGCAGCCGGTCGGAAAGGACCTGAAGGACTATCATACCGAAGTCCGTCATGGTCAGGGGTATACAAAAATGTGCACGGAGTATGCCGGCATCACTTCGGAAGCCGTCTATTACGTGCCGGATCAGGCAAGTCATGAAGTCTGGTATATAAAGGTCACAAACACATCTGACAAACCGCGCTCTCTTACCGTAAGCGCCTATGCGGAATTCACCAACAACAGCAACTATGAACAGGACCTGGTCAATCTGCAGTACAGCCGCTTTGTGACAAAGACGGAATTCTGTGAAAACCGCGTCATGCATTATGTGCATCCCAACCTGCTCGGCGTAAACCGGGCCGGAAACGGTGACTCCATTGAGCAGCGCTTCCTCGGACTTGCCGGTGCGGAAGTATCTTCCTGGTGCGGCGACAAGAAAGCGTTCCTTGGAAACTACCGTTCCTACGGCAATCCGATCGGCGTGGAAACCGGTGACCTCGGCAATACCGCAAACTATAACGAATACGGCTGCGGTGCCCTGTCCTATGTAATCACGCTGAACCCGGGTGAATCAAAAGCTGCCGCGTTTGTGCTGGGCATGAAGACCAGTGAAGAAGCGGCCGCCATTCTTGCGCAGTATGCATCACCGGAAGAAACCGTCACGAAGGAACTTGCAGATCTTAAGAAGCTCTGGGACCGCCGGTTTGCGGCGCTTCAGGTAAATACCCCTTCCGATGCATTCAATACGATGGTCAATATCTGGAATGCCTACAACTGCTATATGACCGTGATCTGGTCACGTGCGGCATCCTTTGTCTACTGCGGTCTGCGCAACGGCTACGGTTACCGCGATACCGTGCAGGATATTCAGGGCATCATTCATCTTGACCCGGCAACCGCAAAGGAAAAGCTGCGCTTCATGTTATCCGCGCAGGTTCATCACGGCGGCGGACTCCCGCTTGTCAAATTCACGCACAACCCCGGACATGAAGATACGCCGGAGGATGAAAGCTATGTACAGGAGACCGGCCATCCCGCCTATCGTGCGGATGATGCGCTCTGGCTCTTCCCGACCGTATACAAATACATCAGTGAAACCGGCGACCTCGCCTTCCTGGATGAAGTGATTCCGTTTGCGGACAAAGAGGAAGCCACCGTCTATGAACACCTCCGCCGGGCGATTCAGTTCTCGCTTGACCGTCTGGGTCCCCATGGCATGCCGGCAGGTCTTTACGCCGACTGGAATGACTGCCTGCGGCTTGGCAAAAACGGAGAATCCGCCTTTGTCGCAATGCAGTTCTACTATGCCTTCACAATTCAGAAGAAATTCGCCGCATACAAAAAGGATGCGGAAGCTGTTTCCTTCCTGGAGAAAACCCAGAAGGACTTCGGCGAGCTGCTTCAGAAGCTCTGCTGGAATGAAGACCGCTTCATCCGCGGCTATACCGAAGACGGTGATGTCATCGGAAAGCGAGACGCTGCCGAAGCCAGCATGTGGCTCAATCCGCAGAGCTGGGCCGTCATCAGCGGTCTTGCATCACCGGAACAGGCAGACACTGCCCTGGATTCCGTCAACCGGGTCCTGAATACCGATTACGGTGTTCTCCTGATGGATCCGCCGTATCAGAACCATGCCTTCGACGGTGCACTTGCGGTTATCTACAACCAGGGCGTCAAGGAAAACAGCGGTATCTTCTCCCAGACACAGGGATGGATCATTCTTGCGGAAGCGCTGCGCGGACACGGAAACCGGGCGTTCCAGTATTTCATGGAGAATGCACCGGCGGCACAGAATGACCGTGCGGAGATCCGGCATCTTGAACCGTACTGTTACGGACAGTTCACCGAAGGCAAGGCAAGCCCGCACTTCGGACGTTCCCATGTGCACTGGCTGACTGGAACCGCCTCCACCGTCATGACCGGCTGTGTGGAAGGTATCCTCGGTCTGCGTCCGGATTTCGACGGTCTGAAGCTTGCGCCTTCCATTCCTTCCGAATGGGACGGCTTTGAAATGACCAAGGAATTCCGCGGACATACGCTTCACATCACCGTGAAGAATCCGGATCATAAGGAAAGCGGCTGCGCTTCCCTTACGGTCAACGGAACCGCCATGGAGGGAGCTTTCATTCCGGCGGATATCCTGCAGGACAAAAACGAGATCGAACTCGTTCTCTGATCCAGCATCATTCAGTTCACGAAAATACATTACGGGCAGGAGAGATCCTGCCCGTTGTCTGTTATTCCTGCATGTGAAACTTGTTTCTGCTTATTTCAGCTCGTTCGTATGCTTTGCCTTTTCAACCTTGCGCCAGTCATCCTGGTATCCGCTGAGGCAGTCCACAAACCGCTTTGCGACATAATGCGGACGTGTGATCGCACTGCCGACGACAACCGCATGACAGCCGACGAAGATGCACTTCATCGCATCTTCCGGCGTATAGAGGTGGCCTTCCATGATCACGACCGCCTTGCCTTCCATCTCCCGGCACATGTTTGCGACCATACGGTAATTCGCACCTTCAATATGCGCAGTCTCTTTGGTGTATCCGTACAGTGTCGGCGCAACGATTTCCGCACCGTTATCCGATGCACGCTTTGCCTCTTCGAGATTTGAGACATCCGCAAAGATCAGATGATCCGGATATTTGACGCGGACTTCCTTGATGAGATCCCACGCCTGTGTCCCTTCATGGGTGATCTGCGCCGTGCAGTCCAGCGCAATGATATCTGCGCCGGCTTCAACGATCGCATCGACTTCCTTCATCGTCGGGGTGATGAAGACATCCGTGTCATCATGCCAGACCTTGTAGAGACCGATGATCGGAAGATCAGGAATCGCCTTCTTTACCTGACGGATCTGTTCAGGGGAATTGATGCGCAGTCCGACGGCACCCGCCCACTTGGCGCATTCCGCCATCTTTACCACCATGTCTTCCGTGTAGATCGGTTCATCCTTCTGGGTCTGACAGGATACGATCAGGCCGCCTTTCAGGCTGTCGAGCAATGCTTTCTTTTTCGGATCATTCGTAATCATCGTTTCTTCTCCTCCACTGTGATGAAATTCTTCGGAAACTTCTGTTTTCCGCTGCCGTTGATATACACTGCATCAAATGCAGTTATGGACGCATAGGTACAGGGCGCAGCCTGCGAGAGCTTGGTGCTGTCCGCAAGCAGGACCGTTTTTGCGCTTCGCTTCATGGCCTGTTTCTTCATGGACGCAAGACCGAAGTCGGCGACCATCACCTCTCCCTGTTTCAGATCGATCGCACTGGCACTCATGAAGGCAAGATCGAACCGGTAGTTCTCCAGCATCGAGCAGGCGTATTCCCCTGTCATCATGTCGTACTTGGCGTCATACTGCCCGCCGGTCAGATACACCCGGCATGCCATGTCATCACTGATCTGCCGCAAAAGATATACCGAGGCTGTAACGATCGTGATATCGAGATCCCGCAGATACGGAATCAAAGATGCGGTCGTGGAACCGGAATCCACGAAGATGCACATGCCCGGCTTGACCAGCTGTGCCGCCGCTTCGGCGATCAACGCTTTCTGGTCGGCGTTGACATGTTCTCTGAGCAGCACCGCCGGTTCCTTCTTCCGGCTCAGCATCTCCCGCACTTCCGGAAGCGCCGCACCGCCGTGTTCCCGGACAAGCAGACCCGCTTCCTCGAGCGCAATCAGATCGCGCATGATGCTGGAGCGGGAGGCGTTCAGTCTGCCCATGAGATCTTTTACTGAGACAAATCCGTCGCTGCGGAGCTGTTCCATGATCAGCACATGCCGTTCCTTTTCAATCATCGCTCATCCTCCGATCGACACAAAGTCATCTTCATACGGTTTCAGAACCTCCGGCTTCATTCCCTGTTCCGCTTCGTATCGGTAGTCCTTCTGAAGCTGGTGCCACTTCGTTTTTCCAAGGTTGTGATACGGCAGAAGGTTCACTGCCTTTACATGATGCGCTTTTGCGAAGGCAATGATCTCATTCAGGGCATTGTCGTTGAACCCCGGAATTACCGGGACCCGCACAATCACATCCTGGGGACGCCGGTCACTCAGATACGTGAAGTTCTGTTTGATCAGCTCCCAGGAAGCACCTGTGGTTTCCTGCAGGATCTTCGGATCGGTATGCTTGATGTCAAACAGAAACAGATCGATATACGGCTCGCATGCCTTCAGATGTTCCGTCTCATACATGCCGGTCGTTTCCACTGCGGTATGCAGACCGGCTGCCTTTGCCTGTTTCAGAAGTGGTATGATCGCTTCTTTCTGAAACAGCGGTTCCCCGCCGGAGAAGGTCACGCCTCCCCCGCTTTCTTCGTAATAATCCCTGTCACGCAGAACCGTTTTGATGATCTCTTCTTCCTTCATCGCCGTTCCGTTGATCGACAGCGCTCCGGGAATGCAGTTTTCGACGCAGCGTCCGCATACCGTGCAGCGGCTGCGGTCCAGCTGATAGGTTCCGTTTTCAAACGATACCGCCTGATTCGGGCATACATGCATACAGGTCTCACAGTGTTCGCACAGCCTCTCCTGATGCATGACGACCGGATTTACCGTCCAGGTCTCCGGATTGGCGCACCACGGACAGTGGAGCGGACATCCTTTGAGAAAGACCGTTGTGCGGATCCCGGGCCCGTCATGAATCGCAAAGCGCTCAATATTCGATACGTTAATCATAGAGTTCCCTGCTTAACAGTTCTTCCTGTACATGTTTGTCCAGGTCGACGAATACCGCGCTGTAGCCCGCAACCCGGACGATCAGATCCCGGTGGTTTTCCGGATGGATCATCGCATCCTCGAGTTCGCCCGGATCCACGCAGGTCACCATCAGCTGGCATCCGCCCTTTTTGAAGTAGGTCTTCCACATGGCCCGGACCTTGGCTTCATCTTCCTTCATCATCCGCGGCGTGAACTTCATGTTCTGCACGCTGCCGGCATGATATTTCGCATCAAATTTCGCGAGGGAATTCATGCAGGCGGTGGGGCCGTTCTTTGCGGCGCCGCCGACCGGGTTGTTTGCCGGGTTCATATAGACGCCCTTCTTGCGGCCGTCGAGACTTGCGTCGGTCTGCAGGCCCCAGTCCGTATTGGTCTGGTTATTGGAAATGACGATCAGGTAATATCCAAGTCCTGCGGCAATGCCGCGGTCCCGGATTCCCTTTGCGACATATTCATACAGATCATTGGCAAGGTCATCGACGTCTTCGATGTCATTGCCGTATTTCCCCTGCGCAAGCAGGTCTTTCTGAATCAGCGCATTTTCGCGGCCTTCAAAGTTGGCAAGCGCCGCATCATTGAGCTGTTTCAATGTATACTTCTTTTCTTCGAACACCAGTTTCCGGATCGCATACAGCGCATCGGAGGTATTGATGTTTCCGTAGGTTTCATTCGTTCCGCCGAGGATCTCCACACCGCCGTCCAACAGTGCCTTTCCCCGTCCGAGACAGTCATCCATCAGGATCGACGTGAACAGGAAGCTCACCTCCTGATTCATGATTTCATAGCTGTGCTTCTGCGCATCGATACTGAGGTCAAAGTAATAGTCGAGCAGTGCCTTGTACTGATCGTAGAACTCGTCAAAGGTTTTAAAGCTGTCCAGCGGCTTCACTTCCACCGGTCCGGCTTTATACACGCCGTCCATCGGATCTTTGCCTTCGTTCAATGCCAGCTGCAGGATCTTCAGCAGGTTGAGCAGTGTATTCGGCGTACCGACGCTCTTTCCCTGAATGACAAATTCCGTACATCCAAACGGGACATACTGTTCGGCGATTTCTCTCGGCAGACGCATTCCCCAGGCAACCGCATCCACATTGACATCATCGTTGTATAACGTCGGATAGGTTGCGCCGGATGCCAGGCATTCATATGCCATGTCGAGAATATCCTTCGGGGTCGTATGGTCAAAGCGCAGGGTGAACTGCGGCTCCACATAACGTGTATTGCGGCAGACTTCCAGGCACAGTCGGGCAAACAGATCGCATGCCTCGGGGTCCGGTCTTCCCTGCCCGCCGACGATGATCCGGCCGTTGACGGTCGTCCGCCGGTTTTCAATCAGTGTCCATAAAGAATGCACGATCCGATACGCTTCCTCCCATGTCAGAGTTCCGTTATCGAGATCCTGTTTCAGATACGGTCCAAGGACGATATCCAGCCGTCCGTAGTTGATACAGCCGGCACACAGCGCATACAACCACATCAGCTGCAGAGCCTGCCGGAAGGTCGCGGGTTTATGATCGAGCAGATAATCAAGATCTGCCTTCATCTGAAGCAGTTCTTTCATCCGTGCCACATCGGCATCTGCCATCGCCTGTTCGATCAGCTGAATCTGTTTTGTGATCACTTCCCGGAACAGTTCCACCGTGCCGATGCACGCATCCGTAAAGTCATTCCGGGGAGCTTTTTTTACTTCGTCCATCAGACCGCTGATACCGAGCTTCCCCAGTTTCTGATAATCCAGCATCATCCCGCTGAGACGGGCCGTTGCCATGAACGGATATTTGCAGTCGATGAACCGTCCCGTTGTCGTATCGTTCAGCACATCCTGGCAGTAGATGGATTTGACATCATGGTCCTGCCAGAAGTCATAGAGTGCCATCACTCTTGCCTTATGTTCTTCGTCATCAAACTGTCCGGCAAATTTGCGGAGTTCATGAAATACACAGTAGTGGCCGACACCGCCGATGGAGGTGACAGAGCCAAAACCGATCGGCAGAAAATCCAGCCGGCCGGCAATCAGATCCTGATGTTCAATACTGCGGAACAGTGTCGGAAACAGCACCCGCAGGCAGTTGAGCTCGCGGTGTGCCTTGTCCAGGGATGCACTGTCCTGATAGGCCTTTGTATACGCCTCCATGAGACAGAGCTGTTCTTCCGGTGTTTTTTCCGGCGCAAGCCGTTTGGATACATTGACGTTCTGCGCGCCTTCAATATTGATATGAGCCATACCCGTTCCTCACTTACAGTTTCAGCATATCCCTCTTGCACAGAAAGTCAATCATTTTTATTCATATTTGTTCATTTTTGTTCACATTTGAATTAAAAAAAACTCCGGTCCCAACACGGAACCGAAGCCATTACATGTTCAACAATCCGGCTTACTGCACTGCCGCAAGCGCCTTTTCAATTGCGGCTTTATAATTCTCCTTCGGCTGTGCACCGACGATCGCATCGCCGATCGTCTTTCCGTCGGAGCCCACAAAGTAGGTGATCGGTGTCGCCGGGCTGCTCAGAATCTTGGAGTCGCCCCAGTGAATCAGGTTCTTGTACGTAACGCCGGTGGTATTCACAATGTCCATCGCATCCTTCATCAGATCTTTCTGGTCCAGTGAGGTGATGTCATTTACAACACCGACGATTTCCACGCCCTGTGTGGACATCTCCTTGTTCAGCTCTTCAAGATCCGGCATTTCATCCACGCAGCCGCTGCAGGTGGTTGCCCAGACGTTGACCATGGTCACCTTGTTTGCGCCGAACAGTTCACTGCTCGAATAGGTGTTTCCGTTGAGATCCTGGGCGGCGTCAAACTTCACCTCCGTACCGGCCTCAGTTCCGCATCCTCCAAGCATCAGCATCATCGCCGCGATCATTACAGTTAAGATTTTTTTCATGACATTTCTCCTTTCAGTTCCCCCTTTTCAGGCTTTATTTCCTTAATGCCAAATGAAAGCGCATGTTTCGGACATGCATTGATGCACTCGCCGCAGCGGATGCATTCCATACTGTTGGGACGAAGGCTTGGATTGACATTCATCCCGCACTTTGAAGCACAGATCCCGCAGTGCACACAGGCCTCCTCATCCAGCCGCATCCTTACAAGACTCGCATTCTGGAACAGCGAGTAGAATGCGCCGAGCGGACAGATGTATTTGCAGAAGGGACGGTAGGTCGTCATTGATGCAATGATGCACACAATCAGAATGAAGAATTTCCAGCGGAACAGCCAGCCGAGCGACTGCCGCATGAGCGGATTGAGCAGTACGAGCGGAATCCCGCCTTCCAGTGTGCCGACCGGACAGACGTACTTGCAGAAGAACGGATATCCGGTATTCAGTTCACTCCGGAAGAAGAACGGAAGCAAGAATACGAATACCGATAACATCACGTACTTCAGATACCGCAGGGCATGATCAATCTTCTCCGGCACCTTGATCTTCGGAACCGGAATCTTATAAAGAAGTTCCTGGATCAGTCCGAAGAGGCACAGCCAGCCGCACACAAACCGTCCGGCCAGGAAGCCGATGGCGGAAAGATAGCCGACAACGTAGAACGAAAACTTCCGCTGCCGCCCGTCAAATACCGCCTGCATGGCACCGATCGGACAGGCACCGAGGGCACCCGGACAGGAATAGCAGTTCATGCCCGGAACACAGAAGCGCTTCAGCGGTCCTGTGTAGATCGCCGGTCCGCCCGGCAGAAATCCCCTTACATATGCGTTTGAAAGAATCCCCCATCCGGCCTGGATGAAGGTGCGTCTGCGATTATGCTTCTCAGCCAAGGCCGATACACTCCATACAGATATTGACTGCTTTCTTCAGGACGATATCCGTCTCGCCGCGCACCGCACCGAACGCACAAAATGCGATAGCCGCCGCAAGCAGGATATACGTCACCGCAGTCGGAACGCGCCGTCTGTTCATGTTTCATTCCTCCCCCGACAGATCGATTGACGTACCCGCTGTAAAACCCTTTATTTAATCTTAATTATAGTCTTTTTCCCATGTGACAGCACAAAAAGCACTATACAAAGCATTAAAAAACAGGCCCTGCACATAATGCACAGCACCTGTCAGCGTATTTTAACTGTGAATCCGGGATCTGTTATTTCGATGCATTCTCACCGGCAATACGTCCGAAGACCACGAAGTCTGCGACCGCATTTCCGCCGAGACGATTGCCGCCGTGCACGCCGCCGGTAACTTCACCTGCCGCATAGAGGTCCGGGATGACATTTCCGTCGGTACCGATGACTTCCGCTTCCGGATTGATCTTTACGCCGCCCATGCAGTGATGGATACCCGGCGCGATCTTGACCGCATAGTACGGTGCGTGAGACATATCCGTCAGAAGCGCATCGAAGCCTTCTCTGCCGAATTCCTCATCCTTCTCCGCTTCGCAGGATGCGGTCCAGGTATCGAGGGTTTCCTGAAGCGTTGCTTCATCAACTTCCATCAGCTTGGCAAGATCCGCAACGGTGTCGCACTGGATCATGAAGCCCTTGGAAATGTACTTTTCAATAACGGTGGATTCTACCTTCATCGCTTCATCCGCAAGCAGCCATGCATAACTGTCCGGCTGTTCAATGATATGACCGGAGACAACATCACGGGTCAAAATCTCATTGCAGAAACGCTTGCCTTCCTTGTTGATGAGGATTGCACCGTCACCGCGCAGGGATTCGGAAATGAGGGAGCCGTCTGCCTGAACAACGGTCGGATGGATCTGGATCTGTTCGAGATCGACGAAGTCCGCGCCGATTGCCTCGAGGAAGGCAATCGCATCACCGGTGATCGTCGGCGCATTGGTGGATACGTAGCCCTTGAGGTCCGGACGATACTTGACGATGAGATCCGGATTGGAGCCGAAGCCGCCGGTCGCGATAACAACATTGTCTGCCTTTACGGTAATGCTGTTGCCGTCAGCGCCGACCGCATGGAGACCGACTGCCTTGCCGTCTTCGACAAGCACTTCGTCAACCTTTGCGTTATAGATGATCTCCACGCCGAGATCATTGCATGTGGAGGTGAGATGTTCTACAAGGTAAGCACCGACGGAGAGAATCTTTCCTTCGTCGTTGACCGGACGATGCTGACGCATTGCGGATGCGCCGCCCGCAAGACCGATGTTGCTGAGCGGAGCGCCGATGGAATCGAGCCAGTCGATTGCCGCGGAGGAATTCTCTGCCAGAGTATGGACAAGATCCGGATCGTTGAGATCATGGCCGCCCTTCATCGTATCTTCGTAGTACAGTTCGGCAGAGTCTTCAATGCCCTGTTCTGCCTGATAATGGGTATCTGCCGCATTCATACCGCCGGTCGCATAGCTGGAGTTGCCGCCGGAAACAGCTGCCTTTTCGAGAATGATGACTTTCTTTCCGTTCTGCGCTGCTGTAATAGCGGCAGTCATGCCTGCACCGCCGGCACCGGCGATAACGACATCCGCTTCGGTATCAATATCTTCCGCGACAGTCTCGACCGCCTTGGATTCCAGGGATGCAGGATCTGCGCCGGCCTGGGTAATGCAGTCATTGAGTGCTGTGAAGAATGCGGTGGAAGTAACGGTCGCACCGCTGATCATGTCAATGTTCGGAGACTGTGCCGCAAGCACCTTCTCTACAAGCTGCGGGAGTGCTGCGCCGCCTACCGTCGGTGTTTCACCGTCAGCGGTGTATTCGATGGATTCAATCGCGTTGTCCGACATTGTGACGGACAGTTTTACAGGATTGCCTGCGCCGCCGAAACCTTCTGCCTGCGCTTCATACGTACCGGCATTGAACAATGCCCCTTCCGGTGCAGGTTCTGCCGCACCGCCTTTGCCGGACGGAATCAGGTTTGCGCATCCCAGCAGGACCGCAAGGACAAAGATTCCGATCAGCGCCAGATTTTTCTTTTTCATTTGTTTTCCCTTTCTGAGTCAGTGATTTAATGCATGCTTATGATATCAGAAGAAACTGTATATCTCTTCTGTTTTGTAACTATTGTACATTCTCATATGCCTCTGCAAACAGGAAATCACATGAAAGGCTGTCCTGCACGGACAACCCTTCGTTTGGTACGTCTTATTTTGCCGTAAGAATCTCCACAGCGATCCGCAGTGTCTGTTCATCACCGGTGTTTCCCGGGAAGATGACATACGGTGTCTTCGGGAATTTGGATTCTTCTCCGGTCTGCCATACCGGAATACCCGGCTGGATCTGACCGAGGACATTGGCACGTTTTACCGCAAGTGCCTTGGTTCCGACATCGGAAGAAGTAATTCCGCCCTTTGCGATGACAAATGCCGGGGTGATGGACAGTCGTCCGACCAGACTCTGTACACCGTCGGAAATCTTTACACTGCGTACCAGTGCGGATTCCTTGGTATCATTTTCCACTTCCAGCAGTTTCCGGCAGGTATAGCACACCGCTGTCTTACCGCTGCGGATGATTTCTTCTTCCGCTTTGACACAGCGGTCAACTTCCGCATAGAACGCTTCATCGCCTTCGAGCACCAGATTGGAGTTGAATTCCACCGGCACCACATTGTCGAGCTTCAGAAGCTCATTGAGCTGTGCAGTAGTCTTTCCGGTATGGGAGCCGACCACGACAACTCCGCCGAAGTCGGTAGTCAGTGTGACCATATCCTTACGTGTAAGCAGCGGCTTGTCGGAGATGCCTCCCATGACTTTGACCAGTCCTGCGGCAGTCCGGAACATATACCGTTTCCCCTGCTTCATTGCCCGGTACAGCGCGGTCGCAAATACCTTGATGTCGCAGTAATCCACCGCATTGACACAGATCTTGTTGAAATCAGAGACCGCGAGAAGCTGTTCGGTGATTCTGTCATAATTGCATGCGCGCAGGTCATCGAGCGAGATGCACGTGACATCCGCCGCTTTATACGCGCCGCCGGTCTTCTCCTCCACATACTCGGGAATCGAGGAATGGGAGTAACCGAAGGTGCGGTCCTTTGCGAATTCGGTTTCGGCAGCCGGGACGAGTTCATCGCCCTGCTTTACGTAGTGAACATTGCCAATCGTGAAGCGGCCGCCCTCCTTGAAGAACGGACACATGACTTCACCGTCGAGATGCTTGCCGTCGGCTTCCATGCCTTCCTTCAGCAGCTGCGGCTCGAGCGGATAATGCCCGCGCAGTGTGGAGTCGGAACGGCTCATGATCATATAGTCTCTGCCGGTTGCCTTTGCGGCTGCGGCGATATTCGCGGCCATTTCCTTATGTGCCTTTGTGGTCTCCTCCACGGTCAGTCCGCGGCTGTTGGTCAGAATATAGAAGACCTTGTTTTCTTCTTTGAATCCGGCGGTAATGCTCTCAACACTCCAGTCGGTATAGACGGAGATATCATGGACGGTCTGTACGCCGGTCGGGTCATCATCAAGGACGACAATCTTCTGATCGTTATCCGCAATCTCCTTCATCAGGAGTTCATCGATCTTTGCTTCATCCACTGCCGGGAAGCGGTTCACTTCATCTGCCGGAAGTCTCATGCGTCCTCCTCAACATTGCCGCGTACTTCGATACCGGCAAGTTTTTCAAAGTACTGCACGTATCCGCCGTGGTCATCATCCATATGACCGTGTGCTTTCAGGGTCTGCTGGACTTCAAACAGCTGTGCGGTGAACGGAACCGGCACATCAATCGCATGTGCGGTCGCAAGCACGTTCTTGATGTCTTTATGGTTGATGGAGATCTTTCCGCCCGGTTTGAAGTTGCGTGCGCACATCATCGGGGCCTTTGCGTCAAGCACTGCCGAGCCGGCAAGACCGCCGCGGATTGCCTTATAGACTTTGTAAGGATCTGCGCCTGCTTTTGTCGCAAGCACGAGTGCCTCGGATACGGCGCAGATGTTCAGGTTGACGATGATCTGGTTGGCAAGTTTTGTGATGGAACCCGCACCGCTTGGTCCGATGAGCAGGGAGCTGTTTCCGAGAATCTCAAAATACGGGATCAGACGGTCATAGTCCTTCTGTTCGCCGCCGCACATGATGGCAAGGGTCGCATTGATCGCGCCCGGTTCGCCGCCGGATACCGGCGCATCCACAAAGCCGACACCCATCTTCTTCAGACGGTCATAACAGGTGGTGCTTTCGGTCTGAGTGACAGAGGACATGTCGCATACCAGTTTGCCTTCGGAAAGACCTTCCGCAACGCCGCCCTCGCCGAACAGTACGGACTGAACGATCGCGCCGTTGGGCAGGATCGTCAGAATGATATCGCAGGATTCTCCGATTTCCTTATAGCTTCCGGATTTTGCGCCGGCAGCCACGAGTTCATTGACCGCATCCTGATTGAGATCACATACGGTCAGATCAACGCCTGCCTTGAGAAGATTGTGAGCCATGGGCTTTCCCATAATGCCGAGTCCGATAAATCCTACTTTTTCCATTTTCGTTTCTCTCCTTTTCTGTATTCCGCTTCGTAAGCGGTTTCATTTCTACACCGTCAGTATACCGGTATACCGGTTATGTGTCAATTACTCGCAGATGAATTTCAGAAAAAAACAGATGCGACTGCATCTGTTGTCATAATCCGTAAAACTTCAGTGCGATATCTCTGGAAGCTTCCATATGGTGCATGACCGCCCGGTAGATGGCGATCCGTGCGCCTTCTTCTTCACTGATCAGATTCCGATAGATCTCCATATGTTCTTCATAGGCTTCCATCGGACGTCCCTTCTGTTCAAAGCTCTTGAAGGCGATTGCCTGCTGCATATGGCTGTAGGATTCAACCAGGCGGATCATATCTGCATTTCTGGAATACTCCACGATCTGCCGGTGGAAATCAAAGTCATGACCGAGGATTACATCATACGGCTCATTCTTCTCGATCGACTGTTTCATGAGATCCAGCGTCTCTTCCAGATCTTCGATCGTCCGTCTTCCCTGCTTGGTCTTACGCTCATCATGGAGCGCCATACTGCAGAAGCCTTCGATCGCGGCACGGACCTGAAACGTGTTCTGGATATCTTCCCGGCTCATCTCATGAAGCCGGAAGCCCTTGTTCGGAATGATATCGATATAACGATCCTGGCTCAGACGCATCAGGGCATCCCGCATCGGGGTGCGTGAAATGCCGAGATCCTGGGCAAGCCGGGTTTCGGAATAATATTCATTTGCGCTGAATTCACCGTGCTTGATCTTCTCCAGCATGAATTCATATGCTTTTTCCGCAAGCGGATTGTATACTGCCATAAATTACCTCTGACTCTTAAAAATTGTATCGGTATTCTTACGTTTCCGCAATTTCTCGAACGACAGTAAAATAGAAACGGGACACAGGAAAGGAATCACACCATGGAACTGATCATCGCCAGCAACAACAAAGGAAAAATCCGGGAATATAAAGACATCTTTGAACCGTTCGGCTTTCAGGTATTCTCACAGTCGGAAAAGAACATCGACCTTGAGGTCGAGGAAACCGGAACCACGTTTGAAGAAAATGCGGTACTGAAAGCGCAGGCGGTTTATGACCGCACACACTGCTATGTGCTTTCGGATGACAGCGGTCTTGAAGTGGAAGCACTGAACAATGAGCCCGGCATCTACTCTGCCCGCTATAAAGGCCTTGAGACCGAACATGAACGCCGAATGGCAATCCTGCAGGAACTGGAAGGAAGCGATAACCGTAATGCGCACTTTGTCTGCTGTATCTGTCTCATTGAAGATAACGGAACAAAGCATCTGTTCAAAGGCATCTGGAACGGCACCATTTCCTTTGCGGAGGAAGGCGAAAACGGATTCGGCTATGACCGGATCTTCATTCCTGAAAACGGGGAAGGCCATACCACCGCGAGTCATCCGATCTCCTTCAAGGAAACATATTCCCATCGGGCAAAGGCTGTCGCACAGCTGATGGAGTATCTTAAAGCGAGATAATACCTGGCATTTAAGAATAACGGATCAACTGAAAACTTCGGAGCATCACTCCGAAGTTTTTCGTTTATGCCTTTGCGCGGATCAGATTCTTGTAGAAATCCACACAGCCCGGCAGACAGTTATATTCGATTGTTTCATTCAGACCATGCATGCCTGCCATCTGTTCGGGACCGTAGACCACCGGCGCAAACCGGACGATATTCGCACAGATGTCCTGATAACAGCGGGCATCGGTGGCGCCGGTCATGACATAAGGACTGACCGGAAGCTTCGGGAAGCTTTCTTCAATGATCCTGACGAAGTGACGGAAGCCCTCTCCGTTGATATCCGTCGATTTCGAATAATCCGAGGCATGGAATACTTCTACCGTAAGATCATGCTTTTCTGCTTTCTGTTTTACGATTGCAAGGCTTTCCTCCATGCCCTGGTGCGGGATAAAGCGCATGTTTGCGCCGAGAGTCGCCTCCTGCGGCATCACATTGTATGCGTCCGATCCCTTCTGCATGGTGAAGGCAATTGTTGTCTTCAGCATCGCTCCGCCCTGGGCGGAGAACATCGGCATCACTTTGAGCAGAACCGGTTTGAACAGCCACATGTTTCCAAAGACAAGCTTTAACGGGAAGCTGGCATACGGCGCAAGCGTCTCAAACATCGACTGCACTTCCGGCAGCATCTTCCGTTTAAACGGATCCTTCGTCTCCATTTCATTTACAAATGCGGCGATTCTCGCAATCGGAGAGCCGGCTTTGGGCGCCGAGGCATGACCGCCGTTACTGCGGGCGGTAAAGCGAAGATCCGCCTTGCCTTTTTCAAAGACGCCGACCATCGCAAAGTTGCCGTGGATCCCGCCGACCGGATCGGTAATGATTCCGCCGCCCTCATCACAGACAAGATACGGTTTCACGCCGCGCCGTTTTAATTCTGCGACCAGTTTCGGACAGCCATCTCCTGCCCACTCTTCCGTGCAGGAGGAGGAAAGATAAATATCCTGCGGCGGCGTTAGCCCTTCCGCAAGCAGTTCCTCCACAGCCTGGAAGAAGCCGAATACGGAGCACTTGGTATCCGATGTGCCGCGGCCCCAGACCTTGCCGTCTGCGATATCGCCGGAAAACGGTTCGTGGATCCACTCACCTTCTGCCGGCACCACATCCTGGTGGCTCATCAGGACGATCGGCTTTTCACTGCTTTCTCCCTTCCAGTAATACAGGAGGTTGCCATCGATATCCGTCCGCTCCAGTTTTTCATGTACAAGCGGAAACAGTTCTTCGAGCACCCGGTGAAGTTTTGCGAAACATTCATAGTCCACGACACTGTCATGGGATGTGGTATCGCACTGTACCATGGCGGAAAGCTTCTTCGCATAGTCCATCGCACGCTCATCTGCCTCGGGCGCTTTGTATTCGGAAACTTTGCCCGGCGTTAACAGGGTGCGGACCAGGGCAATACAGAGACAGATCAGAAGAATTCCCAGCAGGATGCCGATGATGCTTAATATGGTTTTCATCATAACGATCCCTTCTTTCGGAAGATCAGATAAGCAAGTCCGATGGTGATCGCACCGCTTGGAATGATCATCATGCTGGTTGACGAAATCAGCGACGGCACAAAGACAAACAGCAGGGTCATCATCACTAACGGCACGCATGCAAGTTTGATGTTCTTGCGGAAATACTGATACGCCATCGCACCGAACAGTGCGGGCACGACATTGGCAAACGCCGGCTGCAGTGTCTCACTCTGCAGGATCGGCTGAAGCGGCACCAGCAGTAATACGCCAAGTGCCAGCACGATGATGGTTGTCAGAGAGGATGCGGCAATCGATAACGTGGAGATGATCTCGTTCTCTGTGGTACCGGATTGTGTGCCGGCGATCTCACGTGCATTCATCGCACACGGGATCTTCATATTGATGAGATTGCCGGTGATAAAGGCAAGGTATCCGCCACCTGCCCCAAGCATTGGCGTATAGACCAGAAACTCCACGACACTGGAGATCGTCCAGATGAGACCGACCGAAAGAAAGCCTTTTGCGGCTGCGCCAAGATCCGGCATGGCACCGAGAATCGAACCGATCAGAAACGGTGCACCGACCAGCATGATCAGCGTGATGGCACTGGCAATGCGTCCGATGACATGGGTTTTCTGATTATAGGTATCCAGAACTGTCTTATCCTGCATAATGGTTTCTCCCTTCTCAGATCAGGATCGCCGCCAGCATGCCCACCAGCATACTTCCGGCAATCGAGAAGCTTTCCAGCCACACGAGATGTTTCTTTTCGGAAAGGTAAATAAAGCATGCCATCACAAGCGCCGACACCGCCGCCACAATGATCGGTGTCAGGTCCCCGCGGAAGGTCAGCACACCCTGTCCGGAGACAAAACCGCCGATATAGCTTCCGATATATGTACTGACCAGACCGATGAACATCGCCACCATTGCGGAATCCCCGAAGCCGGGTTTTCCGGAGGATTCCTTAGTTTTCTGTCCGCCGAGTTTTTTGAGATATGCCTTATTGAAGAGAATGGAAAGGATCATGCCCCACATGATGCATACACTCATCAGAAAGGCAATCGTCGCAAAAGCCCGCGGTGTCATCGCGGATGCGCTGAGTGATGAAAGTCCGACCTGTTCTGCGGCAGCCTGGGCAACCTGCGTTTCATAATGTAATGCTCCAATGACCGAAAGCCGCAGCCAGGGCCATGGGGTTCCAAGACTTCCTGATAATGCAATGACGCCAAGCAGAATGCCGATGCTGGGCAGAATGGAGAAGGTCACACTGGATGTCAGTGCGCGCTTCAGTTTTGCGGGATCCATTCCGATCGCAATACCGGCACGGTATGCCCGCACCATAAAAACCACGCATACCGCTGCCACAAAGGCAATGATGATGCCGCAGATCAGATAGATCGACGGGCTGTTCAGCTGTGAAATCATAATCGGTCCCCTTTTCTGATATGGTTACAGGCTGATCACAAAGTTCTCAATCAGCTGATTGACGCGCTCGGGCGCATCGGTGTTGGAATTGTGTCCGGCGTTTTCAATCCAGACCAGCGGGATGCCGGTCTTCTTATGCCAGGCTTTGTTGTATCGGATGCACGAGCCGGCATGATCTTTTTCACCGCAGATCAGAAGTGCAGGACATCTGATCTCATACGGAAGATCCGCCTCCATCGCCTCTCCCAGCATCCGGTACCCGTGTCCGGAAACCTGCGCATAGCGCTCCTGGTCTCCGTCATAGGTCATCATGATGTTATGCATGAGATCTCTGCCGTACTGTGTCGTGGCAACGCCTTCCGAGCCAATTTTCAGTAAGGACTTCCATGGCCAGTACCGGTAGACCGGACCCATACGTTTCAGAAGATAGATTTCAAGTCCCGTGACATAACTTCTCTGAAGCGGCGCCGAGTCAATCGAAATAAACCCGAACAGTTTCTTTGGATACAGCTGGGCATACATCTGTCCGACATAGCCGCCCATCGACTGTCCGATGATGACCGGTTTTTCGATTTTCTCTTTCTGAAGAATCCCGTCCAGCCAGCGGGCTTTGTCGGAAAGATCAAAATTCCCCCTGAACGGCCAGGAAGCGCCCTGTTCAGGCGCATCCCAGACCAGGATGCGGTACTCTGATTCAAAATGTTCGATCTGTTTTTCAAACAGGCGGTGATCGGCAGTCAGACCGGGAAGAAAGATCAGTGAATACTCTGAGTTCACTTCTTCATTGGTCCAGTAGTGAATGATGCCGCAGGCAGTTTCATAACAGCGTTCGTTCATATCACCCTCACATGATTCCTGTACAGAATATACTGACTCCATTATATCGTGCCGGACAGCGGATGCATGCATCAGAGAAGGTCACTGCCATACGGAAAAGACACCCGGAGGTGTCTCTGAAATGGAATGATGCAGTGCCGTTCCCGTTACCGGCTGCGGCCGTTGCCTGTACTTCTTCGAAGCAGGACCATCGCAATGATCAGAATCAGCGGGAAAATGATTCCAAGCCGCATACCTGCCTGCAGGTTGCTGCCGGCATTCTGAGCCGCAAGACCGACTGCGCTTGGTCCGATTGAACCGCCAAGATCACCGGCCATTGCCAGAAAGGCAAAGAGTGCCGTGCCTCCCTGCGGCAGACGTGAGGACGTAATACTGATCGTTCCCGGCCACATGATGCCGACGGAGAACCCGCAGAAGATACAGCCGATCAGCCCGAAGACCGGATTTGGAGATAATGACGCAAGCAGATAACAGCAGAGACAAAGGATTCCGGAACCGATCATATATCTGTTCAGATCCAGTTTTGCGCCGAATTTTCCATATATGACGCGGCTGATACCCATAGTGACCGCAAACATGAACGGACCGGCAAGATCGCCCACCGATTTGGAAAAGCCAAGTGCAGCCTCCGTATAGGCGGAAGCCCATTGCGACATCGACAGTTCTGAAGCTCCGGCACACACCATCAGGATGATTGCCAGCCAGAACATGGGCGTTTTCAGAAGTTTCCGGATTCCCATGCCCTCTCCTTCTTCCGTCAGTCTTTCGATCGGACATGTCATGAAGTTATAGATGTTATACAGCGGGATCAGCGCCCAGATTACTGACAGTATTTTCCAGTGATCCATTCCGAACACCGAGAAGAACAGGGTTGAAAGCAGGATGACACCTGCCGCTCCCCAGCAGTAAAACGAATGCAGCAGACTCATGACCGCATCCTTGTTTTCAAAGGGACATGCCTCAACAATCGGACTCACAAGCACTTCGATCAGACCGCTTCCAACGGCGTACATCACAACGCAGATCAGAATTCCGATTAACGGCGAACCGGTGAGATCCGGTATTACCGCCAGTCCGGCAAGTCCAAGCCCGCTCATGACTGCGGACATCACGATACTTTTCCGATAGCCGATGCGATCCACAAACTTCGCACAGAAGACATCGATCAGCAGCTGTGTGATGAAAAACAGCGTTGGAATCAGCGCAAGCGTTCCAAGTGAAATATTGTAGTCATGATGAAATTTCAAAAACAGAAGCGGTGTATAATTCGCCGTTATTGCCTGGGTAATAAATCCCAGATAACATGCAATCAGTGTTTTCCGGTAATCTGGCTTCATATGGGTTAAACCTTTCTTCCTGAGGACACAGAATGCATTATACCCGTTTCTTTAAATCTTCGTTCCACGAATCTTTGCCGAAAAACACATTCTGCACAGGGCATCATGCCTGTCCTTCAACGATGCTGACGTTATAATAAATCGCTGTAAGACATGCAGATTATTTACGGAGAACAGCGATGAAAAACATCTGGAACAGCTGGCTGAAGGAAGCCGTCATATTGTTTTGTGCGATCTATACGGTCACAACCATTCTCAACAGTATCCTCTACCTTGCGCAGGGCATTGTGCACGACCCAAACGGAAACTGGCATGAACTGACCCGGGCAGCCATCGTACTGATCGGTGTACTTGCGTATGAACTCGCCATGCATTTACCCATCAGTAACACACTGCTCAAAGCAGTTGTGGTGTACGTCATTACGATGCCTCTGGTACTGCTTACGGTATGGCTGAGCGGATTTGCGGATCCGCTTTCTCCCGGTGCCTATACTGATATCACCATCAACTATACCGGACTGTTTCTGCTGATCTCTCTGATTGCGGTAATCACAAAGAAAATGAATCAGAAGAAACACTGATTCACTGTTATATTTTCCTGTATTTTTTTCAGAGGGTGTATTGCCCTCTTTTTTGATTCCGTGTGAGATTGCCGTTACCGCCGCAGACGGACATTTGCGCCTAATGAATCAGAATTTCCAGCAGTTTGAACACGCCGTAGAAAACGTGGACGGCAACAATCGCAAAGCAGATTAATCCCAGCGTATATCTGAAGCCACTACCGCAGGTATCGGAAATCTTCTTTAACAGCGGATTGTTTTCGTTATAGACCAGAAACATGAAGTTGCGGTTGAAGATCCTGTCGACCGCATACATGACACTGACAAGACACAGGATTGCGAATATCGATTTCCAGAGCCCCGGATACGTCATGGACGTTTCCCCGGCGAAAAAGCGCCCCAGAATATAAGCGATGATCAGAGAGTGAAAAAAATACTGATGGAATGTAAAAAAGTTTAACACCGGAAGCCTTGTGGTCGTCGGAAATATAAGAGCCATGATGGCAGCCGGTAAAAACATGACAACCATTAATTCCAGCAGAAAATCATTCCCCGGTATAAACGCATCCGCCGCAATGGAATACGCGGCAAAACTGCAGATTTCACAGGGCAGATACTCGCTGAAACCCTGATGGGTAAAATAGATAACACCCATTTTGACCACTTCACTCACAAGCAGCATTACCGCCACTGCGATTCTCATGTCATTTCTGGCCTTAGTACCGGAGCGGAAATAGACGATACAGTAAGCAACTATAAAAACAATCCATATTCCCAGCAACAGCAGGTGGGTCCCGGAAAACTGGCCGTAGCCTTTATCATTACTGTCTGGTTTAAGCTTCAGGTAGTTCTTCATCGTTTTCACATAATTTCTTTACAGAATATTATACCTTCTTACCACGAATCAGATTTTTCATTCCGATTCCTTTTTTCCGGGACTGTCCGTTTCAGTTGTTTGCATTTTGCAGACAACTGCGCATTCCACCGCCTAAAAAAATGTAACAGTAAGCTGTAACATTATCCCTCTTTGTAACATCAAGGCATCAAAAAAGGCTTTAGTTAAGCCTTTTTTCATGTCAGTGGCACCCTACCTGCGAAATCCACACACCCAGGTAATAAGTGCTCCAACTATAACTTTGCTGTTATTTGAATATCATTCCCTCGATAGCTACACATTCATTCTACAAAATTACTACATGTTTTCAATATCTTCCATCAGTCCAATCTCTTTAATATTGTGTAAAATATTACACATCCGATTCGTTCTTCCGGATCTTAACAATCCTCTTTTGATCTTATCCCATCACTACACAATGGTTGTTGCTAAGTAGTTCATTTTCAATTCTTTTGAGGATGGATCATACACTATTTCCTTCACCACCCCAAGCAGAAAGTCTCTCTTTTCATAGTATGTTAAATCACTGAAATGTTTTTTATTCATTCCCGCTTTGAGTCTTCTCAAGAAAAGGTCCATAGTTTTCTTATCAGTTTCGCACCTGGAATATATATTGGTAAGATGTTTAATATCCATATCATATGTCAAAGCTGTCTTGGGAATAGCGTCTATGATTTCCGACAATCCTTCGTATCTCTTTTTAAGTGTTTCTATATCCTCATTTAACGCCTTTTCTTGTAGCGTGATATTCAGCTCATCCATAAATCGTTCATTTATAAGCTTTTCTGGCACCTGAATTCCACAATGTCTGCACCGATAGTAATAATGCAGTTTTCCATTGCTACTGGATGAAGTATGGTTTGACATAATACCTGAACACTTATTGCAGATTACAAGCCCATCAAATACTCTTTGTTTTTTTGTCGGATTTGATTTTTTTGACAACCTTTCATGCGCCGTAATGAATAATTCCTCATCAATTATCGGGATCGTATGATTTGGATATTCAACTCCAAACCGTGTAAAGGTTCCATAGTATATCTTGTTATTAATGATCCGCGTAAGATACTCCTCCGTCCACTTCTTACCTAAAACCCCTTCAGAGTTCAAAGTATTCTTAAGTTCTCTTACCGTATTGTCTTTTATTGCAATGCTTTCAAATATTTTTTTGACAACATCTGCCTCCTCATCCTTAATAATCAACTTATGGTTATTCAAAGGATCTCTCTCATAACCAAATGGCGCTCCTGCCTTCGCATAATTCCCTTGACGTGCAGATTCTTCTATTCCTCTCTTTGATCGACTTTTTATTGTCTCCCATTCCCATTGGGCCACAAGTACTATCAGGTATATAAAGAATCTACCCATGGGGGATTTGGTGTCAATTTTTTCTGTAATACTGATTAAACTAACATCATACTCATCAAACAATTCCAGCAAAGTCGCTAAGTCTCTCACTTGTCTTGTCAGTCGATCAAGATTATGAATCACAATCACATCCACTTTTTTCTGTTTTACCAAGGCTATAATTTCGTTCATCACAGGACGAGATAGAGATTTCGCAGATGCACCTTCCTCCCTCATCATCGAAAAACTATACTTCGCATCATCGAAATAAATATTCACATAATTGCGGATCTTCTTTTCCTGATCATCTAAATTAAATCCATTAATTGCTTGATCTCTTGTTGATTCGCGCCCATAACCGATTATTCTAACCTTAGACATATTTTATGATCCTCTCATATGTTTCTGATCCCTTCAACAACGCAGTCTTTTCTTCAAAATCAATGGAGATCTTATCAATGTATTTTTCTTTTAATCTTTCTCTTTCTTCATCATCTATTGTCATAAAAGTCATTTTTCTAATATGGGACTCAGCATTCTTAATTCTAGCCAACAAGGCTTTTCGCTCACATGCATTAATGTTCATCATCTCCAAATAATAATCTTTACTGATTCTCTGTCTGACATACCCGTTAATTAGCGTATTCATTTCCCCTCTTATTCTTTGCTCTTTAATCTTTAAAGATCGAACTTCCAAATACAGATGATGGTTTTTAACAAGATTATTAAGATCAATGACTATTGAAGAAAGAATTTTTTTCTCATTTATATATGCACCGCAATTGGGGCAAACATAATATTGATATTCACTCCCGCTTGGTTTTGTTGTGGATTTCTGTTCACAAATTTGACTACATTTTTCACAATATACCAGACCCTTAAACAAATAATTATGCCGGTGAAATTCCTTGGAATAAGCATTTTTGTTCGCAGCCTCCCACAGCTCTTTTGAAACAATTGCAGGCTGATGGTTGTCAAACTCCTCACCATACCATGCGAATGTTCCATAATAGATTCTATTTTTTATAATGTGCTCTATTCCAGAATCTTTCCATTGCCGTTCATACACATTTTCCTTTCTTAATTCTTTGGCAATCGTGTAGGGGGTATGTGTCCGATCAGCAAGCGATTGAAATATTCTTCGCACAATCTTTGCCTTTTCTTCGTCGATCAATAAATGCCTTTTATCATTAGGGTCTCTATAGTATCCAAATGGAACTCGTGATTTTGCATAATTCCCCTGACGTGCAGATTCTTTTTTTCCTCGGACAGTGCGATCTCCAATAGTTTCCTCTTCCCACTGAGCAATCAAAACGATTGTTGACACAAAGAATCTTCCTTGCGCAGTATTTGTATCTATACTTTCTTTCAATGAAACAAGTTCTACATTATAGTCCGAAAACAACTGAAGCAGTGTTTGCATGTCATTGAGATTCCTGGTTAGCCGATCCAGATTATGAATGATTATTATATCTATTTCACCTTTTTGTATTTGTATAATAATCTCTTTCATACGCGGGCGCTGTAACGATTTTGCTGATGCACCTTCTTCTCTAATCATTGAAAAATTAATATTCGCATCATCATAGTATAAGTTCACATATTCTTTAATCCTTCTTTCCTGTTCATCAAGATTGAAACCGTCTTCCGCTTGCTCACGAGTAGATTCCCTTGCATAGCCCACAATACGCAGCATAGACTGGCCAGCGTTCTTATTATCAGGGGATACTATTTCATCACTATTCATCTCTGCCTCCTTTTCCTTCACTGTTTAGCGATAGTCATAGCTATCCAAATAGTAAGAACGGCACAGTTGTTGGTCATTTTCGAAGGTGCTGTGTTTCTAATCGCCTCTCCAAAACACAATTCAACGAATGCCTATGCACAGAGATTATTCAATATTCCGGTGGGTAAAAACCTTCCCACCGACTCAGAATTATCAAAAAAAATCAAATAAGGGTGCAGATTTCTGCCTCCTGCACAATTTTGCACCTGCCATCTACACTTTTTTTGGAAGATTGGCAGCATGTTTACATATAAGAAGTTCTGGGAAAAATGCGCTCAAAAAGGCATTTCGAAGACAAAACTGATAAAACATTATAAACTCGGGCACGAAACCGTAACCCGGCTAAAAAAAGATGAATCCATCTCCATGAAAACCATTCAAAGATTATGTAACATTCTTGAGTGCGATATAACCGAAATCGTTGAATGCTATCCAGATAAGGAATCATCTTAACGGACGTAGGTTTATCAACACATTGCCCATCTATGGGCATTTTTTATACAACAGGTCTTTTCTGGGGCAAATTGCCCCAAGCAAAGGAGTACAAAATGTCTTCTAAACTAATGCATCCGTTTTGCGTTCTTGGTATTCTCTCAAAATACTCTGACGCAGATAACATTCTTACCCAACCGGAAATACTAGAAAAACTCAAAAACGAATATAACTGTCCTATTACTCGCAAAACCTTTTACCACTCTATCAGCATCTTATTATCTAATGGCTATGACATCGACACATATGCAGACAATAGAAAAGGTTACTACCTAAAAACTAGACCCTTCTCCGAAGAACAAGCCCTTTTCTTTTGCACCATGATGGAAGGAACAAGTGAAATATCCAAAGAAGACAAAGAAAAAACAAGAGATGCTTTTTTATCATTTCTTTCTCGACCAATGAGTAAAGATGTTCTTGCGATGCTTAGCAAAAACCAAACTGGTCGTAATAGTTCCCACACTGTAAAGAATCTTTATGCCTTGTCGAGTGCAATTAAAACCGCTTCTAAAATAAAATTTGACTATATTCATCATGACATCCATAAATCAGAAGTATTAAACGATAAGCCTTTTGATGATATGGAGCCTCGCTTCATCGTCACCAAAGACTCCCATTATTATTTGATCACCTCTGGAGGAAGACACAATTCTATTTCGCATTACAGAATCGATCGCATTCGGAACATAGAAATCTATAACAATTCCGAAGTGCCTGAGTTCCGCTATCAGGATGCATATGACTATGCATTAAAAAGTATATTCATGTTCTCTGGTAAACCAGAATTTATACATTTGCGCGTAAAGAAAGAAAAGCGAAATGCTTTTGATCTTCTGCTTGACGAGTTTGGATTTAGTGTAAGATTCAGTGATTACAATGATGAATGGTTTGATGCTTTCGCAGAATGCTCTCCACAAGGAGTGCTAATTCTTGCACAGAAATACCTTGATCTTTTTTTCATCATCTCACCAAAAAATCTTCAAGACGAATTGATCAGCAGAATGGAGACAAATTTATCATGGATCAAAAACTCTCCCTAACCTTCGAATTCCCTGGAGGAACTAACTATTATTATCAATTCTTTGTTTCCTTTTCCGGAGTTTCACTTTCTTCGGGGCAAATTGCCCAGTGCTTTGTCCATATCTTTTTAAAAGGTATTTCTTTTATCTACTGTCAGCTTTATGATTAGTCACAATCACGGCTCTTATATCTATTTCCCCGCTTATAAAAAGGACGTCTTTTACGAAACGCCCTATCATTTTTCCATCATGGTGATTAAAAACATATTCAAAAATCAAAACCTCTCATGATTATCCTTGAGCAATCATTTGATTAATAGCATTTACTTCTTCTGCACTCTCAATGTAGTTGGGATTTGAGAGCCGTGTGTCACGCAACGATTTTTTCAATTTGTCACAACAAGGCTTAAATGTAAGATATGTAATTCCACCTCCAAGGACCCCTCCAACCACAGGAATTGATTTACCAAAAAAGCCAGCAAAAACATCCTTGGTCATTTTTTGGCCAAACCATTTCGCAACATTTTTTACTATTGGATAGATAGTCCCTTTAGTCAATGCAGCGTTTAACAGCTTTTTTTCAACGCCTTTTCCAAGAGCGTTCGCCATTATTTTCATGGCATTGTTTGCACCAGCTGTACCATACATAATTCCCATGCAAATTATAAGAATATTCATAGTTTCAGAGTCTAAGTGACTTCCTTTTTCTTCCACATCAATCTGCGGAAAGCCGTATAAATACAACAGTTTCTGCATGGCTCGCAAAAGATAGCCATAATACTGAATAACATCTGCGGGTATTGTAGCTACCATTGCCAGTCCACCAGGAGCTCCTAATGCAGCAGAAATGCCCGAAACAAAATTGCGCTCATACTTAATGACTTCGTCGGCAATTTTATCAATCTCATCCCTCGATATACCTGCATGCATCGGATTATATTGCACTGCGTCCTCGATCGTTTCGGGACTAAAATTTTTATAAAACTCTTTCCTAAGAAATGATTCCCGATTCACTTTTACTCCAGGTGTCTTTAGTCCTTTAATGATTACATCTTCAATGTCAATCTCTCCATTGCCATTTTCATCAATAACTTGAACAATCTTTTTTTGTGCACTGTTAACAGTCTTGGATGCTCCTTGCGTAACAGTCTGGACTGCTTTTCCGGCCTCAGACGCGGATTTTTTTACTACCGATGCAGTATTTGAAGCGAATTTTTTTAAATCTATTTTGCTATCTTTATTTCCCATTGCTACGACACCTTTCTTATTTAAAACATTTCTTGAAGAATTTTTCCTTATAAATAAGAAGACTCACATTATCCTCAAGTATTTCCATTAATCTCGTTGCGTACTCATTATATTTAGTATAGTTTTCCACATCGTATAAATCACTTTTCGATTTGTATACTTCTTTAATGTCACGTTGGAGCGATTTCAGACTGTCGATAAAATTCCTATATGTTATTGTCTCGGTTTCAATGTCTGATGAACTTTGAAATAGTATCGGACTTAAGAGAATCAACTCCTCTATAATACCCGTTTCGTTCCCCCTACCTTTTACAAGAGGAATCTCCTCATAGCTTGGATGAAATGTTGTGTTGGATATGTGATCACCAATAATATGGACGTAATATATCAGTTTAGAAAAGGCAACGCATTGTGGGTCGTAGTATCCCAATTTCCCCGAGAGAAAGCCAAAATCAAATACCTTGTTAACTGTATTGAGAATTATTCTTTTTCTTATATCCACCCAGTGGGCCTCATCTCCCGTCTCAAGTTTGGAATAATCATAATCCCAGCCGCGATGTGTGTAATTGCGGTGCAACGCACCATGGCCAACATTGAATTCTTCCGTTTTTTCAGGGAGACCAGGTACACCAAATCCAATCAATTCATTCAAAGTATTTTGCCCGTCGTTATTATGTTGATCAATAGCAATTTCGCATGCATCATTCAAAGCGTCGAATGCATCTGTGTTTGAGACAGCAGATCCACCAAAAAGTACTTTTCTTAATAATTGAGCATGCTTGTCCCCATCAAATGCATGCACTTTCATCGGTTGTAATGTGCAACAGACAACGGACAACAACAGGATGAATATTGATATCAGTCTTCTCATTTTGTCCTTTCAAATGTGATATCTTTAAATACCTTCAGTTTAGGTTTCACATGAGTAATAAATATTGCCTCTAATGGTTCACACTGCCCGCCTATGACAGGGATTATCTCGATATTTATTAAAGTCCCATCTTCGTACTTGTAATTCTTAATGGATTCGCTCAAAAGTCGCACCCTAAACGATTCAACATTAGATGTCTCTTTTCCTCTGTCAACTTTTTCAACAGTCCAGTCGGTCACCTCTTTTTTCTCATTATCATTTTCAATTAGAACATTTATTTGAAAATTATTAGATAAAAGATTCGCTGGAAGAGTAATGCTATCTTCTGAGTATTCGACGTCATAATCAGAAACTGTTTCAATTTCATCAAAATAATATAATTCATCTAATGGAGTGGTCAGAAACAGCGGATCCTCCTTTTTTCTGCCATGAAGAATTCGTTCTATCTTATCTTTTTCCTGTTCAGAAATGTTCACTCTATCAGCCAGAGCAAATAATAAGTCACAGTTTAAATACAGTGCTTCATTCACGGGAGGCAATTCTTTTTTTCGTTCTGCCTCTAACATCTTATTGTATTTTTCTATGTCCTTTTTTTCTGTCTTTGTTGCATCCTTTGGTACAGGCTTTTTCTGAATCTTTGAAACATACGTTGTATTCAACGTTGTCTGCTGATCAATTAAGTAGTTAACATTGTCTTTCGTCAATTTATACGCTGCTTCTAAAAACGATTTATCTTTTGTTGTTGAATATAAATCCAAATATGTTTGAGCCGCGAAATATCTTAGTGACCAGTCTTTTGTTTCTAAATTCGAAATCAGAGCTGAAAGATAATGCAATATCTGCTCATTTGCCTCTTCTTTATCTTTTTCAACTTCCTGAATTGAAACTATTGCCAATGGTATTATTCTACTAAACTCATGATCCTTACGGAAAATCCGATAATTTAAGCTTTCATACTCTTTTACAGCCGTTAAGCATTTTGCGTATTCCTCTATCTGAAAATAGCATTCTGCAAGCGAGAGCCAATAAGGCCCAAACTTCTCAAACGTCCTTTTATTTGACTCAAAATATTGGATTTTACGGTCAACATTGGTTTTATTTCTATAATCTACAAACTCATCAATTTTTGTATTACTTAATGCATACTCATCAGGCATATTGCTTTTGTGAACCATGTCAATCATGTAGTTAAACAATGCTTCCTGACTATGATTTAATGCTTTCGTAGCCTCATCATCCAATGCCCAATTATCTTGTAAATACTCAAGCTCAGCACTAGCCATAGCGGAATCATAGCTAGTTTTGGCGTCAACAGCCATGTACACAACAGATCCTATTAGTGAGGCAAGTGAGAATGATCTTGTTGCCGACAAGAGGCCGAGCGGATTCGGAACGGCATTTCTCAACGCCTGTGCTTTATTTTGATCGTAAATATACTGGAGGCGCTCCCGCTTAACATCAATCATCCTATAGTTGTCAATCGTTTCCAACATATCAGTCAACTGAACTTGGGTTCGAGAATCTATCGCGCTTGGAGCAGTATTATTCATAAGAGATGAGTAAATTTCTTCTAGTACAAGTTTACTGTTGCTCGATTTGTTGATTTCACTATTGATAAGTGAAACATAGTTCAGCATCGCAACATAGTTATTATTCTCAATCGCTTCTTTTGCTTCATAAGTAGAACTAATATGATCATTTCTATTGCCATCCGCATGAATGCAAAAAGAGTTCGAACCAATAGCTATCGTTGAAGACAGTAAAACTGTAATACCTGTCCTAATAATCTTTTTGAACATCACCTTATCCTCATCTTTCCATCCATATTTAATATCAACGAGCATCCGCCAATTATTCAGTCAGATTGTCTTTTCCATTCTGTTAGGCTCATTCCAGTCTGTTTGTCGATCCATCTGGAAAGATCTTCATTCGCGATCAAGTTATACTTGCCCACCTTTTTATAAGGCAATCCATCCACATGCAAATACGTGTGAACAGTTCGGGTGGTGACACGCAAAATTTCAGCTACTTCCGCAACTGTGTAATAGCCTGGCGGTGTTTTCTGCCGGCGCACTGTCATCTTTCTCATACTTTGGAATTCCCTATCGTTATAAAAAATGTTCTTTATATAAAAGATAACACCGTTCCCCAGGGAACGGTGAATATCCTTGCAAATTAGATTTCAATGATTATTTCAATAATGATTTCAAGTATCCTCCAATAACCGTTTCACTTGTGAATTCAACTATGAATCCGAAGAAAACCGCTTCCTCTCAAAGGAAACGGCATTTTGTTCCGGAAAACCGGCAATATGAGTCTTATGCGAAGTAGTAGCACTTCACATGAACAAACCATGAAATTAAAACGCAGGGCCAAAATCAATTATGTCTTTCACATCATCTTCTTCATGATAATCATTAATATCTATCAGCAACTCGTCTAATGCATTCAGATAATCCTCAAAATGCATATTTGCTTGATAAAGTCTATCATGTAATAGTTCCAATCCGCCCAACATATATGTTTCAAAAACTTCGATATTGTTTTGAAATTGAGGATCATCTTCAGTATATCTAAATGCGTTATTGATCCTTTCAATAGGAGATAGCACTTCTTTGTCAGCATTAAGCATTACAAGCTTATAAGCAAATACCAAGTCTTGATAATGATTTGTAAATTGGTTTGCCATTATTCTTTTTGTAGGATCTCCTGTATCTGGTTTTCCTTTGACTTGATAGTGTGCACCAATTATTGCTGCGGCAAGATATAATTCCACTGCAGAATCAAATATTTTAGCCCCGCTTGCCGGATCAACTGTCTCAGTTAAATCCACTACCATTTGGGTGTAACGGCCCTTAAAAAGATAATCTTCAAGAAATAGTTTTTTTATTTTAGCCATTTCTTTTTACACCTCCTCAATAATTGTGGAATACGCACCAGTTTTTCTCATTGTGTATTCTTTTCCAAGAATATTTGCAATATCCTTCTTAACATATAAACCATCTGTATCCTTAATAAAGAATATTACCTGTTCAGCAATGTTCGGCATTATTTTGCAAAAGTTTTCAATGCGTTTTGTATCAAACGATGACGATGGTGCATCCATAACTAGCGGATAAGGTTCGACCTCAAGATTGTCTATTAGCTCATCATCATCGGTTTTGTCTTGAGCCTTAGAAACAGCTTTCTCGCGGGCGAGTTTAATGATTCCACCAATAAATGAAAATGCAAGAATGGCATCTTGAGATGTTGAATTTTGAAAATCATCAAGATCTAAACTATTATTACTCTTAATTTCCATACTATAATCGTCATTCAGTACCAAGTAAATATTGACATCAAACACATTGGAAAAAATCTCATTAATAGCGTCTTGAAGTTCCTTTCTCTTCTCTCTCTCACCCTTTTCGCAATATTTTTCTACTTTTTCTAGAAGCCAGCTTGCATACGCTTCACATTGTTCAAGTTTTCTGACTTTTTCGTCTGTAGATTTATAATTGAGCTTTTCCTTTTTGGCTATATCTCGGAGGCTAATTTGTGTTTCAATCTTATTCTGCAACTCCCCTATGGTTTCGTGGATTTTCTCGATTGTCTGCTCCAAATCTTGCTCTCTTTGTTTTTTCTTTGTCATGTCAGGAAACGATTTGATTTCTCTATCTATTTCCTCAAGTTGCTTTTCTTTGTTCACAATAGATTCTCGAAGTTCACGAAGCCTTCTCTCGTCATTTTGATGATTTTCCCAATACTCATTCGCTGTTTCACAACGTATTCTTCCGGTTTCATCAAAGGTATTGATTTCAGCCCCAAGGCTATGAGGAGGTAAATATTGAATTAATGATTGAAGAATCTTTCGTTCTTCACAGTTTTCCGAAATCTTTTTCCCGCAAAAACATTCTCCTTCATTCAAATTTCCATTTAAAACATACTCAATTGCAGAGGCATTCATCCCGGGTATTCCTTTGCTGGCATCTCCTCCATGTTCTTTCAAAAATTCAAGCGATTCTTCAATTAGCGACTTAGCAAGCAAGCGGTAACCCTGTTTACTGAAATCACTAAATATTTTCTTTTTATTATCTTTTTCAGAATCAATCAGCCGCTTGATCTCTGTACTTAATAGTAATGATTGTTTTTGTTTCTCGGCGACATTCCCTGATTTTAAGATCTCGTCACTAACAGATTTCTTTTCTTCCTTAAACTTTTCCAAACTACTCTTATATGATGTAAGCTGCTGGTCAAATCCTTCGATTTTATTATCTGCATCATTTATCCTTCGTTGAATCTCTTGGATTGTTAAGTCAGCCTTATTATTTTCAATTTCTTCAGAGTATTGCTTTACAACCTTTTTAAGATCACGTATTTCTTGATATAGCCAATTAAAGCCAAGCATCCCACGAATTGCATTGGTGAATTCACCACTTGATGTGGTTTTCCCGTTAGATATTTCCTGGCCAATCGCTTCAATGTTTTCCCCTTGGAAAAAGAAATAAGGAAACAGATCTTTCGGAACAATTTCGTCAATTAACGATCGTGCTGCACTGTCACGTAATTCTTTTGAGTTACCATCATCGTCAACATAACTAATCAAAACATATGAATTCGACACTTTTACTTTTGTATTCGCCTTTGTAGCATACGCCCAACGATTAATACGATATTCTCTTCCTAAGTGTTCCAAACATATTGTTCCTTCTATTTTTAGTTCTTCCTCTCGAGCAACAAGTTTATTTGCCTGTTCTACGTTCACAATACTTTTTAGTCCAGAAGCCTCTCCATAAAGGATCCAAGAGAAAGATTCAAGCAATGTTGTTTTACCTGTAGCATTTTCCGCAATTATCAAAGTCGCCTTTTTATCAGGATCTACCGAGAACTGAATGTCCTGTTCTCCAATAAATTGCCTAAAATTCTTTAGTGTTAATGATTTGATAATCATAAGACTTCATCCTCGATTATTTTCATGATGCTTTTAACCATGTATCCCTGTGTATGCTCTTTTTTCTTGTAATTAGTTTTTTCTAGCTTATGAATTCTTTTCTCTATTTTTCTTTTGGTTTCTGGATCCAATTTTTTCTTAGCGTCTGCTGTCTGCTCCATCATTATTCCTCCTCATTCCATTGTATTTCAGCTAACTCATCAATATCGAAGTCATATAATCCATAATCTTCTTTAATCTGATCAGCTAATAAATCACTTTCATCAGGATTCATGGAATACTTTCCAAATTCCGCCATTCGAGCTGTTTCGTTTTTAATTAATGCTTTATATGATTTAGAAGATTCCGTGCTATCTATTAGTTCAGTTGGAGGAAGTGGTAAAGTAATAAAATCATAGATTACAGCTTTTTTCTTACCCTTTGCCGTTCTCAGTACTCGACCTCTCCTTTGAATATACTCTCTTGGATTAGTACTACTTGCGAGAATGAAAGCCGTGCGAATACCAGGTATATTAACGCCTTCATCAAGGCATTTAATTGCGACAAGTGCTTGTAAATCATTTCCATCTTTGAAACGATTCTTTAAGACTCTTCTTTCCTCAGTTGATTCTCTAGATGTGTATCTACTAACCTTCATACCATATTGTGAATACAGTAGAGAGGTCACTTCATCTATCTGCTTCGTTTCACCCTCTGTTCCTTTATTAATTTTTGAAGTCCCACAATAGATGAGCATGTAATGATCTTTTCGATCCGCATAGGGCCGAATTACTTCTAGGAGTTCTGTCACTTTTCCCCTTGCTCCGGCAATCAATCTAGCCCTTTGAAGAGCATATCGCTCTCCCGTTTCATTCATTTTTCCTTCTTTGTTAATACACTTTGATATCAATTTTGTTAAACGCAGATATTCTTCGCGCTCGTCTTCATCAAGATAGACAATTATAGGATGATACTCATAAGGAGTTAGTTTGTCTTCTCGAATTGCCCTTTCTAACGGATACTCAATGCACTTTTTCCCAAAATAACCAAATATACGTCGCGTTCCTTCCTCATCTCGATATCTCTCAACAGTGGCTGAAAGAGCAAGTCGAAAGTTAAAGTTGTATAACATGTAATCAACCATTGCTTCGGTGCCGAAATTATGTGCCTCGTCTGCCACTAATAATGCTGGGCCTTTAATTTCTTTTAGAACCTCTTGTACCTTTGGAAGTTTATAAGAAGCATACGTAGTGATAAAGTAGAAAAACGGCAATGTCCCCGCATTGAATTGAAGAACGCTGCTTTTCAGTTCGGATAAATATCCTGCGTACTGCTTGCTTGAATAACCAACAATCATATGATTGATATGAAATAACGCAGCATCATCAAGCCATTGCTCAACTAGATGTGTATATGGAGCAATAATAACGGTCGCTAGATGATACTTTGTTCGCTGTAATAAAGTGACCATCGCACCAAATCCGGTAAATGTCTTTCCAGTTCCAGTTGCCATATCAAATATGCCAACACACCTTTCAGACAACCATTTATTGATTGCGTCACCTTGATATTTATAAGGAAAAGTCGGGGTTCGCTCTTTATCGATTCGAGGAAGATCTATTTCATTTTTTCTGCGAAATTCTTCTTCATCCTTTTCAATATTTCTGTTGTATGTTTCCTTTTTATATTTAAATAATTTTTTCTTAACTACTTCAGGGAATTGAAACACTTCAATTTTGTTGGTTTGGTTTGCCCACATCTCATCAAAATCGCTTTCAACATCATAAACAAAAGATGTTGATTTATCCCACGACTTAAAAACACGAATTTGTTCAAAATTATTATTAAACGCATTAGCGGATTCATTTAATGAACCTTCGAAAGCAACTTTGTTTCCTAGAGAGTCTTCAAAAATGCCAATTTTCTCGTGATACATTCCAATATCATCTTCAGAGAAGCAAGTAATTGCAACCTTGATATCCATAGCACCAGAAGATATTAGATGACAAAGAATATTTAACCTTTCCTTACCAAATTTATCGTCTGGATCATCTAAAGCAGACAATAAAGACTTTTCGATTATTTCCTGTCTCGTAGCATAACCTTTTTTTATAGCGGTCACATCTTCTATTGTTAGTCTTGGCGAAACAATTAATTTGATTACTGGGTCCATTCCGGCACTATACTTTTCCGCAACATTTAATAACCCCTTTGAGGTATAAATCAATGATGAAGATGAGAAAAATCCAACTGCTCTCTTATATGAAACGCTCTCTAGCAGCATTTTCTCGATAAAAGATTTTCCAATGTTAGGAGTATCAGACGATCTGTATTTTCCTTTAATGTCTATATCAAGAAAACTCATAGTATCCTCTTCTTATATTTACAATGTACCTAATGCTCTCACTGCTTTTGCCAATTCAGATTTTGTATTGAATGCTCCAACACTCAATCTCACAGTCCCATTAAATTCTTTGCTACCAATAAGCTCATGAATAAATGGGCTACAATGAAAGCCTGTCCTTACACATATATCAAATTCCTCAGAGAGTATGGAGCCTACATCTGCCGAGGAATATCCGTTTACCGCCAATGAAACGATCCCAACGATTTTTGAAACATCTTCTGGTAGAAATAGATGCACATTTGGCAGATTAGAAAGCTTATCTATCAAATAGTCTGTCAACTCTTTTTCGTGAGAATAAAGAGTATTGTTATTTTCAAGCCATTTCAAGCTCGCATTCATACCAGCTACTGCAACACTGTTCAAGCTTCCTGACTCATATCGTCCCGGTCCATCTTCGGGCATCTTGTGATTCAGTGAATCTGATCCAGTTCCTCCGCTTTTTGTGACGTTTAATTTAATTCCCGTGAGATTGTAGAAGCCGGCGATACCGAATGATGCATAAAGAGATTTATGCCCAGCGAAGACAACGAAATCAGTATTTCCAACTGATGGATTTAGGATCCCTAGACTCTGCGAACAGTCGAGTACTGTAATTGAATTATATCGCTTTGCAGACGCAAAAATTGTTCCAAACGGAAGAATATAGCCTGTTACATTGCTGATATGGGATATAAATACAGCCTTAGGATTTTTTAAAGCAAATAAATCAGCTGCTCTTTCCTCATCAAACTTCCAAGTCTTTTTATCAAATGGAAGAAGTTCGATGTTAATTCCTATTTTTTCTTTCAGATTATAAAGTGGTCTAACTACAGCATTATGCTCAAAGGGAGATATATAAACCGTATCTCCACTTTGAAATGGAATTCCGTTAATGATAATGTTTAGTGCCTCTGTTGCTGATGATTCAAAAGAGACGGTATTTCCAGGAACTTTCAACAGATCACCAAGAAGCTGCCTCGTTTCTTGAATGAGTTCCGTAACGGAACGGGCAGAAGGATAGCTCCCCCTCCCCGCGTTAAAAGCAAGGTTTCGATTTCCATAATCTAACGCCTTATACACTTCCTCAGGTTTAGGATAGGTTGTTGCTGCATTATCAAGATAAATCATATTATTTCTCCGAATTAAAGAAGACTTTTCATCAGTTCACCCAGAATAGCTATTTTTTCCTCGGTACTGACGCCTTCAGCAAATTCATCCATTGCATTTTCTATACTGTTGCGCATTAACTGCCCTAATGGAGTGGATTGAACAGAACTGATATTACTAAGGACTTGATCTAGCGAAGAGTTAGAGGTGTCGATTTTATTTGATTGAATCAGGGCATTTTTGAATGCATGAAGTTTTTCTTTCATGGCTTCTGATTCATCGTTATTCCAGTCTTCGATATATACCCCAATCGTTGCATATGCAAGATCGTCGCATGTATTGTTATCGTCAAAACCGGAATTATTGATAGCATTATTGATTCTGCTTGCTTCTTCATTGAGAACCGGAGTAGTATCTTCCGTCACTTTTCGGACGTAGTCTGTCAGGCCCATTTTTAGACTGGTTGTCTTCCTTATTGAAAACTCCTTCCGTATCATTCCGATTAGCTCTTGCTTATATCCATTCAAGTATTCTTTCCAGTTCAGAATATAGTCGGAAAGTTTGTTTGTAATCTTCTCGTAGTCTGAGGTCTCAAAGGTTTCCTGTGGTCTATCAAAAACCAATTCATAAGGATTGATATTATATGAATAGAACAAGTTCTGATACGCAATGATATTTTGATCAATTTTTAAATAATCAGAAAGATTATCTCTTGCTCGCATAATTGCAGGAAGGCCAACAAAGAATTTCCGATATTCTTCGCAGAGTGTTCTTGTATCCACTCTAAAATTGCCGGCCGTTTTTGCTTTAAGCAATGCAAGCATATTGTAAAGATAATTGGACTGTTCTTTTGAGCCTCTAGAAAAACTAACAGAATATTTACCGGGATTATTAATAGCCTTAACTATATTGGTTGGAACAAGATCAAGCTCCTGATTCTGAATATAAAGAATCACATTATCGGAAAGCTCGCTGATTGCTTTGGAAAATAGAATTGGTAGTATTCCCTTTCTTACCCCGTATGGAGCGGCAGTATACTTATCTACAATCGTCTGCATTTCAGTCTTTTTTCTTTCGGCTTCAAAAATGAAATCTTTTATTCCATCTACAATTTCCCTAGCGTTTTCATCAATGGTCGTCGAATCTTTTAAAATTCGATTTACAACAGAAGCACGTACGGTTGATTCAGGGCTTGTCTCGGTGTAGGCGTAATCAGTTTCGTTCATCCCTTCTAGAATCCATTGCATAACGTTATTCACAGGCTTCTGATATTGTGTGGTGAGTTCATTTTTATTGATTAGCTCGTTATTGAACACTGGAGTTTTCGGATAGTATCTTTCCATGATCAATGATAAGGCTTCTATAAAATCCTTATTTGTATCCTCATTCTTTAATGCAGCACTGAAGAATTTGCACTTTTTACCGTAATGTCTATCAATCAAAGATTGGATATCATCACGGATTTCTTCAAACAGGATATTCAATTCACTAGTTACAACCTGATCATTGCCACCGCGGCGAATGATTTCCTGTATCGCCGCATATCTAATCAGTTCATCAGTAAAATACTTATCCATTTTTTCCGCCGGATATCTGACAATTGCTCGCTGATCATTAATTTGGAGCATTTTGGTTTTGATATCTTTTTCTTTCAGATCGTTTCTGATCAGATTGATAACAATACCATCGCAAAACATATGCTCATAGAAAACGTCAAAAGAAGACATTTCCATAAACTGTTTTTCTGTAAGATATACCGTACGCAGAAATCTGGTAATCTTCTTTTGCTCATTATGTCTTCTAGGCAAAAAATATTTGGTCTCATCTATTTCTCCAGCAATCGAATCAATCGGTATATTCTTACCACGCGCTTTTGTTATTGTTTTTATCTGATCGTCTATTTCTTTTGAGTTCGCTGACGCAAAGGAGAGAAGGTGATTAATAACATTTCGGCGCAGATAGTGATCGTCAATCATTGCATCGATAAGATTTTGGGTTTCTTCCGCAGGCATCTCAACAGCGAGGGAAAGGTTTTCCACAGATGGTGCAAACCGATCGTTATCATTGATCATCAGGATAATTGCAAGTGCCTTAATCAGCTTTCTTTTCTTCTGATCATCAGTTCTTGCAAGTGTTCCTTCTGTTCGAAACCAGATATTGCGAATAGCATTTTCTTCTTCTCGCCTTAACAGTGGGCTGAAATAATCATAGATTTCATCTACATCAAAGAGCTTGCTTGTGGTATTCGAATTACGGATAAAAGAATTCAAAGAGTGCTCGTCAGTATCAGATATGAACGTAAACAACGTCCGTTCATTTTGTGCAACGATTTCAGAGAGATGAATCAAAGCATACACTGTCATAGGATTCAGGGGGAAACATCCATTAATCAAGGAATCCACATTTCCTTCCTTTTCAAATGGTTGTGATTTCTGAATTCGCTCTATGAAACCCGCATTCTTTTTCTTAAATCCACCCAGAACCTTCTCATATCCGTCTTTCTTTCGGATGGCTGCTGAAATAATCTGATAGTTTTCTTCCAATGATCTGTTAAATTTAATCTCTGTAAATCTTCCTTCCACAGTTTTAAATGAATCCTTCTTATTTGAGGAATCAATATAAAGATTCAGACTCTTGTGGGTAACACACGTAATATGGAGTTGACAGTCTTTACTACTTCTAGACGCGAGCTCCGCAAAGTCCTGAATAATTTTCAGGTTCTTCATCAGTGAGGATCCGGAACTTTCTATAAACTTTGAGAACTCGTCAAAGATAATGAACATCCCGGAATACCCAAGCTTTGAAAGCTCATAATCTACATCTGAATAAAGCTTTGTAACATCGTCGCTGATTAAAGGGTTGAATTTTACCCCAATAGTCATACAGTTGTAGATGCTTTCAAACGTTCTATATTTCTCGGGAGAATAATCCTCAAGACCAAGTTTTAACTCTTTATAAGTTATTCTTTCTTTATCAAGGCAAACTTTGAGGGTGTCCCAGGTTCCCTTGTTCTTACGCCAGTTTTCAAGAAGTTCAAGGCAGACGGAATAAATAGTATTTGGAACAATGCTTTCTTTGCCTACTCTTTTTAGTGCATCATTTAATGCCAGCATAAAAGACTGCTGAACATTGTCATAGTTTGAGTTGACGATAACCGGCAGAAGTTTCATTTTGCCAGCATCAAATTTCATTATTAATTCATATAATTCTTTATCTATCGCTTTGATCCGCTTCAGAAGATTCTTATAAACTATGGTTTTCTTGTCTTTCCCAATCAAATAGGCAAGAACTAAAAGGAGAAAAGATTTTCCTTTTCCATACGGACCGACCAATGTAGTTGCTTTCTCAGTAGTCATGCCTAAAAAGCAACGGAAGTATCTCTTTAGCACATCACAGATGTCTGAAGTCGGAATGTACTCTTCTATCTTTTTTTCGTTATTCAGATCAAATTCCAGGTTAATGGAAGCCTGGAAGTTCTTATTAATACTAACGATATCTCTGTACAGCATCGCCTTACTCTCCTCCAAGCTCTTTCTCAAAAATTTCTTTAAGTGTCAGCCGTTGTTCAAAATATACGGTATTTAATCCTGCGGTTTTATTTATTGTCACAAGGCCGGATTTTCTCATCTCATCAAGATACTGAAGATACATATACTTATCGAGATTGAATATTTTCACTGGAGAATTTTCTTTTTCCATGGATTCATCTATCTCAAAAGAATCCTTGTTCGGATAAAGATTCAAAAGCGCATAATAAATCAGAAGATAGCTCAAGGTTAGATACTTTGGCTTCTCCATTTTGTACCCGCCTTTTTCTTTTGCAATCAGTTTGAGACTTGAAAGTGGGCAGCGATAATTATCTTCCGGATTTTCACTGATACCTTCCCTGACATAGCTTTGAATCAACACATTAAAGTCTGCTTCTATAGATTTCAGGCTCACTTTATTATCAATTTGTCTCAGCTCGCCATCAAGGTATTCAAGCATATCCGCTTTCGAGAAGGTTCCAATTCCAGAATTGAACACTGAATTAAAAACCGGGCATTCTTCTTTGTTTGAAACTAAACAATAATGAATAAAAAACCAGGTGAAGTCTTCTCCAAGATAACGATCATTTTCCAAGATGATATTGGCGCTGTCAGTAAGTTTGTTTGACTTGTCATCGATAAGACCTGCAGCTTTAAGCCAGTACTTAAGGCCTTTTACCATATTCGCTCCAATGCCAAGGTATTTCACGCCATCATTCTTAAAAAAGATATTTATCCCTTCATTTTCTTCGATTGTATTGAGTGCTTTTTCAAACCAACCGTCACGAATATAAAACGTTTCGTGTTTTTTTAGCTTGAGAGTCATTAGTCATTCCCCCTCTTTACGCGAATTACTTTCTTCATATAACAGCCCCCATCAAAATGTGTTACACATTCAAGACATCCAGCACACATATCAGAATTTATGGTGTACCGTATCGACTCATTGCTAACATGCCCAGGCTGTGTGTTGATTACCTTTAATGCATTGAATTTACATACAGACTGACAGTAACCGCACCCAATGCAAGTTTGGTATTTTGTCACCTGACTATTCAATGCTTGCTCCGTTGTTTTGGAATACTTAAACATTCCCACTTTATTCAGTACCGATATACGGAGAATATTTGTTCCCTTTCTCCCACTAAGCTTTAAAATCGGTGTATCTGTTTTTTTATCCAGCACATACACTTCATTTAGCCGTTTATTCCCCATCTCAAAGTTCAGTTTTCCGAACGGCTTGAATAATGTATAAAGATCATCAGAAATAGGTCGTGGTAGATCGTAGTTATACGCATCTTCCTCAAAGGCACACGGTTTGAAATTCACAAAGGTATTCTTGCTGTAATCAAGACCGTTACCACCCTGCCGAGCTTTCCAGTTACCACTATCGACATAAACCTGCCAATCGTCTTTTCCGACCTTTTTTGCAAAGTCATATAGCATCCCTTTGAATTCTTTGTATTCTTCCGGCATATAAATAGAAGAAAGGAATTCCGACCAGGAACTGTTATTCGGGCAACACCAGCAACCAACCCGAGAGAAACCCTGCCTATAAGCATTATTGAAAGGGATGCGATTCGCTAAGATATATAGCCAGACATCAAAGTCCAACCAGTCAATGATTGGAGATGCCGCAACTTGTTTAGAAATCTTCGATCCGGTAGAAGTACGCTCGTATTTACTACGCGAAACCGATTCCGCTCTACGAATTCCCTGAAAGGAAAGCAGGCGCTTCTTATCTCTGAATATCTGTTCAATTTTTTTGGTAATAGCACCAGTCTTAAATACGGTGCAACACCATCTCAAAACACGGCTCGGCGGGCCGACAACTGTACAAAGATCTGTAAACTGCTGTTCGTTATTTCTTGCCACAAGCATCGGAGTTTGAGGGAATTCTTTTCTAAAGGTTTTTATGTATTTCTCAGACTCCGGGTATTCGAGAGTTGTATCACCATAGATATGTATCACCTTATCTGTATTGAGCGCTCTAAGAACCAAAGAACTAGTAACAGTTGAGTCTTTGCCTCCTGAAAAAGAGACAAACATTGAAGACTGATCGAACCCTTTAGAAATATCCCTAATATAGGAAAACGCTTCTTCCGTAATCGTGTTTAACCGATATTTGTTCGCTTCTACAAAAGTATTAATAAAAGGATTATCAAGATCGTTTTCTACATACGGGCGGTTAACTTCTTCGTATTTCTTTAGTTGCGCAATTACATACTCCGGGTCCGTTTTTCTGAGGGCTTTTTGATCAATCTTCAGTTTTTCGCCATCCACCCAATACATATTCGAAACCGTAGTCCATACAGATTTACCTGCATATTCCATCGGTTTTCCTAATAGAACCTCCAATAAAAGCCGTTCTTGAGCAAATACAGGACGAGCATCAGCGCCAATCTTTTTCCCCTTTGATCCACAGATTGAACATGTTTCCTCGAATAACGGTGTATTACACTGAGTACAGTAAAAAATATCAGCACTTGCAATGTCTGCACGATTACCGCAGACAGGGCACGTACTAGATTCACAGGAAAGCCCATCACATTTTTTGCATATATACTTAATCAATCACTTCACCTCTAAAAATTGGATATGATTTTCAAAATCATTTTAGCATATCCAGTTCTATGATCTGATGTAAAGAGCCTACCATATCACCATGTAAGGCAATATTACGTTAGCGATTCCTTCCACCACATGGTTTGAATTTGCACATAAGTTTAAATGAGGAATAACTCGATATGATGATATTTCTATGTGTTATCATTTTATTCTTACATATCCCAAGCCATTAAATGGGGTACAGCATTTAAGGCTTCAATTGCCATTTGCTTTTATCGAGCACCCTTCACCAAACACAGTGCTGGAGGAGATATTTAGCGAGAAACATTAATAATAAGCTATTTTTTTGTATTTAATATCGAGATCATTCAATGTATTTTCAAACGCAAATACGCCTTCAGTTGTATTTAATCCGTGCTTCTCTAAAAATAAAGAAAACGCTCTTGTCTCTGGTAACGATTTATTGAGAACTTTTTCTACAAAGAGATGCCAGTTTTCAGCTGTTAATTCATAGTGAAAATCATCATCGAGTTCATAATCGACAATGACACCAGTCAAATTACCCTCTTTAGTTTTTACATGGCGGTAATAAACATTTTCAAATACATTAGTCTGTTTTTCGAAGATAAAACCTTCTGAATACCAAATATCACTTAACATCCACATAGAACTATACATCCTCCGGTAAATTTACCGATTTCACTAATATATTACAGTTTCAATACGCAATAAAATGCTCAGATAAAGCCTCAGTAACTCCTTAGCACAACCAATTATTCCCACGAAAAGATTTCATGACGATTTACAATTGTAAAGTGTTCTTCTTGAGTTACTATGCAAAGTGCATAATAACTGAATAATCAATTTTATTTTTACATGCATCTCCCCGAAAAATGGGGTATGCATGATCTGTAATTACAATCACGGATCAATATATGTTCAGAACGCCCGCAGGACATCCTGCGGAGCACCCGCAAAATCTGATATTCTGCATCAGATCTGTCCAGGCGCTGAACCGGTATCTGAAAGGAACAGGCAATGCCTGTTCTTTGGGTCTTCCTGCATGTACAGATCAGGTTACGCGATTAACGTATTGTATATGCGCGTTCCGGCGATTATTCTGTGAACAGCAGGAAGTAAAAGTCCATGAACGACAGAACATTACTCTCTCAGGTACTCCGTATCGCCGTGCCGGTCGCGCTCCAGTCCTGTCTGCAGTCCTCCTTTTCGATGATCGATCAGATCATGGTCGGACAGCTGGGCGAACAGGCAGTCGCCGCTGTTGAGATTGCCGGAAAACCGGGCTTCATCTATGCGTTTGTGACAGGGGCGATCGCCACGATCGCAGGCATCATGATTTCGCAGTATATCGGAAGGGCAGACCGCGCTGCCGAACTTCGCAGTATTTCTGTCAATATGGCCGCAGTGACACTCACTGCACTTGCCGTTCTGTTTGCGTGCGGTGCCGGCGCCAGCCCGTTTGTCTCGCTGTTTACCAGTGATTCTTCCATCATCACGGAAGGTGCGCAGTATCTGCGCATCATCCGCTGGACCTTTCTTCCCCTTGGCCTCAGCACGGTGCTCTCCGCTGCCCTGCGCTGTCACGATAAATCTTCCTGGCCGTTATATGCCGGCATCTTCTCAGCCGTACTCAATACCCTGCTCAACTACACGCTGATTTTCGGACACTTTGGCGCCCCTGCACTCGGCGCTGCCGGCGCGGCATATGCCAGTGTTGTTTCCCAGCTTGCCTCCCTGATTGTGATTATCGTTCTCTTCATCCGCTGTTATGGCAGATTCCGGTTTGATTTCCGCCTTGGGAGCGCCGGGTTTGCGCAGTATATGGGCATGCTGGGACCGGTCGTGATCAATGAATTTCTCTGGTCACTCGGACAAAGCGTGAATACGTATGTATACGGACGTATGGGTACGACGGAACTCGCAGGCGTCTCTTTGACCGGGTCGGTGCAGGGGCTTACGATCGGCGCCCTGAGCGGACTTGCCCAGGCAGCCGGCATCATGATCGGCCGGCGTCTTGGCGAGCAGAACTATGAAGCCGCCTATCAGGATGCCGTACGCTTATGCGTCTATGGCCTGCTCGGCACACTTCCAATCTCGCTGCTTCTGATCGTGTTCCGGACTGCGTATGTAACGCTCTTTGCCGTATCTGATTCTGTCCGTATCGTTGGAGCAGAAATCCTTGCCGCCTTTGCGGTTCTGATGCCGGTCAAAGTGCAGAATATGATTCTCGGGGGCGGTGTCATCCGAAGCGGGGGAAGAACAAAATACATCATGATGATCGATATTCTCGGCACCTGGGTGATCGGTGTTCCCCTGGCACTGCTCACCGGTCTTATACTGAAACTTCCGGTCGTATGGGTATACTTCATCCTGTCACAGGAAGAAGTCGTCCGGTTTATCATAACGGTATGGATGTTTCGAAGCAGAAAGTGGATGGTTACCATCGCATGAGGAAAAACAATGTGGGATGAAAAGAAAGTGCGGATTGTAGATATCGCGGAAGAGCTCGGGCTCAGCACCGCAACGGTATCCTATGTGCTCCATGGCAAAACAGAGCGTATCTCCGACCAGACCGTAAAACGCGTTCAGGCTGCGCTCACAGAGCGGGGCTATATTCCGAACATGGCTGCCACCCTGCTTGCGCAGAACAACTCCCGGATCATCGGCGTCGTGGTCAATGATCACCCCAAGTATGAAGGCAAAGTGCTTGAGGATCCGTTTGTGAGCGGTGCCCTCAATGCACTCTCTGATGAGATTGAATCGGCGGGTTACTTTCTGATGCTGAAAAAGGCAACCGAGATACAGGATCTGATTGCGTTTGCGTCCATGTGGAATCTTGACGGCATGATCCTGCTTGGATTCTGCGCTGATGAATACCAGCAGCTACGCGATAAGATACGGATTCCCTTTGTCGTCTATGACGGCTTCTTCGATAACGGCGGCAACATCTGCAACCTTACGCTGGATGATAGAGACGGCGGGCGGCAGGCAGGTGGGTTCTTCCGCGCAGGCGGCAGAACCAATGCGCTGTTCATTGCGGACAATCAGGAGCTTCCGGATCAGGACCGTTACCGCGGCTTCTGCGATGGTCTTGAGACAGAGGCAGATCAGCTGATCGTGCCGATGCAGAAAGAAGAACGCATCCGGTTCTATCATGTACGGATCGATACGATCAGACAGTATAATGCGTGTTTTGCGGCATCTGATTACTATGCGGCAGAATTCATGTATATTGCGATGGAAGCCGGCATCCGTGTGCCGGAAGATATCATGGTGATCGGCTTTGACGATTCCTCGCTCTGCCGCATTGTAAAACCGGAGCTGTCCTCCATCCGCCAGGATGTGACCCTGCGGGCGGAGAAAGCCGTGCAGTATCTTCTTCAGCTGAAGGAGAATCCTCACTTCTCCGCAACCGAGCAGCTGCCTGTAACGCTTGTGTTACGGGAAAGCTGCGGGATCAGTTCATAACAGAAACAACGTGACTTAAGGAAGACCTTAAGTCTTTTTGCATGCGAAAACACCCGGGCAGTCCGGGGGTTCAGAACAGGTTAACCGATGAGTCTCTCCCATCGGAGCTCCTGCAATGGAGATACGGTCTGCAGCCGCAAACCAGGACAGGAGAACAGATGGAAACGACGCATATAACATGGAATTGCACGTATCACACAGTGTTTGGGTCAAAGTATTGGGGAAACGTATCCGGTGCCCTATGATTTTTCACTGTAGATGGATAAGGCAAGGTCGATGAAATTCTGGACTGTCCGGCTCACCGGGGACAGATAAATGATGCCGTAGTCGCATTTCCATCCGGTATCGAGCGGGATCTTTTTCAGCTCTCTGACCGAGCTGATAAACGGATTGGCAGTAATCAGGATCTGATCGGAATGAATACAGCTGAAGGCAATCTCCACCTGGTTGTCGACATCGCTGCGCTCGATCAGATTCTTGCGGTTATGCGCAAACGCACTGCGGATCACCTTCAGGTATTCGCTGCGGATCATCATCGGCATAACAACGGTCGGATAGGACACAAGGTCCTTCAGTGAAACCTGTTTTTTCCGGGCAAGCGGATGATTTTTCGAGAGCGCGGCACAGTAGGGGACGGAAGTCAGTTTTGTAAAAGAATATACTTCATCTTTAACCTCCTGGTCCGCAAGAAAGGTTTCCCCGACATCCATGATTCCGTTTGCGACACGGTATTCCCCGCTGTGGTTGGGGTGAACGATGCGTTCAATGCGGATATCCGGATACAGTGCGGAAAATGCCTCGATTACGGGATTCAGCAGAACCTGATGTTCCACTGAACCGACCCGCAGTACCTTTTCGTTTACGGTGTCCCGGCAGCGCCGGATCAGATCTGTTTCATTCTGCAGTAAGCGCTTGGAGCCATGGTAGAAGATCTCGCCGGCTTTGGTCATCTGAACCCCTGTGCGGGAGCGGACAAACAGCGGACATCCGATTTCCTTCTCCAGACTGTTGATCTGTTTCAGAAGTGCCTGTTTGGATATATGGCAGGTTTCTTCGGCTCTGGAAAAACTGCCCTGATCGGAAACTTCTATAAAAATACGAAGCTGTTCATCGTTCATAGCGGTAACCTCCGGTTACCACTATAGTAACATTCCTGTCATTCTCAATGCATGGGAAACACAATACATTTTTCGTGTAAAGGAGATTATCAGCTATGAAACGAATACTGGCAGCGGTTCTCTGCAGTGTCATGATCCTTGCGGGCTGCGGCAGTTCCTCCTCCGCTCCTGCGGAAGAAACAGCCGGAATCTACACACCGGGAACCTACACTTCAACCGCCTCCGGCAACAACGGGGATGTAACACTGAAGGTCACATTCAGTGCAGACAAGATTGAATCCATTGAGGTGGAATCGGCGGAGACACCGACGATCGGTGTTCCGGCAATGGATGAGTTCACCGAGCAGGTGCTTGCGGACCAGACCGTTCCGGCCGATGTAAAGACCGGAGCGACCAACAGTTCCAATGCCTACATCACCGCTCTGAAAGACTGCATCACACAGGCCGGCGGAGATCCTGATTCCATGACAGGCGATGCATCCGCATCGGAAGAGGGAGCTTCCTACAAGACAGAGGCTGACATCATTGTCATCGGCGGCGGTGCGGCAGGCATGAGCGCTGCGATCAGCGCTTCCGATGCCGGAAAGAGTGTCATTCTGCTTGAGAAGAGTGGTATCCTGGGCGGAAATACCGTCTGTGCCGCAAACGGAATCAACGGTGCGGATTCACAGGTACAGCTGGACAATGAAACGTATCAGGAAAAAGGCGCGTCCGTGGAAGGTCTGAAAAGTCTTCAGATGAACAACCCGGATGCCCTTGAAAACCTTGTGGACGCATTTGCGGAAAACAGCGGAGAGACACTGGACTGGCTCTCTTCCATCGGTGCAGCATTTGAGGTGGATATCCAAGAAGATGACCGCAATTCAGAACAGAACTACTATATGGTCAAAGACACAACCGACGGCACAACAGCAGTTACGCTGATCAATCTTGTGTCAAAAGAACTTAAGAACAAGGACGTTGAAGTGATTCTGAACATGGATGCGACTGAACTGATTACCGACGGGGATGTTGTCACTGGCGTAAAGGCAATTGACGCATCGGGAAACACAGTTGAGTTTACCGGAAAATGTGTGCTGATCGCGACCGGCGGATTCGGCCAGAACAGTGAGCTGGTCGGAAAGGTGAATCCTTCCCTTGCCAATGCGGTTACGGATGAGATCGCCCCGACAACCGGCGAAGGACTTCTCATGGCGGAAGCAGTTGGCGCGGATACCGCAAATCTGGATGCGATTCAGACATTCCCGCACGTTGTGCCGGGATACGGAATGATTCTTCCGTTCAACCTCCCGGGCGGATTCACACCGGATGCACTGTATGTGAACAACAGTGCGGAGCGCTTTACAGCCGAAGGATTTGAAATCCCGGATGTACTTCTGTCACAGGATAAGGGCGAAGTATACTGCATCTTCGATGACAGCGGAATGAATGACGGTCTGAAGACCCTGGTTGGTAACGGTGTAATCACAACCGCAGACAGTCCGGAAGAACTTGGCGAAGCACTTGGCATTGACGGCGCAAAGCTTGCGGAAACAATTGATGCGTTCAATGAGGATATCAAGGACGGCACAGATGATGCCTTCGGAAGAGCAGAGAATCTGAATGAGATCTCCGGAACGCTGTACGGCTACCGGTTCGGTGTCGGTGCGCATTACTTCATGGGCGGTATTCTGATTGATGAAGATACCCATGTGGTGAATACGGAAGGTAATCCGATTGAAGGACTGTATGCGGCAGGCGAGGTAACAGGCGGTTTCCATGGAACCTTCCGGGTTGACGGCTCAGGTCTTGGCGACTCGTTCACCTTCGGGCGTCTTGCCGGAAAGAAGATGGCAGAAGCACTGAACTGACAGAGCAGCCATCCATAATAACAAAGTGAAACTGAAGAGCGATTCGCTTACTCCGGACAGGAGCAGACGGATCGCTTTTTTCAATGGCAGGCCTGTCATGATAATGTCTGAACAGACCTTACAGCTATCGCGATTGGTCAAAAGATGAAGATTATTGTTTTGATTCGATGACAACAAAAAAGCAATACGAAACGAATCTATTGCTTGTATCGTCATATGATTTCGATATTGATGTCACGGTTTCGTTCGGTTCAAATAATGTGATGGTCAGTCACAAGACTAAATTTTAATAACCAGGAATTCTCTTTGCTGGCGGTATCGAAATCCGAGACTGTGAGAAGTTTTCTGTAAATACAGGTATCCTGTGATATTGGGTAATGCATGTGCCAGGCCGATCCGCTGCGGATCAGACCTAGGTAATGGTTGGTTAACATATAATTCATACCGGCCGGTATGTCAATGAAGGAC
>JAFUFO010000034.1 GCA_017469885.1 Solobacterium sp.
GATTCGCATAAACCCATTCTAAAGAAAGGAGGCTTTTTACTATTTGTCGGGAAGACCCTACGTTCATGAACAGCGAAATTGTTCAGACCCTACATCTGTGAACAGGTGGGGGTGGCACCCTACGTCTGTGAACAATACCTTCTGAATGGAACAGCTTTTTATCGTCTGAAGAACGAACCGCATTCCGCATATCATCCGGAATACGGTATAATTTCACTGGTTACGCACCGATGGTGTGTTTTTTAAGGAGACTATTATGGCAAAAACAGTATATGTGGCAGTCAGTACGGATATCCTCCACGGCGGGCATATTCAGCTCATTAAAAATGCCGCAACGCTTGGCGATGTCATGATCGGCCTGTTTACCGATGAGGCAGTCGCAAGCTATAAGCGTTATCCGCTGCTGGATTATGAAGAGCGGAAAAAGATTTTTGAAAGTCTGAAAGAAGTAAAATGTATCGTTCCGCAGGAAACCTTAAGCTTCAAGCCGAATCTTCTGAAATACAAGCCGGACTATGTGGTCCATGGCGATAACTGGAAAGAGGGCGTATTATCCCCGGTCCGCAATGAAGTCATTGAAGTGCTGAAGTCCTACGGCGGCGAACTGGTGGAATTCCCGTATTCCTCTAATCCGGTCTACAAGAAGTTGGACAGTTACTTCCGTGACCAGTCCTCCTTGCCGGACCAGCGGCGCGCAAAGCTGCGCAAGATGCTTGCCATGAAGCCGGTGGTTACCGCAATGGAAGCACACAGCGGCCTGACCGGACTCATCGTTGAAAAGACCGTCGTCTATGAAGAGGGTGGCGCGCATCAGTATGATGCGATGTGGATCAGCTCGCTCTGTGATTCCACCGATAAGGGAAAACCGGATATTGAACTCGTCGATATGACCTCCCGTTTCCAGACGATTGATGAGCTGATGGAAGTCACCACCAAGCCGATCGTCTTTGACGGCGATACCGGCGGACGGACCGAACACTTTGTCTATCTGGTACGCTCCCTGGAACGTATGGGTGTCTCCGCGGTCATTATCGAAGATAAGACCGGCTTAAAGAAAAACAGCCTGTTTGGCACCGAAGTAGAACAGACCCAGGATACGATTGAAAACTTCTGCGCAAAGATTTCTGCAGGAGAGAAGGTAAAGCGCACCAATGACTTCATGATCATTGCGCGCTGTGAATCCCTGATTCTTGAACAGGGCATGGAGGATGCGCTGGAGCGCTGCCATGCGTACGTCGATGCCGGCGCCGATGGAATCATGATCCATTCCCGCAAAAAAGATCCGGCAGAGATCTATGAATTCTGCGACCGCTTCCGCAAGACGGACAGCACGACGCCGATCGTTGTTGTACCGACTTCCTTCTGTCATGAGACCCTGGAAGATCTGTCTTCCCATGGCATCAACCTGGTCATCTATGCCAACCAGCTGATGCGGGCTGCGGTTCCTGCCATGCAGGAAGTCGCAGAGACGATTCTCAAGAACCACCGGAGTGAAGAAGTTGAAGGCGAACTGATGCCGTTTGGCAAGATCATCCGGATGATCGATGAACTGGAGTGAGAGAAGATAACATGAGTGAAAAGAGAAAAACCGTATATGTACCGATGGCCGCAGATATTGTGCATCCCGGTCATGTGAATATCCTGAAGACCGCAGCCTCTTATGGCGATGTTATTGTCGGACTCTTTACCGATGAGGCAATTGCCTCCTATAAGCGGGTTCCGTACATGAAGTATGACCAGCGCAAGGTCGTCATTGAAAACATGAAGGGTGTTGTGCAGGTGATCCCGCAGGTCACCAAGGATTATGAGCCGAATTTAAGAATGTTAAAGCCGGACTATATGGTCCATGGCACCGACTGGCGCCAGGGTCCGCTGGCCCAGGTCCGTCAGAAAGCAATCGATACGATGGCTGAGTGGGGCGGACAGGTTATTGAGCCGGAATACACCCAGGGTGTAAGCTCGACTGCCATCATTCATGCGATTGAAGAGCGCGGAGAAAAATAATGAAAGTCGAATCGTTTGTCTCCATTCTTGGCGCAGACTTCTTTACCGGCGTACCGGATTCACAGCTCAAGCCGTTATGTAATTATCTGTACCATACCTATGGCATTGATAATGATCATCACATCATTGCGGCTAATGAAGGCAACTGTGCAGCACTCGCCGCAGGCTATCATCTTGCGACCGGAAAAGTGCCTGCGGTATACATGCAGAACAGCGGAGAGGGCAATATCATCAATCCGCTGGCTTCCTTACTGAATGAGAAGGTCTATGCGATCCCGATGATCTTCATCATCGGATGGCGGGGAGAACCTGGCATCCATGATGAACCCCAGCATATCTACCAGGGTGAAGTGACGGTCTCCCTGATGGATGTCATGGGCGTCAGATCTTTTGTGGTTTCCAAAGAGACCACCGAAGAAGAACTGACCGAAGTCATGAAGCAGTTCCGAGAACTGCTTTCCGAAGGACACGATGTGGCCTTTATTATCCGCAAAGGGGCGCTTTCCTATGACGAGAAGGTCGTCTATGCCAATGACTATGCGATGAAGCGGGAAGAGATCATCTCCCATATCGCCGCGGTCTCCGGCAGTGATCCGGTGATTTCCACGACCGGCAAGGCCAGCCGGGAACTGTTTGAGATCCGCGAAGCGAATCAGGAAACCCATGGGACGGACTTCCTGACGGTAGGCTCAATGGGTCATGCCTCGTCCATTGCGTTGGGTGTCGCGCTTCAGAAACCGGACCAGAAGATCTGGTGTATCGATGGGGATGGCGCCGCATTAATGCATATGGGCGCGATGGCTGTCATCGGAAGCCGGAACCCGGATAACCTGGTTCATATCGTTATCAATAACGAAGCACATGAGACGGTAGGGGGAATGCCTACGGCAGCCCATTCTGCCTCGCTTGCGGCGGTTGCGTCGGCCTGCGGGTATCCGTATGCGGCCTGTGTCACGGATTTTGTTTCGCTGGATGCGGAGCTGACTGCCGCAAAGACGCGCAATGCGTTAACCTTCATCGAAGTGAAGTCTTCCATCGGTGCCCGGGATGACCTTGGCCGTCCGACGACAACCGCACTGGAAAACAAGATCAACTTCATGGAATATCTTAAGAATCTGAAGAAATAGAATGCTGGAATTTTTACTGGATCGAAAACACTGTATTGCCTTTCTTGTGATCGGCTGGCTCGTCCGCGGGATGGTCTATCACGTTTTTCCGTTGTTCAATGACATCCTGATCTGGGCAACGGTAATCTGGATTACAGCGATCCTGATTTATGAAATCATAAAGAAACGAATTCCGTTTGACGCTATGACCGTAATACTCTGCGGATTTCTTGCGGTAATGGTTCTTACCACTGTGATCAACCATACGTCGATTCAGAAGTGGGAGGGGATGGAGCTCACCGATTCCATTCTTTCGATCATAGAGGCCACCGGGCTGGTTTGTATTCTCTTTCCTGCCGCAAACTACGAGGACAGTGAATCGTATCAGAACTATCTGAGCCGTCTGTTCTGTATTGTATTTGGCTATGTGGTTCTGATGGCACTTGCGTCGGTGATTCTGTTTACGCTGTATCGCATGGATATTGCGCTTCCTGGAGGCTTTGGCGGTGCGGACCAGATCTTCACGTACGGGCATCTGGGGGAAGAAACCCGCTTCTGCGGGCTGTTTGGGTATTCTACCGATGGCGGAAATCTCTGTGCACTCGCAGCGGCGCTTGGCATCTATCTGTATGAGCGGAAAAAACTGCCGCTGATACTGACCATTGTCTGTGTCCTTCTGCTTGGCTATACCATTTATCTTCTGGATGTACGGACTTCCATGCTTGCGTTACTGTTATGCGCGATGGTGCTTGGCGTTTATCTGCTTGGAAAACGGATTGGCAGAAAGAAAGCCGCAGGTATTATCCTTGCGGCTGCGGTGGTACTGATCGGTGCGGTGCTGATATTGAAGAAGGGAAGCATTGACCATTATCTGACACTTTATCGGGAAGACCCGCGCAAGACACTTTCCTTCCTGACAACTGGACGCAGTAAATACTGGGAAGCGGCGGTCCTCGGCTGGCTCGAAAAGCCAATCCTTGGATGGGGATGGCTGAATAACTCATATATCGGTTATTACTTTGATAACCATAATCTGTTCTTCAATCTCCTGCTATGGACCGGTGCCGCAGGGACGGGACTCTTCCTGCTGTTTACGGTTCTGTGGCTGATACAGGCAATCCGGAAAAAGCAGAACCAGGGGATCGGTATGATACTGATTCTGCTTGCAGTATTTGTTCAGTCAATGCTGGATCGTGCAATTATGGGTTCCGCAAATGCCGGTGTTGAAACGATGGTTTTCTGGCTTTGCGCAGGCTGGATGATATACCGGCACAATCATGAAGGCATCGATAAAGCATAATCAGGATATACAAATAACGGCACCTGCGAAGGGTGCCGTTATTCCTGAAGACGGTATATTATGCTTTTCTGAACCGCTGTAACAGGCGGTCCTTTTCTTCCTGATTTAATGCAAGGAACCACACTGAGACAAGATAAATGAAGGCGATGATTAATGCCTTGACCCCAAGGCCAAGCCAGCCGTTCCAATGTATGAATGTAAGCAATACCTTGGACAGCCCGATGGTGATCAGATAGGGGAGCACAAAGCCTGCATAACATTTCCGGAAGAAGGAAAAGATATCAAGATGGAGTTTCTTGTAATAAACGACATTCATATAGAAGAAAGCAAAGAAGTAGGAAATTGCGATTGCAATACTGGAACCAAGTGCGCCGAGATGACGCGCCAGAACAAAGGACAATGCGACACAGATTGCGGCCATGCCGATGTTGGAATAAGCGTAGTGTTTCACTTCATTTTTCGCGATCACAGTATCGTTGGCAATCTGCTGTGTAAATAACAGAAGATCGGGAATAAACATCAGAATTGCACAGAATGCCGCATCCTGATATTCAGCTCCCATCCACAGCCTCATAAAATCTTTTCCTACGCAGAGGAAGCCGATAAAAATCAGTCCCATGACGACCATCTGGTAACGGCCGACTTTGACCATCAGATCAAACAGCTTGTCCTCCTCGTTCTTTGCGATATAGCGGGAAATGCGGGCCAGAAACAGACCGTTTACCGCAGCCGCAAACATGTAGAAATAACCTTCCAGAGAATTGGCAGGAGAAAAGAGGGCAATTTCCGTACTGTTGGATACCATTCCCAGAATGGTAGGCGCAAGTGTAAAGACAAACCGCTGGCAGACACTCACCACTGCTGTCCAGATGGAAAACGACAGGACTCCCTTCAGAATTTCGGGATCGTTTGTGGTGAAGTCCGGGACGATTGGAGTTTCTTTTTTTACGATGATCAGCTTAGCGATTAAGAAGATTGCACCAGCCACAACATTCGCGGCGATGAGATACGTTACATTTCTGCCGGTCAGGAGGGCATGAATAATAAGAACGACTGTAAGGAGTTTCTGCCCGAGATCGCAGAGCTTCAATGCGACAAACTTTTCATAGGCGGTAAGAATTCCATTTACGGACATAAACGGAAAGGAAAGAACACTGTACCCCGCCATGATCAGATATAAAGGTTTAAATGTCTCAATTTCCGCTGGCGTAAGTCCGCGATAGATTACATCGATGAAGAAGTATACCGCAACCATTACCACGATGATGAACGCATCGATCGTAAGATACAGTTTGGTAATCGTACCAACCAGAATATTGGCACGTCGTTCATCTTCTTCAGCGCGGTACTTTGCGACAAAACGGGCTACTGCCATCCCAAGACCAAAGTCCACCAGGAAGAAGTTCACAAAGGAAAAAGCTAGATTATATAACGCATAATGCGACTGACCAAGCTTCCGGGCCATCCACGGAATGTAGAACAGGGCGGTCAGTGTATTGATGAAAATTGCTATATAGGATATGACAGCGCCGTATTTCAGCTGTTTGTTTTCATTATTCATAACGAATGAATCATACCGTGAAGCCATGTATTTTTCAAATATACGCGCGCATATTATAAGCAGGATGGAATCCTGTATAATAGGACATGGCATACAAGCGGAGGATATTTGGATGTCTGAATCAATCCTTGTGACAATCGTAATCCCAACCTATCAGCGTCCTGACCGGATTCTGCGTGCGGTAAACAGCGGCTTTGCGCAGGACTGTGCCTGCGAGATCATCGTGGTCGATGATAACGGAAAAGATACTCCGGCACAGAAGGAAACCGAGGCCCAGCTGCGTCCGTATATTGATGATGGTAAGGTGGTTTATCTGGTCAATGAAACGAATCGCAGAGCCTCCTATTCCCGCAACCGCGGTCTGGAGATTGCGAAGGGGAAATACATCACGTTTCTGGACGATGATGATGAGATTGATCCGACAAAACTGCAGAAACAGGCAGAACTGCTGGAGAAGCTTGGGGAGGACTACAGCTGTTGTTATACGTCCTATCACAAGCTGTTGAAAGACGGCAGTGTCTACGGCAATGATGAACATGTGGAAGGGGCGGTCTATCCGTATGCCCTGGCCAGAGTCATCTATAACGGCAGCGGCTCCAATCTTCTGGCAAGAACCGATATTGCCCGTTCGATCGGCGGCTATGACATTTCCTTCAAGAAGCGCCAGGACATGGAATTTATGGCGCGGCTGTTAAAGAATCATAAGCTTGCCTACCTGGACGAAGATCTGCTTACGATTCACTATGAGATCCGGGAGAATCCGTTAACGTATGAGGGTCTTGTGAAAGCGGATGAGCATTGGATCGAGTTCTTCAAAGATGAAATTGACGCATTGCCCGCAGCGCAGCGGGATCTTGTTTATCAGTCCCTGGCACTGGAACGCTGGCGTTACTCCATTCCGCGCCACCAGCAGAAGGATGCCTGGAAGAATCTGAAGAAATACCATGTGACACCCGGTGTGTTTGTGAAGTATATTGCCTATCTTGTGAACCGCGTCGTCCATAAGAAGTCCTACGGCGTCAAGCTGTTCAAACTGTAAGGAAAGGAAGAGATGCAGTAATGAAAATCTTATTCTGTACTACCATAGACCTGCAGATCCAGACCTTTCACTGGCGGACGATCAAGGCGCTTTCCGATATGGGACATACCGTGGATGCGGTGACCAACGGAACCTATACCACCGATGGTATCAGTCACAAATATACGGTTCCCTTCAACCGGAATCCGTTACATCCGGATAATTTCAAAGCGTTGTCCATGTTAAAGGAGATTCTCAAAGAGAATCAGTACGACATCATTTCCTGTCATTCTCCCACAGCCGGTTTTTATGGCCGGCTTGCGGCGAAGGGTATGAAGATTAAAGTGCTTTATACCGCGCATGGCTTCCATTTCTGGAAGGGCGCACCGCTGGTCAATACACTGGCCTATAAGAACATGGAGAAGCTGGCGGCACACTGGACGGATGTCCTGATGACCATCAATCCGGAAGATTATGCGGCCGCACAGACATTTACCTATAAACCAAAAGGCGGTCCGGTCTATATTCCCGGGGTAGGCGTGGATGTCAAAGCCATTCAGGACGCAAAAGAAGACAAGTCCGTGATCCGCACGGAACTCGGACTTCCGGAAGAGGCGTTTGTGCTGTATTCCATCGGGGAACTGATTCCACGAAAGAATCATAAATTTGTGATTGATACACTGGCGGAAGAGTTTCGGAACGATTCATCGCTTCATTACTGTATTGCGGGCAGCGGGAAGCTGACAGAAGAACTCACCGACCATATCAAAGAACTCGGACTGGAAAATCAGATCCATCTTCTTGGTTTCCGCAAGGATGCGAGAAAACTGATGTACGGCATGGACGTATTTGTCTTTCCGTCCTACCAGGAGGGACTTCCGGTCGCAGTTATGGAGGCGATGGCCGCAGGCATGCCGATCATTGCGACAGATATCCGGGGTAACCATGACCTCATCCATCATGAACAGAATGGTCTGTTATATCCCTGTGATGATAAGGAGTCGTTCCTGAAGTGTTTCCGTGCACTTCGCGACGATGGCGGAATGCGGTCGGCGTTCGGCCGGCAGGTAATGGATGATATTCAGGTCTGTTCCCTGGAAGTCGTTGAACCCCAGATACTTGATCTTTACCGGATTTAAATACCCAACAGGACATCACACAGGATGTGAAAAGGTGCCAATTTACGGAATCCATAGTAAAATAGACAACGATGAAATTCCGTCAGAATGAGCGCACACAGCGAACCGTACGGTTCGCGGTCAATGTTTTAAGCATCCTGATTCATGTCCTGTTTTTTTATGTCATCTGGATGCAGGTATTCAATGGCCGAGTCATTTATGCAAGAAGGGGATATATTCTCTATTTTGCAATTTATACCGCATCACTGGTGTTATTTAATCATGTCTTCGGCGGCTTTAATCTTGGCTATAACACCACCGGAGATCTGATTTTCTCACAGATCCTGTCGAGCTTTTTCTCACTGGGCGTTATTTACCTGCAGGTATCCATCGTAACCAAGCATTTCTTTGGGATTGGCAGGCTCTTCGTTCTGTTTCTGATCGATGTCATTATTTCGGTGGTTCTCTGTTATCTTGCGAACCGCATCTTCTATCGGATGTTTCCGCCGAAGGAAACGTTAATGATCTATGACAAGGAAGACCAGTCCATCTACGACCGGATCCTGAAATATCAGTCTGACAGCTATGACATCCGCAAGAAGGAGTCCTATGCGGAGTTTTCCAAACATATGGAAGAGCTGGAAAACTACCAGTGTGCAGTCGGTGTCGGACTCAAACCCGATCATAAGGAAGCACTGGTCAAGTATGCCTATGACATCACCAAACCAATCTATCTTCTGCCGGATGTCTATGACGTAATCATCAATGGCGGACGAAATGTATACCTCGTTGATACACCGATGTATATGGTTAATAACTTCGGCCCAAGTCAGCTGGAGAAGATCGTAAAGCGGATCTTTGACATTGTCTTTTCTCTGGTTCTGCTTGTGGTAATGTCACCGTTCCTGCTGATTACCGCACTGGCGGTAAAACTCCAGGATGGGGGACCGGTATTCTATAAGCAGACGCGTTTGACGCAGTATGGCCGGGAATTTGAAATCATCAAGTTCCGTTCCATGAAAGTGGATGCGGAGAAGGTAGGCGGTGCACAGCTCGCAAAAGAGAATGATGACCGCATTACCAAAGTCGGCAAGTTCATCCGTGCAACCCGCCTGGATGAATTCCCACAGCTGTTCAATATTCTCAAAGGCGATATGTCCGTGGTCGGACCTCGTCCGGAGCGTCCGGAACTTGCGGCGAAGATCGAAGAAAAGCTGCCTGAATTCCATTACCGCTTAAAGGCAAAAGCCGGTCTTACCGGCTATGCCCAGGTGTATGGGAAATACAATACGAAATTAAAGGACAAACTGCTGTTTGACCTGATTTATATCGAGCATTACTCGCTTCTGATGGATATCCGTATCCTGTTTCTGACCTTCAAGATTGTTTTCAAAAAGGAAAGTACAGAAGGAGTAACCGACAACGAACTTCACATTGATTGAAAGGATGAATTCATATATGGAAAAGAACATTCTGGTTACCCGGTCTTCCATGCCGGAGTATGAAGAGTATATCGAAGAAATCAAAGACATCTGGGACAGTCGCTGGCTGACCAATATGGGCGCAAAGCACCAGAAACTGATTGAAGAACTCAAGGCCTATCTTGGAGTAGAACATCTGGATCTTCTGACCAATGGCCATATGGCACTGGAGCTGACCCTGCAGGCACTGAATCTTTCCGGTGAGGTCATTACCACACCGTTTACCTTTATCTCCACGACCCATGCGATCACAAGAAACGGACTGACACCGGTCTTCTGCGATATCGATCCGGAAACCTATACGATGGACCCGAACAAAATTGAGGCATTAATCACAGAGAAGACCTGCGCGATCATGCCGGTCCATGTCTATGGCAATGTGTGTGATGTGGAGGCGATTGAGGCAATCGCAAAGAAACATAACCTGAAGGTCATCTATGACGCAGCGCATGTATTCGGCGTGAAGTACAAAGGGAAGGGCATCGGCTCCTTCGGTGATGCCTCCTGTTTCAGTTTCCATGCGACAAAGGTCTTCAATACGATTGAAGGCGGTGCCGCGATCATCAACGATCCGGAAGCCGCAGACCGTCTGTATCGGCTCAAGGACTTTGGAATTCTGGATTCCGAACGCATCGACTGTATCGGACCGAATGCCAAGATGAATGAGTTCTGTGCCGCAATGGGTTTATGCAATCTGAGACATGTGGATGGGGAAATCGCCAAGCGCAAAGCCGCCGCGGAGTGTTATCGGAAGGAACTTGCGGGGGTGGATGGTCTTCGCCTGAATTGTGAACAGGAAGATGTGACACCGAACTATGCATACTTCCCGGTGCTGATTGACCCGGAAAAATTCGGTATGAACCGGGATGAACTGTGTGAGAAACTTAAGGAAGCGCATATCTTTGCGCGGAAATATTTCTACCCGTGTGTCAATGCGGCAGAGTGCTACAGTGACAGATACAATGCGGAGGATACGCCGATTGCGCTGGACTACAGCCATAAGGTACTGACACTTCCGATGTTCGCGGATCTTACCGAAGACGATGTCCGCCGCATCTGTGCTGTGATAAAGGCCTGCCATAAATAAGGAACCCGCATGTATGTGATTCTCATCTGCGTCGTCCTTGCGGCAATGGCCGCGGTTCGCCTGCAGGATAAAGAAAACAGATTTGAAAAAGCAGAGAAAGCGCTGTATGTTGTGGTCGCTCTGTTTTTTCTTGTGCGTTTTTCCATCGGTCAGGATACCGGAACATATCACTGGCTGTTTTATGATGTGAAGAACCCGCTTGCGGACTCCCTGACATCGCATATGATGCGCAACTTTCTCTATACGCTGTGCAATTACGGAATTAAAACCATGTTTCATGAGTTCCGCTGGTTTGTGCTGTGTTCGAATCTTCTGATCCTGGGGGCGTTTACCTGGGTCATCTTCCGTCACAGCAGACACACTGCGATGAGTCTCTTCCTGTTCTGTGCCGGCGGGATTCTGGAAGTGTATTACGGCAGCGGGCTTCGTGCCGGTGCCGTCATGGCCATTTTTATCTTTGCGTTCTATCAGTTTTTGCCGAAGAAGCAGTACCTGCTTTATGAACTGTTCTCTCTGATCGCATTCGGGTTCCATGAGACTGCATTGTTATTGCTGGTGGTGCCGTTCCTGGTTCCGGCCGCAAAGCACTTTAAGAAGAAGCCGGTGAAGATACTGCTGATCATGTTCGGCATCAGTGCCGTGCTCTGTCTTATCACAACGCGCGGTTTTGAAGAACTTGGCTATTATCTGATCGGCAAGTACGGCTGGGATGCAACCTGGACGCATGTGGTTGCCTATCTTCGCTATCAGGAATTCAGTATCCTGGGACTTGGTATGGAAGGGGTCTTCCTGATCGGAATCTTACTGCTGTACTGGATGGCGGACCGGGAGAAGCTCGATGAATTCACCTCCCTGGAGATGATGACCTTCCTGTTCAGTATTGCGATTTATATTTCACTGGCCGGATATTCCCTGATGTCGCGGGTCAGCGACATGTTTCAGGTGATCATGGTCATTCTGATTCCGAAACTGATCGGCGCAATTCCGCAGACATCAAAACGGCTGATTGCATTCTGCGGTGTGGCGCTTCTGAATCTGTTTCTTCTCTATTCGGATCTCAACGCAAAGATTGCGTCGATCAATCACACGGAGAAGTTTCAGATTTCCATGCGGGAATTTCCGTATATTACGGTATTTGATAAAAATACGATTGATACCCTATATGAACGGCAATGACAGGATGGCAGACGCCATCCTGTTGCGTTTTGAACCATGTAGTATGATATAACTTGAAATATGACAACACGATGCCTGGCAGTAACCGGAACCTTTCTTCCGTACAATGATGTAACGACGCAGCTGGTCTATAAACAGCTGCGGCTTTTACCGATGGAATACGATGTCTGTGCACTGGACGGACAGAAAGCAGATCCTTCTTTTGTGCAGAAACTGAATGAAGATCCTAATTTCAGGAAGTTTCATATCACGCAGACCTATACCAACCGGGATGCCCTGTTTTCCATTAAGAATGTGAATCTCTTCAAGGCACTGTCTACAGTAAACAAGTACATCAATCAGGCTATTTCCATGTATGACGGCCATGAGGTGCTGTATACCTCGAGTTTCCCATGTTATACGACACGGGTGGGGGTAGAACTGAAGAAGCGCAATCCCAGTCTGAAGTGGATCGCCAGTTTTTCCGATCCTATCAACCACAGTCCGTATAAATATGACAAGGCGACGATCCGCTCGTATTTTCCGATCCAACGGGAGTGCTTCTATATCTACTGTCATTACTATGTCGTGGATCAGGATGAAGCCAACGCCTTTGAACAGGCAGACCTCCTGTTATTCATCTGTGAAGAACAGCGGGATTTCATGATCGAACAGTACATGAAGTATTTTCATAACATTACGGAGGAGGAACTCCGTAAGAAGTGTGTGATCGTACCGCTTTCCTATATTCCCGAATGGACCGATACTACGGTTCATCCAAAGCCGGAAGAAGATAACGGTATCTTTACACTTGCGCATTTCGGACGTATTTACGGACTCCGCATCATTGAAGAGTTTCTGTATGCGCTGAAGATCTTTGTGAGCTCTCATCCGGATGTAAAGCTGCGCATTGAACAGTTCGGAGAATTCCGCCGTAACGATAAGCAACTGATCCGGAAGCTGAACCTGGAGCCGCTCTTTGTCATCCATGACAAGTTCACATACGAGAAGGGCTTTGAAAAGATGGGACAGGCGGATGCGGTGCTTTTATTCGATACCATCATGTCGGAAGATGAAATTCAGCCATACCTTCCCAGCAAGGTCCTGGAATACTCTCTGTTAAAGAAAAATGTGCTTGCGGTAACCACAAGCACAAGTCCGACTTACCGCCTGATGAAACAGACGGATTCCGTTGTCTGTAAATATGACCGTCATGATATTCTGCGCGGACTCGAACAGATCATTCTGGAAGGGAAGACGTCCATTATTGACTACAGCTATGACAATGAAACTGCAGTAAAGGAACTGCAGAAACGGGTGGGAGAACTTCTTAACGTATGAATCAGCGAAAACTGCTTGATGACAGAACGGCATATATCCTGCGGATTGCCCTGATCCTTGTCATGGCAGTTTTCATGTGCGCACTTGCATATAAAAACTACAGTATATGGGATGACGAACTGTTTACGCTCACCGCAATCGACGGAAGCTGGACGCATCTCTGGGAAGTGATCGTGGCGGACCTCGTTCATCCGCCTCTACATTACGTTCTCTTAAAAGGATTTGTGGATCTGTTTTCAACAGGACACCTCGGAACAGTCGTCCTTGCGAAACTGTTTTCGGTGTTCTGGGTCGTTTTACTGATGATTCTGGGTTCAAGGATTCTGGCGAAGCGATACGGACAGCGGACGGCACTGGTATTTGTGCTTCTGTTATCCGGAAACATGATTGTCGGCTACTCTGTGGAAATCCGGATGTATTCTCTGGCTTCCTGTGCGACGGCGCTTGCGTATCTTTATGCCAATGAGCTTGTAAATGAACCGGTTCGTAAAAACTGGCTGCCGCTGACGTTTTGGACGGTGATCGGTATCTATACCAATTATTTTGCGGCATTTGCGCTGGTCTTTCTGTGGCTGGTGCTGCTTGGCTGGTGCTGGAAACAGAAACGAATCAAAGCCTGGTTCTGTTATGCCATGGCATGTGTGATTCTTTATCTTCCGTGGGTTATTACCGTACTGACGAATTACGGCAGTATTACGGATTATGACCCCGGTCTGACTGTTAAACGGATCATTCAGTTCTTTGCGTTTCCGTTCAGCAGTCACAATGAAGCGGTGTCACTGTGTCTGATTGCGTTTACCGTTCTGTTAATTGGCATGATTCTGGTTCGTACAAAGAAGACGGAATTCTTCTGGGCATTCCTGTTAAATCCGGTATGGGTAGGAATTCTGTGCATTCTTTCCTCGTTCCTGTTTCATAAGTTCATTACCGGCCGTTACCTGTTGCCGGGATGGGCTGCCTTCTGGGCAGGCCTTGCGATCGGTACGTCGTATCTGAAAAAAACCTGGTTTATACCGGTTCTGGCGGTAATTGATTTACTTTCCTGTATCTGCATCTATCAGACGGAGGCAGCTGACCGGAAGGCAACGCGTGATCTGCTTGCCTATACCGAAGCACACCAGCCGATGCTGGCGGAGAGAAGTATTTATAACCTGATACATTATCTTAAGCCGGAGGCAGAGCTCATTGAAAATGGCGATCCGGATGCGGCAGGAAAACGCTTTGTATATTATTGGAGTGATCTTTATACCCAGCTTTCAGAGAGTGATATTATTGTGTCATTTCCGCTTTCGGTACATGAAATCTGTGTCTTTGAAAAATGAACTGTTGGAAAAAGAAACGGTACATTCGGATATTTTATAAATAAGAGCTATTACCTTGAATGCGACAGTAAAGGAAATGGCAATGTGAACGAACGTGTTGTCCTGGATTGTTCAATCAACGGCTTCAAAGTATCTAATCCCAATGTCAGTAATATATGCGGCAGAGTAGTACTGAAAGATACTCAGAATAACGAAGCGGCACAAGCTAAGTGAGATGTAGCCGAAGCGGGAGGATCCTATGTCAGCGCTGTTTGAGAAATGCGCTGAAGAGTTCTCATTGGGTAACTACAAGGAAGCAAACAGTACACTTTCTCAGCTTGAAGAAATGCGGCTGGCGGAATATGGGTTAAGTAGAATTGTTGTTTAAATATTACTTTCCTTAAGTAGTTAGGCATATCATAATCTTCGTAGCGACGCATGGTCGGATGAAGTCGTTCTCGAACTTCTTTCGATGTATGATGCGCAGAGCTTCAGAACGGGACAAGGAGTGCTGGCCGGAGAGTGATCTTGAAGAAGGAAGAACCGATCCTGCGGAATTCAAAAACGATGTAATCCTACGGGTGGCATATTGTAATTAGTATTATCAGTAAGGGAACTATGGAAAACACGCATACACGGAATGTGACAATTGATATTCTCCGCATCATCGGACTTTTTCTGGTGATTGCGGCGCATTGCGAATTCCCGGAGTGGTTCTATGAACTGCGGGAATTTGATGTGGTGACACTGGTCGCGGTTTCCGGTATGTCATTCTATACCAGTTCGGGAAGATCGAATGAGTCCTACGGGAGTTATGTGAAGAAACGGTTCCTGCGGCTGGTGCTTCCGGTATGGGAGTTTCTCGTACTGTTCTTTGTGTTTTTCCGGCTTCTTGGACGCTCGTTTACGACGTGGCAGATGCTGGAGTCGTTTGCTTTACTGTCCGGCGGGATTCTCTTCATCTGGGTATACCGCATCTTCTTTATCAACGCGTTGCTGAATCCGCTGTTAAAAAAGCTGGCCGAAAAATATGATTTCATTGTATGCTGCGGGATTCTGATCGGCGGTCTTCTGGCAAATCAGCTGATGTATCAGTTTGTCAGTCTGGTTCTGCCGGGTACGGCAGGAAAGCTGTTTGACTATATCGTGGTTTATACACTTGGCTATGCATTGATTTCCTGGGTGGGAATGCTGTGGGAGAAGGAAGGAAAGCGGGAACGTATCATTCTGCTGGTCATTGCGGCCGCAGCCCTAGTACTTTCCATTGTCGCCCGCGGATTCCGTCCGTTCTCGGAGTTCAAATATCCGCCGCAGCTGTATTACGTCTCCTATGGTCTGCTTGTGACGTTTGGCCTGTATCTGCTTCTATCAAAGATCCAGATACCCGAAAGCGCCCGTCAGAGTATCACCTGGCTGTCGGTCAATACGATGCGCATCTATATGTGGCACATCTTTCTGTATTATCTGCTCGACACGGTATCGCCTGATCTCATGAAGAATCCCTGGCTGACCTATGCGGTTCTGCTTGGCGGGGGTGTAATCGGCGCATGGATACAGGGAAAGCTGCTCGGTCTCATAAAAAAGCGTTGATCTGATCAGCGCTTTTTCAATAACAGCCATGCGGATAAGGGAACGGATGCCGCAACGATAAGATATCGGATCAGCGGCAGATGAAACAGGGTTCGGATGATCAGCGTAACACCCAGTAATCCGGCAGATACCAGCAGGATGATGCGCAGATCATAGACTGTTTCCAGCTGTTGTTTCTTCTGAATCCTCTGATAACAGACATAGTGGAACAGCGCCAGAAAGAGATAGGAGACCAGCGTGGTGGTTCCTGCAACGGTATAGCCAAGACGGGGTATCAGAATCGCATTTAACAGAACATTCAGTCCCGCCGCAAGCAGGGTCGCAATCCCGACCAGCTTTGTTTCCTTAAAGTAATACTCCACATTGGAAAACAGCGTATAGACAAAGATGAAGAAGACACTGGCGGAGACATCCGGTACGATCATCGCCGCCTCCGCATAGCTTTCTCCCGCAAAGATTGTGATGACTTCCGGGGCCAGACCCATTCCAATAACACAGAGCAGGGCAATGCCTCCCAGCAACAGTGACGAAGAACTTCGCAGGGAAGCCTCCTGCCGATCACGGAGCTTTTGAAACGTATATGGAACATAACTGCTGTTGACCGCGTTGACGATCATCAGAACCATGGAGGCGATCATATAGGCAATGCTGTATTTCGCAGAGGCTGAATCACTGACAAGCCTGCCGATCATCAGCCGGTCTGATTGGCTGAGCACAAGGTTGGAGAGAAAGTGGGGGATCAATGGCAGGGAGAAGGATAACGCAAAGGTCCAGATCTCCCGGTTGTATATGTACTTTGTCTTGCGAAGCAGGATGATCAGAAGTGGAGCCGCAACCAGAATGCGGATCAGCAGTTCTCCCTCGATCCGGGCATGGAGCCGATTGGAGAGATGGGTGATCGCATAGATACTGAAGGCATATCCGAATACCGTAATGATTACAGAGAGAAGGGTAGACAGCTTATACCGGTAGTGATACCGTTCCCGGCTCTTCCAGTAATCAAACGGGAAGGACGCAAGCAGATGGACAAACATCAGACCGGTCAGGTACGGAGACAGGTGAAGCACCTTTGCCCAGAAGGACGGCGCAAGCAGGAAGATCACCAGGAAGAGGGTGAAGATCGCAAGGTTCAGCCATAACATGGAGGCGGTGAATGCATCTTCGTCTTCCTCGTGTTCTGTGATGCCTTTCATATAGGCTTCACTGTAAAGGTCCAGGGTGATAATGATACTGAGGATGCCGAGCCACGAACTGTACTGGGAATAGATGCCGAAGTCGTCCTGCGAAAGCAGACGGGTGAAAACCGGGGTTGTGATCAGCGATGCGGCACTTTGAAAGACCGAGCAGAATAACGCCCATACGGAGGCTTTTACCGGTGCGGACAATGACCGGTATTTCTTAATGAGTGATTGAATCAGATTCATAGGTCAGTTTCTGTCTCCGTTGCCACTGTCAACCGATGATGGATGTTCGTTTTTCAAAAGTGCAATCCCAGCCGCAAACAGCCGTTTGTTATAGTCATCCGAGGAAAAGCGGGTCATCGCATAGGCACGCGTTTCCGCAATGACAGATTCTGTCTTTCGGGTTGTATGCATCAGAACGTCTTTCAATGCCGCAATGTCCGCAAACGGCACAAAAGTTCCATATGGCTCTTCCGCACAGGTAGGTGTACCTGAGATATCAAATCCGGTAATCGGTGTTCCGCAGCTGAGCGCTTCAAGGCAGGTATTCGGCTGCGTTTCCGCAAGACTCGTGCAGACGAACCGGTCAGCCATAGAGTAAAACTGTGCCAGACGGTCCTGATCACTGATATAACCAATCGGTATGAAGTTGGCAGGGCATTCTGCCCGGTCGCCTTTAAAACCGACATGCACAAATACAAGATGTTCTTCCTTCAGACAAGCCTGGGCCAGCTCAAGGTAGTATGTGCCGCCTTTTCGATAGCTGGGATACGGGCAGACATTCAGGATGACCGTTTTTCCCTCGGAGATGCCAAGTTCCTGTCGTAATGCGGAAGGATCTCTTGGGTAGAAGAGATTCTTCTGATCAACTGCTTCATCAATGGAGAATATCGGGAATTCCTTCAACAGGGACGACTGCTTTGCCTTGGCGGCAGTAAAGGGAACTCCCGCAAATCCGATCTTCATACCTGCGTAGGCAGCCTGTTTCTTTTTCTGCAGTACTGCAGAGGTGTCAAAGAACCAGCTGATCGGATAGTCCTTTTTACGCGGGCAGTCATGACACTGTTTCTGATAACGATCACAGTCATAGGAAAAGCTGCATGCACCGGTCATCATATATTCATCCCAGAGGATCTGAATTACCGGAACTGCAAGTTCTTTCAGACATGCGTACAGACGATAGATGTTGATGTAATGGCCGTGAAGATTGCCAAGATATACAAGATCCGGGGAAAACGCTCGGATCATCTGAATGGCTTTGTTTGTGGCGAGGGGAGAAAAACAGCCGTTCATTCCGCTGACTCTGCCGAGCAGATTGTGCACTTTTCCTTCCCAGTCCGAAGAAAGCCGGACCAGGTCAGGCGACTCATAGAGCGGTCCATGCCCATACAGCATCAAAACCTGATGTCCCTGTTCCATCAGATAATTGCGGAAGTTATGCATCAGTTTTCCGGTGCTTTCCTGGTTATAAAACGTGTTAATCAGAATAATCTTCATGAATTCCCCACAGTATGGACTGCTGATTTTATGGGCAGGCAGTCTACATAGTATAATACTATAAGCATTTCACTGAGGTTCAGTGACCTGTAAAGTATAGTTGGAGGTTTTCTTCATGAGTGAACTGAAAGAATGGCTGGTCGATGTGCCGGTGCAGTTTAATATCTGGATTCGCCCGGAATGCCAGAGGCGGCAGTGGGAAGTGATTAAGGAGGTCCGTCCGCGGATCTTGTTTGTCGTATCCGACGGCGGCCGCAATGAAGAAGAGTGGGCGCTGATCAATCAGAACCGGGAACTGATCGATAACGGAATCGACTGGGACTGTGAGGTTCATAAGCTGTACTCGGATAAAAACTACGGCATGTATCAGAACCAAATGAATGCCAACGAATACATCTGGGACCGCGTTGATCGCTGCATCTTCATGGAAGATGATAATGTGCCCGCAAAGAGTTTCTTTACCTTCTGCCGGGATATGCTGGAGAAGTATAAGGATGATGAGCGCATTTCCATGATCTCCGGTCTGAATGTACTGGGCGATTATGATCGTCCAAGTGCGGACTATTTCTTCTCCCGCTCCTGCCATGTCTGGGGCTTTGCGACATGGAAGCGGGTATATCAGAACTATTACAACTTCAACTACGGCAAAGACCCCTATGTCATGGATCTGATTCATAAGGAACTTGGCAATCACACCGCCATGCGGAAGATCATGGATGCCTATGCTGTACAGGAGTACTATCAGGGACACAAGGCATTTGAAGAATTCTTCCTGGAGTTCAGTTTCTTTGCATATCACCAGCTTGCGATCATACCGACCCGCAATCTGATCAACAATATTGGCGCAACGGAGGATTCTGCGCACTTTGTGGAATTCAGCCAGCTTCCAAAGGAAGTACAGGCTATCTTCAATATGAAGACATATGAACATGAAGGTCCATGGAAGGATCCGGAATATGTTGTGCCGGATTACTATTATGACAAGCGCGTCCATGAGATCTATGCGGATATCGGCTGGCCGAAGATCAAACGGCAGATCGAGCGCAAATACCTGTATCTCAAATCGGGCAAGAGCCTGGTGGCAGGTGTAAAAAAGGTTCTGCGCCGCCATGCAAATTACAATAACGAAATCGAGAAATAACCGTCTGCGGAAGTTCAGTGTCCTTTATGCAGGATGCTATAATAATGCGGACAGACAGAAAATCGGAAAAAGGGGAATCTTATGCGGAAACTGAAGGTAATGACCGTACTTGGGACACGGCCTGAGATTATTCGATTAAGCGAGACGATCAAGGCCTGCGAACGGTATTTTGATCATGTCCTGGTGCACACCGGACAAAACTACGATCCGCGCCTTAATGACATCTTCTTTCAGGAACTTGGGCTTCGTCAGCCGGACCATTATCTGGACTGCGCCGGAAAGAATCTTGGAGAAACAATGGGCAACATTCTGGCCCGCACCTATGATGTGATGCTGGAAGAAAAGCCGGATGCCGTGCTTGTGCTTGGTGATACCAACAGTGCACTTGCGGCAGTCTGCGCAAAGCGTCTGAAAACCCCGATTTTCCATATGGAGGCAGGCAACCGCTGCTGGGACTGGAATGTTTCCGAGATGATCAACCGTAAGATCGTGGACAGTATCTCTGACATCAATCTTCCGTATACCGAAAACAGCCGCCGTTATCTGCTTTCCGAAGGCATCGATGGAAAGACCATCTTCGTAACCGGAAGCCCGATGCCGGAGGTGATCCACAAACATATGGATTCCATCAATTCCAGCAATGTCCTCAATGAACTCGGTCTTGAGGCAGGAAAGTATATCCTGGTATCCGCACACCGGGAAGAAAATATCGACATTGAAGAAAACTTCATGTCCCTGATGAATGCGATCAATCATGTGGCGGAAGACTACGGCATGCCGGTCATCTATTCCACCCATCCCCGTTCTAAGAAGTGGATTGAAGCGCGCAGCTTCAAATTCCATCCGCTCGTAAAGAATCTTCAGCCGTTTGGCTTCTTTGATTACAACAAACTGCAGATGAACAGCTACTGCGTCATCTCGGACAGTGGAACGCTGAGTGAAGAAAGCGCGATTCTGAAGTTCAGCGGCATTCTGATCCGTACCAGCACGGAGCGCCCGGAGGCACTCGATGCCGGTTCGGTCATCATCGGCGGTATTACTGCAGAGACGATTGAACAGGCGATTGAGATGGCGGTTTCCATGCGTGAGAATAATGAACCCATGGGCTATCCCCGTGATTATGAAGATGACAATGTATCGATCAAAGTCGTGAAGCTCATTCAGAGCTACACCGACATTGTCAGGAGGACCGTATGGCTGGAGCACTGAGTTTTCTTGCGTCGGGATGGGAAGGGTTTGGCTACTATCTCTCCCATTGGAACTCCGATCCGTTTTCCATCGGCTGTGTAATCGTACTTGTGCTGGTGCTCGCCGGATATTTTTACGGCTGTATGTTCCGCCATTCGATTCCAGGTCTGGAAAACATGGACTGCACACTGATCGGTATCTGTTTCATTCTGGCGTTGTTTCAGGCAGTCATCTTCTTCCTGATTCCGACGGACGGAAATACGGCAATTGCCTATTACGCCATTGCGGGTATCGTTCTGTTTGGGCCGGTGCTGTGCCTGTTTACCTGGTCAAGCATCATTCCGAGCCGGGACAATCTGATCTCGCTTGTGATCGGCATTGCGTTTACCGCGGTGCTTGTATATGGTTCGTTCAACCTGAATACCAATAACATCTACTTTGACTCCATTACCTATCTTTCCGAAGTGGTGGAAAGCAGTAAGAATGAAGTCTTTGCGCATATGGTATATCCGGGCGGATATCTCCTGAGCCGGATCGACCCGCTTCATGATTACACCGGTTATTACTATTTCTGGGGAATTCTGATTCGCTGGGCAGTGAATCTGTTTGGCTTTAAGGGTCTTGTTACGCCGATCTATATCTGGGGCGCAACTGTGCTGTATGGAATGTCACTCGGCATGATCACCGTATGCAGTGCTTCTGTACTGTTCCGGAAGAAGTTCTGGAAGGGGCTGCTTCTGATCGTTCTGTTCATGGCGCCGTTCTATACCAACTACTTCAACACGACACTGGCGTTCTTCGGCAATACGATCCGGACAGTGATTGTAGGCATGATGGTGCTTCTGGTTTATCAGATTCTGCGCCGGCCGAATTCGGCAGCGCTGTTCTTCCCGCTTACAGTCGTTTACTATGCCGGACTGAATGTCAGTTCGTCCTCGCTGTTTCTGATTGCCCTGATCACAACCGGCATCTTCTTCTCGCTTGCCTTCGGCAATGAGACAAACTGGAAGCGCTGGGCAGGGTTCATCTGTTCACTGACGCCGCTTGTCCACATGGCAGCTGCGATCGTGCTGAATGATCGGGCAGGGTATCCGGTGATGCTGGGAGGAACGATTGCGGTGATCGGTATTCTCGTGCTGATTGCCTATCTGCTTCGGAATCACTTTCCGGCTGTAAACAAGGTATTCACGGCACTGTTTCCGATTGCGCTGGTCGGATTGATCGTGGTTTCCTTCCTGATGCGCAACGGGGATTACGGTTATGGCTATTTCTTCCGTTCGAGTTCCATGGATGATATGACCGTCAATATGACGAGCCATCTGAACGTGAATGAGCTGTTCCGGAATATTGTCTTCTATGCGCTTGTGATTCTCATGTTCGCAGAGTTCAAAGTGCAGTCCAAATACAAGCTGTTCCTTGTGATCATTGCGGCGCTGTTTATCAATCCGCTGGTTCAGCCGGCTGTCTCAAACTTCCTGACGCAGGGGGTTTACAGCCGTGTATTTGATATTCTGGTCAATCCGTTCACGCTGTGTTTCCTGTTATTCTGTACCGAACGTCTGATCCGGCAGCCGGTACTCAGCTGGGCGGTAATGCTGGTGCTGTGCATATTCATGGGGAAACTTGGCTATGATACGCTGACAGGTTCCTATTCCAAGTCGCTGGCCATCGGCACCGAGGAAAACTGGAACTGGGAAGCCAAGGTACGTCAGGATTCCTATGAGCTGTATGAATATATCAATAATGCACTGGCAACGGATGAATACGATGTGGCGAATCGGGAATATGACAACCGTGTCACGATTCTCTCACAGGATTCCGGTCTGAAAGGCTACGTCAGAGGAATTGAGCTGGCATTTACGACGGAAGACTTCCGCTCGGCGCTTGCGGGAGATTCCTCCAAGGATATTTCCGAGCGCATGATCAGTCTGATGTATCCGGACCGCCGGTATACGGAAGATGATATGGGCGATGTCGGTGATTATTCCAAGCTTGGCAGTCTGTTTCTGGACAGCGAAGCGGATTATATCGTCATTAACAATACGCTGGCTCTCTGGGATGAGCGCGGCTGGTATGAAAATCCGTATGAGGATCTCATTCGCCGCGGCATGTGCACGAAAGTGTATGAAAATGAATCCTGGGCAGTGCTGAAAATGAATCCGGATTATGAACCCGCCGGAAAGCATAATGATCGGTACTGGGTTCATAAATACGAAGAACAATAACAGGGGAATTTGTGAAAACATTAATTGCTATTCCTGCCTATAACGAGGCGGAAAACATCGTCAGAGTAATTACGCACCTGCAGGAAGTCCTTCCGGGTTATGACTATGTCATCATCAATGATGGCAGTACGGATAACACGAAGGAAATCTGTCAGGCGAATCACTTTCATATGATCGACCAGGCAGTCAATCTGGGTCTGTCCGGTACCTTTCAGTGCGGCATGCGCTATGCACTGAAACATGGCTATGATGCGGTGATTCAGTTTGACGGAGATGGTCAGCACCGGCCGGAATACATTCCTGAAATGGAACAGAAGATCAGGAAAGGGGCGGATATCGTCATTGGCAGCCGCTTTCTGACGAAAGCCAAGCCTTCCAGCATGCGTATGCTGGGAAGTAATATGATCCAGTTCTTTACAAGACTGACGACCGGGCAGAAACTGAGTGATCCGACGTCCGGCATGCGGATGTATGGAAAACGGGTGATTCAGGTAATGGCGGAACAGATCAATCTTGCGCCGGAACCGGATACGATCAGCTATCTGATGCGCTGCGGCGCAAAGACTGCGGAAGTGCAGGTGGAGATGGATGAGCGTATCGCAGGGGAAAGTTATCTTACAGCCTGGCGCAGTATGCAGTACATGTCCAGTGTCTGCCTCAGCATCTTGTTTATCGGGGCGTTCCGCAAGCGGATACCGTTGGAGGGTTAAGTTATGTCATATCGAGTTCGTATATTGGTCGCAATCGGCGGAATTCTGGTATTCGTATTTATTATTTCCAGCATCCGCCGTTCCAAAATGATGATCGGTGACAGTGTCTTCTGGTTCCTGTTTTCGCTTGCACTTCTGATTATCGGCATCTTTCCCGAAATGTTCTTTGCGCTTGCAAGAACACTTCATGTCGCATCCGCTTCGAACCTTGCGTATCTCTTCCTGATCGGGCTGTTATTGATCCGTATTTTCCAGCAGGATCTCAAAATTTCACAGCTTACGACAAAACTGCAGCGGCTGGTTCAGAATATGGCCATCTATCAGGCAGACCACTCAGAAGATCGGAAAGAGACACCTTCTGACCGCAAATAAAATTTGGAATCACTTACAGTAACGAAATCGTCAGCCCGGGAAAGGCTGCGATTTTTTGATGTCTGCGCTGGTTTTATGCCGTATCAGTTTCTGCGGCGGAAATCCGAAGCGGATTATCGAAATGAAACAGGGTTCGAATAAAGATAAAAAACTGTATAATGTCTCCATGCAGGGATTTCGTAACGAATGGAAATACCGTCTTCCGATGACAGATCTGGAAATCATCCAGACCCGGCTTGAGGTGCTTCTTTCCAATGACCGGCACAGTGACAAACATGGCGGCTATGGAGTACACAGCCTGTATTTTGATGATTTCTTTGACTCCTGCGCCAAGGAAAATGACGGCGGAACCGCGGAACGGTTTAAGTACCGCATTCGTTTTTACAATACGTACGAAGGATATCTGAAGCTGGAGCGGAAAGAAAAACTGTTTGGAAGATGTCGGAAGAAGGCATCTCTGCTTACGGAAAAACAGTATGAAGAAATTATTTCCGGCAGTGCGGAAGAAGTGTACTGGAACACAGAAGATCCGTTAATCCGGCAGTTCTGTGTGGATATCATGACAAAGGGATTTGCGCCGAAGGCGATTGTTGACTATGAGCGGATTCCGTTTGTGGAGCCTCTCACCAATGTGCGTGTGACGCTGGACCTCAATATTTCCGCATCAAAGGAAGTTGACCGCTTCCTTGATCTCGATTATCTTAAAATTCCGCTTCAGAAGAAGGGGGAACATGTGCTGGAAGTGAAATTTGATGAGATTCTTCCAGGATATATCAAACAGGCGGTGACGGTTCCCTCGATGGTACAGACCGCATTCTCAAAATACTACTTTGCACGTAATCTGATTCAATCGACAGGAGGACTCTGAACATGGGTTATATCGAAATTATTCTTGATACATTCCGCAGGGCATTTACGGAATCCGGCATTGCGGTGGTTACCGTTTTGACGGTTCTGATCATGACCGCATTACTGTCGTTATATGAATATGCCGTATACCGGAATATCTCTCACCGGGCATTTTATAACCGGATGTTCAATATCTGTATTGCGGTGATGCCGTCACTGATCGCGACAATCATTCTCTGTTTACAGTCCAATATTGTGATCACACTTGGTACGATCGGTGCACTGGCAATCCTGCGTTTCCGTACAGCGGTGAAGGATCCGGTGGACATGCTGTATCTGCTGTGGTCGGTTCATATCGGAATCACCTGTGGTACACAGCTGTATGTAGTCGCAATCCTGACATCAGTTGCCGTAACGCTTCTTCTGCTTGTATTTACCAATGTGCAGATTGGAAAGAAACCGTTTGTGGCAGTGATCCGCAGTGCCTCGAAAGATCAGGAAGAAGAGATTCTGAATGCGGTGAAATCTGTCACAAAAGCATATCGTGTCAAAAGCCGCAATTATACAAAGAACGGCGCGGATTATGTGATCGAACTGTCGGTCAAGAATCCTTCCGACCTTACCGCAAAACTCAATACACTGAATCTTGAAAAGTATTCCGTCATTGAATATGACAGTGAGGACATCATTTAGTGTTTCATAAAAAGAAACAGATCATTCAGTTCATTCTTGTCATCGCCGCAGTATTTGCCTGCGCCGGTGTTCTTTACTCGTCCTCGCCGAAGGGGAGACTGAGCAGTCTTCGGGTCAGCGAAACAGAGTATCAGGCAATCCTTGACTCCCATACGGTCAGTGATAAGGAACTGCTTGGAGAGGTTTTGCTGAATGGCCGGCCTGTTGTGTATGATCGGGGGAATGATACCTTTTATTATTCGCTGGTCAGAACGGACAATGACTGGACGGATCCGCAGATCACAGTGGATGGTTCCGATGTTCAGATCAGGACTCTGTTTTCTGAAATTGATGACCGCTTTCTGGAATCCAACAGCACGATAAAACTGCTTGCCTATAATGAAACGATATGTCACGAGTACTCCTTGAAACTGACGAGTCTTCCGATGATAAATGTTAAGGCGGATAAGGAGTTTTCCAAGGAACATCCGGCCGCGTTTACAATGGAAGTATTTGATAATCGTGACAATGCGCAGGTCTATTACAGTGCCTCAACAGGAATTATTCACCAGCGCGGTAATTCCTCTATGGCATATCCAAAGCAAAGTTATAAAATCAATCTTAAAACCTCGATTGGCAAAGCAGAATCGCGTGATCCCGATCTGCTTGGTCTTCGGGAAAACAATGAATGGATTCTGTATGCGCCATATTGGGATCGGGATCTCGTGCGTAATGTATTCACAACGCGGATGTGGAAGGAAAGCTGCGCAAAGCAGAATGAATTCGGCGTGGACAACGGACATGATTTCCGCTTTGTGGAATTATTTGTGAATGGAGCGTATGAAGGACTGTATGCCCTTGGATACATGCCGGATGAAGTGCAGATGAAGGTGAATCGGGCGCTTGGAGAAGTGGAATACAAGAGCCAGGACTGGTTTGATTATGAGAAGGATGCGGATGCGCTCGAAGAATTGTTTTCCATTGTCGATCCGTTCGACGGATTCAGTGAATATGAGAATAAGAATGCGTGGAAACCGCTTGAAGAATATGTGGCCTCACTCTCTTCCGGCAAACCGCTTGAAGAATACTGGAATGAAATTGACCGGGATTCGTTCGAAAATCTGTATCTCTTCACCAATGTGACGCAGGGATTTGACTGTGCGAGAGAAGGCGTTGTAAAAAACTTTTACATTACCGCGAAATGGAATGGAGAGCGGCTGAAGATGCTGTATACACCTTGGGACCTTAACCTTACCTGGGGTATGTATTATCAGGAATATCCAATGAATATTGAGGACAATTATCTTTATACGTTTGGTCCATTTCACAGATATCCGCCGGAGAATGATCCGGAACAGTTCTCAGAGTTATGTGAGCGATATCGGAACCTGCGGGAGAATTCGTGGTCCGATGAAGCATTGTTTGCGATCATTGATGAACTGGAAACACAGGTTTTTGATTCCGGAGCCTATCTTCGGAATAAAGAGCGCTGGCCGCACAGTGACTTTGCAGAAGAAAAGACGGATCTGTCAGATTTCAAACGGTACGTTTCAGAACGAATGGCATACTGTGATCGCTATTACTCCGAAAACTGAATACTGCCAGATAAATGCCGGCATAACAAAAAGAGGGGATGTATCCTCCGATACGTCCTCTCTGATTTAATCTTCTTTGAAGGTTCCGTGTTTCAGTTTAATCATCTTTGCCAAACGGTCTTTGACGTAATCGCCATTGCCGTTTTTTAAATTCAGAAATACGGTTTCCCCATTCCGGTACAGCCGCACCAGAGGATGGCCATAGGCCATGATGCGGTTGCGCACCGCTTCATAACGGGTATCCGGGAATACATATTTCGGATGATTCAGCGGGAATTCCAGTTCATAGCGCTTCATATTGAACACTCTGCGGATACCTTTCGGCAGGTTATCAAGCGCTGCCGCATGGGCCGCATTGGCGTCTGCGCCGATATTGGTGATCATGTTCTTCTTCGGGATGATGAGCAGCTGATGCTGACCGTAGATCATGAAGTTCATGAAGAATTCACCGCCCGGTTCATGACCGTCATAACGTCCGTATTTTGCGACATTCTCAATCTGCTTATCATGGCCGGGCATCAGATCGTGCGCGGCTTTTTCAATGAGTGACATGGTATACGGCTCATCCTTGAAGGCATAGTCATAATACTGTTCATAGGTCCGCTTCCAGAAGGCATGACCCCAGATACTGCCATAGCGGGAGAAGAAGTAGTCATGTTCCGCCGGTTCGGAGATGCCTTCGTGGTTCATGCCGCAGATCGCATAGATGCGCCTGTCATCCTTATACTTTTCCAGCAGTTCTGCGCAATAGCGGAAGAAGCTGACGGAAGGGAGGATGTCATCTTCCAGAAAGATACAGCGGTCGACATGCGACCAGACAAACTCGTGCATGGCTTTAATACAGCCATACGTGCCGAGATTGACGTCACTGTAAAAGGACGAGACATTGCATTCCCAGTCAATTTCCGTCTCAAACATGGTACGGCTGATCTGAATCAGCCGGTTTTCTTCTTCATTGCGTCCGCCGTCAGAAATGATAAGCAGGGTGCTTGGCCGTGCTTCCCGGAGGATCTCAAACTGTTTTCGCTGGTTCTCAGGGCGGATCCAGATCTGGACCGCTACCGGAACATCTACCAGATATTCTTTTTTCATCGGTTTCATTATACCGGATTCATACGGTTCCATCATGGTATGGTTTCTGACAATATACTGACAATACAATAATAATAAAGTGATATTATACTAACAATACTGATAATTAATGTTATAATCAGTATCAGAAAGTTATCAGAACCGATGACAGGTCAGACACAGCACAAGACGAAGACTGGAAACCAGGAATCCGTACTGCGTTACGAACAGGAGTTATGTATAACGCAGGATCTTTCCTTTGGAGAGGCGGAGTCCTGTTTTAACATGCACCACAGTGCGCTGACACCGGAAAAGATGCGTGCACTCGGTCTGAAAGGGAAGAACGGAAACTATACCAATCTTGCTTTATTACTTTCCGATCAGTGTGTTCATACCATGAAGCTGACGGTCTTTCAGGGAACCGGAACCGGTATCCTGCAGGAATATACCGAACTGCACGGTTCGCTGTTAACACAACTGAAGGAAGCCTATGCGATCCTTGACCGGCTGAACCGGAAACAGATCGTGTTCAGCGGACTTACTCAGAATGAACAGCGCAGCTACCCGGCAGAAGCCATACGGGAAGGACTGATGAATGCGGTGCTTCATCGGGAGTATCGGTATAAAGACGCCACATTGATAAACATCCATGAAGACCGCATCGAATTTGTGACGCTGGGCGGACTGCCGGAAGGAATTACCATAAACGATCTGAATCTTGGAATCTCCGTATTGCGCAATCCAGGGCTTGCGCAGGTATTTGCACAGCTTCAAATGCTGGGCGGATTCGGCACAGGAATCCGGGCAATCAGGGATGCCTATGCGGAAGGGTATCAGACGCCGGCGTTTGACGCCAGCGATCATGCATTCCGGCTGATTCTGCCAAACCGCAATTACAAGACAGAAAAGCCGTTCTCGCATCTCTCACCGCCGTATCAGAAGCAGCAGGATGACCGGGAGAAACGAATTGTGGAACTGACACGGAAAAAAGGATATATCTCACGGAAAGACATTGAATCAGAGCTTCATGTTTCCCAGTCCATGGCAATTCTCATTCTTCGGAAGATGACCGAGAAGGGATTGCTTATCAAAGAGGGAGCCGGGAAAAACCGACTCTACTGGGCGCGATAGGCAGACAACAGGAGGAATGAACAGATGCGAATAACGAAAAACAGATATCGGACGATAACCGCAGGCTTCCTGGCAGCTGCCGCAGTATCGCTGTCCCAGGTTCCGGTTCATGCGGAAGAAGTGCAGAATGCATGGGATGAAGAATCACGTGTTCATGTGCTGCGCCGCCGGGTCGCGACCGCAATCAATGTATATACGGATGGAACGTCGCAGGACATCACCCATGAAGAAGGCATTCTGGATGATGTGGTATATGACATCCTGCGGGTCAATCCAAGTGAACATACCTTTCTTCAGGTGGACTTCAGTGAAACACCGGGCTTTGTGAATGAACTGAAGGATCCGGAAACCATTGCGCAGGGCTATCAGTATGCCGGAGGAATCAATGCCGGATACTTTATCACCGGTGAGGACCAGTATGGCCGTCCGGTCGGCGGTGTCCGACGGCATAATGAATGGGTCAACTGGTATCACGACAAATGTGTGCCTGCCTATGGCAGCGGCTTTGCGACGGCGTATATTACCGGCAGTGAGATGAATCTCAAATATCATGGCTGGCAGTATGGCAGATGGGCCGGGGATCTGGAATGGCAGTGGTTCACCGGTTATACCATGAACGCAGACTATGCGGTGTCCGGATCGTTTACCTATTTTGCGGATGGCGTTGAACAGGATATTACCCATGGGGATTACGGGGATATCAATTACCGCATGTATGGGCGAGCGGTTACCATTCTTGCGCAGCGGCCGGACAAGCAGTATCTTCTGATTACGCTGTATGGAACGGTGGAAGAATCAAGGATTGCGGACTTCTTAAGAGAACTTGGCGTTGAAGATGCAATTCGTCTCGACGGGGGCGGATCGACCCAGATGGTATATGAAACCGAACTTGTCACCAACGTGGAGCCGCAGATCGCAAGTACCGCATCGGATGAAATCGAACAGAACGTGACCGATCCGATCGGTTATGTGACCGTGCATGTCGATCAGCTGCGTGTACGCAGAGCACACCGTACCACAAGCGCCGTCCGCGGTGAGGCGACCAACGGAGAACGCTATCAGGTCTATGAGACCTTTGAGGATGATAACTATACTTGGTACCGTATCGGTACGAACCGCTGGATCGCTGGTACCGATGAGTGGGTCACGTATGAGACAATCAACCTGATTGCGGCACCGGAAGAAAATCAGACTGCAGAACCGAAGACAATGCGTGTTACAGTAGTTGTGGACAATCTGAACATCCGAAGCGGAGCTGGATTGTCAGACGCAGTTGTTTCAAAAGCAGAAAACGGAAAAACGTATACTGCGTATGAAACAACGCAAGCCCAGGGCTATACCTGGTATCGGATTGGAGACAATCAGTGGATCGCCGGAAATCCGGACTGGATCCGTGTGGAATAAGGAGACAATGTATGTCGATATTTAAAGATAAGATTCTGGTAATTACCGGCGGAACCGGTTCATTCGGAAACGCGGTCGCAGACCGCTTCCTGAATACGGATATCAGGGAAATCCGTATTGTTTCAAGAGATGAAAAGAAACAGGATGACATGCGTCACCATTATCAGGCGATTGATCCGGCATCCGCAGAGAAACTGAAATTCTATATTGGCGATGTGCGTGATTATCGTTCCATCGAAGGCGCATTCCGCGGTGCGGACTATGTGTTCCATGCGGCAGCGCTCAAACAGGTGCCAAGCTGTGAGTTCTATCCGATCGAAGCTGTAAAGACAAATGTCCTTGGTTCGAATAATGTCATTACGGCATGTGCAGAACACCACATCAAGAAGGCAATCTTCCTGAGTACCGATAAGGCGGCATATCCGATCAATGCGATGGGCATGACAAAAGCACTCATGGAAAAGAATGTTATTGCCCGTTCCCGACAGATGATGAAAGGGGATCCGGTGCTATGCCTGACCCGTTATGGAAATGTCATGGCTTCAAGAGGCAGTGTCATTCCGCTGTTCTGTGATCAGATTGATAACGGCAATCCGATTACGATTACCAATCCGGATATGACACGCTTCATGATGACCCTGCAGGATGCGGTGAATCTTGTGCTCTATGCATTCGAGCATGGTAATCAGGGCGACCTCTTTGTGCAGAAGGCACCTGCCGCAACCATCGATACACTGGCCAAGGCAATCATCGAACTGAAACAGTCCGATACCGGAATCAACTACATTGGCACAAGACATGGTGAAAAACTCTATGAAGTACTTGTGACGAAAGAGGAAATGGCCCGCGCAGAAGACCTTGGAAACTATTTCCGAATCTGTGCGGATAATCGTGACCTGAATTATGACAAGTTTTTTACCAAAGGAAATAAAACAATTGATGTTTCCGAAGAATATGACAGTCACAACACCGAACGTCTGGATGTGGAAGGCATGAAAAAGCTTCTGCTTAAACTGGACCTGTTTCAGTAATTCGGATTAACATCTCTACAGGAATTCTAAAAAGCTCGGGGTTTTCACTCCGAGCTTTTTCTGGGCTGTTTGATAATGGTTGATGCAATTGCCATACTGTGTGCCGGCATATCCCGGTTAACAAATGCGTTGGCGCCGATGACACAATGGTCTCCAATGTGAATATCACCGCATATGACGGCATTTGTATATACTGTCACGTGATCTCCGATGACGGGTTTGCCGCCTTTTCCATCTACACCTAACGTAACACCCTGATAGACAGTGAAGTGATTGCCAATCGACGCCGCATTCAAATAACTGTCGCTTTCATGTACAACGTGGAAGTGGGTTCCAACCGGGCAGCTGAGATGAACGCCGCTGCGCTTGATTTCACGTTTATACATGAATGTGCCGAAGAGCCAGAGCGGGGACATCCGCTTCGTATTCTCGTGAATCCGCATCCATAATGTAAAGCGAAACAGTTTTTCACCTTTATTGAAATACATCCGGCGAATTTCAGATTTCATGTATCGAACACGTGATGCGTCATCATGAAACGAATCAATATCCTGCCCGCCGTCTCGAGCCTGTACATCTGTAAATATCAGTTCCAGTAGTTCGGAGCGATTCATATTCTGGCATCTCTTCAAATCTCATTGTTTCTGAGAAGACGGATGCCGTCACCTGCCTTTCTGTCAGTTCTGTATCAATAATACGTTGAATAACAATTGAATAATACAACTGTTATTTTTTCTTTCTGTACCTGTCAGCCGCAAATACGGCGATACATAATACGATTCCGGCAATCGTGCAGAGCTCGCCGATCTTTAATCCTCTCGGCGCAAACCACATCTGAATATCATTTTCACCCGGGGTTACCGCAATGCCGGTCATTCCGCCGTTGACGCAGTATGTCTTTACCGGTGTTCCGTTGTTCATTACTGCCCAGCCTTTATCATAGGGGACAGAGAGCACGGCGAATCCGTTCTGCGTTGCCTTTAAGCCGGCACTGACATGATTGCCTTCCGCCCAGGCGCTGTAACACTGGACATCTTCAGTTCCAAGCAGGGCCTTGATTTCTTCATAGTCTTCCGGATGGCAGATAACCTTATCCGTAATCTCTGCCGACATGGACGGATCATAGTCATCATAGGTCATGATTCCGCCGGTATAGGTCTTGCCAAGATTGATGTAATCAAGATTCAGATACACATTCCAGGTATCCGCATAGTGACCGATGAGTTCCCCGTGTTTGAACGGGCATGCCTGATCCGGTCCGGTCACCGCATATTTTGTGGAGACCAGAGTCATGATATCCGGATTCTGGATGTTGAAGGTCCAGGGAAGATAATCGATGACATTTTTCTCATCCAATCTGATGAGATCATTTGTGCTGGACAGATAGGTACTGTCATAGGCAAGCAGTCCGCGGATATTGGCATCGAGGTTATAGTTGGTGCCCATTCCGAAGTAGACCGTCTGCGGATCGATATAGCTGCGGTAGAAGCTGTGTTCATTCTCCGGATCCAGTGTCATGGTCCACTCGTTGTAATAATTCTTCTTTCCAAGGATAAAGGGAATCCGGTCCGCGTCTTCCTTGGTGACCTCAGACTGCGATGGGTTGGCATAATAGGTCAGGAAACAGACCGTACAGAGTTCCAGAATCGTACTGATCAGAAGCACGGCCTTTTTGTTCTGGTAAAGCGCAAATCCGTTGATCACAATAAACGGCACACAGGCAAGCAAGGCAAGATAGCCGTCACGGATATTGGTGACCTTCAGAATTGTCGCAAAGATCGGCGGTGTCAGGATCAGCCCGGCTGCACAGACAATGGTTGTAATGACCAGCAGGGAGCGGCTGATCCGCTTATTGCCGTCAAGGAAGGGCATCACTGCCGCAATCAACAGGAAGGTCGTATTGGCCATCCACCGGAAGGAAGGCTCACTGAATCCATGCATGACGGAACTCAGAATCGGAACCAGTGCGATGGCACTGATGATCAGGGTATTGACGATCGTGATGCCGCGCTCTTTCGCATCAGTAAATAACTGCGGAAACAACAGGGCACACAGACTGCCTGCCCAGACATAGACCGCCATCAGCTGATGGTTCGGGGTGTCATACAGGTAGATGGAGGAAATCGCATCCGGCCGATAGGCTACCACAGAGGTCGGGGTAAACAGTCCGCTGAGATAATTGAGATACGGCACCAAGCTTTCATAGACCAGTACTGCACTGCGGGTACCGACCCGGGAGTTTCCGATAATGTTTAGGATCTCCGGAATAACGATGACACCCGAGATCATGAATCCAATCAGGTAATAGCCGATCAGGATCACCGCATGTTTCATCATGTCTTTGAGATTGCCGTATTCTCTGTGCCAGCGCCAGATGAAGTAAAGAATCGTAAACAGGCTGGTCATATAGAACAGGTAGTAGCTGTTCAGAAACATGAAGAAGACCATGAAGACAAAGAAGAACGGTTTCTTCTCCCGGATATAGCGGTCTACCGAAAGGTAATACAGCGGCAGGAAGGCAATGAAGCTCGCAAAGAAGGGATCCCGCATGATCTGCAGTAAATAGGCGCTGAAGGTATATAACAGCGGCGCGACCACACAGGTGAAATCCGAGGCGTTCTGATAGCGGCAGTAGGCATGGAAGCCAAGGGCTGCGGTCAGGAAGCGCAGGAAGGTCATGTATATGATGGCTTCGCTGTAGGGGAGCTTTGTGAAGACAAAGAAGTACTCAAAGAAATCGTTGAAGTAAAAGAGCTTGCTGGAATAGAAGTCATTGCCGAGGAAGTTTGCCCAGGACCAGTACGGCAGGGTGTGGTTTTCCCGGAAGGCATCGATCATGGTCCGCAGATTCTCAAAATTGGACGAATAGATCGTCCGCATGTCCCAGCCCAGAATAAAGGCTTTGCCGGACACATAATACGGCACAAAGATCACGGCACAGATGATCAGAACCGCGCATAAGAGCCAGAGCACGGTGAAATTACGTTTTGGTTTCATGTATAATGAGGTACTCCTTTAATCAACAGAAGCATCAGAAGTTCATTTCATACCATCGGATGGACGGTCAAACCATGAATATGAAGCCGGTTATCAGGTCATCCATCGTACTGGTTCCGTTCGCAAGTATTATAGCCTGTATGCATTCATCTCTCACTGTTTCAGTCGTCCAGATAATATACATTGCCACTGGCTTTCATACGGTCGAAGTCGGTGGCATAACCGTCCTGGAAATACTCGGTAATGATGGATTCTGTATTGTAATCATAGGACAGGAAGCGTCGGGTCCGTTGTTCGTTTTCAGAATAGGGGATCAGACTTCCGGAATCTGCTTTATTGCAGAGGTCACGGTAAATGTTCTGAAGATCCTCATAGGATGCAGGCTGTTCGGAAATGGCTAACGGGTGAGATTCTCCAATTCCCTTAATCATCAGGAACGGATTTGAGCGTCCCAGAAGGGAATCATATACTTCGGTATAGCCGTGATCTGCCATTACAAGGATCGCGGAGTTGTCGTAAACCCCGGTTTCTCTCAGTTTTGAAAGAAATGCGTCCGTGACCGTAATCGCCGCCTGGATATTCTGTTCATAGCTGCCCTGGTCAAGAGGAATCACATTGGCATCCTTGTCGTAGCGGAACGGCACATGCGCACCATCAAGATGAATAAACCGGAAACAGTTTTCATCCACAGTTGTGAAGGGGGTATTACGAACCGCATCAAGGAATACGTCATTTTCATAACTGAAGGCGTCAGTGCTTCCGACTGCGCGATGCTGAATGTTGGAAATCATATCTTCATGTGAAAGCAGCGGTTTCAGCTGATAAGGCATGTACTGGAACCATACCGTAAAGAAGTTCTGACGTGCGAATTCACCGATGGAATCGAGACTGTAGTGCCCATCATGGATGTTTTCGAACCGATAGATATGTTCATTCTCATAGGTGAGCTCAGTTTCATACATTCCCATGCGATATTCCTGTTCCTCAAGCATGGAAAACAGCGGTGATTCATCCATTGCCTTAGTCTGGAATGAAGCATACGGCTCCTGATTCTCCATCCATTTGCCCGTAAGCATATAAGGTATTGCGTGGCGCGTATAGGTATAACAGCCTACCGTATTCGGGAAATAGGTGAAGTCCGCAAACGTATCGTTCCATTGCGGATTTTCTTCCATTAATGTCCGGAACATTCCGGAATCCAGTGCATCAAGTACAAGAATGATGAGATTCTGGTTCTTGGAAAACGTAAATTCCTGATCCGTTGAAATGATCGGGGATTCTTTTCTGCGGAAGCCTCCCTTTGACAGTCCGTTGATCAGAAGGGTAGCCGCAAGCGTCAGAAGCAGAATTCTGCATGCAATATTCACACCGCGGAGAAATCCATGTCTGCGGTATTTCACAAAAAGAACGATAACCAGCAGGAGTACGGCAATCCAGAGAATCAATGACTGTATCCGTTCCGCGGAATACTGCGACCAGTCGAACTTGGATCCATCCAGCGCAGGAAGACTGCCTGCCAGGAAATTGCCCTGAATATAGGTTGCGATGAGAAAAATGAGGCCGAACAGAACCATTCCGACATACAGCTTCTTTGAAATCCGGTAACAGAGGTCATAGACGATTGTTCCGGTGACAAGCCCCGCTCCCAGCATCAGACATAATGCCGGCAGGATGGAATAGAAATCGAAGCGGAATTCACTGATGTTATTCAGATACAGCTGCAGCGGCGCATAGAACATCCACATGAAACTGATTGCGGCGGTAAGGAGAAGACCGGTGCGAAGGGAAGGACGGCTGGCTTTTTCTGCCAGGGCTTCTTCCTGCTGGATCAGCCGGGCTTTTGCGTCCTCTGAAAGAAATGACAGGGCATGAACGGTTGTATGGGTCTGGGGATCATTGAAATACAGATCGTCCGAACGAACCGAGCGTGTCCCGACCGGATTCTTTTTTCCGAACAGCTTCATGAGTCTGCGGCTGTAAAGACTTGCGAAGGTTCCGAGTGTAATCGCAATTCCGGCAATCGCCTGAACTGCGTAAGTCATAACCGACGGATCAACATATGCCTGAACCGGTCTGATTGCCAGACACAGAAAGAAAATAGAGAAATACGTAATTCCAAATAGTTTTCGTCTGAATTGCTTCATACCTGTTTTCTCCAACGGGTTTTATCTTCCCAAAGACCTGATCAATCAGGATCGTGAGTCGACAGGGATATGTGCTCCTGCAGGATCTTCTTATGACACTGTCATACACAACACCCATCGAATTGCCTCACAATGTTTTATTATAACAATATAAAAGCGGGCTTTCATAATCCGGAAAGCCGCACTGTGCTTGAAACATGCGACATGATTGATCAAACGTCATCGTTTTGGTGAGAATATTGGCCCAAGCGGTCGTATTAATGGCAGGTTTTACCATACATACAGAGCGGCATTACATTCCCGCCAATGTATCTGCTTAAAAACTGCGCTGATATAGGCTTTTATTCCGCTCTGTCATCTGGCTTCTGAGTAAGAAATAACGGATTTGAAGTGAGAAATGATCTTCAAAATAGTACAATTACGATTGTGAATTATATGAAAAAGAGCACACCGATAACTGACCCCCGTACATTATTCAAAAACAATGTGTCTTATATAAGACTTTTTGTATTTCTCGCCGTTCTGATTCTGAATCTTCTGACGGTCAAGACCTCAGATGATCTCGGCTATTCGATCAGTAACGGATTGTTTGATCTGTTTCAGCGCGAATATGTCCAGTACATGACCTGGACGGGCCGCACGGTTGCCCATCTCATCGCACGGTTCTTCCTGGCAATGCCAAAACTGATCTTTGATGTATGCAATTCAATCATGTTCTGTGTGCTTGTTGATCTGATGTGCCGTCATGCGGTCGGACCGAACCGGGACGTAGCCGGTCCGCTGTATGCGGTCACGGCACTGGCGGTGTTTCTGTTTGCGCCGTTATTTGGACAGACGGTCCTCTGGGAGACCGGATCCTGTAATTATCTCTGGACGACCACGATCATCCTGGCGTTTCTGTATGTTTACCGGAAGGAACTGGATGGGACTTCGGAGCGCAAACCATGGTTTGCGGTGCTGTTCTTCCTGTTTGGAATTGCGGCGGGATGGACGAATGAGAATACCGGCGGGGCATGTATCCTGCTGGTGCTGATCTTCTTCGTCCTGTACCGGCGGAAGAAGATGCCTGTAAAACCATGGATGATTGCCGGTCTGATTGGATCAGTGATCGGATTTGTCCTGATGATCAAGGCACCGGGCAATGCGATCCGTGCGCAGGATTTCATCAATGAAGGCGGTAAGGCATATGTGCTGGTTCATGACCTGCGCAATACCCTGAATATCTTTGGAAAACCGGAAGCCCAGCTTCCGCTCTTGCTTGCCTTCGGCGCAGGACTTGCACTTCGTCTGACGAAGGGAATCAGGCGGGAAGACCTGATTCTCGCACTTGGATATGCACTCTCCGGAATGGCTGCGGTATGCGCTATTATATTAAGTCCGGTACCAGTGGAATTTGACCGGTCGATGTTCGGCGCAACGATTCTGGTAATTGTCGGTGTGCTCTCCATTGCGGCACCGCTGTTTGGCGCGCAGAAAACAGAAGTGCACTGGTCCTTGCCGGCACTGCTTGGTGTTATGTGTGTCATATCGTTGGTTCAGTATGGACATGCATTACTGGATCTTGGCTATACCCGCTATCAGTACACGGTGCGTGAGAAGTGGGTCACTGCCCAGAAGAACGCCGGAAATCTCAATCCGGTGATTCCGACAATTAACAATGAATTTTTCACAACGTACAATGCGATGTACGGTCTGAATGATATTCTGGATTATCCGTCCTTTGTGAATAATGAGAACTATGCGATTACCCATGGACTGGAATCCGTGGTTTCCACATCGCTGGATAAATGGAATGCCATCTATCGAAACGGCGATCCGGCATTAATGAATGTGGTTGATCTTGAGCGTTATCTTGCGGCGGTAAAGGCAAATCCCGATTACATCGGCTTTGTGACAACGACCGCTTTGAACGAGCGTTATGAAGCGTATCTCGATCTTCTGGAAACGGCAGTCGGGAAGAACCTCGGTACACATTCCAATTACATTCTGGAATTCGGCGCGGAAACGGATGTCAATGGCGCAGAGGAATCCTTCGGGAAGGAATATACCCCGGATGGACATTATGTCTGGGTATACAGCAGTGATGATCCGATGACCAGTGACATTCTGATTGACGGTATGGAATGTACGAATGATCTCGAAGGCGTCACGATCGCGATATTCGATCGGGCGTCCGGAACGGTGATGGATGCGGTCACCTGGAATACGGACTACGCAATGCGCGGAATCCGTTCCTACGTGGAGAAGTGATGAAGAAACTGATAAACAACAGAACCGCAGTATGCATGATCATGATCACAGGAATCTTTTTCCTGTTTTTCGCGCTGATCACGCACTGGACACCGGCCAGCGGTGATGACTGGGTCTATGCGGTCGGAGGTATGTGGAATAATCCGTTCAAACAGGCGTTTACGATGTATCAGACCTGGTCGGGACGGTATCTGAGCGAACTCTGGGGCTTCCTTGTGGCACCGCATAAAAACCTCTGGAATGTACTGAATCCCTTGCTGTTTACGGGAATCTTCCTGTTACTGGTGAGGCTGTCCGACACAAAACGTCCGGTTCTGACCGCGTTGCTGGCGATGGCATTGATGTTCAGTGTGGGAAACCGGGTGCGCATGCAGACATATACCTGGATCATGGGCACAACCTATGTACTGCCGCTGTTTTTCTTCCTGATCCAGATCTGGATCCTGAAAGGATGGCTTGCGGAAGACAAGCCGCCTGTATGGAAAACCATCGCGTTATGCATTCTCAGCTTCTGCATTCCGCTCTATATGGAAAATGCTGCGGCGATGATCTTCGGCGGAGATCTTCTGGTCCTGATTTACTGTTACTGCACGAAGAATCCAAACTTGAAGAAGATGATCCTCATCTTCGGTTTTGCAGTAGTTGGATCCGCGATCATTCTGGGTTCTCCCGGTGCGGCTTCCCGCATGGCCAATGACAATGCCGCATTCAATGCGCTGAGTCTCGGCGAAAAACTGGCCCAGAACTGGCCGCTGTTTCTTGAACGCAGCTTTATGGAAAGCCTCTGGATCACGATCGCCTTTACGCTGTTTACATTGCTTTGGGCAGAACGGCACCGCAATGAACATAAGCCGCTCTACGGGCTCATCGGGCTTGGTTTTGTGACGCTTCTGGCCGGTCAGGGGCTGCTGTATCTGATCTATACGATCGTATTCCTTGCGGCGTATATCGCATTTGAAAAACACTCCCTTAAGAAGTGGTATGTGGTATATCTGGTGCTCTGTGCCGGCGGGGCAGATGTGGTGATGCTGATGTCGCCGATCTTTGACAGCCGCTCCAGCCTGTATACGGTTTATCTTTTATTACTGACGGCACTGGTGCTGTTTCAGGAAATACCTCTTGCAAAGAAGGAATTCCGTTATGTGCTTGCGGCACTGTTCTGCGGCATCTCGATCTGGCGCATGGTTTCCTATTATGACATCTATCATCTCGTCCATCTCATCAATATCCGCCGTTACCAGCAGGTCGAATATTACCGGCTCCGCCCGGATGCCGGTGATGCCTGGCTCATGGCCTATCCGGATGAATCCATCCATTCCCCGAATGTTCTGGAAGGGGATGATACCCATATGTATTACTTCAAGGAATATTACAGTCTGAGTCAGGATCTGCATCTGGTTTTCTATTATCTGGACGAATATAACGCGGAGACGATCTTCGCGCCGCAGGAGTGAGCACTATGAAACTTGCGGTAATCAATTCAGTCGCCGGGTATGGAAGCACCGGCAAACTGGCAGAAATGCTTGGAAACGGAGAAGGGATCCAGAGCCGGATCTACTATGGACGCAAAAGCGCAGCCGTTGATCTGAACGGTTTAAGCAGGGAAGTCCTGCAGGATGACACGCATTTCTATTTCGGCGGGGCAGCCTCCTTTGCGGGGCATATGATCAAAACCTTCCTGTTTGACAGCCATGGCTTTGAAAGCAATGCAAAGACCATTGAGATGGTCGCAGACCTGAAAGTGTTTGCGCCGGATCTCGTCCATCTTCATAACCTGCATGGCTATTACCTTAATGTCGAACCGCTCTTTGCGTATCTCAAAGAGAGCGGTGTGCCGGTCATCTGGACCCTGCATGACTGCTGGGCGTTTACCGGACACTGTGCGCACTATACCAGCGTGCATTGCGATAAATGGAAGACAACGTGCGTCAACTGCCCGGCATTGTCCCATTATCCGCCGACGTTCAACGGACGCAATACGGCAAAGAATCAGGCACGCAAACAGGATGTCTTTACCTCCCTGAAGGCAGATCAGATGACGATCGTGACACCGTCGGTATGGCTGAAGGAAGAGGCGGAACAGTCGTACCTTTCAAAATACCGGATCCTTGCGATTCCAAACGGAATTGATACAACCATCTTTACCCGAAGGGAATCGTCCTTCCGGAAAGACCATGGTCTCGAAAACCGGTTTGTGATCCTTGCGGCGGCGTCCAACTGGTATAAGGAGAAGGGGTCGGAAGACCTGGTGCGTCTGGCCCAGAACCTGCCGGAAAACACGGCACTTGTGGCAGTCGGGGTGACAGGCAGCCTGAAGAACAAACTGAATCTTCCGAATGTGCTTGCACTGGAACGCACGGAAAATGTGGACCAGATGGCAGAACTGTATTCCTCTGCCGATGTCTTTATCAATCTGACGCAGGAAGACACCTTCCCGACGGTAAATATCGAAGCACAGGCATGCGGCTGTCCGGTCCTTACCTATGCGGTTGGCGGCAGTCCGGAGATCGTGACCGAGAATACCGGAATCGTCGTACCGGCGAATGATCTCGATGCCATGATCGGCATGATCAAAGTGATGCGGGACCGGCAGATTTCCTTCCGCACGGAAGACTGTATTTCGCGCGGTCAGGAATATAGACGTGAGCGGATGAAGGAAGAATATCGTAAACTGTATCATGAGATGACAAAAGGGGTACTGAAGTGAACGTATACGACTGGGATGACACGATTTACCGGGGCGATTCGACGATGGGCATGGTGCTGTATGCCTGGAGCCATCGGCCGAAGACCCTGTTAAGTATTCCGCGGACCGCGGTCTGCGGGCTTTTGTTCGTGCTTCATCTCATGCCGAAACAGACCTTCAAGACCAATCTGTTCCATATGTTTACCTTCATCGATGACATGGAGGATTTTGTGGAGGAGTATACGTCCTCCCATCTGGACCATGTCAAGGAATGGTATAAGAACCACCAGAAAGAAGATGACGTTGTCATTTCAGCTTCTCCGGAGTTTCTGATCCGTTCCTTCTGCGATAAGGTCGGAATCAAAACAGTCATGGCAAGTCCGGTGGACATGCATACCGGCATCTATTCCGGAGACAACTGCCATGGGGAAGAAAAAGTGCGGCGTTACCGTGCGGTATTCGGCGATGCGCCGATCAATGAATTCTATTCGGATTCCAGAAGTGATACGCCGCTGGCAAAACTTGCGGCGAAGGCGTTTCTGGTAAAAGGGGATACCCTTGAGGAGTGGCGGCCATGAGTATTCTGTCACTTCCGTTTTTACTGTTATCTGCCGGGGCTGGTTTCCTGACCTGGGTGGTTCCGGGAAAGGCCCGGAAATATGCGGTACTTCTCGCAAACCTGGTATTCCTTGCGCTGCTTGCGGCACGGATCCTGGATGTGATCTATGTGCTGGTGCTTTGCGCATGGACCTATGGGGCAGGGGTTCTGCTTGGAAAACAGAAGAACAAGGGAATGCTTGCCTTAAGCATTGCGGTTCCGGTGCTTGGACTCTGTGTCTTTAAATATGCCGGCTTCTTTGCGGGTGTCAGCTGGGTGATGCCGTTAGGTATTTCGTTCTATACCTTCAAGGCGATCAGTTATCTTGCGGATGTATACACGGAGAAAACCGCCGCGCAGGATCCGATCACGATGTTTGATTATCTGATCTTCTTTCCGGTCTTTATGGCCGGTCCGATCAACCGGGCAGAGCCGTTTGTCCAGGAACTGAACAAGTCCTGGACCTTTGACTATGCCGATCAGAAAAAAGGCTTTGTGCAGGCGATGCTGGGATGTTTTGAAAAGCTGGTCATTGCGGATCAGCTTGCGGCAGGGGTAACGAAGTTCCTTTCACCGGAGCTCTCCGGCTGGTATACCGTATTCGGTGTCATTCTGTATGCCTTTCAGATCTATACCGACTTTGATGCATACTCCAATGTGGCAATCGGGGTGTCCCGTCTGCTGGGTTTCCATCTGGAGCGCAACTTCCATACCCCGTATCTTTCCGCTTCGATTCCGGAGTTCTGGCGGCGCTGGCATATGAGTCTCTCTTCGTGGCTCAGGGATTATATTTACATTCCATTGGGCGGAAGCCGGAAGGGAAAGGTGCGCCGTATTCTCAACGTACTGATCACATTCCTTGTGAGCGGTCTCTGGCATGGTTCCACACTGCTGTTTGTGGTGTGGGGACTGGGGCACGGCATTTTGAATGTGCTGGAAAACCCGCTTCAGAAACTTCTGAAGAAGGGCTCCCTGAAGTTCGTCAAACCGCTGCTTATTATCCTGAACTTTATTCTTGTGGCATTGCTCTGGATCTTCTTCCGTTCGGCATCCATGGACGAAGCGCTCGGTATCTTTGCGCGTATGGGACAGATCAGCGGTCTTCCGGCAATCTCGTATGAGACCGCCGGGATCACGCTCAATGAACTGAACTGGCTCTGGATTCTGATTGTTATGGTAATCATTACTGATCTTCTTCGTTACTTCTTTGATATGAATGAACTGCTCGCAAAACAGTTCATCCTTGTTCGCTGGCTTGTCTATGCGGCACTGATACTGATCGCAATCATCTTTGGCGTTTATGGACCTGGCTTCCATCCGGAGGATTTTATCTATGTCACCTTCTGATCGTTTTAAAGTTACGACGGACCGTGTCAAGGCTTCCCCGGTGAAGAAGAAACGGTCTGAGAAAAAAATGAAGCCGCTTGCGGGCATCCTGCTGGGAGGGGTAAAGCTTGCAGTGCTCGCGGCGATTGCGGTTGGTATCTGGAGTGTTCTGACGCCGTATTTCCGGAAGGACCGCAATACGGACGGTGACCAGTTCCGTGCGTTCCCGGAGAATACGGTCGATGTGATCGCACTTGGTTCGTCACACATGCAGTATGCATTCAACCCGGGCTATTTCTATGCGGAGACCGGTTATTACAGCTATGTCTTCGGTTCTGTCTGCCAGCCGTTCTCCGAGAGCGTCTATCTTCTGGAAGAAGTCCTGAAGACCCAGCATCCGGAAACGGTTGTCATTGATGTCTTTACACTCTTACCGCAAAGTCAGGTCTGCTATGCGGACGGCACGTATTACATCGCAATGGATATGATGAGCGGAAAGACCCGTACCGATGCGGCAGAGGGAATACCGGATACGGTGGATGACGAGACAAAGCTTGGCTATACCTATGACCTCTATATGAACCATGACAACTGGAAGACGATGGATTTCTCTGATCTGGATGCGGTTGCCAAAGCGGCATCCCCGGACCAGGGCATTGAATGGGGCCTGGGTTATGTAGACCAGAAGCCGGAGAACCTGCAGTTTACGCCGCTGGAAGTATTCCAGCCGCAGAAGGAAGTTCCGCTTTCGGACGATGAGAAATACTGGATCGACCGGCTCGCGGACCTCTGTAAACAAAATGATATTCATCTGATCTTTGTCAAAACACCATATCAGGAAGACCAGGCGGATGCGGATAAGCTCGGCTCGCTCTGGAAGTACTTCGATGAGAAGGGATATGAGTATATCGATTTCCTGGCCAAGGCATCCGAGCTTGGATGGTATCTCGATATGGACGGCGATACCTGGCACAACAATACCTGGGGTGCGGAAATCGTTACCCGCCATCTGGCTGATGTAATCAGGGAAAAGGGCTATGTGACAAAGCACAGCGACAATCCGGAAGCCAAGCCGGTCTATGAGACCGCGCGCAGGCGGGCGTCTGAATATCTGCTCACCAAGCAGAATGTAAATATCTACAGCCTCTTGGAAGACGCAAAGAAGTACCCATGCACGATTCTCTTCCGTTACAAGGGAGAGGATCATTCCTCCATCGGACAGTATGAAAACGGCGCCCTCAATGCACTGGGTCTGAATCATGACTTCATCAAAGACAAGGAGAAGGATTACTATGCGGCGGTGAAGGACGGTGTCTTACTGCAGGAAAGCAGTACGCCGTTTGACATCGAACTGGCAGGCAATCAGATTTCTCTGAAGGAAGACGATATTCTCTTCAACGGCGCATCCACCGGGCTTACCGGAGAACTGCAGATCATCTTCTGTGATGATGACTTTGAATGGATCAATGCCGTACCGATTGACTATGCGTCCAGTCACTTCTGGAAGAAGAGCTGCGACGGCTGGAACTGTACCTGGAATCCGTAAGCCGGCAGGTGACAGGGGGCAGTACCGGCATGGTATACTAAACTCTGTATGAAACAGCCTCTGATCACGGTCGTAATACCGGTTTATAACATTGAGCCTTATATAAAGGAATGCCTCGACAGCATCTCTGCCCAGACCTATGAGAATCTGGAGATTCTTGCGGTCAACGACGGCAGTACGGACCAGTCCAAAGCCATCCTGGAAGTGGCCGCATTTGAAGAGAACCGCCTGACGATACTCGACAAGCCTAACGGCGGTCTCAGTGATGCCCGCAACTACGGCATCCTGCATGCGCATGGGGACTATATCTGTTTTATTGACGGCGATGATACGATTGCGCCGGACTATGTAAAGCTTCTTTATGAAGCATTGAATGAAGACGGGGATATCGCAGTCTGCGATATGGAATATGTCTATGAGGACGGACACCGGGAGTTTTCCTCCGGCGGAAGTTTTACATCTGCGAGCGTCAAAGACATGCCGTCTTTGATTCGCATCAACAACTCCGCCTGCAATAAGCTCTTCCGGACGTCCTTATTTAAAGAGGTCCTGTTTCCCAAGGGAAAGCTCTATGAAGACCTTGCGACGGTTCCGATTCAGATCTACCGCAGTCAGAAGGTCGTGAAAGTCGATCAGCCGCTGTACTTCTACCGCCAGCGGGAAGGGAGTATCCAGCATAAGATCGACCGCAGGGTATTCCACATCTATGATGCGATCGACCGGGTCAATGACTATGTAAAGACCCATGGCAATGAGCCGGCTGTGCTTGAAGAGATTAAGCACATGTACATCATTTTCGGGCTGGACATCACCACGCTCAAGATCAAGGATATGGAGAAATCCTCCGAGCGGGAAGTCATGCTGGGGGAGAATATGGATTATCTTCGCAAACGGTATCCGGACTATATCGATGATCCGTATGTGAAGAACATGAGCTTCAAGAAACGGCTGATCTTTATCCTGCTGAGTCAGGGACATTACAGAACGGTGCTGAGGATTTATGACCGATAAGAGAAAGATTTTATTCGTCAATGATGAGATGAGAATGGGCGGAGTTGCCCGGGTACTGAATACCCTGATGGCGGCACTGCCGGACGATAAATATGAGATCGATCTTCTCATCCTGCATAAAGAAGGAATGTTACTGGACGAGATTCCTTCCAAAGTGCATGTGATTGAAGGAAGTTCCTTTTTCCGTGCGGTCGACCAGTCCCTGGAACTGCTCTGGCAGGAGAAAAAATTCAAGGACCTTGCCGGAAAGGTCCGTCTGCTTGCCTATATGAAGACCGGTCTTATCCGGAATAAAATCCGTGCCGAGCGAAAGAAGATCCTGCACAAGCAGTACGATGTGGAAGTTGCCGCAAAGGAAGGCTTCTGTACGATCTTCACTGCGTGCGGTGACAGTAAGCGTAAGATCAACTGGGTCCTGACGGACTACAGCGTGAATAATTATTCCCGGAACCATATGCCCCTGGTGAAGAAGGCACTGGAAGAAATCGATCTCAATATTGCGGACAGTGAAAAGGCACTGATCGCCTATGAGACCGTGTTTCATGTGTCCAACGGCATTGCGATTCACAATCTGATGGATACCGACCGCATTAAAAAGGCACTGGAAGAAGATGACGGCAGTGAGATCAACGGAACCGACGGTCCCAATGTCATTACCGTTGCCCGCTTCCATCCGCAGAAGAGCATCGACCGGCTTCTGATCGCCAGTGATGAAGTCTATCAGGGCGGCAATCACCATACCCTGTATCTGATCGGCGGGGGAGAAGAGGAAGAAAAGCTGCGCAATATGGTAAAAGAGCGCAACATGAAACATGTGGTATTCCTCGGCTACCGTCAGAATCCGTATGCGGATATGAAAAAAGCAGACCTCTATGTCTCCAGCAGTCTCTATGAAGGCTTTGCGACGGTCATCTCGGAAAGTCTGATCGTCGGCACCCCGGTGCTTGCGACGGAGGTCAGCGGTGTTCAGGAACAGATCACCAAACCGGAACACGGCTGGATCGTGGAAAATACACAGGAAGGTCTTACCGAAGGCATGAAGAAGGCACTGTGTTCGATCGGAGAACTGGCGGACATGAAGATCTATCTGAAGAAGTACGAATATCCAAACAAGGAGATCCTCGAAAAGTTCATGGAGGTCTTATGAGTGAACTGAACGGACTCCCGATTGAAAATATTGACTATATCGCCGGCTATGACCGACTGCCCGAGGCATGGCGCGCGGATTATGAAACGCTGATCCGTCTTGTCGCAAACGAACAGTATGACAAGGCAGAGATGCTCTGCCGGTCCGTATTGTCCCGGTATGACGATAAGGATACCGGGCTTTTCCGGGAGGAACTGTCGGCGATTTATTTTGACCGCGGAGATGTCTCCGGAGCACGGAAGATCCTGCGGGAGCTGGCAAAGGAACCTGCCTGCGCAGACCGTGCGCATCTTTCCCTTGCCCGGCTTCTGTTTCAGGAAGAGGAATTTGAGGCATGCCTGAAAGAACTCAATCAGATTCAGAATCCTTATATGGATGTGTATGCCGAGATGATCTATTTCCGGGCATCCTGTCTTCTGGATCTCGAAGGAATCACACCGTCCGCAGAAGTTCTGCGGGAGGGCATCAATACGATTACAGCTTCGGATTATGAGCCTGCGATCAAGGACTTTTTTACGATGCGCCTGTTTGCCTTTCTGCTGTTCTGGGACATGAATGAATTCATGCCGGAATATCTGACAGACGATGTGGACCTGTTTACCCGCTATACCGAAACGGTTCCGGGAACGCCCGGAATGGATTTCTACATCCTGAATGAACTGAGTATGGTCATTGAGGATATGCTGCGGGAAGTCATGTACCGCGGCTACTTTGAACACATGGTCAATGCACTGGAGTTGTCTGGCCGCCTGAATGATGAAGCGGATGCGGCGGATGCGATGCGCGGTGCGATGGAAAGCCATGAAGCCGCAGAAGACGAGACGATTGATCCGATCGTTCTGCAGTTTGTCTCCTGTGTAGCGGCACCGGATGTGACACCGAAGGAGAAGGCGGAGACCTACTGGATGGCCGCAAGAAAATATCTTGAGGCACCGAAGGAATTTGAAGATTTCCGCTTCCTGTATCCGTACTTCTTCAAGGAAGCAGAGGAAGAATTCAACCGGCTCAAAGCCGATCCGCAGGGCATGATGAAGCAGTGTGTCGAAGAGTATGCGGCCGCAGCCGGTGTGACCCCGGATCGGGCGGAAGCGCAGCTGAACCGGACCTATGAAGTGGATAACCATTATGATCTTCAGCTTGCGGAGATCACCTGGGAAGAACTGGAACAGCAGTATCCCAAAGAAGCCCATGAGATGGTCCTGCGGGCACGCTATGCGTTCCACCGGGAAGAATACGAGATGGTCGATGACTATGTCGACCAGATTCTTGGGATTCTCAACCATCCGGATGAATACCTGCAGTATATGCAGATCGTCGCCAATGCACGGCTTGGGGATGACCGCCATGCCCAGAAACATCTGAAACAGATGAAGAAAGATTTTCCGGATGCCATGCGGACAAAACTGGCAGAGGGAATCGTCCTGGAAGAAAAAGACCGCCTGAAACAGGCGGAAAAGATACTGGCCCCGCTGATTCCGACCACAGAAGATCCGTATGTTCTACTGGAAGAATACAAGACGGTACTGGACAACCTGAAACGGAGCGGACAGGTGCGCAATGTCATCCTGAAACAGATGCAGGTGACGGAAGCCGAGGATCCCAAACCCGGTTCAAAGCGTTCCTTCCTGGTCTGTGCCTGGCTGATGCTGGGGGAGACGGATGTTATCCGGAAGGATTCCGAAAACCTGAAGAAGGATCTGGAAGAGCTGAAGGCATATCTTTCGACCCATCCGATCAACTCCCTGGAAGAGTTCCGGCTTTCCTTCTGGGTGACCCGGTTCTGCTCGGCCATGCAGATGATGGACTTTGGCCTCCAGGAATTCATTGATCTGATTCACTGGTTTGATGATCATGATATCTTTGCGGATCAGAATCCGCTGATTGACAGTGCGCATGCGGCGTATGAGAGTGCGCTTGCGTACGACGACGAAGAGGTGGACGACCATCTGTTTGACTTTGTGTCGATCGGACGGAATGAGACAGAAAACGCCAGTCCGCAGGAATTTGCGGAGGCATTCTGGCGGGCGGCGGAAAGTGTCCGCAGGGATCCGGACTGCGCCGAATATATGAAAGAACACTATCCGAATTTCGTCGGTCCGATGTTGAATGACATCAATGAAATGATCGAGGATCCGGAATCCGCAAAGCATCTTGCGGAAGAAATGCTCTCCAACTTTACCGGAAACAGCCCGGAAGAGATCCGTGCCATGATGAATCTTTCCATGGGCAATTTCGGGAATGATTTTGACAAACGGAGATTCAGCTGAAATACTTCATAGTTATGAAAAAGATTTTTAACGAAAAACTGCTCCATCGTATGGTCCTGCTGTTTATCTTCATTCAGCCGCTGATCGACATGGATTATCTGGTATTTGAGTGGCTGGACCGCTTCGGTCTGCCGCGCTTTTCAACGGTCATTCGCTTTATTATCCTTCCATTGCTTGTACTCTGGTCATTCTGGCTGCGGGAGAAAAACAAGAAGCGGACCTTTTTCATTGCGCTGTTCTATGGCGTGGTGTTCCTGATCTATTTTGTCCTGCATGCCAAACAGGCAGAAGGGCTGGTCGAACGGTTATGGCTGACGGATAACTTCCGCTTCTCAACATTCCAGGAACTTACGTACTGCCTGACGCTGTGTCTGCCGTATGCGGTCATCTATTTCTGTTACAACGAACACTCCAGTACAACGGAACGGAAGAATATGGTCATCTGGAGCTCTGCGCTCATTTCACTGCCGATCGTCATCGGTGACCTGTATGTATTCGCAAAATCCACGTATTACGGGGATACCGTAGGAAACTTCTTCTCCTGGTTCTCGGGTATCTATAAGTGGTACCATCCGCGTACGCTTGCCTCGAAGTTCTTCTTCAATGAAGGCAATACGATCGGCATCCTGCTGTTCATGTTATTGCCATTGATGTATGCATGCTGGCTGACGGAAGAAGATAAGAAGCGGAAGAGACGGATCTTTATCCTGATCTTACTGCAGAGTCTGGCCATGCAGATGCTGTCGACACGGGTTGCGACCTATGGCGCAGTCGTCATGCCGGTTCTGTTTATCTGCGTCTATCTCTTTGATGCACTGCTGTTAAAACACCGCAAAGCAGAGGGAAAACCCATCCTGGCCTGTCTTTGTGCGGCGGCTATTTTCGGTGCGATTCTCAACTGGACACCGGCCGTACAGAACCAGCGGGTCGATGCGAAAAACGATGTCGCACTGCTTCATAACGGGGCAGTTCAGTTTGCGGCAGATGAGTTGAAAGCCGCGGAAGATCTGGTGCCGGGAAGTGAAGAGTGGATCAACTTCTACGTCTATATGTTTGAATCCTACGGTATCAATGCCCGTTATATTCAGTCGGTTCCGTCCATGTACTACACGGAATACTATTCCTACCAGCATGATCCCTGGTTCTGGACGCATGTATGTCTGGACATTCCGGTCTTTGACCGCGTTTCCGGACGGCAGATCGAAACGATTTTCTTCAACTACAAATATGAGAATCTGACTCCGGCGGAGAAGATCCTCGGCATGGGCTACAGCACCTTTATGAACGGTTCGATCGTTCTGGAAAAGGATTTTGTCCAGCAGGTCTATACACTCGGTTATGCCGGTGTCATCATCCTGCTGTTCCCGTGGATCGGCATTATTCTCTTCGGGACAGTGATGCTGATCAAATACCGGAAACAGATGTGGACCCTTGAAAACTTCTGCATGGTCATTGCACTTGGGTGCGGATTCGGCGGTGCATGGCTCTCGGGTCATTATCTCGACCAGTTTGTGACAACGATGTTTACCGCATTTATCGTTGCGGTATTGCTGAATAAAGTAACGGAGGCCAGAAAGAATGCCTGAGGTATCGGTAATCGTTCCGTGCTATAACTGCGCCTCTACGGTAGAGCGGACGCTTGACTGTCTTGCGGCACAGACACTGAAGTCACTGGAACTCATCGTGATCAATGACGGCAGCACGGACAATACGCTGGATGTTTTGACGGCGTGGAAAGAGGCGCATCCCGATGTCGATATGAAACTCTTCACCAAGGAGAATGAAGGCATCGCGGAGGCTCGTAATTTCGGCGTGTCCAAAGTGACAGGTGAGTACTTCGGCTTTCTGGACAGTGATGACTATACCTCGCCGGAGATGTTTGAAGAGATGTATACGCTCGCAAAGAAGGATGATCTGGAGCTGGTTGTTTCGGACTTCTACTGGAAGAATTCCAAAGGGGAGACGTTACAGAAAGAAGGACCGTATGAAGCCGGACAGGATATGATGGTCAAACTCTTTGCGGTGCTCTGGGACAAGCTGTATAAAACCTCATTTATCCGTTCATTGGATATCGTGTTTCCAAAAGGTGACCGCTATGAGGATGCGTGCTACTTGTACTGTCTCTGCTGTCAGGTAAAAAAGATCGGATTTACAAACAAACCGTATGTCCGCTATGTCCAGCAGGAAAAATCCATTACGCATACCAACAACGATCAGGTCAAAAACATGATCCATGTCTTTGAAATCATCCTGAAGTATTACAAGGATCATGGTTTCTATGAGGAGTATCACGATGCGCTGGAATATATCCATATCAAGTTTTTCCTTGGAAACAGTTTCCTGCGCAGCGCAAAGATCAAGGATCCCGCTGACCGTAAGGCAACAATCAAAATGGGCTGGGATCTTCTGAACCGGGAATTTCCGAACTGGCATCAAAATCCGTACCTGAAATCCATGGGCGGAATGAAAAATAAATACTTCTCACTGGTCTATGACTGGAACGTCGGCTTTTTCGCATGGCTGTTCCATGTGCTCCAGCGGGATAATCTGTAAAGAGGCAAACGTATGAATATACTGGTGACCGGCGCAAAGGGATTTGTCGGAACGAATCTTGTCGAAAATCTGAAGAATATCCGGGATGGAAAAAACCGCACCCGCACGATCGAAGTGGGAGAGATCATGGAATATGATCTCGGCAATACGCCCGAAGACCTGCGTGCATTCTGTGCAAAGGCGGATTTTGTCTTTCATCTTGCGGGCGTAAACCGGCCGAAGGATCCGGAAGAATTCATGAAGGGAAACTTCGGTTTTTCTTCGGAACTGCTTAACACACTGGAACAGGCAGAAAACAAATGCCCGGTCATGCTATCGAGTTCGATTCAGGCTTCGCTTGCCGGACGGTTTGAAAACAGTGAATACGGAAAATCCAAGCTGGCAGGGGAGGAACTCTTCTTTGCCTATGGCGAACGGACCGGTGCGCCAGTGCTTGTGTACCGCTTTCCGAATGTCTTTGGAAAGTGGTGCCGGCCGAATTACAACAGCGCCGTTGCGACCTTCTGTAATAACATTGCCAACGATCTTCCGATCACGGTAAATGATCCGTCCACCGAACTGGAACTGGTCTATATCGACGATATCGTGGAAGAAATGCTCGATGCGCTGGAAGGACATGAACACCACTGCGATTATCAGGGACTTTACCCGGTCCTGAATCCGCATGGCCGCTACTGCCATGTGCCGATGACCCATACCGTGACACTTGGGAAAATCGTCGATCTTCTCCATGCATTTAAGGCATTTACCGAAGGCGGAGATATTCCGGAACTGCGTCCGAATTCCTTTGCCAAGAAACTGTTTTCCACATATCTGTCCTATCTTCCGAAAGACAGAATGCATTTTGCATTGAAGAAAAATGAAGATGTGCGCGGATCGTTTACGGAGATCGTACATACCGAAACCGGCGGACAGATGTCGGTCAATATCAGTAAGCCCGGCATTACCAAAGGGCAGCACTGGCACAATACCAAATGGGAAATCTTTGCGGTCGTTTCCGGTCATGCATTAATTCAGGAGCGGAAGCTCGGCAGTGATGAGATCGTTGAATTTGAAGTGGACGGGGAACATCCGGAGGCAGTCATCATGTGTCCGGGCTATACCCATAACATCATCAATCTTTCTGATACGGAGAATCTCATTACCCTGATGTGGGCCAATGAGCGCTTTGATTCCAGTCATCCGGATACCTTCTTTGAACCGGTGGTAAGTGAGGAGGGGTAAGCATGAAGATTACCGCATTTGCCAACTTTTGTGACCCGCAGACCCTGCCGATGTATGAAACGCTGTATGAAAAAAGCGGACATGAACTGATCCTTGCGGCGACAGAGCCGATGGAAGAGCAGGTTCTGAAACAGGGCTACCCCGATTATCACGAGACAAAGCCGTTTGTTTATAAGCTCTATGAAGAAGCGGATATGCTTTCAAAGGCAAAGGAACTGGCTTCCCAGAGCGATGTTCTGATCTATGGACATTGTCCGGTAGAGTACTTCAATCTTGCGGTGGATTCCGGAAAACCGGTCTTCCGGCTATCCCAGCATATTTACCGGGATGGGAAGACCTATCCGCTGAAGTGGAAGGCATCCTACTATCTGAAACACACACTGGCGTTAAAGAACAAGCCGGTATATCTGCTGTGTCTGGGTACCTATACGGCCTATGATTTTTCCCTGACGAATTCCTATAAGGACAAAATGTTTGAATTCGGCGAGTTTACCCCGGTCATTGACTATGACCTTGAAACGCTGATCAAAACCAAACAGAAAGACCCGGTCAAGATCGTCTGGGTCAATGATCTGCATCCATGGTTTGAACCGGATACCGTCATTGAACTGGCAGAACGCCTGAAAGATTTGTCCTGTATCTTTGAACTGTACGGAACCGGAGAACTGGCAGAGGAACTGAAACAGAAGACGGAACCGCTTGCCAATGTGACGGTCATCGAAGATGATTCGCTGTTCATTGTCAACAAGGCACTGACCACGGCAGATATCTTCCTTTCTACGAGCGGTTATAACGAAGGGTGGGGAAATATCCTCAACCGGGCGATGAATCATGCCTGTGCCTGTGTGGTCAGCACGGCAGTCGGCGCATCCAAAATGATGGGTGACAACGAAAACGGACTGCTTTATGAATACGGCAATCTGGATGATCTTGAGGCAAAGATCCGGGCACTGATCAGTGATCAGGCAGGCCGGGAAGCGTACAGCCGTGCGGCGTTCATCGCAAACCGCGATGTCTGGAACGGTACCCAGGCAGGGGAGCGGCTCTATACGCTCATGGAAGCACTGCTTGCCGGGAAATCATCTCCGTTTACGGAAGGCCTCTGTTCCCCCGCGAAGGTCATTACCCATGAGGAGATGACCCGACGGGCGGGACTCTGACTCAACGACTGTATTTGGAAAATTGGCGCATTTCAATGCGCAATGATACACTTTTTGTGAATAAGGAAAGGCGGCACTTATGAATATTGCCTTAATTACCGCAGCCGGTGTCGGCACACGGACGCACCAGCTGGTCCCCAAGCAGTTTCTGAATGTGAATGAAAAACCGGTCATCATCTATACGATGGAATGTTTCCAGAACCATCCCGAGATCGATGCGATCTATATCGCATGCCTGGAAGGCTGGGAAGGGTTTCTTGACCTGTATGCCAAGCAGTATGACATCACCAAACTGAAGAAGATCGTCCGCGGCGGTGCGACCGGACAGGAATCCATTGAAAATGTCCTGGCGGAGATTGCCAAGGACTGCAAGGATGATGATATCGTGCTTGTCCATGACGGTGCACGGCCGTATCTGCCTGCCCAGGTCATTACCGACAATATTGAAACCTGCCGCAAACACGGCAACGGCATCACTGCCATTGACTGTAAGGAAGCGATGCTGGTGACACCGGACAAGATTCAGTCCGAAGTCAGTATTGACCGTGAAACGCTGTACCGCACCCAGACGCCCCACAGCATGTATCTCAAGGACATGCTGGAACTGCACGAAGAGGCAAAGAAGAAGGGCATCACCGGGTCGGTCGCAACCTGTACATTGCTCATTGAATGCGGCCATAAGGTCTGGTTCAACCGCGGTTCGGATTTCAACTTTAAAATCACTTCCAAGGAAGATCTGCTTTTGTTTAAAGCGCTGCTTTCCGAAAGCATGAATCAGAACTGGCTGAGATAACAGTAGGAGAATACACAACATGAATGTATCGGAATATATCGTCAAATATGTGGAACATATCGGCATTGATCATGCCTATGTCATTGTCGGCGGGGCAGCCCTCTGGATCTGCAAGGCTCTCAGTAAATCAGAAAAACTGAAGTTCACCTTTACCAATCATGAACAGCCGGCAGTCATGGGCGCCGACGGCTATGGCCGGATTTCCGGCAAGCCGGGTGTTGCCTTTGTCACAAACGGTCCGGCGCTGACCAATACCGTTACCGGTATGGCACAGGCCTATGTCGATTCTTCGGCAGTTGTGGTATTCACCGGCAACTCCAGCCTTGCGCACGTCAGATATGAACGTGAGCATAACATGCGGCAGTACGGCACCCAGGATGTGCGTACCGACCTCATCATGAAGCCGGTCACCAAGAAGTACTATCTCCTGGACGATCCGGCAAAAACCGCAGATGTCCTGCAGGATGCTTTTGCGACCGCCGCAGGGGGAAGACCCGGTCCGGTATGCATTGATGTGCCGATCAGCGTTCAGGGCGCAGAGTGCCCGTGCGCATTCCCGCCCGAACCGCTTCCCGCCCCGAAAGAGACCATGACAAAGGATACCGTTCGAGCTGTCCTGAAGACCCTGATGGAATCGAAGCGTCCGCTGATCATGGCCGGTCAGGGCATCCGTCTTTCCGGCAGTGTGGAGATGTTCCGGAAGTTTATTGAGCTGATGGACATCCCGGTCATCAATCCCCGCATGGGCATTGATACGATTCAGAGTGACAACAAGTATTACGCAGGCCGGATGGGAAACCATGGCTTCCGCTCCGCGCATTTCGCGGCACAGACCTGTGATACGTTACTGGTTCTCGGCAGCCATATGGCCCCGAATGCGACCGGATACAACATCTGGGATTTCTCCAAGCAGTCTCACAAGATCCTCGTTGAGATCGATCCGAGCGAACTGAACAAATATGAACTGAAGATCGATGAGACGATTGAAGGTGACCTGCATGAATTCTTCACCAAGGCATTGGAGATCATTGAAGAGGAAGGTCTGAGGGGAAGTCACAGTCACTGGGTTTCTGTATGCCAGGAATGGCTGAAGACCTATCCGATCATGCAGGAAAAGTATTACGAAGGCGAACTGAATTCCTATCGCCTGGTCGATGCCGTCACAAAGCAGGCAAAGGAAAACGATATCGTCATCGCGGATACCGGAAGCTCCTGCAGTGTGGTCGCACAGACCTGGCAGGTAAAGGAAGGCCAGCGTGTATTCATTTCCGGCGGCCTTTCCGGTATGGGCTACTGGGCGACATCGCTTGGTCTTGCGGAGGCAAATAAAGGAAACGGACAGGTCATCTGCTTCGTCGGTGACGGTTCCCTCCAGATGAATATCCATGAATTTGCGACGATTGAGCGCAATCAGATTCCCATCAAGCTGTTTGTCGTATCCAATGACGGCTACCAGTTTGTCCGCATGTCGCAGGGAGGATACAACATCAATCCGACCTTTGGTACGGATGTCTCGGACGGTGTCCCGATTCCCAATACCGAAAAGATCACAAAGGCCTATGGGCTGGAATACCGCTCCATCCGTTCCGCAGAAGAACTCGAACCGGTGATTCAGGAAGTGCTCTCCATGGAAGGACCGGTGGTCTGTGAGGTTGCGGTCAGTAAGAATCTCGAAGTGGAACCGCGCCTTCGTTCCATCGCCAATCCGGACGGAACCTTCCGGATGCCGCACTATGAAGACCTCTACCCGCATCTTCCGGAGGATGTTCTGAAGGCAGAACTTGAGAAAGCGTTTGAAGAATAAACTATGAGAGAAGTCACACTGGAAGAACAGAAACAGCTGATGCTGGAGATGCTGAAGGATTTTGATCAGTTCTGTATTGATCATGATCTTTCCTATTTCCTGACCGGCGGAACGCTGTTAGGGGCAGTCCGGCATAAGGGCTATATTCCCTGGGATGACGACATCGATGTCGGAATGCCCAGAAATGATTACGAAACGTTCTGGCGCATCTACAACGAGGAAAAGGAAAATCCGAACTATGAATTCGTTTCCTTTCACCAGGAACCGGAACTGTATGTTTCTTCCGGGAAACTCGTCGATACAAGAACCGTCATGGAAGAGGCTGTCGACAGTCCGGTCAAACTCGGTGTATACATCGATGTCTTCCCGCTCGATAACCTCGGCAATACCGAAGAAGAGGCAAAGGCCATGACGGAGCGTCTGCTTAAGGTCCGTCATAAGTTGGACGTACAGAACTGGAAGATCATCCCGGAGCGGGCCTGGTATAAGAATCTGGTGATCCGGGCACGGAAGCTGTTCGCAAAGAAGGGTGCACGCAAAGAGCTGATCTTTGATCAGGATATGATGTGCCGCCAGTATGCTTCGTCAGAACTGACCACGTATGTCGGCTACCCGTGTGCAGCGATGAAACAGGAACTCCTGAAAGGGGAATGGTACCAGTCCTTCAAAATTGTGCCGTTTGAACAGTATGCCTTCCGTATTCCAATTGGCTATAACGGCTGTCTGAATGTCTTCTATGGACCAAACTACATGGAACTTCCGCCGATTGAAAAGCAGAAGACGCACCATGCCTATAAGGTCTGGTATAAAGATTGAACACAAGGTGCGCGCAGGCGTACCTTTTTCGTTATGTGCATATCAGAACAGGAATGCGGACTGTGATTTCATGTATAATACAGTGTATGCGAAAAACAGATCGTATCTTTCAGATTGCAGTTCTCAGTACTGCATTTCTGTTTATGAGTACCTTACCTGTAAGGGCGGCTTATATTGATCCGTCTGTAATGACCTATGCCATTCAGGCGATTTCCGGCGTGGTAATTGCGCTTGGTACATTTTTTGGAGTCTATCGAAACCGCATCCGCAAAGCGCTGCTTGGCTCGGAACATCACTCTGATGTAATGGAAAGCGATGCGCTGGAGTTTCGTGATCCCGAATCGGACAAAACCATAACCACCGGAATTACTGATCAGAAAACAGCGGGTGGTGCCAAAGAGGACCAGAGGACACCGCTTCGTCCTGCAGTGTTTCTGTCGCTTGCGATGGGTTTCATGTTATGCCTGTACAAGCCCCTGGAACTGTATTTCACCAATATCATTGAATTTGAATATGACGTCTTTGATATTCTGAAATACATTCTGCTTCTGTTTGCGGCCGTAGCGTTGTTTATTCTGATTGCCTATGTAATTGCCCGGCTGATTTCAAAGAAACTGTACACGGTTCTGATCGCATTGGGACTGATCGCATTTATTGCGTTCTATGTACAGGGTAATATTCTTGTCGGTAATCTTCCGCCTTCGGATGGCTCCGAAGTTGATTGGAGTCAGTACCGTGGAGAGGAGATCAAATCCATTGTTCTGTGGGTTCTCAGTGCGGCAGCGGTATTGTTTGTCTGTCTTCGGTTTAAGCGCAGGGGACTGTTCCGGATTACAGAACTGGTGTCTGCGGCTGTCTCCGGAATCCTTGCGGTTTCGCTGATTCTTGTATGTGTACAGAATGACGGTCTGCGCCGAAAGGAACATACCTGTATCGGCACCGATTATCTGAATGTGATGTCGGAAGACAAGAACTTCGTGATCTTTGTGGTTGACGCTGCCGGCGGCAAAACATTTATGGATCTTGCGGAAACGACAGATCCGGAATACAAGGAGATCTTTCGGGATTTTACGTTTTACCCTGATACCCTCGGAGCTTATCAGGTCACAAGACTCGCGATTCCGCAGATACTGACCGGATACTGGTTTGAAGCGGAAGAGGACTTTGAGACCTGGTATGTCAAAAAGATTCATGAATCTGCATTTATGAAACGGCTGGAGAATGAAGGATATATTTCCGGCGTTTATGATCAGCTTGACTTTCCGGTTCCTGCGGAAGACATTGACCGGTATGAGAATGTTTCAATGAGACCGTATGGCCTGAAAAGCGTCAGGACATTCCTCCTGGATGAACTCCGGATGATCTTCTTTATGTACATGCCGTTTCAGCTTAAGAAGTATGAGCCGTATGCATTGTTTAATCTGTCGAACCAGCGTCCGGCCGACTATTATTACACCTGGTATGACGATGAAAACTATAAGTATTTCCGTGATAATAAGTTTGAAACTGCGCCGGAAAAACGGTTCCGCTTTATTCATATCATGGGTGCCCACCCGCCGTATCAGTTTGACAAGAATATGAATGATGTGGATAATACGGAAGAGGCGACCTATGAGAACATGTACCGGGCATCGGTTACGGTTCTGCAAACCTATCTGGAACGGCTTAAGGAAAACGGCACATATGATAATTCTGTCATTATGATCCTTGGAGACCATGGACTGGCAGATCATGTACATACTGAGACGCGCCAGAACCCGCTGCTTCTGATCAAGGGACTGAACGAGTCACATGAACTTGCGATGTCAGACCTTCCGATTTCCTACGATTATCTGCCGGAGATCTATCAGAATCTGCTGGATGAAAAGACAGGGGAGGCTGTAATTCCGGAAATCGCACGTGAGAATCCGCCTCGAAAGTATGTTTATCACGAGTTTGATGATATCTATCATCAGGAAGTCCGGGAGCTGAAAAACGGCAAAGCCTATGAGGTAGAGGCGGAACCGACCGGTGAAATCATCGGCAACTGATTTTAACAGCGGAAACAGTAAATACAGGCACCTGCGGAAGATGGTATAATAACCGTGTTTTCGGAGGTGCTTTTTCTTATGCGTCTGAGTGTCATCGTACCGATGTACAATGTGGAAGCTTATCTCGAAGAATGCCTGGATTCTCTGGTGAATCAGACACTCTCGGATATGGAAGTGCTGATGGTCGATGATGGTGCGACCGACAATACCTCTGCGATTGCACAGCGCTATGCCGAAAACCATCCGAACTTCCGCTATTTCCGCAAGGAAAACGGGGGATTGTCGGATGCACGCAATTATGCAATTCCGCATGCACAGGGAGACTATATTGCCTTTCTGGATAGTGATGACTGGGTGGAACCGGACATCTATGAACACATGGTAAATGCCATCGGAAATGCTGATGTCTGTGTGGCAGACCTTGAATATGTCTATGAAGAAGACATGTCGAAGAACTTCGTGATGAAGGGACTCTCGGACAAGCCGGCGGACACCGTTCAGAAGAAGGCATTACTGTCACCGTTATTTGCCTGGAATAAGATTTACCGGGCAGAACTGTTCAAACAGGAGAATGGCTACCGCTATCCGGTTGGAACCTGGTATGAAGATCATCCGGTTACGACCATGATCTTTGCGAAGGCAGAAGAGATTGCCTATCTTCCCGAGGCGGGATTTCATTACCGGCAGCGGGAAGGATCCATCATGTCCGCCCGGAATGACAAGCGCATTATTCAGATCTTCGATGTGCTTTCCATGGTGCGGGAAAACTTCCGCAGGGAAGGACTCTATGGTCCGTATTTCAGTGAACTGGAATACCTGCATATTGAACATCTCCGGCTTTACGGCATGTTCCGATTTATCCGCAGTGATGACTGGAAGCTGTATTACAACATGAGCGACCATGTGATGAAAGAGTGTTTCTCGAACTGGAAACAGAATAAATATCTTTCGTCGCTTGGATTCAAAAACAGGATGTTTCTGCGGTGGTATAGTCCGGCAACCGCCTGGCTGTTTCATCCGCTGATCAGACGATAGGAGTACGATTACGAGAACCAGACACAGTTTTTACAACTTTTTGGTAAGCACGATTGCGGCTTTGGTTCTGCCTCTGGTGGGATTTGTCAAAGTCAGTCTTTTCGTACGCCTTTACGGAAGTGCGGTCAACGGTCTGCAGTTAACGATTGCCCAGGTCATCACATTTCTGAATATCTGTGAGCTTGCATACTCGCTTGCCTTCCGGCAGCTGTTGTACAAACCGCTTGCGGAAGGGGATCGGGAGACCGTCAAATCTATTTACCACGGCGCATGCAAGGTATTCCGCATGACGGGCGTCATCTGCATCCTTGCCTCAATTGCGGTAGCCCTGATCTTCCCGTCGCTTTCAGAAAGTCCGTTCAGCTACTGGGAGACGGTAGGGACATTCCTGTTGCTGGCACTGCCATATGGCATTTCCTACTTCCTGATGGGCCCGAACTTTGTGATCATGGCCGATCAGAAGGAGTATAAGATCAACCTCTGGATCCAGACGATCTCCGTCTGCCGGATGGGTCTGATGGTATTTGCCATCCTGATGAAGATGCCGTTTATTACGATCCTCATCATTGAAGGGCTCAATATCCTGATTGCCAATACATTATCCAGATTCATCGCATTGCGTGCATATCCCTGGCTGAAGGAAGCACCGCAGAATCCGGATGACCGGTCCTTCCAGAAGAAGGCCGGCTATGCGATGGTTCAGCGTCTGTCCGAACTTGCGACTACCCAGACCGATAACATTGTGGTTTCCGGTTTTATGGGCTATGTCATGTCGAGCGTCTACGGTACGTACAGTTATCTGACCGATAACATCGGTAAGATTACCCAGACCATGGTTCAGTCGCCGATGAACTCGTTTGGAAATCTCTTTAATGACAAGGAAGCGGACAGCTTCGGCGTCTTTACGGAATTCTTCAACTTTGCGACTTATGTATCCACCATCGTTGCCTGCACAATTGCCATTGTCATGCCGCAGTTTGTGCCGGTATGGATGGGTGATCCGCTCTATTCCGCAAGCATTCCGATCTGTTTCTTCTTCGGTCTGAACATCTTCTATATGACGATGCGTCAGCCGGTGATCATTGCCCGGGATGCCAACGGTCTGTATGTCAATGCGAAGAATAACGCCTGGCTGCTGGCAGGGGTAAAGATCGTCCTGTCCGTGATCCTTGTTCAGAAACTCGGACTGCTCGGTGTCGTACTTGCGACAACGATTGCCTACTGGGTGGTGGACTTCTCGTATAACCCGCGTCTGGTCTATGATCGGGTCTTCCATCGTCCGTCAAAGGACTACTACTTTCTGGTCGCGACCCGGCTTGGCATTACGCTTGCGATCGGACTCTGCGGATTCTGGTTCTGGAATCATGTAATGAATGTCAATATTGCGGATGGCCGGATGGCACTGATTCTCAATATCATCCTGCTGGGAATTCTGATCACCGCAGTGACAACGGTTATTTACTGGGTTGCCTACCGGAGTTTCCGGCATCTGTTTACGCGCTTAATGGGTATTCTGAAGCGCAGGAGGAATTCATGATATGAAATCCCTGATGAAACAGATGATTGCGATTGTTCTGGCGGTTACCGCATGTGTTGCCTGTTCGATGAAGAACGATGATGCGTCAGCCGTCAATGATACGATGGCACCGTATATCAATATGCGGCAGTATGAGTTCTATACCGAAGTAAACAAGCCGCTTCATTTCTCCAATATCGGCGGCTATGACGATATTGACGGGATGCTGCCGACAAGGCTGCGGGGATATGTCGACTACAGCCGGCCGGGGGAGTATTATCCGTCCATCGTATGCACGGACCTTTCCGGCAATGAGAGTGAACAGGTCATTACGATTCATGTTGTGGAATCCGGTCAGCTTCCGGTCGCAGAAGTGGCAGAAACACCGGAGCCGACCCCGTCTACCTGTGAGAAGGGAACCGATCCCGAACAGCCGTGCTCGGTTGTGCTTGTGGAAGAACAGGCGCAGTACAGCAAGCTGTATCCCGGAAAAGAAGGCAAGACGCAGTGTGAAGATGCCAATGGAGAAGATGCCTGTGAAGTGATTCACCGCAATGACGGCAGCTTCTGGGGCTACGGCGTCAAATAACGAACCTACAGCAAGACCACAGATACGCAGTAAACTGCGCGGCTGTGGTCTTTTTCTGATTTTGTGATATAACAGAGTCACGCGGCATATGCCGGGTGCTTATGATGATGAACAAACGCTTATCCCAAACCGTATTTCTCAAAGCTCTGCTCTGCAGTGCTTTTATCATGCATACCGCACTGCCGGTACAGGCAGAAGGCGAACAGCTGGATTACAACCCGTATGAAGGCGGATACTACAACTGTACATGGACGGTATGGAATGCGGTAAATGAAGCGGGCTATCGTCTGCCTGGATGGCATAATGCCGGTACCTGGGCAATGGAGGCGGCCCTGCAGGGATATACCGTTACGGATGTACCCGCAAACCATGCCATCTCCGTATGGAGTAACCATGTCGCATTTGTGGAGGATATCTCCCCGGACGGCAGTCAGGTATTCATTGAGGAGGGCGGTGCGTCGATCGGGCACAAGACCTGGTGGATCGATGCGTCCAGTGACCTGTACGACATGCCGTTTATCGGATATATCTATCTTCCAATCACTGAGCCGAGAAAGCTTCCGGTTCCGGAACTTCCGACCGAGACGTTGCTGGAGAAGGCAGAGAATATCAACATCTACTTCAGTCCCGAACAGATCGTCGAAGCGATGGAAGAACAGAAACAGCGCGGCAAATACTTCGAAGTGCTGGAAGAAGAGCAGGCAAAGGTTCTGTATGTGGACGCGATCAGGAAAGATCAGATCAAATCGGATGAACCGGAGCGTACTGCAGTAAATCGTTTCTGCCGGCTTCTGTCCGGAACAGAGATGAAAGAGTCTGGCAATTAAAAACGGATGATCCCGTAACTGGAATCATCCATTTTTTTCGTGCTTTGTGATGATAATTATCCGATGACTTCTCCGGTTGTCGTTTCAACCGGGGTTTCAGCAGGAACTTCCGTTGTCTGTTCGACCGGTGTTTCCGCAGGCTGTTCCGTCGTCTGTTCGGTCGTCTGTTCCGGTACTGGCTCCACATATTCCGGTGTTGGCTCCGGTGTCCATACAGGCTGTTCGGTCCAGACCGGTTCCGGTGTCCACGTTGTTTCCTGTGTCGCGGCAGGCGCTTCGGTTGCGGCAGGGGCCGCTGCCGGCTCTGCGGTTGTTTCGGCTGTTTCAGCCGTCTCAGTCGTCTCAGCTGTTTCTCCCTCCGGAATCTCCGGGGTATCCGTATCAGAAGAGATGGTGTAGATGTTGATGCACTTCCACAGATCTTCGTTATCCTTTACGAAGAACATCTGGTAGGAGTTGCTGTAGGTCTGCGAGACATTCGGGGCAGTAACGACATAGTCGAAACTGATCGATCCGATAAAGGCGTTATCACCTAACGGCATGACGCCGGTAATTTCAACATTCTGATAATCGATGGAATCATGTGTTGTGAACCACTGGTTATCGAAGGAACGCACCGCATCGTAGAATACCGTTCCCGGTAAGAGATGCTGGGTCAGATCATATAATGTGCCGTCTTCCGTGATGTATTCACAATATGCCATTGCGGTATCATTGATTTCGTTCGCAAAGTCACTGTACTGTTCCGGCGTCGGCTTTGGACCGATGTAGTAGCGGAATGCACTCCAGTCGCGGACCGACATGTGATTTTCATCTTCGGTCTGAATTGCCGGTGTTCCGGCAAGGTTGTGAATGACATAACGGGTAACCGTTGGCAGCTTTTCATCCAGTTCATATCCTTCATACGCACCGGGAATGTGATTTTCCTCATGTTCGTAATCCGGTGTGATCGGAACCCCGTTGATGCGGAAGGTGCTGCCGTTGATGGAATCAATTTCGTAGTTATTGGAACCGATCAGTGTGCGGACTTTCCAGACCTTACTGCCTTCGGGGCGGGTTGCCTCAAGAGTGGAAATATAGGACTGCCGGTAATAACAGTCGTAATACTGTGTATTGCCGGAGGTCTCACGCCAGGAGAAGGTCATACCTCCCGGTTTCTTGTCGCCATAGACGTAGAGGAGGAAGTCAATCACGCTCTCTTTTGTATTGAGCTCCGTGAAGTACCGCTGATCATCATAGTAGACCTTGTCCCAGTTGCGGTCGGTGACGTCCTTGACGTACTGGGTGAGGGCACCGTTGACAGATTGTTTCTCATAACGGTACAGCCAGAAGTACAGATAGCCGAGGGCAATGACGCCGATCAGAATAAACGCAACGAAAAACCGCAGAAGGCCGGAATAAAACTGCGCTCCGCTCTTCAGCTGTTCGCTGTATGCTTTCTTCGGTTTTAACTTTACGTTTACTTGACGACCCATGCGGTAGGTACCAGCCGTTCTCCATTCATTGAAACTACGTTGTTTATGATTTCGCCGTTATAATACATGACCGAACTTGATCCGCCGTCGAGATTTGCGGCGACGATCGCATTGTGTTCGAGCATGATGTTGATGCAGTCTTCATAGGAAGCACCGATCGAAGATGTCTGACGTCCGTCGATGACGAGCAGTAATACCGCACCGTCAGCGCGCTGACCGATGATGGTACGCGGGTTCAGACCACCGCCGTTTCCGGTGATGGCGCAGGCGTGTCCGTCATAGACAAGTACCGGGCCGAAGGTGACCGCATCGGTCATGCCCCAGTCAAGGGCATCCTTTCCGGTCATATAGCCGACGATCAGATGATCGGCGTTGTTGAAGCCGATAAGACATTCATAATCTTCAGGTGAACCGAAGACGATCTGTGAGTTGTGAATGACAATGCCCTGCGGAATGGAACCGTCTCCTTTACCGTTGGGGTCATCGAAGCCGCCGCCGTTGATGCCGCCGATACCGCCGATTTCAGAAACATAGTCCTGTACGGAGTAACCGGTGTTGCCGCCGGGCATCAGCGAGTTGACGCCAAGTTCGATTCGCGAAGGATCATAGACGATCATCAGCTTTCCCTTGAAGGTGCCGCCGCTGACATCGATGATGTCGACCGTATCCTTCTTGTCTTCGTTGATGTTGTATTCGCTGTAGTCATCCTTGGTGACATTGGCAATCGTATTCGCATTTTCAACGGAGTTCTTCGAAAGGATTGCTTCAATTTCTTCCTCCGTAAACATCGCCTGGACAATGGCCTTGCCGCGGCGTGTTTCCCACATGGTGGAGACCACCATGTTCGAGAAGGTGGGGGAAGGACCCTTGAGTACGATCAGAAGCGCGATATAGAAAAATGCCGCAGTTAAAAGAATCCCGGAGAGGATCACAATCAATGTCTGACGGAAGTTTCTGCGGATGCTCGCTTTGAGGCGCCGCTTCTTCCGTTTTTTTCTGACTGGGGCTTCGCTGTTCTTCGTCATAGACAACCTAAAAACACAGTGCCCAAAGGCACTGCGTTATTATAACATGTATCTTCTTATGCAACGGTAATAATATACCCGGTCTCAAATACCTCACCGGCAGGCAGAAGAATCGTTCCTTCCCGCTTTTCAAACGGAACATCCACCGGACCGAAGTCGGTATGGCTGTGCCATGGCTCAATGCAGACAAACGGCGCATGCGGACTCCAGAATGCACACCACGGGAATCCCGGCGCCGTGACCGTCAGCTTCCGTATGCCGTCCGTCAGAGTATAGGTGCTGCTCTTCGGATTGGTAAGAATGATGGTCTTTGCGAGTGCATCAGGGTCCAGTTCCAGAACGGTGGTTTCGGTTCCGTTTACATTCTCCGGCTGATCAAAGAGGATCTTTGTATTTTCCTTGTCTCCATCCGGTCCCATCGGCACATTGAATGCCGGGTGGAAGCCGAAGTTGAACGGCATGGTCTCATCATTCCGGTTTTCCAGACGGCAGTTTACCGTAAGCGTATTGTCTTTAATCGTATACGTGTTGACGAGCCGGAAGTGGTAGGGATACTGCGCAAGGGTTTCTTCGCTGTTGCAGAGTTCCATTGCGACATGATGCTCATCGTGTTCGATGCATTTAAATTCACTGTTGCGGGTAAAGCCATGGTTGCCCATATGATAGACCTTGCCCTTGAGGTGGACTTCTTTGTTCCAGGTGGAGCCGACCATCGGGAAGAGGGTGGGGTTGCGGCCTGCCCAGTAGGCAGGATCACCCTGCCAGAGGTACTCGACGTTATTGTCGAGGCACTTCAGGCTGTGTATCTCCGCCGCATGTTCACTGATCAACGCAGAGATGATTCCGTTGTTCATACTGAATTCACTCATTATCTTGTTCCATTCCTTCTGTTGTCTGAATTATAGCATTCCGGCAATTTCAATAACGTGACATCAGAGCATTTGTGTTGCCTTTCTTCACGGGCAATGAAATAATCGGAGCTGTAAAGGAGAATTGAACACATGGTTGAACAGATCAGCTCCGCTGCAGAATTTGATGCAGTACTGAGCGGAAACAAATCAGTATTTGTAGATTTCTTTGCGACATGGTGCGGTCCCTGCAAAATGGTCGGTCCGGTCGTTGAAAAGATTTCGGAGACAGAGACAGATGTAAAGTTTGTCAAAGTCGATGTTGATGAAGTAGGTGAGCTTGCACAGCGCTACGGCATCATGTCCATTCCTGCACTGATGGCATTCAAGGACGGCGAAAAGGTCGGCGAAATCGTCGGTTTCGCACCGGAGGCTCAGCTCAAGGCACTTGCGGACAAGGCTAAATAAAAAATAGGTGAATTAACAGAACAAAAGCGAAGGATTGACATCCTTCCTTTTTGTTTCTTACCAACACTAATCCTTTTGTATTCTTAAGATCTCTTGATGCATGTCTTCAACGATTCGTCGGATTGGGACTTGTGCTTATAATGTATATGTTATAATATGTCTCAGTTTCGGAGGTTTTTATTATGGCTCTTTTATCGATTGTAGTGCCTTGCTATAACGAAGAAGAAACCGTCGAACTTTTCTACGACGCGTTGATAAATGTCCTGAAAACGATGGACAAGGAATATGAAATTATTTTTGTGAATGACGGCTCGAAAGACTCCACACTGGAGAAACTGACCGGTCTGTACAACAAGGCAGACGGTAAAGTGAAGATTATCGATTTCAGCCGCAACTTCGGGAAGGAAAGCGCCATGCTCGCAGGACTGCGGGAGGCGAAGGGCGATTATGTGACGGTCATGGATACCGACCTGCAGGATCCGCCTGAATATCTTCCGAAGATGTTTGAAGTGATGGAGAAGAACGGCGACGATGTCGTCGGTACACGGCGTGTTACCCGTAAGGGTGAACCGAAGATCCGCTCCTGGTTTGCCCGCCAGTTCTACAAACTGATCAACCGCTATACCGAGGTCGAGATCGTGGACGGCGCAAGAGACTTCCGTCTCATGAAGCGTCAGGTCGTCGACAGTATTCTTTCCCTGAATGAATACGGACGATTCTCCAAAGGTCTCTTTGTATGGGTCGGCTTCAAATGTGAATATCTCGAGTATGAAAATGTCGAGCGGGTGGCAGGAGAGACCAAATGGTCGTTCTGGAAGCTGTTCCGCTACGCCCTTGACGGCATCATTGAATACACCGATATGCCGCTGTCCATTTCATTCTGGGTCGGCGGATTCCTGACCGTAGTGATGGCAGTCGTTCTGCTTGTACAGCTGATCTGTCTCCTGTTTGGTGCCAACATCACATTCAATGCCGTTCTGATCAGTGTTGTCCTGTTTATGGGCGGCGCAATTCTGCTTGCCAGCGGCATTCTTGGTGAATATCTTGCCAAGACCTATGACGAAGTGCGCAAGCGTCCGCATTACATCGTAAGGCGGAAATATGAGTAGTAAGGAGGTTCCCATGTCCCAACACGAAGAACAGCCGATTAAGAAAACGACAGTACATAAGAAGCGGACGGTTGATCCGGTAAAGGCAAAACACCGCAAGATCAATTCCATTCTGATGATGGTGCTTCTTGGTGCCTGTGCGTTAACGATTGTTGCGCTGATCATCAACACGGTACGTGTCATGCGTACAAGCAGTGTTGCCAACCAGGGCACAGAAGAAGGTATGACTGCCAATACCGGACAGTCCATGAAGAATGATGTTTACATCATTGGAAACAATCCTACAGATACTGAAAAAGAGTATTTCCAGAAACTGACGGATGCCCTGAAAGGGGGAACACCGGAAGAGATTGCGGAAGCGGTCGTTTACAACTTCGTTTCTGACTATTTCACCTGGACGAACAAAGACGGCAACTATGAGGTTGGCGGACTTCAGTATGTCTATGCGGAAAAGTATTCCAAATTTGAGGAGTGGAACCGCTGGTATCCGAACTCCGATATGGATCTCTATATCTCGCAGTTAGGACGTGCCAATCTGATTCAGGTCAAGGAAATCACAACCGAGGTTCCGACATTCCGTACCGATGATTTCACGGTTCTCAGTGTCGATCCGGCACAGACCTATCCGTGCTATCAGGTACAGGTTGCCTGGACCTATGAGCCAACCAGTCAGAATACGTCTGACTTTCCGAACCGCATGCGGTTCCAGGTCGTTGACCATGACGGACGGTATGAAATCGTGGAATTCTACGATATGCCTTCTGTAGAAGCGTGGGAAGCAGAGAACGGCGGCTCGGATGCCTCCACATCCACTGCAGATCCGGATGCGTCTGCCGATCCAAACGCGTCTGCCGATCCGAGCGCATCTGCGTCTCCTGACGCAAGTGCCTCACCGGCCGCAGGAAGTGAGGGTTAAACCATGACAAAGCGTAACAGTTCAAAACGGTTTAAATCCGATATCACCAACCTCAATATCGGCGTCACTGTACTTGCGGTGCTTGCCAATATTGCGGTGATCTTCACACTCTTCAATGCGACCCGCTTTTCCAACCTGAGCGGACAGACGTTCATTCTCGTTAATGTTCTTGCGATTGTACTGCTTGTCGCAATGAATGCGGCGATCCTGATGGGTATCCGCACAAAGCTCAAGCCGGTATATTTCACCGGTGTCGCGCTTGCGCTGGTCTTCCTGCTGTTTGGTGTTTACGGCGGCTATGCACTGTCGCGTGTAAACAAGAACGTTGACAAGATCACAGCCAGCACAACCACCGAATCGGTTTCGACCAGTCTGGTTGTATACTCTGACAGCGGAACACAGACCCTGACAGATATTGCGCAGCTGAATGGCAAAACCGTCGGTGTTGCGACAGGCACACATACCGCAGAGCTTGGTCAGTCCCGGCTTCAGGGAGAGGGCATCAATGCCTCGATTGAAGAATTCCAGGACTACAGTACATTGATGCTGGCGCTGTTCAATGAACAGATCGACTGTGCGGTTCTTCCGACAAACTATCAGAGCATGTTCGGCAATGAACCCGGTATGGAAGGGTTCCTTGTAAATACGGCATCACTGCTCGATTTTGAGGAAACTATCACAGTCCAGAACACATCCGGTTCGGATAAAGATCTTACAAAAGATCCGTTTACCGTACTGCTCATCGGTTCGGCGGATGGACTGTCTGATACGATGATTCTCTGCAGTATCAACCCGATTTCCATGAAGGTCACGATGTCGAGTTTCGCACGTGACTCATATGTACCGATTACCTGCTATGGAGGAAATTCCTCCAAGCTAAATGCGGCACACGCGGTCAGCCGTGACTGTCTGATTGCGACCATCGAGAAGCTGTCCGGTGTCAAAGTGGACTACTATGTCGATACCAACTTCAAGGGTGTTGTCGAAGTCGTTGATGCCCTTGGCGGTATTGTCGTAGACAGCCCGATTGAATTCGTCGGTCAGAACTCTGACAGTGAGCGTGGTTCCTATACCGTATGGGTACCGGCTGGTGAAGATGTTCTCCTGAATGGTGAACAGGCACTTGCATTTGCGCGTGAACGTCATCTGTTCTCTACCGGTGACTTTGCCCGTCAGCAGCACCAGCAGGAAGTCATCGGCGCGATTCTGCGTAAGATCATGCGTACGCGTGATATCAATACACTGCTCAATGTCATGGATGCGGCAGGGGATAACATTCAGACAAACATGTCTCTCCAGCAGATGACCGGCTTCATGAACTATGTTCTGCAGAAAGCCAACCGCTACTATGACCAGGAACATGTTGAAAAGATCATTCTGATGCAGGGATCCCGTGTTACCGGTTATTCCAGCGGACTCTGGGATGAGGGACTGCAGATGTCGCTGTATATCTACCGTCTCTGGCAGGGATCGCTTGCGGATACTGCAAAGGCAATTATCCGCAACACGGATATGACATCTCCGATCAGTCATGATCCTGCACTGCAGTGGTCTGTTAACTGGGACTTCTACTATCCGCAAATCTCTGCGGAAGTCTATAACGAAACCATCATCGCAAGTGATGTGCCGACAACCATCGGTAACTATGTCGGCCGCAACATCGGAACCCTCCAGTCGTTCTGTAATGCGCAGGGTATTCCTCTGACGATTACTTACGTTCAGGATGCTAGCCAGGCAGAGGGAACGATTGTATCGCAGAGTGTACCGGCTGGTACTTCCATCGGCAGTATCACAGGTGTCTCCGCAACTGTTGTACAGAATACTGCGCCGGCAACTGCGGCACCGACCAGTGCTTCACAGGTCAGGGACGCAGCATCCTGTTCTGCACTTGGCTGGGTATGGTCTGATCAGCTTGGACAGTGCTTCGGTACGCAGGGTGAGAAGGAAACTGCAGAGAAAGAAGATGCGGCTACTCCAACACCAACAGAAACTCCGGTTGTGACGGCTGCGCCTACTGAAATTCCTACCGTAGCTCCTACACAGGCTCCAACGGAAGCTCCTACGCCGGTGCCTACAGAAGCTCCTACGCCGGTGCCTACAGAAGCTCCTACGCCAGTTCCTACGGAAGTTCCGCCTGCTCCAACAGAAGATCCGTATGCTGGGCAGAAGACAGCGTGTGCAAATTCCTCAGGAACTTGGGATGCGGGAGCCAATACATGTATTTGTCCTTCTGCGGATTATACGTTAGACGGAAGCGGCGCCTGCGTGTATGTAGAACCGGCAACTCCGGAACCTACAACAGTACCAAGTGAAGAAACAACTGGGACGAACACAATAACAGAGGAAGTGAAAGAGTAGAGGAAAGGCGGTTAAACCGCCTTTCTTTGGTATTGTTCATGAACGTAGGGTGTGCTCAAAAAACCTGTTCACAGATGTAGGGTGACCCCTGTCCATGGATGTAGGGTTTATTAAAAAACATAGGAAATAAGGCCTGTCGGGTAAGCAATCCTGACCGGCCTTTTCCTA
>JAFUFO010000044.1 GCA_017469885.1 Solobacterium sp.
CATCGCGCCGGTATTGAAGCGCTGAACAATGCGTTCTGCCGGTTCCACTTCGTCCAGCGGAACCGGATTTCCGGTTTTGCGGAAGCCAAGCAGATCCCGCAGCCGGTGCGGCTTCATTGCGGAAAGCAGCGCAGTATATTCCTCGTAGTCCGCATAACTTCCGGAACGTGCTGCTTTCTGCAGGGCAAGAATGACTTCCGGTGAATACAGATGTTCTTCCGCCGCGCTGTTACTGCGAAGTCCATGCGTTCCGATACTGTCAAGCGTGGTATCCACCGGCAGTCCGAGCGGGTCGAAGGCATGTTCATGACGGTCCAGCACATCCTGTTCAATATCGTGCAGCGTCTTGTCTCCGCCCGCAGATACCGTGCCCGCAAAATACTCCCGGATCACTTCGTCACTCAGGCCAAGCGCTTCGAAGATCTTTGCGGACTGATAGGACTGCAGGGTGGAAATGCCCATCTTGGCCGCAATCTTTGTGACGCCGTCACGGATCGCGGCATTATAGTCTTCAATCGCGGTGTGGTAATCCTTGTCAAGAATGCCGAGATCAATCATCTCCACAATGCATTCCTGCGCAAGATACGGATAGATGGCCTTTGCGCCGAATCCCAGCAGTGCCGCACAGTCATGGACCGTGCAGGGATCGCCGCTTTCCACGATCAGAGAGAGCTGCGTGCATTTTCGGGTCGTGACCATATGCTGTTCGACTGCGGATACCGCAAGCAGGCTCGGGATCGGAAGATGGTTCTCATCCGTGCCCCAGTCGCTTAACACCAGAATATTTGCGCCTTCCGTATACGCACGGTCACAGCGCACGCACAGCTGTTCCAGCGCCTTTTTCAATGAGGTATTCCGATAATACAGAGTCGGTATCACCGCACAGCTCAGATTCGGTTCCTTCAGCGCCTTGATCTTCATCATGTCCGTACCGGTCAGAATCGGATTCCGGATTTCCAGCACCGCGCAGTTTGTGCTCGACTCTTCCAGGAGATTTCCGTGTGAGCCAAGGTAAACGGTGGTGTCCGTAACGACCTTTTCCCGGATTGAATCGATCGGCGGATTGGTTACCTGCGCAAAGCGCTGATAGAAATAATCCGACAGCTTCCGGCTGCGCGGGGAAAACATCGTCACCGGAACATCATGTCCCATGGATGCGGTCGGTTCCATCCCGTTTTCCGCCATCCGATACAGGACATCCTTCACATCTTCATAGGAGTATCCGAATACCTTGTACAGGCTGTCGCGCATCGTCTGTGTATGATGCGGCAGCCGGTGGTTCGGAATCGGCAGATCGCTGAGATGCCGCAGATGCAGATTCAGCCATTCTCCGTAAGGATTTGCATGAATGTATGCGTTCTTGCATTCCTCATCATCCACCACCTTTTTCTGCACGGTATCCACCAGCAGAAGTTTCCCCGGCATCAGACGGGATTTTTTTACAATGTGTTTCTCATCAAAATTCAGAACACCCACTTCGGAAGAAAGCACCAGACGGTTGTCATCCAGAATGTAATAACGCGCAGGCCGCAGTCCGTTGCGGTCAAGACATGCGCCGATCCGTTCCCCGTCGGTAAAGATGATCGCTGCCGGTCCGTCCCACGGTTCCATCATGGTGGCGTAGTAATGGTAAAAATCCTTCTTCTCCTGAGAGATGGAATCATTGTTTTTCCACGGTTCGGGAATCATGATCATCAGCGCAAGCGGGAGATCGATTCCGCTCATATACAGAAACTCCAGTGTGTTGTCGACCATTGCGGAGTCGGACCCCTCATCACTGATCACCGGATAGATGCGGTCCAGATACGGTTCCGTAAAACGGGACTTCATGGTTTCCTCCCGCGCCGTCATGCGGTCATGATTTCCGGAGATCGTATTGATTTCACCGTTATGCGCAATCATCCGATAGGGATGCGCGCGGTTCCAGCTCGGGGTCGTATTGGTGGAAAAGCGGGAATGCACGACCGCAATCGCGGTTTCATAGTCTTCGTCCTGAAGATCCGTATAGAACCGGCGCAGCTGTTCCACCAGAAACATCCCTTTATAAACGATCGTGCGGGACGACAGTGAAACAATATAGGCACTGCCGTTTCCCTGTTCGAATTCTCTTCGCGCAACATAAAGCAGCCGGTCAAATTCCAGCCCGCGCGGGGTCTCCGCCGGTTTTTCCACAAATACCTGCATGATACAGGGCATCGTCTCCAGCGCCCGGGCACCGAGAATGTCCGGCGCACAGGGAACGGTGCGCCATCCCAGCGTCTTCATGCCGTACTTTTCCGCAATGACTTCAAACATCCGCTGTGCGATGACACGCAGGACCCTGTCCTGGCGGAAGAAAAACATTCCGACTCCGTAATCGTGTTCTTCCGGCAGTGTGATGCCTTCCGCTTCTGCGGCTTTCTGAAAGAACCGGTGCGAAATCTGAAGCAGAATACCAACGCCGTCGCCGACCTCCCCGCTGGCATCCTTGCCTGCCCGATGGCCGAGCCGTTCAACGATGCACAGCGCATCTTCCAGTGCGGCGTGTGTTTTCTGTCCGTCGATATTTACAACCGCACCGATCCCGCAGGCATCATGATCGATATCGGTCACGAAATTTCTTCTGATCTGTCCCATACTTCTTACCCCTTCAGATACACAGATATCCGGGGATGTCCCGGATATCTGACTGAATTTAAATGGTTTCTCCCTGAAGGATACGCTCTGCGATCTGCGCCATACCGAGTCCGAGCTTCATGCTGGATTTCTGCAGGAGGCGGTACGCATCCGCTTCACTCATCCTGCG
>JAFUFO010000035.1 GCA_017469885.1 Solobacterium sp.
TCTTTTTAGTGCCGAACAAACAATTGGAACCTGAAGAATTAATGGAATTCACAGAGAACGGGAGGTGTCCCCCATAGATTTTTTCACCGTTCCCCCATAGTGGTCCCCCACAGATTAGTCCCCCATAGAATTTGGAGTACCCTATGGAGGTGGGATCATATCATTCAGGTTCAGTGCTTTACTTTGGCTTCGTCAAATTTTCCATAACGGCAGCTTCCCTCAAACGGGCAGCGTCCGCATTCCGGATTTCTGGCATGGCAGAGATATCGGCCGAAGAAAATCAGCTGATGGTGTGTTTTGATCCACCGGTTCTTCGGAATTTTCCGCTTCAGTTTGGTTTCCACCTCCAGCAGCGAATCCTCCGGTTTTGCAAGGCCAAGGCGCCGTGATACACGGCTTACATGAGTATCCACCGCAAGTGCAGGAAGTCCATAACATTCACTCATGATGACATTTGCACATTTGCGGCCGACACCAGGCAGTGATACAAGTTTCTCCATGGTATCCGGAACAGCCCCGTCAAATCGTTCCACCATGCCGCGCGCCATTCCCTGGATTGCCTTTGCTTTGTTGCGGTAAAGACCAAGGGAAGCGATACAGCGCTCAATATCCTGAAGATCTGCCTGCGCAAGCGCAAAGGCATCCGGATATTGTTCAAACAGTGCCGGCGTTACGCGATTGACGGATGCGTCGGTCGTCTGTGCCGAAAGCACAACAGCCACGGCCATCTGATAATTGTCCGCATGTTCCAGTTCACAATGTGCATCGGGAAACAGTTCATCCAGCGCTTCCAGTACGGTTTGTGCCTTCATATGCCACCTTTCCTTGTTCGATCATTTCAGATGTATAGTTCTTCTTCGTCCATTCCCGCAGAATACTGTCAATATATGGAATCGAAACTTTCTGATACATACTTGCCTCACGGAGTGCAAGGATAATCATGCGCTTCTCATAGGTACGGTTCCAGTCCGAAATTCGTTCCATATCCTTCTGTGTCAGCGGACGCTTCAGTTCACTTTCAAACAGGTCAAATACAGACCGGTCAATCATGCCGGCCTCCCGCGCCACTTCTGTATCATAGAGACCATCCAGCCGGAACGAAATCCGCTTTCCGGATGCACGGATATCAAGATACTTCTTCGCACAAAGCAGAGATACAGTTTCATCTACTTCCTTCGCGGGCATGCATGTTTTCTGTGCAAGGGCATCGATAGAAATCGGAATCCGATGTTCACTCATGAAATCAATCATAAGCACGATCATGAATTCCTTTTCAGACAGTCCCAGATATTCCTGATGTTCAATCACCCAGTCGCGGCGGCTTACAAACCGCTGTTCGTACCATTTCATATAAAAATCCTCAGCAGTGTTTTCATTGTACTCCAAAGAGCGGCTTTGTTATAATTACGTAGGTTAAAAATCATGATTAAACGTATTTTGATATCACTGCTTACAGTGATGCTTGTTTATTCGGCGGTCGTTATCGGCATCAAGCTGTTCGAACCGGATAAAACAGATATAGACAGCAGTACCTTCCAGCATACCGCAGCCCTTGACTATGAGACTCTGCGGGATTACACCATCAGCAGCGGTGTCGCTGCCACGCATTTTTACCTGTTCTCTTCCGTAGACAACAGTGACTGTATTTATGTAGAAAGCACCGTACTGAAAAATGCGGCAGCCGCAACTGGCATGAATCTCGATGACCTCATCGAAATCGTCGATATCACTGATCTCGAGCGTACGCTCTCGACCAACCGTCTGCGCGCTGACTGGGGTGTCCTCTCCTATCCGGCCTTTGTGGCATGTCATGTAGAGCGCGGAGAGATTGTCGTCGACAATACACTGGAATGGAATCCGGCGTCGCCGATTTCCACTGATGATGTGGAACGATGGCTGAAGCTGAATGGAGTCTATGAAGGCTATCAGGGCGCTGAGATCATCGAAACCCCAGCAGCCTGATTCACCTGCACACAATGAAGAAGCTGATCGTTCAGCTTCTTTTTCTTATCGATCGCGCAGAAAAAAAGCAGTGCTTCCGCACCGCTTTCCAATAGTTGATTACGCAGGATTCTCGTCGATTGCGTCAGGAATGACATTCTTTTCGACATCATCGATCGTATCGCGGAATTCAACCGGCAGAATAACGGATAATGTTCCGACTGCCGGACGATATGTCAGCATCAGCTGCTGGCCGTGATAGGAAAGAATCGAAGTGATACCGGACATTGCGGCATCCTTGAACGACTCCACGAATGCCTCCCGCTCGGGAACACCGGGAATTTCAATGACATCTCCCGGCCAGTCATTTTTGCCCTGCGGTGCTACAATGATCACACCGTTTGCGACGATGTCATCATCTGCCAGAATGTCTACGATGTAGCCAAGCATTTCCTCTTTGGAAAGATTGGTCTCTGTGTAGGTATAGGTAATGCAGTTCTTATCAATCCGTTCAAGTCTTTTCATAATATGATCCTGTCTCCTGTCCCCTTATTTTCTATACTTAAGAATAGTACGTTCCGCGCACTTCTTCAACGCTAGTCTGTAATCTGCGTAATCGGAAGATCACCCCAGAGGTTCTCCAGTTTGTACTGATCCCGCGCTTCCGCAGTAAAGATATGTACAACGATATCATTGAGATCCGCAAGAATCCACGTGCTTCCTTCCGCACCTTCTCTGGTGCGCAGCGAAAAGCCGTTTTTCTCTGCTTCCTCAATCACATCATCCGCAAGACTTGCCGCGTGACGGACATTTCGGGCTGTCGCGATGACAAAGTAATCCGTGAAGGGATTTACCGATGCCATATCGATCACCGTAATATCCTCTGCAAGTTTTTCTTTCAGTTTCGCAATTGTAAGATCAAGCAGTTCAGCCATCCATTCTCCTTTCGCGGTATTCTTCCGCTTCCCGGTAAACCAGCGCAAAGGCCGCATCAAGGTCTTTCATCGCCAGTTCTGTTTCCTTACTTACATCATAACCTCTGGTCGGTTCGATTTTATCCGCAATATACAGAATCTTCGAAAGCGGACCCGTACAGTCCCCTAAGGTATGCTGGCGGATCGCATCCAGGATCTCGCGGTCCTCAATACCCATCACGGTCTTCAGAAATACCGGGCATGTAAAGCTGTGATAGACCGGCGGAGCAAGCGGAACCGCTTCCGGCGCATACACTTCCAGCAGCGCTCTGCCCTGTTCTTCGGACCAGGCTTTCGTCACATCATGCAGCATCCCCATCTTCCACGCCTTGTCTTCATCAAGGCCATGCGCATTCGCCAGCGTGCGGCACAGATCTGCGACAGAGCGGCTGTGTGAAGCGCGGTGCGGTTTGCAATGGGCATCCACAACGGTCTCAAGATACAGCATTCCTTCCGCAAGCGTCTTCCGGATACCCGGAGCCGCTTTCCGGAATGCCCCTTCCCGTACAATCCGCTCCGAATCAATCAGCGCATCGTCAAGCCGGATTCCGCTGACATCACAGGCCGCAGCCGCATACATTCTGCGGTACGGACGCACCGCCTGTTTTACAAACTGCATGCGGACCGCAAAATCCGCAATACCGTCTTCCTCCACCGCAAGGATCACCGTTTTTACTTCCGGCTGTTTCAGCACTTTGGCAGCAGCCTGAAGTTCCGCTTCACTGATTGGGTCAAACGGTGCACGGAGCACAACCGTGCTCATGGCAGAAGAATCACAGGTTCATCCAGCGGACGATACAGAACGATCGTATGTCCGATGATCTGGACAACCTCACTGCCGGTATTCATCGCAAGATCAAATGCAAGTTCCTTCGCATCGACCGGACAGGTCTTCAGCGCCTTGATCTTGATCAGCTCATGGGTATTGAATGCCTTCCCGACCGCTGTGATCAGATTGTCGCTGAGCGCATCCTTTCCGATCTGAAACATCGCCTGCTCATTTGAAGCCAGCGCCCGCAGGTGGCGCTTCTGTTTTCCTGTAAGCATTACAGCATCGCCTTTCTGAATGTCACATTGACGTCCTTCGGAACACGAACCTTCACAACCGAGGCATCGCCGCTGATACAGCACCAGCCAAGTCCGTCAATACTGACGTCATTCTTTTCTTCATCTTTCCGGAATGTCCGGACAGTAAACGCATTGTTCTGCGGCACCGGCACCAGCAGTTTTCCATACTGCCGTTCCCACAGTTCATCCGCATCCCTCGTTTTGGAGCGATGCAGATAAACGCTGTCGCTGAGATACCAGGTGACCGTTGCGGCACCTGCACAGCTCACGTCCACACGTGCCAGTCCGCCAACCGAGAAGGTCTGATCTTCATGGATCTGAAAGACCTTCGGTTTTACGGTACGTACCGGCAGGATGGTTTTCAGTGCCTCTTCCGGAACCGCCATGATCATGGACTTTGAAATTTCAATGCCCGGTGTATCGATATAGGTGATTCCGTCCGCCTCAAGTTCATTGAACTCAAGCGTCGTGCCGGGATAACGCGAACTGGTAAGCACTGACGTTCCGGTCAGCGCATTCAACAGTGTGCTCTTTCCGGAGTTTGCCCGGCCCATGACGACGACAGGACGTCCGTTGGAAATCTTCCGGACTGCCTCACGGACCTCCTCAACGCCTTCTTTTGTCGTTCCGGAAACCAGAACCAGTTCTTTGATCGAAATACCGTATTCCTTCAGCCGGCCGAATACAAAGCGGGCAATCTTATCGTGCGAAACCGTCTGCGGCAGAAGATCGCGCTTCGTGCATGCAAGCACGATATCCTTTCCGCCGATCTTCCGCTGCAGTCCGGGAATCATACCGGACTCAAAATCAAACAGATCGCAGACATACAGTACCGCCGCATCCAGCGCTTCCGCTTCCGCAAATACCGCATCCGGATCGATGCCGGTCTTCATGGAGACGGTCAGATCATCATAATGAATCAGCCGGAAACAGCGCTGGCAGTAGTCACTGCCTTCTTTCGGAGTATATCCGGGTTTTGTGCGGTCAATGCTCTGAAGCACTGCACCGCAGCCTCTGCATTTTGTCATTCGTCTCCCTCCGTTTCAAAGAGTGAGAGTTTCTCTACATCGTCATGTGCCTCTTCACTGTATCCCTCCGGAATATCGATGATCCGGCACTCGCTGATACCCTTACGGCAATACCAGCCCGGCTGAAGCACGAGCGGTGCCGAGAAGGTATTGGCCACCGATTTGAGCGGAATCTCCGCTGCCCGGATCGTCTGGATCTCCGGATCACAGAAGACCAGCTCATCACCGGTCGAAATCGGTTCCGCATTCTGCAGGATGCTTGGATTCGATTTGATCCGCTTACAGATCAGGTTTCCCTTTGCCGGACGGTTGTTCTCCGGAATCTCTTCCAGCTTCACACGCTTCATCATGCCGTTTGTCGTTGTAAAGAGCACGGTCTGATCATTTTCCGAAAGTGCACATGCGGACGCAAGACTGTCTCCCTTTCCGTAATTCTGTGCTTTGACACCGCGGGTCTTGATTCCCATGGTCGGAATCTGATCCGCCGGATAGATGTTCGCAAATCCATCCTTACTGAGCACGAGAATACGGTCGCCGTTATAGACGAGGAATGCCTTTACAAGTTCATCACCCTTTTTCATCGACATGGCAGGCATGACACGATTGTTCCGCTGGACCATAAAGTCGCTGACCCGGCTCTTCTTGATCTGGCCGGAGGCAGATACCGTAACGATCCAGGCCCAGGTTTCAAAGTTCTTCACCAGCACCGCGTTGCGGATCTTGTCATCTCCGTCAATGCGCACCGTCTTGTTCAGATGGGCACCGATTTCCTTCCACTTTCCGTCTTCACACTGCCATACCGGCAGGAACGCATAGTTTCCCTTTGAGGTAAACAGCAGAAGCGTATCCAATGTATCGCACTCCAGAGAGCCGATCAGCTCATCCCCGGACTTCAGACCGGTCGGTGTGCCTTCGCTTGCCTGATAGGAACGCATGCTGACCTTCTTGAGGTAGCCGTCGCGGCTGACCGTCACGACAACACGCTCATTTGCGACCATGCTGGTACGGTCAATTACCAGCTCGGATACTTCATCCTCAAGCCTGGTCCGGCGGGCATTGCCGTATTCTTCACGGATTGCCTTGAGTTCCTTTGTGATGACATGATTCATCACATTCGGGTTGTCGAGAATCGCCTGGGTCTCTTCAATCTTATTGGCGAGTTCCGCAAACTCTGCACGCAGCTGTGTGATATCGGTATTGGTCAGACGGTAAAGACGCAATGTGACAATTGCCTCCGCCTGCGGTTCATCAAACCCGAATTCATTCATCAGGTTCTTCTTTGCGTCGCCCTTATCCTTTGACTTGCGGATGATCGCAATGACCTGATCAAGAATGGAAACTGCCTTCATCAGACCTTCAATGACGTGGCAGCGCGCTTCCATCTTCGCCAGTTCATAGCGGGAACGGCGTCCGACGACTTCCTTGCGGAAATCGATAAACGCATCAAGCAGGCCAAGCAGTCCGACCTGGACCGGGCGCTTGTTAATAATCGTTACATTGTTGTAGTTGTAGTAGACCTGCAGATCCGTATTCTTATAGAAATAATTCAGGATCATATTGGCATCGCTGTCCTTGCGGATATCCGCAACGATCCGCAGACCTTTGCGGTCGGATTCATCACGAACGTCAAGAATGCCGTCAATATCCTTGCCGAGGCGGATCTCATCCATCTGTTTGACAAGGTTGGACTTGATTACTTCATACGGAACCTCGGTAATGATGATCTGATTACAGGTACGTCCTTCTTCGATCTCGGCTTTTCCGCGGACAACGATCCGTCCGTGTCCGGTCTCAAATGCGGATTTGATGCCTTCCGCACCCTGGACGATTCCGCCGGTCGGAAAGTCCGGGCCCGGAAGATATTCCATCACTTCTTCGAGGGTGCAGTTCGGGTTGTTCAGACGGTAGATCGCCGCATCGACTGATTCCTTCAGATTATGCGGCGGCATGTTTGTCGCATAACCTGCCGCAATACCGGTCGCACCGTTTACCAGCATGACCGGAAACGGAACCGGAAGAACGGTCGGTTCATTTTCCGTGTCGTCAAAGTTCGGAGCCATCTCGACGGTATCCTTGTCGAGATCGTCCTCCATGACCTGGGTTACCTTGGCAAGCCGGACTTCGGTATATCGCATCGCCGCAGCCGGGTCATCATCGATGGAACCGTTGTTTCCATGCATGTCAATCAGCGGAAGACGGACCTTCCAGTCCTGTGACATACGGACCATCGCATCGTAGACAGAAGAATCACCGTGCGGATGGTAGTTACCGATGACAAGACCGACGGTCTTGGCGGATTTGCGGTATGCATGGTCCCAGGTATTGCCGTCATGATACATCGCGTAAAGAATACGGCGCTGTACCGGCTTCAGACCGTCTCTTGCGTCCGGGAGCGCACGCTCCTGAATGACATATTTGGCATAGCGGCCGAACCGGTCGCCCATGATATCTTCCAGCAGAGACGGAATATACGTCGTGCGGTCTTCAAACTCTTTTTTCTTCGCCATAGATTACGCCTCCTCCACTTTAAAGGAATCTTCCAGTGTAAAGGAGATGTTGTCTTCGATCCAGCGCTTGCGCGGTTCTGCCTTTTCTCCCATCAGTACGGAGACACGCTTCTCCGCAAGCACGCCGTCATTGATGCCGACACGGATCAGTGAACGGCTGGAAGGATCCATGGTGGTTTCCCAGAGCTGGGTCGCATTCATTTCACCAAGTCCCTTGTACCGCTGTATCTCCACCTTGCCGAGCTTCTTCCGGAGTTCTTCCAGTTCATCGTCGGTATAGCAGTACTGACTGTTCTTTCCCTTGGTGACCTTATACAGCGGCGGCAGTGCGATATACACCATGCCGTGCTCGATCAGAGGACGCATATAGCGGTAGAAGAACGTCAGAAGAAGGATCTGAATATGGGAACCATCGTCGTCGGCATCGGTCATGATGATGATCTTGTTGTAGTTGGAGGATTCCCAGTCAAACCCCGGACCTACTCCGGCATCGATCGCATGAATCAGTGTATTGAGCTCCAGATTCTTTTCGATATCGGACATGGTGCACTTCTCCGTATTGAGCACCTTTCCGCGCAGCGGCAGGATTGCCTGGAAATGGGAATCCCTTCCCTGTTTTGCGGAGCCGCCGGCGGAGTCACCCTCGACCAGAAACAGTTCCTTGATTTTGGAATCGCGGGAGTTTGCGGGCGCAAGTTTTCCGGAAAGCAGTTTTTCACTCTTCGAAGACTTCTTTCCCTTGCGTGCTTCTTCCCGAGCCTTACGGGCAGCTTCACGGGCGATATACGCCTTCATCATCTTTCGGACGAGAGAATCGGAAAGTTCCCGGTTCTCTTCGAGCCAGAAGTTCAGTTTTTCCGTCACGATGGAATCCACCGCCGGCTTTGCCTGCGGGGTACCCAGTTTTCCTTTGGTCTGTCCTTCAAACTGCAGGAGTTCTTCGGGAATCTCGACCGTGATGATACTGGTAAGACCTTCACGCACATCCGCGCCTTCAAGATTTTTATCCTTCTCTTTTAACAGACCATACTTTCTTGCATAGTCATTGACCGCTTTGGTAAAGGCAGTCTTATAGCCGACCTCATGGCTTCCGCCGTCGCGGGTACGGACGAGATTGGCAAAACTGTAGGTGTTTTCGGAATAGTCATCCGTGTACTGGAAGGCACACTGAACCTTGATGCCGTTGGCCTCGCCTTCAAACTTGACCGGCTTCATGAGCACGGTCCTGTCTTCATGAAGATATTCCAGGAAGGAAATCAGACCGTCTTCATAACAGAAGGTCTCGGTCTGCGGTTTCTTTCCCCGGGCATCCTTTACCACGATGGAAATACCGGAAAGCAGGAATGCCTCTTCCCTTGCCCGCTCACATACCACATCAAACTTGAAGTCCGTGGTAGAGAAAATCTTCGGATCCGGTTTGAAGGTTATCTTCGAACCGGAGCGGTTTGTATTGCCGAGTGTTTCGAGCTTGCCGACTTTCTTGTCGCCGTGCTCAAACTTCATGCGGACAAGCTTGCCGTCATGGGCAACTTCTGCCACAAGCCACTCGGAAAGTGCGTTGACAACGGATGCGCCGACGCCGTGCAGACCGCCTGCGGTCTTGTAGCCGCCTTCGCTGGTGAATTTACCGCCCGCATGAAGCACGGTAAAAATTACCTCCAGCGTATTCTTCCCGCTGGCATGTTTTCCAATCGGCATACCGCGGCCTTCATCTTCGACCGTACAGGAGCCGTCCTCATTGAGCGTGATCGAAATCTTCTTTCCGAATCCGTTCAGCGCCTCGTCCACGGCATTATCAACGATCTCCCAGATCAGGTGGTGAAGACCATGGGAGTCCGTGGAACCGATATACATACCCGGACGCTTCCGTACCGGGTCAAGTCCCTTTAAAATCTGTATACTGTCATCTTCGTATGCACGCTTTGTTGTCATTCATTACCTCTTTAACTAAGTGCTTATTATATCAGATATTACTGCCATACCCATCCGCCGGATCAAACTGGTAATGGTAAAGCCGGCTGAAAATGCCGTCACGGGCAAGCAGTTCCTCTTTCGTGCCTCGTTCCGCAATACCGTCGGGCGTCACAACAGCAATCTGAGAGACATTCCGCATGGTGCTGAGGCGATGCGCCACCACAATAACGGTGCGTCCCTTCGCAAGTTCATCCAGACTTTCCTGAATCGACATTTCCGTCGCATTATCCAATGCGGAGGTCGCCTCATCGAGGATGAGGATCCGCGGATTTTTCAGGAATACACGGGCAATCGAGATGCGCTGCCGCTGTCCGCCGGACAGATGAACGCCGCGTTCGCCGACATTGGTGTCATAGCCTTCCGGCATGGCAAGGATATCCTCATGGATCCGGGCCATCTTTGCGGCTTCAACGATTTCCGCATCGGTTGCGTCCGGCCGGCCATAGGCAATATTCTCGCGTACCGTTCCATGGAACAGGAACACATCCTGGGCAACGATACCGATATTGCGCCGCAGCGAAGAACGCGTCATGTGACGGATATCTATGCCGTCGATCCGGATCGCGCCGCTGTCAATTTCATAGAAGCGCGGAATCAGGTTACAGATGGTGGTCTTCCCTCCGCCGCTCTGTCCGACCAGACCAAGGGTTTCCTGTTCGGGAACCTTCAGGTTCAGATGGCTGATAACCAGCGGTCCGTCGGTCTCATGATTGCGGTAATGGAACGAGACATCGTCAAATTCGATTTCCCCTTTCAGTTCCCCGGCATCGACCGCATCCGGCGCATCCGCCTCCAGCGGAAGATCCATGATTTCCTCGAACCGGCGCACACCGCTCATTCCCTCGATGATCTGTTCATAGGTTTCCACCAGTTTCTTGATCGGCGTCAGAAACATGGAGATATAAAGCAGATACGCCACAAAATCACCGCTGCTGATTTCGCCATGGAAGAACATCCGTCCGCCGAAGATCACAACAACGACATACATCAGGTCGGTAAACAGCGTCATTCCGCCGCTGAACAGTGCCAGATAGCGGTAAGACCGGCTGCGGGCCGATACATACCGGCGGTTGGCACGGTCAAATTTTGCCTGTTCGAGTTCAATGCCGTCATAGGCGCGGGTGATCCGCACGCCGGCAATGCTCGTCTCGGTTTCACCGTTGATTGCGGCGATCTCCTTACGGTTGCGGGCAAATGCCTCCATCTGTCCTTTCCGTATGAGAATCATGAACAGAATAGCAAACGGCAGACAGCCGTAGACGATCAGCGTCAGTTTACCGTTGATCCGTCCCAGCATACAAGCGCTGACTCCCAGCATCACACAGGACATGAAGAGGTTTTCCGGTCCGTGATGCGCCATTTCCGACACTTCCTGAAGATCATTGGTGATCCGGCTCATCAGAGATCCGGTCTTGTGGTCATCAAAATACGAAATCGGCAGCTGCTCGATATGCCGGAAGATATCCCTCCGCATATCCGCCTGGACACGGACGCCGAACACATGCCCCCAATAGGTAATGACCAGATTCAGCCCGAATTTGATCAGATAGATCACCAGCAGCGCAATACTCCAGCGCACCATCATGTCCCAGCTGCGGGAAGGCACATATTCATTGATCATATTCCGCACGATCAGCGGCATGAACTCATCGGACAATCCGACAAGAAATGCACAGACAAGATCAATCACAAACAGATTCATGTGCGGTTTGAAATAAGCAAATAATCGTTTAAACACAATACAGCTCCTGAATAACCGCTACTGATTATATCCGAGAAAACCGGTTTCAGGATGACGGATACACTCAATTATTATTTATTGTGTTTCGGAGTATAATACATGTCTGTGAATTGAAGAAAATGGAGATCTGTACTGATGGGAAGAATTGAAACATTCCGGCTTGGAATTGCGCCTCTGAAACAGGGACCGCGTAAAATATTTGTCTATCTGCCGGATGATTATGATACCTCGGACCGCACATATCCGGTCCTCTATATGTTTGACGGACATAACCTGTTTTCCGATGAGACAGCGACATATGGAAAATGCTGGGGAATCAGGGACTATCTGGATGCACATCATCTGCCGTTAGTCGTGATCGGTCAGGACTGCAATCATACCGGCGACATGCGCCTGATGGAATACTGTCCCCTGCCGGTTGAAGGCGACACCTGGTTTCCGGAAGGAACGGTCTGCGGTGATATTACGGCAGACTGGTTTGTGACAAAACTGAAACCGTATTGTGAGAAGCGCTACCGCATCCATTCCGACCGTGCCCATGTCGGCATTGCGGGCTCTTCCATGGGCGGTCTCATGTCCATGTACTGCATCGCAAAATACAATACGGTCTGGTCCAAGGCTGCCTGCCTTTCCTCGACGATGGATATCACACTGAACGGTCTGATTCGCACGATCGAAGAAAGCGACATTTCCCGTTCCACAAAGATCTATATGGATTTCGGCAGTATGGAGGTGCGCTCCAAGAAGCACTTTGCGGAAAGCGTGGACCGGATGTTGATGATCAATCACGCCTTCCAGCAGAAGCACTGCAATACCTATCCGAATGTCGTGGTCGGCGGTCACCACAGTGAAGCTACCTGGGAAACGATCGTTCCTGTGTTTCTGGAATACCTGTATCCGGAACTGTACTGAGCAGAAATTCGCATATCATCAAAAAAAATGATTGGATCAGTCAGATCCAATCATTTTTCATTCAGTTCTTCAGTTTCCGGCGCCGCTCAGGAATGCGCTGTAGGCACGGTATCCTTCATAGATATCCGCAACCGAAGCGATTTCGCTCGGGGAATGCATGTTCAGCACGGCGATGCCGGCATCGATGACATCCATGTTCAGCTGCGCAAGGATGTAGGCAATCGTTCCTCCTCCGCCGGCGTCAACACGGCCGAGTTCTGCCGTCTGGAACATGACCTGTTTCTCATCCATGATCCGGCGGATCTCAGCGACGAATTCTGCATTTGCGTCATTGGAGCCGCTCTTTCCGCGAGCACCGGTATATTTGTTAAAGACGATGCCGCCGCCGAGGAATGCGGAGTTCTTCATTTCAAAGACACTCTCATAATTCGGGTCCACACCGGCCGAAACATCCGATGACAGCATCTTCGAAGCGGTCAGTGTACGGTTAAGTCCCGGCAGGGTTGCGGCGTTGCTGCGGTCAAGCAGGTTGACGATCACATTCTCGAACCAGCGGGAATGCATGCCGGTTGCGCCGATCGAACCGACCTCTTCCTTGTCGACGAGGATACAGCAGGACGTACGCTTCGGAATCTTCATATCGAGAATCGCACGCAGCGAGGTATAAGCGCAGATGCGGTCATCATGGCCGTATCCCATTACCATAGAGCGGTCAAGACCGAAGAAACGGGCATGTTCCGCCGGTACGACTTCGATCTCCGCAGAGAGGAAATCATCCTCTTCGATGTTGTATTTCTCCTTGAGGAGCGCAAGCAGGTTTTTCTTGATCGGGTCTTTTTCCTCACCTTCGGCAGGAATGGAACCGACGATCAGATCGAGCGCTTCGCCTTCGACCACTTCGCTGCCCTTCTTCTCCATCTGCTTCGCCGCAAGATGGATCAGAATTTCGCTGACACCGACAACCGGATCATCCGGGTCTTCGCCGACGCAGATATTGACGGAGGATCCGTCCTTGCGCACGACGATGCCGTGCAGTGCCATCGGACGTGCGGTCCACTGATACTTCTTGATTCCGCCGTAGTAATGCGTGTCCATCAGCACAAAGCCGTCTTTTTCATACAGTGGCTTCTGCTTGAGATCCAGGCGCGGGCTGTCAATATGCGCGCCGAGGATGTTCATGCCTTTGGTCAGCGGCTGTTCGCCGATGACAAAGAGGCAGAGGTTCTTGTTGCGGTTGATCGCATACAGACGATCACCGGGATTCAGTTCACCGACCGAATCATGGATATTGGTGAATCCTTCCCGTTCCGCAAGTGCAGATGCTTCCCTTACAAATTCGCGTTCCGTTTTGGTCGCGTTCAGAAATGTGCGGTACTCCTCCGCAAATGCCATTGCCGCATCACGCGTTTCCGCATTATAGGTTTCCCAAACTGTCTTCATCGTTTTCCTCATATCTTTCCAGCGGTTTCATCCGCACTGCAGGCCCGCATACGGTCGCATGGATGCCGTCTGCCTCTTCTCTGCGGTCCGTGATCTTCAGAACCTGACGCAGATCTTCCAGCAGCGGCGTGTCTGCGTAAGGCACACAGACCCGCATCGTTTTTTCCGGCGGATACAGGGTATCCAGAATGCGTTCCAGCAGAGAACCGATTCCCTGCCCGGTCACAGAAGACACCAGCATTCCTTCACTCAGCACTTCCCCGTTCAGCCTGTCCGCCTTAGTATATACCGAAATGACCGGGATATCATCTGCGCCGATCTCACGGAGCGTTTCCCGTGTCACGTCCGCTTTTTCTTCCCGGTCCGGATCCGAGACATCGATCACATGGATCAGAAGATCCGCCGAGCGGGCAGAGTCGAGTGTGCTGTGAAATGCCTCGATCAGTGTATGCGGCAGATCCGACACAAAGCCTACCGTATCGTATAGCAGAAACTTCCGCCCTTCCCAGCTGACGCTCCGTACGGAGGAGTCCAGCGTCGCAAACAGCATGTCATCCGCATACACCGCACGCTCCTGTTTCTGATTGCACGCAAGAATCGCATTCATCAGGGAACTCTTTCCCGCGTTGGTATATCCCACCAGGGCGCACCGGGCAAGTTCCGACTTGCCGCGGCGGTGTTCTGCGGCCTGATAATCCTTTTCCTTTTCCGCCAGTTCCTTACGGATCCGGGCAATCCGTTTCCGTGCGGTCCTTCGAAATGCGGCAGTCCGTGTTTCACCCGAACCGCGGGTCCGAAACGATCCGCCTCTGGCATGTTCTTCCGATTCAGTATCCGCCGCAAAGGACGGCAGATCATAGTTCAGCCGGGCCAGTTCAACCTGGAGCTTTGCCTGCCGGGAACGTGCCCGCCGGGAAAAAATATCCAGAATCAGTGCGGTGCGGTCGATCACTTCGATCCCGCACGCTTCCCGCAGACGGCTGATCATACCGAAGGAAAGTTCCTGCAGGAAGACGATCAGATCCGCTTCACACTGCGCAGCCACTGCCGCAAGTTCCTGTACCTTTCCCATCCGGAATGCGGTATCGGGATCTAATGAGCGGGAATTCTGTGTTACCGTGGCCGCCACTTCAATATTGCCGGCGGTACAGAGTGCCCTGCACTCTTCCATCCGCTGTTCAAACCGGAAGCGCTCTTCATTCAGGCAGACGCCTGCCAGCACTGCTTTTCTCAATCTGCACCTCCGATATCCTTCATGTAATACGCAACCCCGATCCAGGTACCGAATTTATACCCGGTATCCTTCAGGACCGTCATTTTTTTAAAACCCAAAGCCTTGTGCAGATGTTCACTGGCTTCATTTCCATCCGTCACAAGGGAAACCAGCTTGCGGATTCCCTGCTCTTTTGCCAGAAATTCCAGTTCCTTCATCAGTTCAGTCCCGTATCCCTTGCCTCGTTCTTCCGGATCAAGGTATACGGTCACGTCTGCCGTATACCGGTAGGCACTGCGGGAATTGAACGGACTGAGGTAGGCAAACCCCTTCAGTTCGCCGTTTTCCTCCAGAACGATCCACGGATAGCGCTCCGTCACATCGCGGACAAGTTTCCGATAGGATTCATGTGTCTCCGGCATTTCCTCAAAGGAAATGGTCGTATATTCGATATACCAGTTGTACCAGGAGAGGCAGGTATCGATATCGCGTTCTTCAATCGGCCGGATCATCGTTCAAACACCGTTTCCCCGTTCATGACCGTCATCATGACCGGAATACTGCGGATTGATTCAGTCTCTGTATTTTCAATCGGGGTATCCAGTACCGCAAAGTCCGCATAGTAACCTTCCGCCAGTACACCAAAGCGGTCTTCGGCAGAGAAGATCCGTGCACCGCAGACAGTAAAGCTATCGATGGCCTGCTTGACCGTCAGGCATTCTTCCGGATTCATTCCGGCATCTTCGGACACTGACTGCCGCGTCACCGCAAGCTGAATGCCCTTGAGCACATCCGGTGTCTCAACCGGCGCATCACTGCCGTTTGCCGCAATGACTGACTCGGACAGAGATCTGAACGGATAACAGGACGCTGCGCGTTCATCTCCGACCCGCTTTGACAGGATCGGCGCATCATCATCGATGAACAGCGACTGGAAATAACAGTCGATATGCATCGCCTTCACGCGGTTGATTTCTTCCGGAGACATGATCTGACAATGCACAAGACCGTGATGGAGCGGATTGCCTGGCAGTACAACATCCTCATATACATCCAGTACGGTGGATACCGCAAGGTCGCCGATCGCATGGATGATGGACGGCATATTGTAATCCGCCGCAAGTTTTACCCAGGTGCGGATATCATCGCGGGACATGGTCATATATCCGCGTTTGGAAGGCTCATCGCTGTACGGTTCAAACAGTGCCGCAGTGCGTGCACCAAGCGAACCGTCGGAAAGCAGCTTCAGCGGACCGATCCGGAAGAAGTCATCGCCGACATCCGTCGTATATCCATCGTCCAGGAATTTTGCGAACTCCTGAACCGTCGGAAATTCACACTGTTCATTGATTCTTACGGTAAGTTCCCCGCGGTATGCCATCTTTGACAGCACATTCAGCACCAGCCGCCAGTCATCGGTCAGAGAGATGAAATCATCACTGCCTACTGCGGTAATACCGTAGCGGTTCATTTCCTTCTGTCCCTGCAGAATCGCCTTGCGGATGGATTCCTCCGATTCTTTCGGCCATGCCGCCTGCAGGAGCGGAATCGCATTTTCTTCCAGGAAGCCGCGGTCCGTATCAATCGTTCCGCCTTCCACGGCCGTGCTTTCATCAATGCCCGCAAGTTCCAGCGCTTTGGAATTGACGACCATCTTATGCCCGCACATCCGGGTCACCGCGATCGGAATATCCCTGCTTACGCGGTCCAGCCCTTCCCGGTCGGGAAGTTCCTTTACTTCAAATGTCTCTTCATTGAAGCCGCGTCCGATCAGCCATTCCCCCGGCACGAGTGTTTCCGTCCGGCGTTTCAGGCGGGCATAGAGTTCTTCGCTGCTGCGGCAGGAAGAAAGCTGCACGTTTTCCAGAAACCGTCCGAATCCAAGCAGATGGCAGTGCGAGTCAATAAAGCCCGGATAGACAGCCGCGCCGTTGAGATCAACGACCTCAGTATCCGGTGTGATCTGCGCAAGGATCTCATCCGTTGAGCCAAATGCCGCAAACCTGTCATCCTGTACAAGAAATGCATCCTCGGAACGTTCATATAATTTTGCATGGATAAAAGCGCGCATAGTGAAAGCCTCCATCATTAATACCTGTTTTATATTACCGTGTTTTCCGGTTTCGTACATCGGAAAGCTTCCGGGCAGAAAACCGAAAAAACACACGGCGGAATGGATCAGCCGTGTGTTCGGATCGCTTAGTAATATGCAGAAGGTATCAGAGTTCTGTCACAACCGGTGCCATCAGGCTGGAGACAACCGTCAGATTGCCGTTGCGGGTGCGGATCGCATCCAGCATCGCCTTCTCCTTCGCGTTGTCCCGCAGCTGCACTTCATAGCGCAGCTCATAGAGCGCACCGAGGTTGACAGTCTTCATTGAGGTAAGGGATGCGCCGTAAGTAAACTTTTTGAAGATATCCGCAAAGGCGTCCGCATAATCCAGATCTTCCGGAATCGTGATCGTAAGGTAACGATGGGATGCGTCCTGCGCGAAGATGCCGAGTTTTGAACATCCTGCCATAACTGCGCAGATCACAAGGCTTGCCAGTAACGCATATGCGACATACCCGGTGCCGCAGGCAAGACCGGCGGCCATTGCCAGAAATACCGCGGCGATATCGCTCGCCTTTCCAGGGAGCGACCGGAAGCGGACAAGCGAGAAGGATCCGGCGACTGCGACGCCGACGCCGAGGTTTCCGTTTACCATCATGATGACCATCATAACGATCACCGGCAGGATGACCAGAGTCACCGAGAAGGACCGGGACGGTGTCCCGACTGCTTTATAGCTTAATGCGATGATCAGGCCGCAGAGGACTGCCGCGCCTGCGCAGATTGCGATTTCTGAAAGTGTCAGCTGTGCTGCTGTTAAGACTGTGCCAAACATGTTACGTTCTCCTTTCGTGCCGCGGTATAAGCAGGATATCCTGCGGCGGCTGTTTTATGACTGGCGGTCCGGTTCACGGACGCTTTGAATAATTCAGAATAGATCGTGCCGTACTTCGAGAAGTTTCTCCGGTACAGCTTCATTTCACTCAGGATCTGTGTGAGCCAGAGCGGATAACGGTCGCTCACCTTGATTTCCATCAGGACTTCATCGTCACCGGTGATCATGGTTTCCTCTCCGGTTTTATGAAGACTCAGATGATTCAGCCGATAACAGATATCAGTGTCAAACGTGATTCTCAGATCCGCCTCTTCAATGCCGGAGAATGCCTTGCGATGATAGGCAATGAACATCTTTTCTTCAAGGTTCCTTGACTCTGCCAGATACGTGATTTCCGAAGCGATCTGCGATTCGTCCTTCAGGGCCTTTCCATAACGGAAGTAGGCAGCGGCTTCCCGTTCGCCTATCGCGATGCGGCGCTTGACGCCGGTATCCCTGAATTTTTTCTTGATCTCCAGGAAACATGGCTTCTTATCATCCGGCTCTCCATAGGTTCTCAGCCGAAGCTTTTCCTTGTACTGAGGATGACCGAGACAATGGATGATCAGCGCATTGTCCGGAGTGTCGTAATAGATGTTGTGAAGATCATATTCCGGATACCTGTCCGGCTGAAGATGCGGCATCGCCTTGCGGAGAAATTCTTCCGCCTGTGCTTTTGTCAGCGGGAACTTGTGTTCCACCCGCATCATGGTTGCTTCAAATACTGCGCTGGTGTTCATGTGGATTACCTCCCTGCACCCGTAAGACTACCGGTTGAATCTGTGACAAATCTGATACCAATGTGAATTTTGTCTGAACAATGTCATGCATGAAAAAAACAGGCATCCGGTTGTTCTGAATGCCTGTTGCGAATTGCATATCTCTGATTTTCTGATTATTTGCTCTTCTGTTCGAGATCGCGAAGCTGATCGTTCAGAAGCTCAACGAGGCGCCGCTTGGAATCAATGATCGTGAGCACATCGCTCATATCATCCATTTTCCGTCCGCTCTGCAGGGACTCATAATATGCTTCGCCAAGCCGGATATAGGACTTGTTCAGACTACGGGTATGTTCACCGATCTGGGAACGCAGTTCAATCTTCTTCCGCTCCCGTGCGATGGTGTCAGACAGATCCTTTGTATTGTCGCGGACAAACTTTACGACCTTGTCACTTTCGCTGTCGACGTATTTCATCCAGTCGTTTGTTGATTTTTCAAAGCGGGTGCTGAACTTTTTCAGTTCCTGTTCAAGTTTCTTCATTTCATCTGCCATTTGTTATTTTCCTGCCTTTCCGATCAGTTCATCGATCATGGTTTTGATTTCCTTAAGGTCGCTCCCTGCCTGTCCTGCAAGATCCGCGATCCCGCTGACGATCAGTTTTGCGAAGTATTCCGGATTCGGAACACTCATCTTTTTCAGTTCATTTCCTTCTTTCAGAAGTTTTGACAGCGTTTCAGACGCCGTCTGCTTTGCCTCTTCCACACTGCGGGAAGACAGGATCGTCAGATCGATCGTATCGTTCTTCCCCTGCAGGTTGTCCCACATCGTACGGAATGAGGTAATGGTATTTTCCAGAAATCCGTTCAGCCGCTCGTCAAAGTCGTTGGCCGGGTCAAGCGAACGCTGAATTGCCTGGCGAAAATCCTTGTTGTATTTTTCGCTGATGGCATCAATCACATCATCCTTTGATTTGAAATAGTAATAGAACAGTCCTTTTGCGACATCCAGTTCCCGGACGATGGAATTGACCGTTGTATCCACGATACCGTTTTCCCGGAACAGTTTTTCCGCTGCCTCTACAAACTCACTGCGGCGGACTTCCGTATCTTTCAGCTCTTTCACAGGTCTCACCTCCATAAATCCAATGTATATACTGACTGACCGCCAGTCAATAGCTTTGGGCAATTATGTGAAAACTGCGTATTTTGATAGAATATAAGTTATGAAATTAATCTGTCCTATCTGCGGAAAACCGCTTGTAAAACAGGAACGCTCCGCGTTGTGTGAACAACGTCATTGTTTTGATTATGCAAAATCCGGATATCTGAACCTTCTGCGCTCTTCCGGCGGAGAACATGGCGACAATGCGGCCATGGTTCAGGCGAGGACTGCCTTCCTGGAGACCGGCGCATATGCGTTTCTGCGGGAGACGATTGCCTCAGTTCTGAACGAGGAACCCGTTGATGTCTTTGCGGATCTTGGCTGCGGGGAAGGCTATTACACCGGAATGTGTCCCGGAAATGAAAAATACGGCTTTGATCTGTCGAAAGCCGCCGTCACCAGAGCCTCAAAAACGGATAAGACCACCCAATACGCGATTGCCTCGATCTTTCATCTTCCCCTGCCTGATGCGTCCGTTGACGCGGCGCTGACCTGTTTTGCGCCGGCTGCGGGAGAAGAACTCGACCGCATTCTGAAACCGGGCGGACGGTTTGTCTTTGTCCAGCCTGCCGCACGGCATCTTTATGAGCTGAAGGATGTGCTCTATGAGAGCCCTTATGAAAATGACGAAACGCCTCCGGCGCTTCCCGAATCGCTGCGTATGGAAAAGGAACGCATTATCACCCGCATGTTTCATGCGGACAACGCGTCCCTGATGAATCTCTTTCAGATGACTCCCTACGCCTATAAGACCGGAGCGGAAGGAACCGCACGTCTTGGTGAAGTTCCCTTCCTGGATATCACAGCCTCGTTTGTGATCCGGGTTTACCGGCGGGCCGGTTCATCCTCCATCTCGTAAATATCGTTTCCCTCGCTGTCGATTCCGACAAAACAGGGAAACTCTTTTAATGTGAGCTTTACAACCGCTTCCGCAAGCAGGTCTTCATACGCCACCGGCTCGGCATGAATGATGCAGTGGGAAAGCAGTGCGCCGGCGCCGCCGCAGGCGACAAAATACACGCCGTGATGTCTGCGGATACTGTCAATGACCTCCGGGCTTCTGCGGCCTTTTCCGATCATGACTCGCAGCCCCTCGTCCATCAGCTTCGGGGTATATTTATCCATCCGGCTGCTCGTCGTGGGACCGGCAGATCCGATTGCCCGTCCGTCGGATGCCGGTGTCGGACCGACATAATAGACCGCCGCATTCTCAATTTCAAACGGCAGCGGTTCACCGCGCTCGAGCGCCTCGATCATCCGTTTATGCGCCGCATCGCGCGCCGTATATACCGTTCCGGAAAGCAGCACCCGGTCCCCTGCGTGCAGGGAAGTCAGGAGTGTTTCTTCTGCGGGAAGTGTAATGGTCTTCATAATACAACCTCCTTATGCCGGCAGGCATGACAACAGATATTGACCGCACACGGCAGGCCTGCGATATGAGTCGGTGCTGTTTCAATCTTTACGGACAATGCGGTTGTGACGCCATGCAGCCCCATCGGGCCGATCATCAGCTGATTGGCGGCTTCAAGCAGTTCGTCTTCCAGCTTCCGGTACCGTTCATCCGCATTTCCGTCATCCAGCTTTCTGAGCAGTGCCCGCTTGGACAGATATGCACTGTAGTCAAAGGTACCGCCGATCCCGACACCGACGATCATCGGCGGGCAGGCATTCGGACCGGCAAGACGGATCGTCTCAATCACAAAGTCCTTTACCCCTTCCAGTCCTTCGGCCGGTTTCAGCATTTTGATCCGGCTCATGTTCTCAGAGCCGAATCCCTTTGCGGTAAGCTCAATTCTGACCTGATCACCTTCCGTAATGTCAAAGTACACGACAGCCGGTGTATTGTCTTTTGTATTGACGCGGTCAAACAGCGGATCGCTGACAACCGAGGCGCGCAGATGGGATTCCGTATACGCCTGGCGCACGCCTTCCTGCACCGCATCCTTCACGGATCCTCCGGTGAAGTGCACCTCCTGTCCGGCATGGATCCATACCGTCACAAGACCGGTGTCCTGACAGATCGGAATCCGCTCTTCGGACGCAATCTTCGCATTTTCTTCCAGCATTTCCATCGCTGCCTGAGACCGGATGCCCGGTTCGGCATCTTTTGCCTCGTGCAGCTTTTTCAGGATATCCGGGCTGTAGTCAAAGGCGATCTCCTGACAGGCGGCTTTTACCACTGCGGTAATATCGCTGATGTTCACCTCTCTGATCATATGCATTTCCTTCTTATCCGTTTTACGCACCAATTATATATTGTTTTGCGCAGAGAGCACCCCCACTTGAAGAGTTTTGGACAGCGTGCTATATTTTAGCAGTCGGCACATAAGAGTGCTAAAACAACAAAACGTTACGGAGGTATTAAAAATCATGGCAAAGAAACAGTTTAAGGCAGAATCCAGACGCCTGCTGGAGATGATGATCAACTCCATTTACACCAATCGTGAAATCTTCCTGCGGGAACTGATTTCCAACGCAAGCGATGCTCTGGACAAGCGGTATTTTGAAGGACTGACCGACAAGTCCAAGAATGCATCGAAGAAAGATCTCTGGATCAAGATCACCCCGAATAAGGAAGCCCGGACACTGGTCATTGAAGATACCGGTATCGGTATGAATGAGAAGGAACTGGAATCCAATCTCGGAACGATTGCCCGTTCCGGCTCTGCGGAATTCCGCGAAGCCCTTGAAAAGAACACATCCAAGATCGATATCATCGGTCAGTTCGGTGTCGGTTTCTACAGCGCCTTCATGGTCGCAAAGAAGGTAACCGTTGATTCCCGCCCGGCCGGCGGAGACAAGGCATACCGCTGGGTTTCTTCCGGTGAAGACGGCTATACCATCTCAGAAATTGAAAAGGATACCGTCGGCACCACCATCACCCTGGAACTCAAGGATGATACGGAAGATGAGAAGTTCGGTGAATTCCTGGAAGAATGGACGATCCGCAATCTCATCAAGAAGTACAGCGACTATGTCCGTTATCCGATCAAAATGGATGTGAAGAAGTCCATTCCCGATCCGACCGAAGAAGGAAAGACCATCGACACCATGGAAGAGGAAACCCTCAACTCCATGGTTCCGCTCTGGAAGAAAAACAAAAACAAGATCAGCGACGAGGACTATAACGAGTTCTACAAGAGCACCTTCTCCGACTGGGAGAACCCGCAGCGTCACCTGCATTACAACGTGGAAGGAAATGTCAGCTACACTGCCCTGCTATACATTCCGGGAAAGACCCCGTTCAACTTTTACAATACGGACTATGAATCCGGCCTGCGTCTTTATTCCAAAGGTGTCTTCATTCTCGACAATGCCAAGGACCTCCTTCCGGAGTGTTACCGGTTTGTGAAAGGTCTCGTGGACAGTGATGACCTGAACCTGAACATCTCCCGTGAGATTCTCCAGCAGGACCGCCAGGTCAAGGCACTCTCCAAGTCCATTGACAAGAAGATCACCGGCATGCTGGAAGATATGCTGGAGAAAGAGCGTGAAGAATATGAGAAGTTCTATGAGAACTTCGGTCTCAATCTGAAGTACAGCATCTACAAATCCTACGGTGCCCTCAAGGACAAACTCCAGGACTTCCTGCTGTACCGTTCCTCCAAAGACGGTGCGTACACTACCCTGAAGGAATATGTTTCCCGCATGAAGGAGGACCAGAAGGAAATCTATTACGCCTGCGGATCCACCATTGACGATATCGAGAAACTTCCGGTTCTTTCCAAGGTAAGAAACAAGGAATATGAGATCCTCTACTTCACGGATTCCATCGATGAGTTTGTCATCCGGATGATGATGAACTATGACGAAAAGCCGTTCCGTTCTGTCACGGAGGCAAGTCTTGACCTCGATACCGAAGAGGAAAAGAAGGCACGCGAAACTGCCGCGGAAGAAAACAAGGACATGCTGGAGGCGATGAAGAACGCCCTCGGCGAAAATGTCAGTGAAGTACGCATCTCCTCCCGTCTGACGGATGATCCGGTCTGTCTCGTCGCCGATCAGGGAATGTCCATCGAAATGGAGAAAGTACTTTCCCAGGATCCGATGAACCGCGGTCTCAAGGCAACCAAGATTCTTGAGATCAACCCGAATCATCCGATCTTCGCAAAGCTGCAGGATGTCTTCCGCACCCAGCCGGATGCGATCAATGATTATGCGGACATTCTCTATGATCAGGCCCGCCTGATTGAAGGTCTGCCGATTGAAGACCCGGCAGAGTATGCACGCCGCATCGTTGATCTGATGGTCAATGCAGCACTGCCAAAAAAAGACGACTCCCCTGTTGAAGCGGAAATCGTCGAATAACCGGATTCATTTCTGATCAGCTCCTGTGAGCTGATCTTTTTTATTGTTTCTGTGATAACAGTACTGCCGCAAACATCAGTGCACAGCCGCACAGTTCCCGAACCGACAGCACTTCATGCAGTAAGAGAAAACCGAATACCGCACTGAAGACTGACTCAAGGCTGAGCAGTACACTGGCGGCGGCCGGATCTGCATCCTTCTGGCCGATCGCCTGCAGGGTGTAGCCAAGACCGGCAGACAGAAGACCTGCATACAGAATCGGGACTGCCGCTTTCCGGATTCCCGCCGGATCGATGCGTTCAAACAGAACCGCACCGATCATTCCAAGAAGCCCTGCCGCAAGAAACTGAATGCCCGAGAACCGGATCGGATCAAGGTCTTTGACAACCCGGTCAATCACCAGAATATGCATCGCAAACGCGGCTGCGCAAAGCAGTTCCAGCAGTTCTCCGATCCCGATGGAGCCGTTCTCAGCCCCGGAAAGCAGAAACAGCGCAATCACTGCCAGCACAGCGGAAACCCAGATATGCATCTTTACCTTCCGCCGCAGAAAGACGGCCGCAAATACCGGTACCAGCACCACATACAGCGAGGTAATAAACCCTGCCTTTCCGGCAGTTGTCCAGCGGATTCCTGCCTGTTGAAGCACACTTGCGATGATCAGAATCACACCACAGAGAATGCCTGTTTTAACAAGATCCTTATGATTGTTTCGTTTCGGCAGTGACAGCCAGCGTTCCAGCGGCTTTGCCAGTAACAGAATCTCCGCCCCGCCAAGCAGGAACCGGATGCCGTTAAACGTCCAGGGACCGATGGAATCTGCCGCAACCGACTGCGCTGTAAACGCACAGCCCCAGATCATGGCCGCGCCAAGCAGAAACAGTGAGCCGCGCAGCTTCTTACTGACTTCGTTCACTGAAATACCCCTGTTCAAATGTGATTTCACAATGCGCTCTGATTCCAGCAGCCTGAAGCCGTTCTTCCAGCAGACGGCGGATCCCGTCCCGGTTCAGATTGCAGTCAAACGGGAGCGCCGCATCAAAGCGGAAGACCAGATTATCCTCATGTTCCGCAACCTGAAAGTCATGGACCGCTGCGCCGGGAACGATTGCGCTCAGCAGTTCCTGCGTTTTCTTCTTGCGTTCCATGGTGAGCGAATCAACTGCCGCAGGATCGGGATGAATCGTAAGCCGGACATGAAGTTCCTGTTCCACACGATATTCACAGGCATCGATCACCTCATGCGCCTGACGCAGACTCATGTTCGCATCCACCTCCGCATGTACGGTACCCATCCGGTTGCCGGCGCCATAGTCATGGATCACAAGATCATGCACACCGAGCACACCCGGTTCCTGCAGGAGAATCTTCTCAATCTTGCTGCGCAGTTCATCATCTGGTTCATCGCCAAGCAGTTTCCCGACGATCTCATGCATCAGCTGATATCCGCCGTAGAAAATATAGATTGCCACAAGCGCACCCATGATGCCGTCAAACGGAATCTGCGGCACCAGCATTGCCAGCACGGACGATATCAGTGTCATCGCTGTCGCAAGCACATCGTTCATGGAATCGGCAGCCGCTGCTTTCATGCCCGGATGGTCCAGCTTGTCTCCAAGAGTCCGGTTGAACCGGCTCATCCAGAATTTCACAGCTATCGTTGCCGCAAGCACAATCCCCATCACGGGCGTAAATGAGATCCCGGACGGATGAATGATCTTGCGGATGCCGTTGAGAAACAGTTCATAGGCCGCAGAGAAGATCAGCGCAGCCGCCGCAAGTGAAACCACATATTCCATGCGTCCATGTCCGAACGGATGTTCATTGTCCGCAGGCCTGGATGCGATCTTGTTTCCGATGAGAGAAAGAATGCAGGAGACGCAGTCGGTCAGATTGTTTACGGCATCTGACAGGACCGCTGCCGAACCGGCCGCGATTCCGGTGACGAGTTTCACCGTAAACAGGATGATATTGCATAGGATTCCGACAATGCCGGACAGAAGACTATAGGAAAAACGCACATCAGGACGGTGCGTTTCCTCTGAATTCTTCACAAATTTCCGTATCAGCCACTGCGTCATAACAACTACATATTATAGCCGGGAATCTTCCGAAGCCCCAATGATATGCGCCGGCGCTTTACGATTTTGAATGCATATCCGGCAAGCGGCGGAAGAAAGATCATAAGGTTCATGACCAGAAGCGATCCGCGCGGTTCTGCGGTTCCCATCAGAAACCGGATTGCGCCGTCCGGCATCATTGCGGAAAGAACCAGGAATACCGGAAGACTTGCCGCAAGGATGCGGATCGTCGGCCGGACTGCCCGGCGAGAGCTTTCCATCCAGAGTGAGGATACGGCTGTATTGCAGAAGGCAGGCAGCACAGCCGCAATTCCTTTCTCCGGTGTGAGTGAGACGGAGACCACCAGAACCTGGATCAGCGTTGCCGCAAGAATCCTTGGAAGGTTGTTAAGAAAGCAGTTTCCAGAATGCCAGAATACCGCAAGAAAGATGCTGAAAATACCGAGTGCTGCGGACGCTGTGATATAACCGCTCGCCGCGTAGGCATATGAGAGAAGAAGAACCCCTTCATTCACCATGTATCTCATCCTGTAATCCATTCTGTGTACCTCCGTTCCGTTATCATCCTAACCGGAGAACAAAGAATCACTGTCCCATTTATGGTACAATGCAATTATGAATGAAATTCGTGCCAATGCCGGACGGACACCGGCTCTTCTCCGCATCCTGCAGGAACACAGCGATCCTGCGCACCGCATCTCCATGCCGGAGCTGATTTCTGTTCTCGAAGAGGAAGGCTTCCCGGCCGAGCGCAAGGCCGTCTACGCCTCCCTGCGTGCTCTTCAGGAAGCGGGATTTGATATCCGCTTCAGCCGCAGCGGCGGCAAACAGGGATACTGGATTCAGCGGACCTATACGCCGGCTGAAATTCTTCTGCTGCGGAATGCGGTATATGAATCGCCGTCCCTTTCTCCTTCCGCTTCGAAAACCCTGAGCGCAAAACTTCTGCAGGAGCTGAGCAGCTATCAGGCGGATGCCCTGCCCGAAGCAGCGATGTTCGCCGGGAAAACCGATAATGAAGCCGTACCTGAATCGGTCTCCCTTCTGCTGGATGCGATCAAAGAAAGCCGCTCCGTGCGGTTTCAGTACTACGACCTTACCGTCACGAAACAGAAACGGTACCGCAGAAACAGACAGGCATATCACCTGCTTCCATGTTCGCTTCTTTCCTACAGCGGACGCATCTACTGTGTCTGCTGGTCGGACACCCATCATTCCTTTGCCAATTACCGGGTCGATAAGATGTCTTCCCTTTTGGTGGATGACGTATGGGATCCGGTTCCCTTTGACGCGGAGCGATGGATCGAGACCTCATTTATGATGTACCGCGGTGAGCCCGGTACGGTTACGCTGCGCTGTGACAACAGCCTCACCAACATCGTGTTTGATCAATTCGGAAAAGATGTCATGATCTCCGCAATCACACCGGAAACCTTTACCGTCAGTATCCGGACCTCGGTTTCTCCGACACTGATTTCCTGGATTCTCATGTTTTATGATCGGATTGAAGTGCTGCGTCCGGCTGATCTGATTGAAGAACTGCGGAAAATCGCAAAAACGGTTCTGAAAACCTATCCGGAAGACTAAAATGAAAGTACAGGAGGCATTTGAAATGGGCTCATTAGATGAAAAGATCAGTCAGCTTCAGGAAATCATTGACCAGGCAAAGCACATCGTCTTTTTCACCGGCGCCGGTGTCAGTACCGACAGCGGTATTCCGGACTTCCGCTCGCAGGACGGCCTGTATCATCTCAAATACAAGTATCCGCCCGAAGAGATCGTTTCCCATCATTTCTTTGAACAGAAACCGGAAGAATTCTGGGAGTTCTACAAGGATAAGATGCTCAATCTGGATGCCGAGCCGAATCTGACACATAAGTTCATGGCAGAATGCGAAAAAGCCGGCAAATCACTTGGCGTCGTGACCCAGAATATCGACGGCCTTCATCAGAAAGCCGGTTCCAAACAGGTATATGAACTGCACGGCAGCGTTCTGCGCAACTACTGCACTCGGTGCGGACAGTTCTATTCCGCTGAATATATCAAACAGTGCGAAGGTATTCCGCACTGTGAAAAGGACGGCGCCATCATCAAACCGGATGTGGTTCTGTACGAAGAAGGTCTGTCCGATCCGGTGATCCGCGGTGCAATTGCGGCGATCCGGAGCGCCGATGTCCTGATCGTGCTTGGCACCTCGCTGGTTGTCTATCCTGCCGCAGGACTCATCAACTACTTCAGTGGGAAACACCTTGTTCTGATCAACCGGGACGTCACGCCGTATGACCGCAATGCGGACCTCCTCATTCAGGCAAGCTTCTCCGATGTCTTCCCGAAACTGCATGTCTGACCACTTAAAAAGCAATTGGTTCATCACACGAACGAATTGCTTTTTTATGCAGTCTGATAAATGAACTTCCGTTTCATGGTCAGGTTCAGGATCATTCTTTTTTCGATTGTATTTCTCTCACTTCTTCCAGCGTCAGGAATTCAGACTGAGATAAAAAAGACATGCATGATCGTTTCATAATATTAGATCTCCTGAACTGAATACTTCTGATTTAAGTATATTCGTTCTTTATTCAGGAGACAGCTGTTGCCAGTGATCAATCCTGCCAACATACCCTTTCACAGCATCATACATGCTTCCGAAAAAAAAAACGAGCCGTTTTGATCAGCTCGCCTTCGCTTTGGTTTTTGCTTTTGTCTTTGCTTTTGCATTCCGCTTTTCGACCAGCGCCACTTCCTTTTCAAAAAACTCCTTGGACTCGTCATACGTCATATCCAGCGCAACCGACAGTTCTGAGTACAGAAGTTTTTCTGCCTTATTCAGATATTCTGCGTCAATGCTCGCAAGTTTCTTGTGATTTTTCATCCGCTCATCATTGCGGAGGTAGGATGTTTTGATAATACAGATGAGATCCTCAAGAGAATCCCCTTTCATCAATGTCGCATACTGACTCTTCATATTGGCAGGTTTCGACTCCAGTGTCTCTATACCCGGCGCAGTCTGAATCAGTTCATCGATCTGATCTTTGGAAACAAGATCTCTGAGGTGGCCTGCTTTGTTGGAAACCGGTACCTGCATCGTGACGGAATTATCCGTACTGTTATACGGTACAAGTACGTAGCACATTTCGCCAGTAAAGTCGCTCTTCTTTTTTCCGGTAATCCGGCATACATCACGCCGGTACACAACGACATCATTTACTTTGTACACGAGCTCACCTCCGTTACCTGCATTATAACACAGAAAGCATGGTGAACTGTATGTGGCAGTTTTCACAATTAGTGAAATTACAGTGAAATTTTTCAGTTTTCAAAGGGTACTTCAAACAATCTGCAGGATGTAGAATTTCAGATATTCGGTTTCCGGAACTGCCATAAGCACCGGATGATCCATCGCCGCATGCCTCTCTTCCACAATACGGACCGATACCCCGGCATTGTCAGCAGCCTCTTTCAGCATCGCCCTGAATTCCGCATTCGGCATGAAATGACTGCAGGAAGCCGTCGCAAGATAGCCGCCCCTTGGCAGCAGGCGCATCGCGGCCGCATTGATCTTCAAGTACCCGTTCCTTGCGGCGGAAAAGGTCCGGCGGCTCTTGGTAAATGCGGGCGGATCAAGGATGATCATGTCGTAGGTTTTCGGTGCTTTCCGCAGGTTTTCCAGCAGTTCAAAGACATCCGAACAGACAAAATCCATCCTACCAATCAGGCCGTTTTTCTCCGCGTTTCGCTTTGCCTGTTCCAGCGCAAATTCAGAAATATCCGATGCGGTCACATGTTTTGCGCCGGCTTTTGCGGCATTCATCGCAAAGCTTCCCGTATGTGTGCAGCAATCCAGTACCGTCCTTCCCTTCGCAATCGGCCAGATCGCACGGCGGTTATATTTCTGATCGAGAAAGAATCCGGTCTTCTGTCCGTTTTCGACATCGACTTCATAGAGAATTCCATTTTCATTAATTTCCGTGATCGCGGAATACGGAACCGGAAGGCCGATATCTGCCCAGCCTTTATACTGGGTCAGGCCTTCCTTCAGACGCAGTTCCCCTTCGTTGCGTTCATAGATGCCGATGATCGGTTCTCCGCGTTTTGAAAGATAGTCTGCCAGCGCATGGTAGATCACGTCCTTGCGCTGATCGATTCCGTAAGAGAGCACCTCACTGACCAGAATATCGTTGTAGCGGTCAACCGTAAGTCCCGGGAGTCCGTCTGCTTCGCCATGGATCAGACGGCAGGCATGTACATCTTCTCCCATTACGGTATAACGGTAATCCAGCGCATAGTTCACCCGGCGGATAAAAAACGCTTCGCCGAAGGTCTCATTCGCATTGCGGTCCAGAATCCGGATGCGGATCTTGGACTGTTCACTCCAGAGTCCGGTTCCAAGATAGGTTCCCTTCTCAGAGAACACATCGGTGAGACAGCCGTTCTCAAAGGTTCCTTCTGTTTTCTGAATCTCATCTTCGTAAATCCAGGGATGACCGCCTCTTACGGAACGTTCCTGTTTTTTTGTAATCCTCACTGACGGATAATTTCGTTTCTGTTTCATAGTTTTTTCCGCTAAGCATCGTATCATTTCATTCCGCAAAACGAAAGCATTCACTGCGGTGAGTTGTTCTGTTCTTTGTGATGCTTCTAATATATAATAAGCCTCGGACTTGAAAACACTATGGTATTCAGCAGCCTGACATTCTTATATGCATATCTTCCGATCGTTCTTGCGGTCTATTTTCTTGTGCCGATGCGCTGGCGCAATTTTGTGCTTCTGATCGTAAGCCTGTTTTTCTACGGCTGGGGCGAACCGGTCTATGTACTGATCATGATAGCCTCGATCATCATCAACTGGCTGTTCGGACGTGCCATCGGAAATACCCGGAAGGATCATCGCGATCAGGCAAAACGATATCTGATCCTGTGCATGGTCTTCAACCTTACGCTGCTTGGCTTCTTCAAATACTGGGACTTCCTTGCGGAGAATCTCAATGCGCTTGGTCTCATGTTCATTCGTCCGCTTCACCTGGGGCTGCCGATTGGCATTTCGTTCTACACCTTCCAGACCATGTCCTATCCGATCGACCTCTACCGATTTGACACGGATCCCCAGGAAAGCCTTGTTTCCTTCGGTGCTTATGTATGCATGTTTCCGCAGCTGATTGCCGGACCGATCGTCCGCTATACGGATATCGCCCGTCAGCTCAATTCCCGCATCATCACCATGGATGGATTCTACGAAGGCATCCGCCGCTTCATGGCAGGCTTATGCAAGAAGGTATTGCTGGCAAACAATGCCGGTCAGGTATATGAGGCGATTGCCGCACTGCCTGCCGCACAGCAGTCTGCCGCGACCGCATGGATCGGAGCCATCTGCTATACCTTCCAGATCTACTATGATTTCAGCGGATATTCCGATATGGCCATTGGCATGGGAAAGATGCTGGGATTTGATTTCCTTGAAAACTTCAACTATCCGTACATTTCAAAAACGATCACCGAATTCTGGCGCCGCTGGCATATGTCCCTGTCCTTCTGGTTCCGGGATTATGTCTATATTCCCCTCGGCGGAAACCGCCATGGATTCCGGCGTCAGATCCTCAATATCATGATCGTCTGGCTGCTTACAGGCTTCTGGCACGGTGCTTCCTGGAATTTTGTGCTGTGGGGTGTCTTCTACGGAATTGTGCTGATCCTCGAAAAGCTCTTCCTGTTGAAATGGCTGAAGAAAGCACCGGACTGGATTGGTCATGTTTATACCATGATTCTTGTCATCCTCAACTGGATGATCTTCGCAAATACCGATCTGGCAAAGGGATTTGCCTATATCGGTGCCATGTTCGGCGGCTGCGGACGGCTCGCGGACGGTCTTACGCTGTATTACCTGCGTGACAACCTTGTCCTGCTGGTGATCTGCGCCATCGCCGCAACGCCTATCGCAAAGACAAAATGGAACTTCCTGCGCAGTTCGAAAGGTGAATATCTCATGCCTCTGGTCACAGCCGCAGGACTGATCGCATGCACGGCGTTTATCGTCGATGCGTCCTATAACCCGTTCCTTTACTTCAGGTTCTGATATGCAGAAGAAAAAACGACTGATACAGATATCCACGATACTGATCTTTACCGGTATTCTCGGTATCTTTTCGATATGGAATGCGCTGGCGCCGAAGGAAACCGTAAGCTGGAATGAAAACCGGACGCTGGCACCGGCACCGGATCTGTCCCCTTCGCATATCTTCGGCGGCCGGTTCGACGATGACTTTGAGACATGGTTCAGTGACCACTACATGAACCGGGACTTCTGGATCGAACTGAAATCCATGATCCGAAGAGGAATGCTGGCGATTGAAAACAACGATATCTACTACGCAAAGGAAGAGCGGCTCGTATCCCGGTTTGCCTCGGCAGATCAGACTGTACTTGATTCCAATGCGGAAACCATTCTCACCTTTGCGGAGGAACATAACGTGACTCCGAATATTCTGCTGGTGCCGACGGCTGCCTGGGGTGCTTCTTCCACCCTGCCGGCCGGACATTGGGACCTGGATCAGGAAGCGATGCTGGGAGAACTTGCGGATACGTTTGATGGAACCAATTACATTCCGATCCTGAAGTATCTTCCGCAGGACCCTGCCCTTTACTTCCGGACCGACCATCACTGGAATGAGAAAGGCGCATGGCATGGCTATGAAGCGATCTGTGCAGAAGTACTTCATAAGGAACCGAATGCCTTCCGTTATGAAGACGCAAGCAGTTCCTTCTGCGGAACCATGTATTCCAAATCCGGTGCGTTCTGGACGAAGCCGGACATGATCCGCACGATCATTCCGGAAACACCGGTATCAGCGGTCACAACGCTCGATGACGGCACAAAACTGGATGGGGTGTACAACCCTGCCCGCCTTGCGGAAAAAGATCAGTATACGTATTACATCGACGGCAACCATGCCCGGGAAGATATCCATACGGATGTAAATAACGGCAGAACCGCGGTCATTGTCAAGGACAGCTACTCCCACATTCTTGTGCCGTATCTGAGCACGGAATATGAAGATCTCATTCTGATCGATCTGCGCTACTATCATGCGCCGGTATCGGATCTGCTTGGTTCGAACAGCGATCTGTATTTCATCTATTCGCTGGATAATTTTGCGTCCGATCCGAATCTTGCATTCCTGAGGTGAATCAAATGAAACTCGATATTATCAAAACCGGAATCAACGGAGAAGGCATCGCCTATCTGGATCGCAGGCCGGTTTTCATTCCCGGCACCTTTCCGGGTGAAACCGCAGATGTTCTGATCACCGACGAACAGGAACGCTTTCTGCGCGGCAAGGCCAGAAAAATCCTGAAGGCAAGCCCGGCTCGCCGTACATCGCCATGTTCCTGTTCCTCTTCCTGCGGCGGATGCCCGCTGATCGAACTGAAATACAGCGAACAGCTTGTTCAGAAGCGCGCTCTGCTTACAGAAGCCCTGTGGAAATACGGTCATGTTAAAGATACCTTTGTCCGGGATATCCGCCCTTCTTCGAAAGAGTTCGGTTACCGGAGTGCACTGAAACTCCCGGTTCAGGACAAGGATGGGCTTGCGGTAACCGGAATGTATAAAACCGGCACCAATCATTTCACACCGATTGACCGCTGCCTGCTTCATGATCCGAAACTGGAAGCACTGCGGCAGACGGTCATGGCAATCATGCATGAAGAACAGTTTCCGGCCTATGAAAACGGTCATGGACTCCGCTATCTGATCATGCGGCGCATCGAGCCGTCCGTCAGTATTGCCCTGATTACCGGAAAAGACACCCTGTCTCCGTCCCTCATTGAAAAACTCTCTGCCCTGCCTGGCGTTGCCTCGGTTGTGCAGTCGGTCAATACCGCACGTAACGCGGTGAATCTCTTTGGCAGTAAGTCTGTTGTCCTGTATGGAGAAGAGACGATTCCGGTGGAGTTCTGCGGATTTAAGATCCGTCTTTCTGCTGAGTCGTTCTTCCAGCTCAATCTTGATCAGGCATCGGAGATCTATAAGACGGCAGTATCCAAAATCGATCCGTGCGATGTGCTTGCGGAGTGTTACTGCGGTGTCGGCGTCATGAGCATCATGGCAAAAGACAAAGCACGCAAAGTCTTTGGAATCGAATCGGTTCCGCAGGCAATCATCAACGCAAAGGAAAACGCACGGGAAAACCGTGTGCCGAATACCGAGTTCTTCTGTGCCGATGCGGCAGAAGGACTGAAGCAGCTGCTTGAAGAACGCAATGTCGACTGCCTGCTTGTGGATCCGCCGCGTTCCGGCATGGATGATGCGATGATCGATGTCATCCGGCATTCTTCCATTGCCAAGATCGTCTATGTATCGTGCAGCCCTTCCACACTCGGCAAGAATATCAGGGATCTAAAGCAGGAATATGAAGTCCGCACGATCATTCCGTTCGACATGTTTCCGAATACCCCGCATGTGGAATCCGTTACGGTACTCACACGCCGCGGGACCAGTGACCGGAAACAGCCGCAGCGGCATATCAAAAAGAAGAAAACAGCAGGCCGAAATGCCCGCTGAGGAGAACAGTTATGAACGTTTCGTATGAACTCAAACCAGGCCGGCTCATTCTCGACCTTCCGGCTGACGCAGAAGATATTTCCCTTGCGGAGTTTCTTCGTTCCTATCACATTTCCGGAAAGAAAAAGTATGAGCTCCTGCAGAAACATCAGATCACGATTAACCGGAATGATGCCTCCGGCAATGAAATCCTGCACGGAAAGGACCGCATCACCTTTGCCCTTCCTTCCCAGGAGATCGACTATCAGCCAGCAGAAACCGAATGCGAGATCGTATATGAAGATGACTTCGTCTATGTAGCACGTAAAGAGCCCGGCATCATCGTGCATGATCCGGACGATCCGGAATGTCTTGCCTCAAAGGCTGCGGCATATCAGCGCAATCACGGCATTCAGTCACCCGTACGCTATATTCACCGGCTGGACAGAGAAACTACCGGCCTTGTGCTCTTCGTCAAGATTCCACTCCTGCAGGCGTGGTACGATGCCAAGCTGGAGGAAAAAGAGATTGAACGGGAATATCTTGCGATCACCGGCGGAAAAGGACACGCCGGACAGCGCTTCACCTATAACCAGAACATCGGACGGGATCGTCACGTCAGCGGAAAGTACCGCTTCTCATCCACGGGAAAGGAAGCAATTACAAAAGCGGTCGTGCTTGACCGAAAACATGATCTGTTGTTAATGCGATGCCGCCTGCTTACCGGCCGTACCCATCAGATCCGCGTACATCTTTCCGGAAACCGGCATCCGATCATCAACGATCCGCTTTACGGTATCCCTTCGTCGCAGTTTGAACATATGTGTCTCTGGGCGGATACGATCCGCTTCTCCGATCCGTTCACCGGTGAACAGCGAACGGTTCAGGATACCTTCAACGAAGATTTCGCAAAATTCAGTGCAAAATAAAAACGCCTCACGGCGTTTTTTATTTTCTCAATGAATCAGAAAGAATTCCGAGATCAGAACAGTCAGACAGCAGGCCACTGCAGTCTTGGGAAGACTGGCATTGTTCCAGGTGAGGAACAGTCCGACTCCGAAGGCAAGAATTCCGCTCCACAGGGAATTTGTCGCATAAATCATGGTCGGGAATGTCATGACCGCAAGGCTGACATACGGAACATAATACAGAAACGATCGGATGAACCTGTTTTTGATTGGCTTGCGGATCAGCGTCAGCGGCAGGATTCGTACGAGATACGTTACCGCCGTCATTACAATGATCTGTATGGTTACACGGCTCATAACTCATCCTCCTTCACCGGATTCAGCCAGGCGGCAGCCGAAGCGATCACGACGGTCAGGGTGATCATGCGCACGCCTTCCGATAAATCTTTGATGACCGGAATCAGTGTGCAGAGGAAACTGCTCAGAAATCCGATCAGTACAACATTCCGGATGACCTTGTTTGTACGGGCAGGCGGAATAATGACTGCCAGAAACATTCCGAATAATGCGACCGAAAGCGCGCTGACGATGCGCGTCGGCAGCAGCGCCCCGAAGATAACACCAAACATCGTTCCAAATGCCCAGCCTGGCATGGCGACCGACATCATGCCGTAGTAATACTTCGGTTCGAGATATCCTTTCTGGCGGATTCCAAGCGCAAACAATTCATCGGTCAGCACAAAGCCGATGATCCAGCGATGGATCATCGCAGTCTTTTCGCTGAACTTCTGCGAAAATGCCGTGCTCATTAACATATACCGCGCATTGGCCGCAATGACCATCAGCGCTGTTTCCAGATATGATGCCTGTGCCGCAATCATCGCAACACCGGCATACTCACCGGCACTTGCGTTATTCAGAAGACTGATAAAAAATCCCTGAATCGGTGTCAGGCCGGCATTCTTCATGGTAATTCCCAGGGCAAATGACACCGCAAAATAGCCAAGTCCGATCGGGACTGCGTCACGCTGTCCTTCCCGGAATTTTGCCCATCCCTGATTTTCCTTAGTGTTTATCTCTGCTGTACTCATCCCTTCAGATATTCCTTCATGGCAGGAGCCGCGGCTTTGGCATCGTTGTATCCGAGCCAGTATAGCGCTCCGAGTTCTTCGACGTCTCCTTCAAACCGGGAGATCGTGACCGGACGGCTCGGCGCAAGCACGAAGAGCTTGCCGAGTTCCTCCAGCTGATCGATCCGGTTCAGCAGGATGTTGTAGTGCGCCGCTTCCTGATAAAGGTCCATCATCAGATTCGGATACTTTTTTCCGTATTCGAGTCTCGCAGCACGGCTCTTTGACCTGAGCGGTTTCCGGTAACTCCGGTCCCGCGTGCGGATGAGTATCTTTTTCTTTTCCGGCTGCGCCATCGCCCAGTCGAGCGGTATCTTCTCGGCGATACCGCCGTCAAGATAACGTTTTCCGTCGATTTCAACGGCTTCCGTAACATACGGTACGGAGGCACTGGCCTGAATGGCACGGAAGATATCAGGGCATTTTCCCTTCTCCATATATTCCGTTTCACCGGTTTCAATATTGGTGACCGTAGCGATGAATCTGCGCTTCGGATTGAAGAAACGCTCCGCATCAAGCGGAATCTCCTTTCCCAGTTCGAAGAAGAGATAGTTGAATCCGGTAACACCGTGTTCCTGCATAACAGCACGGCCTCCGGTATATCCCGAATCATGACGATGTCTGAGATTCAGTCTTGCGCTGCGTCCGATCTGACCGGACACATAGCTCATACCGGACATGGCACCGGCAGATGTGCCGATGGTCGCAGACAGGTTGATGTCTTCTTCCATCAGGGCATCAAGCGCACCCTGGGTATACATTCCGCGCCAGGCACCGCCTTCCAGCACAAGCAGCCCTTCTGTAATATGATCACTCGCCGTTCCCTGCGGCAGATCGTCAATTCCGCTGTAAACTTTCGTCATATATCCTCACATTAACTCTCGAAACAACAAGGCTATTTTAGCAAATCTCAAAAATATATAAATATACAGAATCAACGCAGTGATTCGGATACGATTGCGGCCGCATTCCGCACACAGTCATCGCAGGAACAGATCATCGTCCCCGTATCAATTCCCTTGAGATCCCGGCAGATAGATGCGCCGCAGCGGGAGGTGAATTCCGCATGAATCGCTGCGGCATCTTTCAGGATCGGTTTTCCTTCATATTTCATCAGCCCCAGCAGCATCTCTGCCGCACATAAGGCGCCGCAGGTCGCATTCATTGCGCCCATGCCGGCGCAGAATGCCGCCCCGAGTCTTTTCAGGGTCTCTTCATCCAGCCTGCTCTCCTTAGCAAATGCACATAGTACAGACTGGGCGCAGTTATAGCCGCTGTGTTTCAGGATAACCGCACGTTCACTTCTGTTCTGTTCACTCATAAACTGACTCCGTTTTTTTCTGTCTTATTGTATGTGCAGAAAGGTACCGGTTCAACCGGAATAATCTAAAAAAACTCTCCCGGATCGAAGTGATCCGGAAGAGCACGATCATTAAATCAGTCGATAACGCCGCCCTCAACGACAAGATCATCCGCATTGGAATCTGCGCCATATACTTCACGCAGGGTTGCCTCATAATCCGCATGGAAGAACTGTTCTTCTCCGAGCGTCTTGATCTCATCATTCAGCCAGTTCAGCAGCGTTTCATTTTCCTTGGCAACTGCCGGTGCGATGGAATCAACATCACCGAGTGCCGCAACATTAACGACAAAGCCCGGATTGACGGAAGCCCATGCGAGCACTTCAGTGTTGTCCGTAGAGAGACCTGCGCCGCGGCCATCGAGCAGTGCGTTGTATGCGTCCGCATACGCATCATACTTCTGCAGTGTCACATCCGGATGATTGGATTCGAAATAGGTTTCTGCGGTTGTTCCCTTGGCAATGATCAGTTCCTTGCCGGTGCCTTCGAGATCACTGACATCATTGATCGGGTCTTTTTCAGACGAAACGATACCGAGCTGTACCTTCATGTACGGCAGTGCGAAGTCCACCTTCTCTGCACGTTCCGGCGTCACGGTGAAGTTGGCAAGAACGATGTCCACCTTTCCGGTCTCCGCAAATTCGACACGGTTTGCCGGATCCAGGGAAACATATTCCACCTTCGTACCAAGATCCTGTCCGATGCGTTCTGCGAAGTAAACATCGTAGCCGGCATAGTTTCCGTTTTCATCGACATAGCCAAACGGAGCCTTGTCGGAGAAGACGCCGATTTTTACCGTTCCGCTTTCCCTGATTTCATCCAGCGTGCGGTAAACGGTCTTTCCGGCAGATTCGCCGGAGCCGGAAGCAGTGCTGCCGGAGGATGCACCGCATCCTGCGGTAAGTGTGAGTGCAAGGATTGTCAGAAACAGTGATTTTACGTTTTTCATGATTTTCTTTCCCCCAAAGCCTGATCAGGCTTTTTTCTCAAACGTGAATGTCTTGAGGAACTGCTTTGCACGTTCCGTTGATGGATGTTCGAAGAAGGTTTCCGGATCGGTTTCCTCGACGATGACACCGCCGTCAATAAAGACGATACGGTCTGCGACAGCACGGGCAAAGTTCATTTCATGGGTGACGATTACCATCGTCATCCCCTGTTCTGCCAGCGTCAGCATGACATCAAGAACTTCCCGTACCATTTCCGGGTCAAGCGCAGCGGTCACTTCATCAAACAGCATGACCTCCGGATGCATGGCCAGCGCCCGCACAATGGCGACACGCTGTTTCTGTCCGCCGCTGAGCTGCCGGGGATATGCGGTCCGCTTATCCAGCAGTCCGACACGTTCCAGCAGTCGTTCCGCTTCGGCCTGTGCCTGTTCCTTCGGAACCTTCTGGACCTGAACCGGCGCCAGTGTGATGTTGTCCTGAATCGTAAGGTGCGGAAACAGTTCATAGCTCTGGAATACCATGCCGATGCGCTGACGGAGCGCCGTCATATTCGCGCCGTTCTTTGTGATTTTCTCTCCGTCGAGTGTAATGGATCCGCTCTGGTATTCTTCCAGGCCGTTCATACATCGAAGCAGTGTGGACTTTCCGCATCCGGATGGTCCAAGCACCACGACCACCTCCCCTTTATGGATATCCAGAGAGATTCCGTTGAGCACTTCGGATGTGCCCTCATAGGATTTCACAAGATCCTTTACGGAAAGCAGAATTTCATCTGTCATCTTCCGTTACCTCCATTTCCGTTCCAGTCGGCCGGCAAGTGTTGAAATCGGCCAGCATACCAGAAAGTAAAGAACAAATACAGCACCGTACACCCAGAGGGCTCCGGTCGGATACTGCATGCGGTTGGCATCGATGATCTGCTGGCCTGTCTTCAGCACTTCCACCATTCCGATGATTTCGACAAGCGAGGTTGTCTTGATCATACGGGTAATCAGATTGATCGACGGAGCGATCAGACGGCGAACCGTCTGCGGCAGAATGACGAACCGGAAGATCTGCTGTTTTGTCATGCCAAGCGCTGCAGCGCTTTCATACTGGTGATTGGGAATCGAGACGATTGCGCCTCTTACCAGATCACCCATCTCTGCCGTTCCCCAGAGCGTAAAGACGATGATTGCGCTCGACCAGGCGGACAGCGAGATCTGCCATTGCCGTGTGACACCGAAGTAAACGAGAAACAGAAGCACCAGCTGCGGCATGATCCGGATGAAATTCAGATACAGCCAGCAGAATGCCTGTACGAAACGGTTCTTGACCGTCATCAGCATTCCGAACAGTGTTCCGAAGATAAATGAAAGTCCGACCGAGATCAGGGAAATCTGAAGCGTTACCCAGAGTCCCTGCAGTAAGCGCAGAAAGTTGATTCCGCGGAACAGAATGCTAAGCCCCGTATCCTGCATAACGGATCCTCCTTTCCGCATACGATGCCAGTAAGGACACCGGCAGAAGAATCAGAAGATAGAAGACCACCAGCATGAACAGCGCTTCACTGGTGTTGTAATCATTGCCGATCAGATCCTTGGCCACATACATCAGATCTGCCAGGGCGATTGCGGAGACAACCGACGTTTCCTTGATCAGGAAGACGACGTTTGCGGCAATTGCGGGAAGCGCAACGGCCATCGCCTGTGGAAATACCACGAACCGCATTACCTGGAAGCGGTTCATGCCGAGGCTTATCGCAGATTCGGTCTGGATCACATCCACCGCTTCAAGACCGGAGCGCATCGCTTCTGCCATATAGCTTCCGCCAAGGAATACCAGTGCCGCAACAGCACATACTTCCCGGCTCCAGGACAGGCCGATTTTCGGCAGTCCGAAGTAGATGAAGAACAGCTGTACCAGCATCGGTGTATTCCGGCTGAGCTCAATATATCCTTTTGCGATCTGACGCAGTACCGGTACCCGGTAATACTGCACATAGCTGCACACCAGCCCGACCAGCAGGGACAGAATGATTCCCGCCAGACTGATCTTTATCGTGACCAGTGCTCCCTGCACAAACAGCGGAAGATATTCCAGCAATATATCTACGGACAAAGCGCCATCTCCTTTCCAAAAATCACTTCAAAATAAAACGGGCACACATGCGCCCGTAACTCTCAGTTCCAAACCGTTGAGGTTCAGTTTGTTCCGACCGCATGGAAAACAGACTCATTTCGAATCATAGAACAGCAGGAACAGATACAACTGTTAATGTGTCTCATACGGTCTCCCTTTTCTATAAAAAATGTTTTATCACCGCCCTGCGTGCAGTGTCAAGAATAATGATAGCTGTTCGATCAGAGTTCAAGCCACTTCCGCGCCTCCGCAAAGCTTCCGTGCGGTACCGGAAGTGCATCTTCCGTACCGTTTTCCAGGCAGTCGGTAATCAGAAATACCTGTATTCCGGTCTCTGCCGCAGCGATATCTTCCACCGCATCATTTCCGATCAGCACGCATTTTTTCGGAACGATATCCGCCTTCCGGCAAAGCTCCCGGAAATATTCCGGATTCGGCTTGCATGTATTCATCATTTCATAGGTGGTGATCATGCGGAAGTCATCCGGTGACAGTCCTGCCCAGGTAATCCGGCGCAGTGTGGCAGTGCGTGGGAACAGCGGATTGGTCGCAAGGATCAGATCATCACCGCGTGCGTTCAGATCGCAGATCAGTTTCCCCGCTTCCGGATTAAACCCGCAGACTTCCTTCACCTTGTCAAATTCAGTTTCATAAAATGACAGAAACAGTTTTCGGTCCGCTTCGCTTCCGCGGCCGGTCAATGCATGGAATACCTGCCAGAAGCGCTCCTCATTTGTCATTGTGCCGTCATTTGCGACCATTGCGGCGGTGCCCTTCCAGATATCTTTCACCAGCTGTTCCGGATCAAACCCGTAAGGTGCGCAGTATTTCGCCATTCGCCGGAAATAATCATTCACAAAGACATTCTGATTCATCGGCAGTAATGTGCCGTCCAGATCAAACAGTATCGTTCTCATAAGGTCATTCCTTTTCCGGAGTAAGTGTACCATCTGTTTGTTTCTGCCGCATTGATGATGATCATACGTTTCCGTTCAGAATCCCGGATAAGGAAAACCCTTCGAAGTGTTTTCGAAGGGTCATATCACGTGATTTGCGAATGCGTACGCAAGCACCGCATATTCTGCCAGCGCAACCAGCGGTACACCGAAGGCAAACAGCGGTTTGCGCGTTTTGTGATGAAATATACGCATGCCAAGATATGCGCCGATTCCGCCGCCGCATATCGCAGTGAGAATCAATACCGATTCCGGGATGCGCCACTTTCCATGCACTGCCTTCTGTTTATCAATGCCAAAGAGTACAAACGCAATGAGGTTAACACATCCAAGCAGCGCGATCAGCGCATTATACATGCCGGATCTCAACCTTACTGCCGGATAGTGATCCGTCTTCGCGCAGTTCCTTCGTGACAAGAATCTGGTTGCGGATCCGCTCACGAAGTTCTTCCACATGCGAGATGATGCCGACCAGACGATGATCACCGGAGAGACGTTCCAGTACACGGATCGCAGTCCTGATCGTTTCGGAGTCCAGTGTACCGAAACCTTCATCGACAAACATCGTATCGATTTCAATACCGGTCTGACTCTGTACTTCGTCACTGAGACCAAGGGCCAGCGCGAGAGATGCCAGGAAGGATTCTCCCCCCGACAGCGAACGCACGCTGCGCTCCTTGCCTGTATAACGGTCGGAAACATTCAGTTCCAGTGCGTCATGGGATTCTGCACTCTGTCCGCGCGAACGAATCAGGGCATACTGTCCGTCTGACAGGAAGTGAAGACGCTGGTTTGCCCGGTCAATGATCCGGTCAAAGTATGCGGTCTGTACATATTCCTCAAGGGTAAGCTTCTCCTTGTTGGTATAGCCGGAGTCTGCCGTATCCGCGAGTTTTGCGATCCATTCCCTTCTTGCGACGGAATCCTGAAGATCCTGTGCAAGGCTGTTCAGCGTATTGAGCGAAGTACGGTTCAGGCCAAGACGCAGGATCAGTTCTTCTTTTTCCTTGCGCAGACTGGTGAGACCCTTTCTTGCCTTAAGAAGTTCCGAACGAAGTGCGTTCAGCTCGCGTTCCTTTTCAGACTGTGTGGTCGCGCCGCTTTCATGAAGCGTCTGAAGCACTTCATCACGGCCGGCTTCTGCTTTTTCCAGTTCCTTCTGGTCACCTTCAAATTTTGCCTTACGCTCCGCGACCTTCCGGTCATATTCCGCAATCTGTTCTTTCATGGCTTTCAGCTGAATCCGTGCGGTCTCTTCCTTTTCAAACGGGAAGTCCTTCCGCATACGTTCTGCCGTGCCGTATTCATAGGTTGCTTTCTGACGCAGGGATGCCGCCTTCTGACGGCAGTCATTCTGTTCACTGACGAGCGCTTCGATCTCTCTGCGCGTCTTCGGCATCCGGGCATTCAGCGCTTCCAGCTGTTTTGCCTTTTCTCCGAAATCCGCTATTACTGCCTCCGATTCATCGCAAGCCATCTTTAACAGATTGATTCTGGAGTTAAGAATATTGATTGCATCATCCGTGAGACCGGGCATCTGTGCATCTTTAAATGCCGTTTCCGCTTCCCGCTTCTCCAGCTCCGCCTTTTCCTTGGCAGCATGTGCGTGACGGGCACCGAGTTCTGCGGCGTCACGGGCGTTGTTCATAATTGCCTCTGCCTCGCGGACACGGTCTTCCGTCGGGGTTCCGACCGACTTCACCGCGCGCTTTGGATGATGTACCGAACCGCAGACCGGACACGGACGTCCTTCGATCAGTGTTTCCGCAAGAATTCCTGCCTGTCCGGCAAGATAGGCGCCGAGGATCGCATGATATTCCTCGGATACACGGTTGAACCGCGTATTCTCCTGTTTGAGCGCTTCCACCATGTTTTCATAGCTTTTTTCCGCCGCACGCCAGCTTTGGTAACGATCTCTTGCGCGGTTATAGGTGACGATACCACGACGTACTTCCCGCAGTTTTTCTTCTTCCTTCTGCAGGGTTCCGTCTGATCCGCGAAGACTTTCCGCCTCCACGATATCGTTATGCAGGTTCCCCTGAAGATGGGTGATTTTTCCGGTAAGCGCTTCTGCCTTGGCTTCAAATTCCTCTGCCTCTTTCGTGCTCTGTTCGGCAAGCTGTTCCATACGGTTCAGTTCAAGAAACTTTGACATGGAACGTTCTGTATCATCCACCTTCTTGCGCAGGATGTTCATCCGCGTCACTTCCACATGTGTGGTCAGTTCTTCCAGAGACGCTTTGGACTTATCCTTCTGGCCGCTGAGTTCAGGGATCTTTGCGGATGCCTTTTCCAGATGATCAAAGATCTCAAGCACCTGTTCACCGCGGGAGATCCGGGAGTTCAGGCGGGCAATGGTCTCATCCCCCTCTTTTACTTCCCTGTCCTTTCGCTCCAGCAGCATCGTATCCTCATTGATGATGCGCTGTGCGACAAGAATACTTTGGGAAGGATCAGCGCTGTCGCCGAATTCCTTCAGTTCAGCAAGTGCCTTTGCATAGCGGCTTTCTTCCCCGCAGGAAAGCTGTGCCACAGCACGTCCGGCGTCATGCCGGCGTTCTTTGATTCGATGCGTCAGCCGCTGTTCTTCCTTACGCAGATGTTCTTCGATCTTCCGGTATGGTTCGGTCTGAAACAGCTGCCGGAAGATCCGGCTGCGCGATTCGGTATCAGCAGTCAGAAGTTCCTGGAATCTGCCCTGAGCGATCATGACGATCTGGGTAAACTGACGGGCATCCAGACCCATCAGTTCATAGATTGCACGGTTTGTCTCTTCAACCCCGGTGATCCGGAATCCGTCCGGACCGGTCAGTTCCGCTTCGGCAGGATGATGCACAACACGTACGGTCTCATTTTCATTGACCTGTTCATAGTCATATGCCGGATTGCGGACAATGCGGTATTTTGTGCCGCGGAATTCAAATTCCAGCGCAACATATGTCTGCTCGGTCTCCTTGGCATACTGACTTCTCAGCATATCCTGGCTTCTGCCCTGCGTACTGGCTTCTCCATACAGCGCAAACGTAATCGCGTCAAAAATCGCAGTCTTACCCGCACCGGTATCACCGGTCACAAGATAAAGACCATGATTCCCGAATTTCGAGAAATCAATCTCAGTCGGCACGGAATAGGATCCGAATGCCGATATGCTCAGTCTGATCGGTCTCATTCCGTACCTCCAAATGTCTCTGCGATGAGTTCAGCCATGTACTGTTTCTGCTCATCGTTCATCGGCTCCTTGTTTCTGAACTCATAGAAATCTGAGAACAGTGCATTCGGTTCCTTCAGTTTCAGCTGACGGATTGCGGTCAGGACGCCGTCCCGCACTTCGGTATGAACCTCGGTTGTTCCTTCAAGACGGATTCGTCCGTCCGCATAGGCAACGCCCATGACATACGGATATTTGTCTTTCAGAACACGGATAACATCCGGGATATCCTTGGTTTCCTTCAGAATAATATTTACGTACATGTCTTTATACGCGTTGATCATATCGGGATTGAGAAGCTCCCGGAATGTACCGATGAGATTCTTCATTTCCCGTTCCGGAGCCAGCTCAATCGTACTGATACGATATGTTCCCTTATCCTCCAGGTTTACCAGTGTAAAGGAACGTTCCGCGCCGATTTCCGCGGTAGAGTAAATCAGCGGTGCACCACTGTAGCGGACCGTATCGATTCCAACAGACTGTGCGGTATGTACATGTCCAAGCGCAACATAGTCAAATCCGGCAAGCACAGAGACATCAACGATCTCGCTTCCAAGGGAAAGATAGTCTTCCGATCCACCTGCCGGCACAACTGCGCCGTCAAAATACTGATGCGCGATCAGGACATTGCGTTCATTCATATCCAGTTTTGCCTTACTGAGCGCATACGCCACCGCATCCGTAAAGGTCTCGCATTCCGGCTCACCTTCTGCCTTAAAGCGATTGACGACAGTAGGTGTAATGTAAGGAAGACACCAGACATGAAGCGGACCGTATTTGTCCAGCATGTCAATGCATTCCATCTTTCCGGTCCAGGTGCCGCATACATGAATGTTCATCTCTTCCAGAAGTGCCGCACCATAGTTGATCAGATCTCCCCGATCATGGTTTCCGGCAATCATAAAGACATCGATGTCTTCATCCTTCAATGCGCAGAGAAACTCATTCAGAACTTCCATCGCATCCGCTTCCGGCACCTGGGAATCATAAATATCGCCGGCAAGAATAACGGCATCGACCTCTCTCTTTACTGCTTTTTCTACGACCTGCTTAAGAACACTCCGCTGATTATCAATCATCGAGTAGCTGTTCACCTTCCTGCCGAGGTGCAGGTCTGCCAAATGTGCAAATCTCATGTGCTTATTATAACGCGAATCTTATTCCTGTTTTCGTGATGTGCGCAATAAATATCCACCAGCTGAGCTGGTGGTTTTTCACAATACGGGCATAGCCCTCATTTTACTGGCAGCGCCCTGAGGCGCATGTGCGGCCTGACACACGCAAACTCCTACTTTTTCCCGTTAAACGGATCGCCAAGATCA
>JAFUFO010000036.1 GCA_017469885.1 Solobacterium sp.
AAGCTCAAGAGCGAAGCTGCGCGTAAGGCAAGACGCCGCGGCAAGTAAGTCTTCAGGATAAGAAGTTCCGATCGGAACTTCTTATCCTGAAGACTTACTTGCCGCGGCGTCTTGCCTTACGCGCAGCTTCGCTCTTGAGCTTGCGCTTGACACCCGGTTTAACGTAGTATTCTCTCTTACGCGCCTCAGCCAGCGTTCCGCTGCGGGAGACCTGACGCTTAAAGCGACGCAGTGCATCGTCCAGACTTTCCATATCCTTGACTTCTACTCTCGGCATTCATATCCCCCCTTTCTGAGTTGACAACACTAAGATAGTAACAAAACCGAATTGATTTTGCAATGAGTTTTTCACTTCAGTGCTTCGACAATCGCAGCACCGCTGCTGGTGCCGATCCGGCTCGCTCCGGCATCCACCATTTTCCGGAAATCTTCTGCCGTACGAATGCCGCCGCTTGCCTTGACGCCCATGGTTTCGCCAACGGTTCTGCGCATCAGCACAACGGTATGTGCTTCCGCACCGCCGGTCGAAAAACCGGTCGAGGTTTTCACGAAATCAGCGCCTGCTTTCATACAGTCACGGCATGCCCGTACGATTTCCTCTTCATTCAGAAGACACGTTTCCAGGATGACCTTCAGTGTGCGGGAACCGACTGCTTCCTTGACCGCTGCGATCTCATGGATCACGGCCGCATCATTGCCGTCTTTGAGGAATCCGATATTGATGACCATGTCGACTTCCTGCGCACCACGTTTTACCGCATCCGCTGCTTCAAATACCTTAGCAGCCTCACTCATCGCACCAAGCGGAAATCCGATCACACAGCAGACTTTCACATCACTTCCCTTCAGGATTTCAGCTGCGGTTTCGATCCGGCATGGATTGACACAGACGCTTGCGAATCCATACTTCAGTGCTTCTTTGCACAGTGCTTCGACATCTTCTTTCCGCGCTGCCGGTTTCAGCAATGTATGATCAATATATTTTGCAGCATCCATCTCAGTTTTCTCCTCCGAAATAGAACTGTTTGATCACCTGTCTTGCGATCACATCATCCCCGTCATAGGGTTCGCGGCCGAACTCCCGGTAGATAAACCGTTCATCGCCCTTTCCCATGATCACGATACAGTCGTTTTCAGAACACATCTCCACCGCCTGGCGGATTGCGTTGTAACGATCCTCGATGATGATATACGGGGTCTTCTCAATTCCCTTGGCAATCTCTTCGGCAATCTCAACCGGCTTCTCATTGCGCGGATCATCTTCCGTAAGAATGATCATGTCCGCATAGCGGTCAAGAATCTTACCGAAGATCGGCCGCTTTGCGGTATCCCGCTTTCCGGCAGAACCGGTGATCGCAATGATCCGGTTTCCCTTCGGCGTAATTGCGCTGGCATACTGACAGAGTTTCTCAATTCCGTCAGGGGTATGGGCAAAGTCAACGATCACATTGAACGGCTGTCCAAGATCGATGCGCTGCACACGGCCTTCGATCTGTGTAACATTCCGCAGATACGGCAGCATCTGTGTGATGGAGATTCCATTCTGGTTCAGTGCCGCAATGGAAGCCACAAGATTGTAGAGGTTGAACTTTGCGACGAGATTTGTTTCAATCTCATATTCCATGTTGTTGCAGCGGAGAGTAAAGATGGTCCGGTCCCGCTTGAGCTGATATCGGGTTACCTGATAATCCGCCTCATGGTCGATCGCATAAGTAACTACTTTGCATGGGCAGTCTTCTACGATCTTGAGACCGTACGGGTCATCCGCATTGGTGATTGCGACCGCTTCCGGCTTCAGGTTGTCGAAGAGTTTCTTCTTGGCCTGAAAATAGTTTTCCATCGTTCCGTGATAATCCAGATGGTCATGCGTCAGGTTTGTAAATACCGCTGTATCAAAATCAATCGCATCGACACGTCCCTGTTCAATACCAATGGAGGAAGCTTCCAGTGCACATGCCTCGATGCCGGAATCCACCATATCATGGAGAATACCATGCAGGTCATCAATGTCCGGGGTCGTCAGAAGCGGCGGAAGTTTTACGCTTCCGTATTCGATTGCAATCGTTCCGATATATCCCGTGGGGATGAAATGATTCAGCACATCACGGATCACACAGGAAATCGTGCTCTTGCCGTTGGTACCGGTAACGCCGAACATCTTCAGATGATGGCTCGGATATCCGTAAAATGCATCCGCTACCCGGTTATAGACCTGATTTACATTTTTTACCCTGATATAGGTGATATCGGGATTGATATCGGGAAGCGGCTCCGAATGAACGATCACCTTTGCACCGTTCTGGATTGCCTGCGGCACAAAACGATGTCCGTCATTCATCATTCCCTTTTCACAGAAAAAAATCGAATCCGGCCGTTTCTTCCGGCTGTCCGCCATCAGGCTTCTGATTTCAATATCACCGACTCCGTCAAACAGTTCACTCAGTTTCAAAATCGTTCTCCTTCGCGTCCGCGATACCGTCATGGTATCCGGTAATTACCGCTTTAACCATACTCCCTTTTTCGCAGGGATGGTCCATGGTCACTTCAATATATTCACTTGTGTATCCCGTTTTCTCTGTTTCCATCAGGACTTCGACAGGTTTGCCGATCATGGAACACACATAGGCTTCATACAGTTTTTCCGATTCCGCAAGGCAGACGGCAGTCCGCTCTTTTTTCACGTCCGGTGCACAATGGTCTGGAAGCTGTTCTGCGGCGGTGCCTTTTCTGAGGCTGTACGGAAATACATGCAGGAACGAGAACCTGCATTTCTGCAGGAAATCAAGGGTTTCCTGGAATTCCTTATCCGTCTCCCCCGGGAATCCGACCATCAGATCGGTGGAAATCGAAATATCCGGAATCCGTTCCCGGATCTGTGTTATCACATTGTAATACCCGTCCGTAGTATACGGACGTCCCATGCGGGCAAGTACGGTATCACAGCCGGACTGCACCGGCACATGAAGATGCCGTGCAATTCTGGGTTCCGATACAAGCAGGTCGAGAAATTCATCACTCAGTTCCGTGACTTCGATGGATGAGATCCGAATCCGTCCCAGCTGCGGCACTTCCTTCAGAATACGTTTCAGAAGTCCCGTCAGGGTGATGCCGTATTCTTTTCCGTACCGTCCGGTATGGATACCGGCAAGAACGATCTCCTGATGCGATTTGCTGAGACAGGCAACTTCACGAATCACGGAATCGGGATCGAGCGAACGCTCCCTTCCGCGGGCGTAAGGAATCACACAGTACGTGCAGAACTGATCACAGCCGTCCTGAATCTTCAGAAAGGCACGGGTCCGTTCCGCAAACCGTGAGGCATACATCGGCTCAAAGGAAATCCCGGAAAGATCCGTTACATCCTTCAGCGGTATGCGGTCCTGCAGGAACTGCCGGATATACTGCGGCAGAAGCGGTTTATGCGCACTTCCAATCAGGATATCCGCTTCCGCAAGCGCATCCGGGTCAATCTGTGCATAGCAGCCGGCGACCGCGATCACGCCGTTCGGATTTGCTCTTCGGGCGCGGTGGATCTGTTTGCGGCTCTTTGCGGCAGCGGTATTGGTTACGGCACAGGTGAAGATCACGGTGACATCCGCATCATTCATGGAATCCGTACGTTCAAATCCTTCCGCCTCCAGCATCTGGGCGGTGCTTTCGGTTTCATATGCATTTACCTTGCAGCCAAGGTTGATCAGATGGCATTTCATTGGCAGAGTTCTCCTATTACGGAACAAAGGTAATATGCGGCTGTCTCCGCCCGCAGGATCCGATTGCCCAGGGTAACGGGCTGAAACCCGTCCTGACTCAGTTGTTCGATTTCCGTTTCCGAAAAACCGCCCTCCGGTCCGATCACTGCAGTGACGGACGATGCAGGAAGAACATCTTTCAGATGCAGTGCCGATTTCCCTGCTTTTTCATAGGCCGCAAGATTCACATCGGAACGGAAGCGGGACAGCTCACTCAGTTTTACCGGGTCGATGAGTTCGGGAATCCGGTTCCGCTTGCACTGTTCTGCGGCTTCCACGACAATTGCCCTTCTGCGTGCCATTACTTTCTCCGCCCGTTCCTGACGGTCCTTAGCGACACAGCGCGAAGATACAAACGGAACAATACGGGCAACACCGAGTTCAGTTGCTTTCTGAAGCACCAGCTCGAACTTTTCCCGCCGTATGAGAGCCATGCATAACGTGACATCTGCGGGAAGTTCATTGATATTGGGATCCTCGGAGAGAATCTTCGCAAGGCCGCGCTTTCCTTCCCGGTAAACCTCCGCAAAGTATGCGGTTCCATCGTATACAAGGCGTACGGTTTCATGATGAAGCCGGAGCACATTGAATGCATGATGTGCTTTGTCCTCAGGGAGTTCAATGACGTCACCGACTGCCGCAGGATGTTCAATAAAGTATTCCTGCATCAGTCTTCCTCTTCCGATTCCCTGATTTCAACCTGAATCTCATGAACGCGGCGCTGATCGGCGCGTGTTACCGTCACATGCAGGTTCTTGTAATCAAAGCTGTCGCCGACCTGCGGAATCCGGTCGAGTTCATGAATGACCCATCCGCTGACCGTGATGAAATCATATTCATCTTCATCATATTCCACGCCGAAGCGCTCCATCATATCATCGATTTCTGCGGTGCACTTTACAAGGAAGGTATGATCATTGATCTGTTCATAGTATTCCTTTACGGTGTCGTGCTCATCGTAGATTTCACCGACCAGTTCCTCAATGATGTCTTCCATCGTGATGATGCCGGCAGTCCCGCCGTACTCATCCAGGACGACCGCAAGATGAAGCTTTGCCTTCTGAAGCTGTTTCAGAAGCGTGCTGATCTTTACATTTTCACTGGTATAGATAACGGGCTTGATGATACGACGCAGATAACGGCGTTCCTTGTCCGCGTAAAGCATACTGTAGAAATCCTTTTCGTGGATGACACCGACAATGTTGTCCACGGAGTTTTCATAGACCGGAAGACGGGAAAAGGAATTCAGGCGGAACTGCTTTTCCACTTCCTCAATCGACATGGTGATATTGATCGCCAGAACGTTGACGCGCGGGGTCAGAACATCCTTGACATCGAGATCATTGAACTCGATCGCAGCAGAAATGAGATCGGATTCATGCGCTTCCAGATCTCCCTCCTTCTCCGCTTCATCAACCATCGTGATCAGCTCATCGGAAATATCACTGTCACTTTCCTCGACACGCACCACTTTGGAAACCAGCCACTGCCAGCCGCCGAACAGTTTTGTGAGCGGATAAAGAAGAATCTGACAGAATCGGACAATACCGACGGTATGCACCGCAAAACTCTCCGGATTCTGCTTGGCAATCGTCTTCGGCGCAATCTCACCGAACAGAAGAACCAGGATCGTCAGCACAATCGTTGAAATCAGAGCACCGTTGTCTTCACCGTAAAGGCGCGTAAAAAGAATCGTGCCGATCGTGGCAGACATGATATTAACGATATTATTTCCGATCAGGACCGTGGAAATAAAACGGTCAAAATCTTCGAGTATTTCCAGAACCGCATTTGCGGCTTCATTATCCATCGCTTTCAGGCGTATCCGGCTCGCGCTGGAATAAGCAGTTTCAATCGCTGAAAACATCCCGGAGAGCAGGATCAGAATAACCATGAAAAGGATCAGAGTGGAATTCGATATGCCGGTCATGACTCAGACCTCCCGCATTCTGCTGTGCATCGATGTACATCCTGACTGTTATCCAAACTGCATCCCTTCCTTTCGATAATGAAAAATTATAGCATCGCCTGCATTCTGCGTGCAATGACCCACCGTTTGCGGTACGATTCCACTGAGTGAGGAACCAATTATGAACAAGCCCCTGCTGATCGGTATGACACCCCGGAAAACAGAAGTCTATCAGTCTGAAGCCAGTTATTTCATCAACTCCTATGTTGACTATCTGCGTGCCGCAGGCCTTCCGGTGCTTCCGGTGATGCTGCCGGTGTGCAGTAAAGCAGACGCCATGGAAGCGGCGGCTTCGATGGACGGCCTGCTGATTACCGGCGGCCAGGATGTTGCGCCGGAAATCTACGGACAGCATGACGAAGGAACATGTGACTGTGAACCGCAGGCATATGATGAGAGTGATATTTATCTGTATACCGCGTTCCGTGATGCAGGAAAGCCGATTTACGGAATCTGCCGCGGAATTCAGCTGATCAACGCAGCCGAAGGCGGTACGCTGCTCCAGGATATCCCAAGCACCCTGGATCAGGAACATAACCAGCGCAAAGCCGATCCAAACGAACTCATCGATGGTACACTTCATACCGTTACCTGTGTTCCAGGCACAAAACTGCATGAATATCTTGGAACCATCACCCGTGTGAACAGTTTTCATCATCAGGCAGTGGATGAACCTGCGCCGGGATTTACCGTCAGCGCCTACGCACCGGACGGTGTCATTGAAGGCATAGAAAAAGACCGCATCACAGCGGTCCAATGGCATCCCGAACGGATGCTGGACGACAGCGGTCAGATCCGCCTTGCGGCAGAATTTCTGAAGCAGTGTATCGCCTTACACAAATAACCCTTTCAGGGAATCCACGACGTACGTCGGATGAATATCACTTGCGCCAAGATCCTCATAACGGTTCTCGCCAAGTACATATACGGTGGAAACGCCTGCCGCATGTGCGGTGGCAATTTCTGTCTGAAGATTATCACTTACAAACAGTGCCTGTTCCGGTTCAATGCCAACATAGGTGAGAGATTTTTTTACCATGACCGGACTGGACCAGCCGGAAACAAGCGCTTCTGTACCGGAGGCATATTCCAGCATCATCGCAATCGACCCCGACCCAAGCTGAGCCTGGTTGCGCTGCCAGAGCACATGGGAATCACTGACAGAGATGATCACGGCACCGTTCATAACTGCCTGTAATGCCGCATTGTAATCACGGTAGGTCGCATCACGCTGTGTTCCGACAAACAGCCAGTGCGGCCGTTCTGAATCCATAAGAAAACCACCCTTCTGAATCAGGCGCTTCATGGATTCTGAACCGATGACCCACGCACGGTTCCGTTCCGGATAGTTGGAACGTATTGCATCGACCGCGGCCATGGTTGATGTATAAAAGAGATCTTCGGAAAACAGCGGAAAACCGCATTCATACATGCGGTCAGCCATACGGTTTCTGGAATGAAGCGAACGATCACTGAGGATCAGAAACGGATGCTGATTCTTAGACAGATGCTTGATCAGTTCGATTGCCCCATCTGTCGGCATATCATCTTTTATAAGAACATCGTGAGAAAATAAATAAATATTCTTCATACAACCAACTTGTTATGCATTGTATTATATCATTAATGTTCAGGAGTCCAAAAAAATGAAAACTGATAAGAAACGGATCCTAGTACATATACTTTCAATCCTGCTGGCTATCAGCCTCTTTGGGCTGGCTTTGTATTTTGATGCATACAACACTGCACCGTCCCGTTTCCAGGTCCGCTATGAGACTCTGGATTCAGTCTTCATCCCGTCCCAGATGGATGATGTGACGATCCTGTATTTCTCTGATCTTGACTACGGTACGTATATGGACCGTAAACGCATGGAAAAGCTGACCGGCATCATCAACGAGCTCAGTCCGGATATCATCCTCTTCGGCGGTGATCTCTTCGATCAGAATGCACGTATCTCAGAACAGGAACGCACAGACGTTACGGAACTGCTCTCTTCCATGCATGCTCCGCTCGGAAAATTTGCGGTGCTCGGTGATTTTGACTACCGGACACCGGAACTGCCGGAGATCGTCCAATCGGTTCTCTTCGACAGTGATTTTGAACTGCTGGTCAACACCAGCGTCATTCTCCGCAACAACGGCAGTGAATCCATTACGCTTACCGGACTGGACAGCGGACTGTATGGACATCCTGATATCAATGCGGCATTTGCCAATATCGGCCGTGCCGGATACAACATTGTACTCTCCCATACACCGGATCTTGCGGAGGATGTGCCTTCTGATCTGGCAGATTACATGCTGAGCGGACACAGTCACGGCGGACAGGCTTACTGGGGATTCGGAGCGCTGTATACGCCGCCCCAGGCGGAGATGTTCTTCCGCGGAAAGCATGACATCAAAGGACTGTTCACTCTTGATATCACCAATGGCGTCGGAACTACAGAACAGGACGTACGGTTCCTTGCCAACGCCGAAGTTGATCTCTACCGTCTGAAACACCACAGCATGGAAACCGTCGGATCCTGATCATAAGCAAAAAAACCGCCGCGGCGGTTTTTTTTCATCCGTTATAAATACTCATCTGATCACTGCAGCATCCGTGTCAGACGCTTTGCATAACGTGCACGCTGTGAAGGCGCAACGTTTGCAATCATCGAAAGCAGTTCATAGATCTTAAGCTTTTCGTTGACCGTATAGCTGTCGTCTTTTACCACAGCTGTCGTAATCAGATTCAGACTGTCAAGAAATTCAGATTCTGTCTCGCGCTTTCCGAGTTCCATGACCTTTTCGAATGCTTCGGCAATGCCGTTGTTATGTTTATGAAACAGGCCCATCGTTCAAACCTCCTGTATCTTCAGAGAAATGACTCTCTCTCCTGCGGATGCACAGTAATTACTTCTGCCGCCTCCGCCGCTTCCGCAATCATCTTATCATACGGGAAACGAGCTTCATAACCCTCAGCCTTCTTTACTGTCGGCTTGGTGACAGGGTTTTTCGGATCAAAGATCGTGCAGCAGTCTTCATAGGGAAGAATTGATGTCTCATAGGTGCCGATTCGGCGTGCAAGATCAATGATCTCTACCTTATCCATGCAGATAAGCGGACGAAGCACCGGAATCGATATAACCGAATTGATGCATGCAATACTTTCAAGGGTCTGGCTTGCGACCTGCCCAAGGCTCTCGCCGGTGCCGATTGCAAGACATCCGGATTCCCTTGCGATCTGTTCCGCAAGACGGACCATCATACGCCGCATCAGTGTGATTGCGTACGGGTCGCCTGCCGTCTTATAGATCTCCAGCTGCAGTGCGGTGAAGTTCACCATATGCACGCGCATTCTGCCCTGGTTATATTCACTCATCATCGACGCAAGGTCGAGAACCTTCTGTCTGGCATTTTCACTGGTGTACGGCGGACTGGCAAAATGAACTGCCTCGACATCAAGACCGCGTTTCATCAGTTCATATGCCGCAACCGGAGAGTCAATGCCTCCCGACAGCATCAGCAGTACTTTCCCGTTGATTCCGGACGGATAGCCGCCCGCCCCGGGAATCTTCTCACTCATGAGATAGGTATCGCCGGAATGCACTTCCACACGGAGTTCAAGTTCCGGATGATGCACATCCACTTTCATATCCGTGTTCTGAAGAATATATCCCGCAACCGCGCGGTTGATCCCATCGGAATTCATCGGAAACGTCTTGTCATGCCGGCGGGTAATCATCTTGAATGTCTGCTTTCCGGAATCCTTCGCAATCGCAAGGCACCGTTCTTTTATTGCATCAAGATTGGAATCCACCCGTTCTGTAAAGGAGAAGGAAGAAATACCGAATACCTTCTTCAGTTTCTCTTTTACCGCTTCGGCATCTGCACCGTTAAGCCGGATATAAAACCGGTCATAACTGCGCCGGTACTCCAGTTGTGTAAACTCCCGGAGGATACCGCGGATATTGTTGTCGAGTTTCCGGATAAAATCCTTCCGGTTCTTTCCCTTCGTTGTAAGTTCTCCGTATCGGATCAATACGGTATCGTAATCAGCCATATTGTTCTGTCATCTCCTTTACTGCCTGTACAAATGCATCGATCTCTTCTTCCGTATTCTCCATCGAAAGTGAGACACGGATTGAACAGGATGCGCGCCGCTGTGAACAGCCCATCGCAAGAAGTACATAACTCGGATTGTTGGAATGCGCTTCACAGGTGCTGCGGGCACTGATCATGAATCCCCTGCGGTTCAGCTCATTCTGCATGACTTCACTCGGAATCCGCTCAAATGAGAAATTCAGGACTGCGGGCAGTCCGTCCGCGGGAGAATTGATCACAATGCCATCAATCTCAGAAAGACCCTTCACGAGCCGGTCATGAAGCTTGCGGGTATGTGCCGCAAAGGCATTCTGACGTTCCAGCGCAAGCCGCAGGGTCTTGGCAAATACCATATCTGCCGCCGCATTTGCGGTTCCGCCCCGAAAACCGAATTCCTGTTCACCGCCGGAAATCAGCGGTTCCATCGGCACATAGGTTTTCTTTACAAGGATGCCGCTTCCCTTAAGGCCATGAATCTTATGTGCGGATATAGACGCCAGATCGATATCCGTAAATGACATCGGAATCTTGCCGGCAGCCTGTGTCATATCACAATGGAAGAATGCATGACTCTCCTTCCGGACGATTGTTTTGATTTCATCGATCGGATTCAGGGCGCCAGTCTCATTGTTTACATACATGACAGAAACAAGAATCGTATCCGGACGCAATGCGGCACGGACATCCTCTGCCCTGACCGAACCATCTTCATAGACCGGAAGCCAGGTGATGTCATATCCGAACAGACGTTCCATCTGACGGCATGCGTTCAGTACACTGCTGTGTTCAATCGGTGTGGTGATGATATGCTTTCTTGTCGGATCCGCAAAACAGACTCCTTTGATAGCCGTACTGTTGGATTCACAGCTGCCCGATGTGAAGATCACTTCATCTGCCGAAACACCTAAAAGCCCGGCAGCGGCGCTGCGGGCTTTTTCCATCATACGGTGTACTTCGCTTCCCTCATCATAGAGAGATTCGCTGTTGGCGTAATGCGTTTCCAGCAATGAGATATAGGTCTTCAGTACTTCCGGATCCGGACGGGTCGTACCTGCACTGTCGAGATAGATTCTACGCTTCACTCGAATTCTCCCGGATCATGCTTTCATAATTTCCCGGATGAATCTTTTCAATCGTAGCGATTGCGATCGAAAGCGCCTGGGTATAGTCTCCGTTGCGGAAACAGAGTTCACTGCGGGTCAGCTCACTGTCGATATCCGCATAGGTACTGCGGTAACGGTTGCCGAATACGATCGTATTTTCAACCATCATGACAGTAGCGACGACATTGTTGACATTGTTATAGAGGCGGTAGATGAAGTCGATCGCCTCTTTCAGGGTGCTGTTGAGCAGCTGAACATTCAGCGGAACCGCATTGATCAGATCATTAAGCCGTGTCAGATACGCATTTGCCTTGCGCATATCCGCATCATACTGCTTGGAGATGGAAGGAAGCTTGTACTTGGCAATCTTGACCTGCATCTGATTCATGATGACCTGCAGTTTCAGCAGCTGCTTTCTTGCCCGTTCCTCGCCTCCGGCTGCGCTGTCAATTTCAGCACGGACACCGGAAATCGATTCGTTGAGCGCGGTAAGGTCCTGATTCAGTTCCTTCATGGAGCCGACAAGACCGGACGCCGGATTCTGATTTTCCTGAACCAGCGTATAGATCTTCGGCATACGGGAAGCGATTCCGGCAAGTTCCTGTTTCAGGTTGTTCAGACGGCTGTCCATTCCATCAAGACCAAAGCGGCCGGAGAGACGGGAGTACTGGCTGTCGAGATAATTCATATTCTTCTCGGCTTCCTTGTACATGGATACGTTGTCGTTTGCCAGTGCATGCATCTGATCGAATGCATCGCACTCCCGGCGGATCTGTTCGCCAAGCTGTGTCAGGCGTTCCTTATAGTCATCCAGATTCTCACGGACACCGTTGGAATCACCGCTCTTCAGCTGTTCGAGATCATTGCGCAGACCGTTTGTGATAACGGTGAGGTTCTGTTCAACCTGAAGGTGTTTGAGGTAGACATTCCGGTTATATGCCTCGGTGTAATCGTGATGTACGACTTCCGCCATCTTGGGAACCACACCGCGGGCATCTTCCAGAAGTGAAGGAACCGCATTGAGGATAGCCTCAAACCGATGCAGGGACTGATCGATGTTTGCGAGTTCTGCATTCGCCTTTTCAAAATCCGATGCATACATCCAGTCCTCACAGTTGGAGAACATACGCTCGGTTTCGGAAATAACCTGTTCGATCGTTTCCCATGCTCCGCTGAGCTGTCCGCGATTCGCATTGGCACGTTCCTTGAGTTCGCGGAACCGGTTCTTGTATTCGTTGGCTTCCTGACGCTGTGCTTCTTCCTTTTCCAGAATGGAATCAAGGAACTCGTCCAGAGTGGCAACCTGCTGTTCCCCAAGAGCAACACTTGCCTCGAGGTCTTCAAGGTCCATCTTCGCCTTCTTCAGTTTGCCGGCGATAATCTCATCTTCCGCATCCGCAAGCGCCTGTCCGATCTGCTTGAGGTTTGCCTCAGCCTTGTCAAAGTCATCCTTCATATTAGTGACTTTTGCCATGGCATCCGGTACAATACGGCTGATTGCGACAGCCTTGTTCAGCTTAAAGGAAAGCGGTACTTTCTTGATGGTGTTGTACCGGTCTTCCAGGTCTTCCAGCTGTCTGCGCGCTTTACTGCTTCTGATCCTCTGAACTATTAGTAAAATCATGATCAGGACGATCAGTGCAGCAAGTCCGATCACGACACGGATATCTGACAGATATTTCAAAATCACACTCATAAAATGAATACCGCCTTTTCAAACACTATATATATTATCACAAGACCCTCCCTGCAATAGAATGAAACAGGAAAAAAGAATGAAATCATTACGAGAGGCTTGTTGACAGGTGATGCGCGCTCTCATATAATATTCGTTGCGTCAAATAATAGCAGCATGCGGAGTCATGCGAAAATGCGTTGTTAACAGTAATCTGTCACCGGAGTACCTTAGCTGCAATAAGTGAAACGGATAATAACAACACACCGCATCGATGATCTGCACCTGTTGTTGTTTCGCCAAACGTGATGAGGAGGAACAATTAAACATGGCACGTTACACAGGTCCGGTATGGAAGAAGTCCAGACGTCTCAGCTTCTCCGTTCTTGAAACCGGCGAGGAACTCAGAAAGAGACAGTATGCCCCGGGTCAGCATGGTCCTACAAAGCGGATCAAGCTGAGCGGCTACGGCACACAGCTTCGTGAGAAGCAGCGCGTACGCAACATGTACGGAGTAAACGAGCGTCAGTTCTACAACACTTTTGCAAAGGCACAGAAGATGAGCGGTATGGCCGGCTACAACTTCCTGGTACTTCTCGAAAGCAGACTCGACAACCTCGTATACCGTATGGGATTCGCTGTTACCCGTAAGGCTGCCCGTCAGCTCGTCAACCACGGACACATTGAAGTCAACGGCAAGAAGTGCGACATCCCTTCCGCGCAGATCAAACCGGGCAGCGTGATCGCTGTTCGTGAAGAAGCTCGGAACATGAAGCCGATCAATGAAGCTCTTGAGAGCACCTATGCAGCTCCTGCATTCGTCAATGTCGACAAGGAAGCCAAGAAAGGCGAATATGTCCGCATTCCGGAGCGCAGCGAACTGAACCAGGAAATCAACGAAGCACTGATCGTTGAATTCTACAACCGTTAATCAGACGGATAAACAGGATCTTCTTGCAGATAAGATCCTGTTTTTTATTGCATAAGCAAAAATGAAAGGCTGCTTTACGGCAGCCTTTCCCTCTACTGGCGTCGAACGGAATCAGAAATCCCGTTCCATGTGATGTCGGATAATAACACGGATGATATCCGCCGCGAGCTGAATATCATCATTACATACAACATACCGGTATTGGCCGGTCATTTCAAGTTCCTTGCTGGCTTTCGCAAGCCGCTGCTGAACAATTTCTTCCGCTTCCGTGCGGCGGCCGCGGATCCGGTTTTCCAGTTCCTTCAGAGAAGGCGGTACGATAAAAATCGTCAGGGCATCCGGCACTTTTTCCTTCACCTGCCGGCATCCTTCCACTTCGATCTCAAGCAGTGCATTCTTTCCTTCACTGCGAAGACGCTCTATTTCAGAAAGCGGTGTTCCGTAATAATTGCCGACAAACTCGGTCCATTCCAGAAGTCCGCCTTCGTCTCTTGTCTTTTCAAACTGTTCACGGCTCACATAGTAATAATTGACACCTTCCTGCTCTCCTTCCCGCTTTTCACGGGTTGTCATGGAGACAGAATAGGAAAGATTCAGTTCAGAATCCTTCATAACTTCCTTGATTACTGTTCCTTTACCAACACCGGAAGGTCCGCTGATGACAATAAGCAGCCCATTTTTCTTCATAGTTGCTCGGTCTCCTTATGGCTCTACGTTACCGCAAACCTTTCCGTTCCGTCAATGAAACATCTGCTATAATTTTTCATATGCCTTTAGATGGAATTCTGCTTCACAAACTGATGCCGGAAATCGAGTCCTCACTCCCTGCACGGATTCAGAAAATTTATCAGATTGCACCGTATGAGGTGCAGTTTCAGCTTCACGGATCCCAGGGAAAACAGCAGCTTCTGATTTCCTGTCACACCCGATACAACCGTATCCTGTTCACAAAACGCAGTTATCCGACCCCGAATGAGCCAGGGAATTTTGTGATGCTGCTTAGGAAATATCTCGAAGGCGGTATGCTTATTCACGCAGTGCAGGCAGGACTTGACCGCTGGTGCACTCTGGAAATACGCCGCCGCAATGAACTGGGCGACCCCGAAACCGTACAGCTGGTCGCAGAACTGATGGGCAACTATGCGAATCTTCTGCTCGTCCGTGACGGTACGATCATTGATGCGATGAAACGCATTCCGCCATTTGAAAACAACAAGCGGATGATTCTTCCCAATGCCCCGTTCCGGCCGATTCCGCCGCAGAACAAAAAGGATCCGTTTACCGATCAGACCATCGATCCTTCCAGGACACTCACCCAGCAGTTCTCCGGGTTTTCTCCGTTTCTTTCTGCTGAGGTGGAGTATCGAATGTCGCGCGGGCAGTCGTTTTCGTCCATCATGAAGGAAATCGAGGATTCCCGTTCGATCTATATTGCCTCACGCAACCAGGAAGCGGTCTTTCACTGCATCGAACTGCATGCGGACGGCAAATGCCGTTCCTATCCCCTGTTTGAGGGATTTGATATCCTGTATTATCACCGCGAAGAAAAGGAACGCATCAAGGAAATCTCCGGTGATGTGTTTCATACCGTCCGCCGGGAACTGAAACATCAGAAACAGAAACTTCCCCGGCTTCTCAAGGAATACGATGAAGCGCTCGACTGCGACCGCTGGAAAACATACGGCGACCTGCTCTATATCCATCAGGTCGGGGATACCCGCGGAACGACAGAAATTCAGCTGGAAGACTATGAAACCGGCAGACCGGTCACCGTACCGCTCGATCCGAAACTGGATGGAACGCACAATGCACAGCGCTGTTACAGCCGTTACCAGAAGTATCGCAAGGGTCAGGTCTACCTGAAGGAACAGATCCGTATCTGTGAAGCTGAGATCATCTATTTCGAAGGTCTTCTGGAACAATTGGAACAGGCAGATTTCAGTGTTGCGGAAGGCATCCGGGATGAACTTGTCAAAGGCGGGTATCTTTCGGAACAGACCGGAAAGAAGCGCCGCCGCAAAAAGCAGCAGGATGGTCCGCAGCCGTTTGAGACCGAATATGCGGGCATCAAAATCAGTTATGGAAGAAACAATCTTCAGAATGAAGCACTTACCTTCCGCCGAAGCCGTAAGAATGATCTCTGGTTTCATGCCAAGGATTATCATGGGTCCCATGTCGTTGTGCATGACCCTGCCCCTTCCGAAGAAGTCATCCGCTTTGCGGCAGGACTTGCGGCCTACTACTCCAAGGGGCGTGATTCCTCGAGTGTGCCGGTCAATTACTGCCCTGTCTCGCAGCTGAAAAAAATCCCCGGCGCAAAACCGGGGATGGTACAGCTTGGAAACTATCATACGATTTATATCGACCCGGATCCGGATATCCTCCGGGCCAACGGAATCGCTGTAGATTAGTGGTGATTCTTCGGACCCCAGAACGCATTGCCTGCCTTCGAGTAGTCCCCTTTAATGAATACCGGAACCCGGTCAATACCGGGTTTTTCATTTCGCAGGATCCGGCATGCGGTCAGCCGCTTCCGGCCGTCCGCACACTGATAGCGGTCACCGTTCCGATATACATGAACCGGTATGGCAATCCCGCGGATACGAATCGACTCCAGCAGATCGCCGGGATCTTCTTCGTCAAAATCGATCAGATCAAGACTTACGGTCGTGTTGATCATTCTTATCAGCTCCGTTCTGATTTTCTTTCGCCTTGCGGATCTCATCAAGACGGATCATCTCGGTATTCAGTATCTCAAGTGCCTGAGTAACTTCCAGGTTTTCACTGTCGATCTTGTACTGTTCCTTCTTGACCTCATGGCGTTCAGTATGCTTCCTGCGCCGACGCTTGCCGAGAACATACATCGCTGTAAACACGATGATTACAAGCAGGAGTGCGCCGAGTGCCACGTTGGCAATGATGGCACGGATATCCGCGCTGTTGGATTCCTGGGTCAGTGTTTCCACAGGGTCTTCTCCCATGTACTGATTGCTGGTGTTGATGCTCATCAGCATAAACTCACCGGTTCCCTCCGTCATGAAGGAAATCGTATTGGTGGTCTGACGCGTGTAGCACTGCACGACATCGCCGTCCTCGGTATAGTTCAGTACGAGGAACACATCACCGCCCGCAGAATTGGCCGGTCGTGTCACCGTGCAGAGCAGCGGTCCTTTCATTGGCATGACTTCCATGTTCTTTGCCATGGAAATCGTGAATGACTCCAGCACTGTCTCGCCAAGATAATCCGCGTACTTTGTCATCGCGGTCTCAGCGTCTTTACTGATGCCCTTATCAATCGAAATACGATAGGAATCTTCATCAGCTTCCTTACGGTCAAGCTGTCCCTCTTCCAGCGGAATGGATACCGAGAGACCCGATACCGCAAGTCCATAAGGGTTATCCGCAACGACATAGTTGATCTTGTCACGGTATGCGCCGCGCAGGATCGTATCAAATGCACGCAGGTCCGGCTGAGTCAGATACGGCTGAACCGTTGCGTCCATTTCCTTCTTCACTTCAAGAATCTGGTTCACCTGATCATCCGTATACTTTGTACGGCCGGCATAATAACCGATCATTCCCAGAATCTTGTCTTTGATCTTTGCACGCTGGGCGTCCTTTTCTTCACTGATATTGATGGTAAAGGATTCCTGCTTTCCGTCAGACGTGACGGTAACATCCTGATCTCCGCTGACCGACATATCATAGCCGCTCACGTTGCTGGTAGTAAGCTGACGGATCTGTTCCGTGCCGTCTTCGTAACGGACGAGCACCTGACCATTCCGAAGATCGATGCGGTCATTGAGTTCATATTCCGTTTTCGGAAGTGACGCGAATTCCATCGACGCAACATTGCGGTACTGTGCGGTATATTCGATATCCGAATCGACTGCCGCAAGATCCATATCAAATCCGTCAGACGAGATATTTTCACCGCGCGGTTCTGTAATGGACGCATCTCTGCCGACCGGAAGTTCATAATGAACCGTCTGTTCGCCGCCCGCAAACGCACCGTCTCCTGCCTGGAATGTGACTTCTGCATATTCCGGTGTTTCCTGCCGGTTTCCGATCAGAAGCTGAACTGCATCCGCCTTGATATAGGCACGGTCATTTTTCCAGCTGTAGTAGTAGGACAGATCAACACTGCCTTCTTCATCGAGCGTGGCATCACTCTGAATCTGATACCATTTGCCTTCGTCATTTTCAATTTCATCCAGAATGACAAATGCCATATCCGGCATCTCTCCGGTGGTATAGATCGGAATGGAAGTATTTGGCTCACGGTATACGATCGCTTCATTTTCAACGGTACGGATACCGATCTGAACCGAATCGCCGTCCTCGGTTCCCATCATTTCATCAAGATTCCGGTATGCGGAAGCCATCTTCTCTCCCCAGTAGGGATCAGAGCTGTAAAGCACATTCATGCCGGCTGCGAGATTGCCGAAAAAGCCGCCGTTGTACTGTTCCTTCATCGGACTCAGATAACTGCCGGAAAGATAGTATTTTGCAGGGGATATGACAGAAGAACGGATATCGTTGTATCTTCCCCGCTCTGCTTCTTCCGTATTGTCATAGGCCGCATGGGAGAACAGATTGTTGCGGGTATAGCTGAGCGAGCTTCTGCCGGAACCCGATTCACTCTGCGATACTGCAAGCATCATCAGTGCATTAGCGCCGAATTCGTACTGTGCCTGCATGAAGGTATCCTGCATGCCGTACAGCTGTGACTGATTCAGAATATCGCCGATGCCGTCCTTGTCGTTGTCATAGTATGTGGTCATCGGTCCGGTGATGCCCATGGTCTCTTCAAAATACTGGCGCATCCCCTCTTCCGTCACATGGGACAATGTGCGGTGGGATACAAACTGGTACCAGTCATACCACGGATTTCCCGGATTGACGCTGCCATCACGGATGCCGTTGCGGTAGTCATCCAGCATCTCGTACAGTTTGTCATCCGCATAGAAATAATGGCCGTCATAGCTGTAATAGGCTTTGCCTTCTTCAAGATATTCCGGTTTCGGTCCAAGATCGATGATATAGGCGAAATAGTCATCATCCATTTCCCCTTTGATCATGTGATACAGATCTCCGTCACGGACAGTGAACATCGACAGATTTACAAAGATATTCTGAAGCGGGACAACCGTTACATCACTGACTTTTGCCTGAGCCGTAACACCGCTGGACGCAAAGGTGACATACTTGCCGCTGTCATCCGTATACAGATAAGCCGCATCGTCTCCGTAACAGCCGTTGATGGTTCCGGTGGTGCCGTCACTGGTGTTGGTGTATTCCACTTCAAAATCACAGGCATCATTGACGTGAAACAGCGCAAGCGCGTATTCCGCTTCAAACGTCTGTCCATCCTTTACGATGCCGAGATTAACGTAGGATTCCTTTACGTTGTTATATACATTCTTTGCCTGCTGAAATGACTCATATGCGCCTTCCAGAATCTCACCCGTCTCAAAGTCTACAAGATGAAAATAACCATCCGCAGGGACGTCAGTTGGTTCCAGTGCATGTATCGGTGTCAGGGCTGCGGGGAGCGCAAGCAAAAAGGCCATCAGCCCTGCTGTAATCTTTTTAAACATACAGATTATTTTACTATATTTTTAAGAACGTTCAACGTACAGCAGCATTACTTTTATGCCCTTTGCGTAGGTTGAAAGAAACTCATCGATTGTGATGCGGTGACGGTTCTTTCCGTAGACCGCATTAAACAGATAAATACTGCCGTCATGGCGGATCCGGTACGAACAGTAATGGGATCCCCGTTTCTGTGAATAGAGAAGAATTCCGTTCCGGCTCATTGCCATTGCCTTGCGTACAGCACGCCGTCCGATGGCGGCTTTGACCGGAAGATCACGGCGGCGCAGATAGAAGAACAGCTTGAAATAATTCTCTCCGAACAGTTCACCGGACGGATCAAGACGGGAAAGACCGCGGGCGGTCTCTTCCATCGTCTGTTCCCTGCCGTTGAGTTTCAGAATGTTATACGCTGCGATCCAGCCGCACCCCTTGTCCCGCGTGGAAAACCATCCAAACGGAAGACCGTTCATCTGTCCCTGATTGATCAGGAACCCCTCGCGGTCAAAACAGCTGTCGGGAATCCGATAACGCCACGGTTCAACTGTGCGTTTATAGATCGTTCCCTTTGGATAAAACAGATTCCGCGGAAATACGGTCTTCATTCTTGCGTCATCGGAGTAGCTGTACAGCATGAAAGGATGCAGGGAGCGGATCGCATCATTCGCCGCAACCGCGAATGCATGATGCAGAAGCTCTGTATCGATATCTTCGCTGAATTCCGTAACGATCAGCACATTCCCCCGCTCATCCGAGTAAAAGGATGCCTTTCCGATCTGCCGCTGGTTTTCAAATACCGTAAGTGTGCGGACCGGTTCCCGATTAGAGAATATTAAAAGCTTCGCGGGCATACGCTGAGCGCGAAGCATTTCTTCGGATGTCGCTTTCCGAAGCAGGATCATGATCAGAAATCTCCGTCATCCAGTTCGCGGATAAAACGAACCGCTTTACGGAATAACTGCTTGTCATTCTCATAGGTAAGAAGTGCAGCCGCATCGATCCGATTCGCCCAGAGGATCTCCGCAACTTCTTCTTTCTGCCGGTGCAGTTCATCACTGGCAGGTGATGCAAGGAACCATACAACATCCTTCTCAACACCTTCGCGCGGACTGTAATGTGTCTCTTCACGGAATCCGCCGAGAAAACGGATATCAAGACCGGTCTCTTCTTTGACTTCCCGTCTTGCGGTCTCCATCTCGTCTTCCGTTCTTTCCACATGTCCCTTCGGGAAGCACCAGTGCCCCTGATTCTGACGGATAATCAGAACCTCAAGTTCCGGCGCATGACGGAAAATCACAGCGCCGCAGGACTTTTCATACTTCTCTTTCATAGCTGACCCCTCTAACAGTTCGGACAATGTCCGACTTCTTTAGTATACCGAATTCCCGTCGGAACCAAAAGAAAAACCGTCCTGCCGGAAGAAGTGCCGACAGAACGGTTTCAGCGTCCTTATTTCGTTGCCGGAATAACGGAGCCGTCACTCCACTGCGAAGTGATGAACTTGACGATATCATCCGACTGCAGAACTTCCACAAGCGCCTTGATCTTGGCATCATTCTCATGGCCTTCCTGGCAGGCTACGATATTTACGTAAGGATTGTCCTGGTCTGCCTGTTCAAGCAGGAGCGCATCTGTGCTCGGCTTGAGACCTGCGCCGATGGCGTAGTTTCCGTTGATTGCGACAAGGTCAGCCTGGGCATCGTCCAGCGCATTGGTGAGCTGTTCCGGATTGACTTCGATGGAGAAATCAAAGTTGTGCGGGTTGTCGATAATGTCTTCCTTTGTGGCGCTCAGAGAATCGACACCGTCTTTCAGCGTGATGAGACCTGCCTTGGCAAGGATCTCAAGTACGCGGCCATGGTCCGCAACGGAGTTGGATGTGATGATATGGGCACCGTCAGGGAGTTCCTCGAGACTGGTGTACTTTTTGGAATAGAAGCCGAACGGTTCAATATGAATACCGCCGACATTGGAGATCTTATAACCGTTTTCTGCTTTTTCATTATCGAAGAACGGAACATGCTGGAAGAAGTTGGCATCCGCATCACCGTCGGAAACCGCACGGTTCGGTGTGTAGTAATCTTCCGTTTCAATGATCTCAAGCTCGACGTTGTACTTCTCGAGAAGAATCGGCTTTGCCTCATTCAGAATCACTTCATGCGGGTTTGCGGTTGCGATAACCGTAAGTTTTTCCGGCGCAGCTGCACCGCCCTCTGCGGGTGCTGCTGTTGCGGAAGAAGAACTGCCGCAGGCGGTCAGAGAAAGCGCAAGTACAGCCGCTGAAAGTGTTTTGAATACATTAATGGTTTTCATTTTATTTTCCCCTTTTCTATCGTTTATCAATCTTTTTGACAATCGCATCACCGACCCACTGAATCGCAAATACGATCAGGACGATGATAACGGTGGATGTATAAAGAACTGCATCATTCCGTCTTGCAAAACCGTACATGTATGCAAGATTGCCGAGACCGCCGGCACCGATCGCACCTGCCATTGCCGTATAACCGACAAGTGAGATGCCGGTGACCGCAATGCCGGATACGATGGCCGGAAGCGCTTCGGGAAGCAGTACTTTACGGATAATCTGCCCGTTGGAAGCACCCATTGCCTTGGACGCTTCAATCGTTCCCTTATCGACTTCCTGGAACGCGATCACACACATTCTGGCGTAGAACGGTGTGGATGCGGCGATCAGCGGCGGTAAGGCCGCCTTGGCGCCGAGCATGGAGCCGACAAGTGCACGGGTCAGAGGGATCAGCAGGATCAGCAGGATCAGAAACGGAATGGCACGGAGTACGTTGACGATCACATCCGTGATCCGGTTGACGATCCGGTTCTGAAACAGCCCCCCGCTCTGTGTGCAGTAAAGCAGAATGCCGATCATGAGTCCGAATACGGACGCAAAGAACAGGGAAACAAATGTCATGAATACCGTTTCCCAGACCGCTGTAAGCAGCTGGTCAAAATTCAGTGTTGTGCCCATACTCAGAGAACCTCCGCTTTTACGCCTTCCTGCACAAGTGTTTCAACAAACACGTTATATTCTTCATCCCTTCCGTGGTAGAGATGAAGATAAGTCACGCCATACGCACCATCAGCCGAGTCCGTGATATTGGATTCGATGATGCTGACAGGGAATGACACCTTCCGGATGGCATTGGCAATGAGTGCGTCATCGGTGTTGTTTCCGGTGAAGGTAAGCCGCAGAAGCTGACCGTCCGGATATTTGTTTTTCAGTTTTTCCGCCAGTTCTTCAATCGGTGTCTGATCATCGACGTTCTGGACAAACCGCTTTGTGATTTCGTGACGTGGATGTTCAAAGAGATCCCTGACCATGCCCTCTTCGACGATTTTTCCGTCACTCATGACGGCCATCCTGGAACATACACGCTGGACGACTTCCATCTGATGCGTGATCATGACGATCGTGATTCCAAACTCTTCGTTGATTTTCTTCAGAAGATCAAGAATCTGTTCGGTCGTATCCGGATCCAGTGCGGAAGTTGCCTCATCGCAAAGCAGGATCCGCGGATTGTTTGCCAGTGCACGGGCAATGCCCACACGCTGTTTCTGTCCGCCGGAGAGCTCACTCGGATACGCGTTCTCCCTTCCGTCAAGACCAACGAGATGAATCAGTTCCGCAGAACGTTTTCTGCGCTCCGCTTTCGGTACGCCCGCAAATTCCAGCGGAAGTTCGATATTCATGCGGACTGTCCGCGACCACAGCAGATTGAAGTGCTGGAAGATCATTCCGATATTCTGCCGTTCGCTGTTCAGTTCCTTCTTAGTCAGTGTCTGCATCGTGCGGCCGTCGATGATCACATCGCCGGCACTCTGTCGCTCGAGCTGATTGATAATCCGTACCAGCGTACTCTTGCCGGCGCCGGAATAACCGATAATACCGAAGATCTCGCCGTCCTCAATCGTCAGGCTGACTCCGTTTACCGCATGAATCTGATCATCCTTGGTATCAAATACCTTGGTGATATTCTTCAGTTCAATCATGGCTCTCTCCTTTCCTGAAAATAAAATCCCGTCCTGCACTGCAGGGACGGGATCAATAATCTCGTGTTACCACCTTGCTTCACAGATACATCACTGCATCTGCCTCACTGAGTACTGTCATACTCGCTTCCGTTAACGGGGAATTCCGTCAGGCCCTACATTTCGGACCTGCAGCTCCAAGACCATGTTCATGCACTTATTGCCGATCCCTTTTCAGCACCCGGGACTCTCTTCTGCGGCAAACCCTGCATTACTCTTCTTTTCGCAGCCTTTATGATAAGAGTTTACATCAAAACATCTGAAAGTCAATTCACGTTTTTTCCAATCGCAGTTCTTTTATGCATAAGAAAAGCCGGAGCAAATGTCTCCGGCTTGTTTATTGATTGATTGATTAACTGCGATGGAAGAATGCAGGAATTCCGTCATCGTCATCATCGATGGCAGAGATGGATCCGAATCCAAGACCGTCATCGCTGGAGAGCGATACACCGCTCATCGGGCTTGCAGCGATTGCCGGTCCGTCGCTCGGAATGAGATCCGGTTTCGGAAGATCGAATCCGGTTGCGATAACCGTAACAATAATCGCTTCACCGATCTTGTCATTGATCGCGACACCGAAGATGATGTCGATATCCGAACCAGCCGCATCACGGATGTAATCGACTGCTTCCTGTGCATCATAAGCACTCATGGAAACGCCGCCGGTAACATTGACGATTGCGGACTTCGCACCGGAGATCTGTGCTTCAAGCAGCGGCGACTGAATTGCCTTCTCGGCAGCTTCCTGTGCCTTGTTTTCGCCCTGTGCCATACCGATACCGATCAGCGCACTGCCCTGGCCTTCCATGACAGACTTGATATCCGCGAAGTCGAGGTTGATGATGGCAGGAACTGCGATCAGGTCTGTAATGGTCTGAACACCCTGACGGAGAATATTGTCAGCTTCCTTGAATGCATCTTCAAACGGAATATGTCCGATGACTTCCAGCACCTTGTTGTTGGAGATGATGATCAGGGAGTCAACATATTCCTTCAGCTGTTCCAGACCCTGTTCTGCCTGGATCATACGCTTCTTTCCTTCAAAGTTGAACGGCTTCGTAACGATACCTACCGTAAGGCAGCCCAGTTCCTTCGCGATTTTCGCGAACATCGGGGAAGCTCCGGTACCGGTTCCTCCGCCAAGACCTGCAGTAAGGAATACCATATCGGTGCCTTCCATTGCCTTGCGGATTTCCTCTTCACTCTCAACCGCGGCTTTACGTCCGTTGTCCGGATTGCCGCCGGCTCCGAGGCCGGATTTTCCAAGCTGAATTTTGTTCTGAACCGGAGAAACATCCAGTGCCTGAAGGTCCGTATTGGCAATGTAGAACTCTACGCCCTGCACGCCTTCCTGAACCATTCGGTTAACTGCATTTCCACCGGCGCCGCCGATTCCGAAAACCTTTATTCTAGCTACCTGGTTATACATCAAATCTGCCATACAATGGTACCTCTCTTATTTCTTCGCATCGAAGAGAATTCCTCTTAACTTCTTCGCGAGGGTGTCTTCTGTATTTCCGTTATCCGTACGTTCACGATACGATACAGACTTTATGAACGCTTCCATGTCGAGACTGTTATCGGTATATCCGGTAATCGGCTGTCTGTCCTTATAAGCGTAGAAAAGCCCGAGGCAAGCGGATAACCCTGCGTTACGTCCGCCAAGCGTTTCGGGAATATAGTCCTTAACCTCGCATTTGAGAGCATCTGCCAAAAGTGCAGAAAAACCCTGCATTTCTCCGCCCTCGCCTGTAATAATAACAGTAGTCTTCCCTGCTTGCAAGATTGGCCGACACAATTTCTCAATCGAAGCGACCCATCCCGCGGCCATCGGACGCAGTGTCATACACAGTTCCTTTTCAGTGATTTTCTTTGTTTCCTCGCCATCCTGCCAGATATAGACCGGATTGTCGCTGTATTCTTTCTTGCCGAGCTGTGCACTGTATTTGACCAGTTCACATGCATCCGTGGCATTGAGTCCGTATTTTTTGGTAAGCGCACCGGCAATCGTCCCAAGACCGGAGTCCAGGATCATTGCGGAATTCACACGGCCGCGCGTAATCAGGCCAAGCGTTGTCATGGCACGTTCCATCTTCAGCACAATGACATTCTGATCCACGGCCTGTTCAAACAGTGCCGCTTCTTTTGCGACCGCAAAGATGTCAAGATACAGATCCATAACCTGGAGATTGGACTGCTCCACACAGGTAACAAGATCAAAACTCATCTTACGGTCTGCACAGAGCAGATCGATATCGATGGTAAGATCGGTTGCCCGTTCCCCGATCGGGATACGGCGGCTGGAAATGCCGTTTACTGTATACTTTACGCATACGGTCTGAATCAGTGCATAGTTCTTGCCGATATTCACCTGTTCGGCACGCTTGATCGCGTTGCGTACATCCTGAATCGTAACGGTGTTGTCAATTCCTTCAATACGGACGGTAGACTTCAGGGAATACCGCTTCATATTGAAACTCGGCATGCCGAGAATGACGCGCTCGATCCGTGCGCCGATCATCTTCTCCGCATCTGCGCATGCCTTCTGAATGGCATTGATGATCGCAACCGGATCGGTAACGGCATTGCCGCTGATTCCGCTGCACGGAATACGTTCTACTTTGATAATATTAAAACGCGTATTAAAAAACTCACCGACGATGAGCCGGACTTCATGATCCGAAATTTCTAACGCTGCATAAATCTGCTTGTCATTCATCGATGTTAAAACTCCTTGCATCAACGTAGAATATTTTAACACAACATATTTTTCAGAGATACCTCAAAACATCGGTTTTGCGTAAATCCGTCTGTAAAATGCCCGGATTTTCCTTGTTGCAATTCATTTTCAATCATGATATTCTATTCAAGCATTGTCAGGAATGGAGGTGTGGTCATGTCCAGAGTATGTCAGGTATCCGGAAAGAAACCGATGTCGGGAAATAGACGTTCACATTCCCTGCGCGCTACTCGCCGTAAGTGGAATGTCAACCTGCAGAAGGTTCATGTTGTGATTGACGGCAAGCCTCAGACCATCAAGGTCTCGGCGCGTGCGTTAAAGACGCTGAAAGGCGGCACAAAGAAGAAGACTGCAGCCCCGACTGAAGCATAAACTTTCTCAGAAAAGGAACTACCGGCAAGGGGTTCTTTTTTCTATTCTGAAATCAGGAACGAACTGGTCCTGATCATAGTAGGAAGATAAATATCATCAAACATATGATTAAAGGGTCAGGAGCACCAGTGGTTCCTGGCCTTTCTGCTGTAGGCATACAGTCAGATCGGCCTGGGTAAAGTAAGGACGTGGTCTTTTTTAGACCCGGCAGTGCCGTGAGTCAGTCACAAAAAACGTTCTGCTTCCCTCCTGTGTCACAGGTCGATTTATCGGAATGAGCACGCAAAAGCAGTACACAGCGATGCCGGATTTAACCCAGAAAAATGATCTGATACAGGGTGCGGGGAAGTCTTACCAAGGCTTTATGCATGAAAGGAGGTTCCTATGCAAGGACCAGTCATCACGGTGGATGTCTTCAAAGGCAGCTGCCACTATCAGCCGTTCCTCGAGAAAGGTGCACCATTCCGCAAGCCAAAGGTACTGCACGATACCATCGAGGGGTTTGCGGATCTTGAAACGATCATCCAGAAAGTGAAAGAGAAGAGCGGGAGCGATACGGTACCGGTCGTATTTGAAGCTACAGGAGCTTATCACCGCTGTCTTCAGAAGTATCTGGAAGATCATGGAATGCCGTATTACATCATCTCCCCGTTACTGGCAGCCGCATACCGCAAAACAAGTCTTCACAGTAATAAGACCGACGATCTGGACTGTGCTCACATCGCGAAAGCTTACTACAACGAAGATAATCTTCTCCCGTTTCAGAAGCAGACAGATCTGTTCAACAGACTGCAGAAGCTGAATCGTTACTATGAAGCGGAACTGAACCATCTGAGGATGTTCAAGATCACCTTCAGAAGTTACCTGGATATCATCTATCCCCGGATGGATAAGTGCTTCAAAGGACATTCCAGCCTGTATGATCCGGTCGCTATGGAGGTGCTGAAGAAGTATCCGCATCCATCACTTCTGCTCAAACACAAAGAAGAGACGATCGTTAAGGTGATCGGAAAGAAGACAGACCATAAAACCGGCTTCATATCAGAAGTGGTCCATAAGATGTATGAATGCGCAAAGCACTGTTATTCCGGATGCGATGTCACTGAGATCGAAGTGATCAAGCTGCCGGAACTCATTGAACAGCTTCAGAGCCAGATGGAACTCTGTGAGAATATCCTCAGCGAGATGGTCGAAGAAGCACGCACTGTACCGTATTTCGCAGGTATCCGGTCCATTGTCGGAATCGGAGACAATCTTGCGGCGAGAATAATCGCAGAACTGGGAGACATGAGCAGATTTACAAACAGACGTGCAATAACAGCATATGCAGGTCTAAATCCTAAGATCCTTCAGTCCGGAGATGTGGACGGCACACATTTACGGATATCAAAGAAAGGCAACCGGCATTTAAGATGCCTTCTGTACCTCGGGGCTTCGTGCAATTATCGGCTGAAGAAGAATGATCCGATATACCTGTTCAACAAAAAGAAAAGGCAGCAGTCCCAATGCCCATTGAGGTCCAAAGCTGCCAATATCGCTGCGGCGCATAAGTTATTGATCGTAATCTATGCGCTTGCCAGGAACGGCGAAATATACCGTTCCTGATCGAATTATAGATCATTTCAAAATGATTTGGGAGTAGCTCTCCTGTTTTCGTCATGCGCTTTTTGACGAAATATCATTTTTAAAAACTATGCCTAAAAGGGTTGACTTAAGTTATCGGATTTTTGTGCGTTCTCTCCTTCAGACATTTAAAAAGGCACATCAGCTGTGCCTTCTGATCAGTCATTGGTCTGTACGGTAAGAACGCTTCCCCGATGGACATAGATTTCACCGGTCTTGCCGAGAATCTCATTGGACAGTCCGTACAGGTCCCGTTCCGTAATCACCCGGTGGTCCAGTTCATACTTGAATCCGTTCAGACTGATTTCGCATTCATTTTCCGCAAACAGCGACAGATACTGATAGTTGTTCTTGTTGATGCGGTGCGCTCCTTCACCAAGTGCGCGTGTGTAGTTTTTGTCATCGAACAGGATGACCCGATCCGGATATTTCCAGCAAAGACGGATATTCACGATCTCATGGTCGAGACGGCCGCCTGTGGCTCCGACAATATAAATCCGGCGGTATCCGCGGCGGATTGATTCATCTACCGCTGCCTCACTGTCACTGTTGTTCTTCACCGGATTCAGGGCAATCACCTCATCGCTGTAGAGCTCAATCAGTCCCCGCTCATTTTCCGATACGGAATCGAAATCACCGATCGCAAATGCCATGCGGATTTTTTTGCGCGCCAGAAACAGCGCACCTTTATCCGCTCCGATATAATCCACATCTTTTAAATCCGGCAGATGATCTGCCAGTTTCAGTACTACAACACAGTCACGCAAGCTGCTTCACCGCCTCTCGAATATTCTGTTTGAACACAAAGGATCCTGCGACAAGGACATCTGCCCCGGCACTCCGCACCAGTTTTGCGGTCGTTTCATTGATACCGCCATCCACTTCGATATGCGTATTCAATCCTGCTTCATCGAGCCATCCCCGGAGGGTCCGGATCTTATCCAGGCTTTCCGGAATGAATTTCTGTCCGCCGAATCCCGGTTCTACCGACATGATGAGAAATACATCGAACAGATCGAGATATGGTTTCAGCACACTGACGGGTGTATCCGGCTTGATAGAGATTCCGACGGATTTTCCATGACTGCGGACCAGTCCGGCAATCCGGCGCAGTTCCTCTTCATCGGATACCGCTTCATAATGAAACGTATAATTATCCGCTCCTGCAGAGAGAAACTTTTCCGCAAAAAACAGCGGACGATCGATCATGACATGGACATCAAGAAACAGATCGGATGCCTTGCGGAATCCTTTCAGGATATCCGGTCCGAATGTCAGATTCGGCACAAAGTGCCCGTCCATGACATCAAAGTGAAGCCATTCCGCATCACTCTCTTCAATCTCGTTAAGCTGTTCTGCCATCCGGCTGTAATCCATGGAAAGTACCGATGGCGCAATAATCATTTTACGATCCATTACCAGCTCTCCTTTCGGCTTCGGATCAGTTTCAGCATATCCAGATAGCTGCTGTAACGGGTCCGGCTGATCCTGCCGTCCTCCACAGCCTGCTTCACCGCACAGTCCGGCTCATTTTCATGTACACAGTCATTGAACCTGCACCTTCCGATATAAGGTGCAAAATCCGGGACTGCGTCATCGAGTTCCTCCGCCTGCATATGTGAAAAATCGAGCGAAGAGAATCCCGGCGTATCCGCAACGAGACCTCCAGCAACTTCATGAAGTTCGGAATGCCGTGTTGTATGTTTTCCCCGTCCGAGCGCCTTGGATATTTCCTGGGTCTCCAGACGGAATTCCGGATTGATTTCGTTGAGCAGTGTGCTCTTACCTGCACCGCTCTGTCCGGTCAGGACGGTGATCCTGTCCCGGAATACTTCCGCGACTTCGGGATTCAGCGAATCCTTTGCGGTACGCAGGACCTTCATGGGTCCGCGCTCATATTCCGCAATCCGCTCTGCGGTTTCTTCGGAAATGCCAAGATCACATTTTGTAATGCATAACAGCGGTGTGATTCCGGCGTGCGTGATCAGTACAGACAGCCGGTCGATCAGCGCCGGTGAAAAATCCGGATCCTTTACTGACATGACGATCAAGGCCTGGTCGACATTGGCACATGCCGGACGAATCAGGCAGTTGCGGCGCGGATAGATCTTCTGAATCCCCCACGTTCCATGGAGAATTTCCGCCTCAACGAGATCACCGACAACCGGTGACTCGTTTTTCCGAAGTTTTCCCATGGCCACCGCAGTAACACGGGTGCCGTCTTCCAGCAGTAACGTATAATCCTTGGACAGAATCCGTACAATGCGTGCGTTCATCGTACGCCTCCGGTGCGATCAGTAGTAGTAAAGAACCACATAGTTATCTTCCCGCTGTGTATACTCACTTCCGGCTTCCGGATCCGAACGGATCACAACACCGGTATTGAGATTTGCGATTTCCTCTTCACTGAGTCCGGTCGTATCAAGTGTGGATGAGAATACTTCAACTCCCATCGCTTCCAGCATCTTGGATGCCTCCTCAACGGTCATTCCATTAATTTCATACGGGATGACAACCGTCGGATAGCTTGCGTATACCAGAACAATTTCACTGACATTGTTCGGGTTAAACATTGTGCCGGGTTCAAGCAGTTCCTGACGGAGAATACTTCCGGGTTCGGCGGTTTCATTCGCCTCTTCTTTTGTCGTGACTTTCAGGAAGTTGTATTCCGACAGTTCCTTGATCACCGCATTGATGTTCTTTCCGCGGTAATCCGCAATCTTTACACCGATACCGGAGGACACACTGACACTGATGCGGCTGCCCTTTTCTACTTCCGTACCGACTGCCGGATTACAGGATATGATCTGTCCTTTTTCGGTGGTTTCTGTCAGGGTGTATTCGACATTGGACGTATCCAGCACAAGACTGTTATCCGTGCAGATGGCCTTGGCATCGGTAAGGGTCTTACCGACCAGGTCCGGTACTTCCACCATCCTGCCGGCGCTGGCAATCGCGGAGATCTGGTTGAAGCCAAGAACCAGCAGACTGATTCCAAGCAATGTGACAAGCATGATCAGAAGGAACTTTACGCCCTTGCTGGTCTTCGGTCCACGGGAAACCGCAGGTTTTACTCTTGTGCCGTCCGAACGGTTCCGGTCAATCATCTCCTGACGGACAGCGACCCGCTCCTTGATCGGAACCGGTGCAGGAGCCGCTTCATTCTGAACCGGTGCAGCAGCAGTCAGTTTCGGCCGGGTATTGGTTCCGGTAAGAGAATGTTTGCGTGCCGGCCGCTTCGGCATATAATCACTGCGCTTTTTCATATCGCGCGAAAGCTCAGGATCCACCTGCTGCATACGGCCGCCCTTTTTCTTGTTTCCCTTAATGGTTTCAACAAGCCGTGTGTTCTCATTTAGCAGAAGCTTCGCTTCGTTCTTGCGTTCCGGACGCAGACATGTGCGGAGATCTTCCAGCATTTCATTGCAGGAAGCATAGCGCTTATTCGGATCCTTTGCGGTGGCACGGATCACGATATTCTCAACGGACTGCGGGATCTGCGGATTGATGGAGCGAACTTCCGGCATATCGTTGTGCATGTGCATCAGCGCAACCTGTACCGCCTGATCTGCCTTGAACGGAACATCTCCTGTCAGCATTTCAAACAGACAGATACCAAGCGCATAAATATCGGACTGCGGGCTGGCCGACTGTCCCTTGGCAAGTTCCGGCGCAAGGTAATGTACCGAACCCATGACATTGTTTGCCTGTGTCAGCTGCATCGAGCCTTTGGCAAGCGCAATGCCGAAATCCAGCATTTTGATGGAGCCGTCAGATTTGACGATGACATTCTGCGGTTTGATATCACGATGAATAATACCGCGGCGATGTGCTTCCGCAGTAGCGCCGGTCAGCTGGATCATGATATCGATTGCCTCTTCCGTAAGCAGTGCACCGCGCTGCTGAATCATCTTCTTCAGCGGCTTTCCGGAGACATACTCCATAACGATATAATGGTGTCCCTTATATTCGCCGACATCATAGATTTCCACGATGTTCGGATGGGAGAGTGCTGTAGCGGCCTGTGCTTCCCGTTCAAACCGGAGAACGGAAACCGCATCCGTGCAGAGTTCACTGCGCAGAATTTTGACCGCAACCTGACGGTTCAGAATCGTATCAACCGCAAGGAAAACATCTGCCATTCCACCCTGGCCGATATGCTGGAATACCTCGTAACGGTCTGCGATGAGATTATTGCTCATAACGCTCATCTCCTTCCATATCGATGAGGATCGCGGTGATGTTGTCATATCCTCCTGCGTTCATCGCTTCACTGTAAAGACGGCGGACCCGTATCGCCGGATCGATTTCCCGGTTCAGAACGATTCCCCGGATGATTTCTTCGTCCACATAGCCATGCAGGCCATCGGAACAGACCAGATATCCATCAGCTTTCCGGTCCATGCGTTCCAGATCAAACCGCGCCTTTTCCCATACACCCAGTGCATTGGTCAGTACATTTTTACGCGGATAGTTTCTTGCCTCTTCCGGTGTCAGTTCGCCATGCCGCAGCATATCATTCACCAGTGTATGATCAACCGTCAGCTGTTCAAACGAGCCGTCGGGATAATAGCCATACGTTCGGCTGTCACCGACATTCACCACAAAGATGCCGACCGAAGTGATCATTACACCGGTCAGAGTCGTTCCCATTCCCTTCAGTTCTTCGGTACGTCGTCCCATGCGGTAGATCTCTTCATTTGCGGCAGGAATCTCAAGGCCGAGCCAGCGGCGCAGCTGAACTTCATCCGCAAATCCTTCGTTCTGTGAAAAGGCCATGGAAAAATGCGTGACTGCAAGACGGCTTGCAATATCGCCGCCCTTGCCGCCGCCGATGCCGTCACAGACAACGGCAAAAACATCACCCGCACGGTTGCTGGCGATGATGTAGCTGTCCTGATTTGATTTCCGCAGTTTCCCGCGGTCCGTCAGTCCAAAATACTTCATTGACGGTTCCTTTCATGACGTGCCCGCAGCTGACCGCATGCCGCATCAATGTCATCTCCGTGTTTGCTGCGGAGCGTTGCCTTGACGCCGTTTTTCATGATGACGTCATAAAAGCGAAGTGCGGCACGTTCATCCGTGGTTTTAAATCCGTTCTCATCCACTTCGTTGTACGGAATGAGATTTACATATGCATTCATGCCCCGGATCAGATCCGCAAGCTGTTTTGCGTCTTCATCGGAATCATTGACGCCTTTCAGAAGAATATATTCAAACGTAAGGCGGCGATGATTGTCTTCACTGTAATCCTTCAGCGCATCCATCAGTTCATTCAGCGGATACGCACGGTCAATCGGCATCAGCTCCCGGCGCAGTTCATCATTCGGCGCATGAAGCGAGATGGCAAGATTGTACTGGTAGTGTCCCTGCGCAAAGGCGCGGATCTTGGGAACCACACCGCAGGTGCTGATCGTGATATGCCTTGCGCCGATGGAAAGACCATGATCGCTGTTGATCACCGAACAGAAGTCAATCACATTGTCATAATTATCAAACGGTTCCCCGGTTCCCATGACTACGACGTTGTCGACGCGCTCTCCTGCCGCATCCACTTCTTTCTGAATATACATGATCTGACCGACCATCTCCCCGGCCGTAAGATCACGCTGTTTTTTCAGCAGTCCGGAGGCGCAGAAGGCACAGCCCATGTTACAGCCGACCTGGGAAGAAACACAGACGGAATTCCCGAAATTAAAGCGCATTAAAACCGTCTCGATCGTCGCTCCGTCAGAGAGTTCAAACAGATATTTCGCAGTACGGTCCCTGGCAACCTGCTTATCCAGCAGGGTTACCGGCATAATGGAATATTCACTGCTCAGTTCCTGAATGAGCGCAGCGGGAAGATCGCTCATCTCTTCAAATGACAGTACCCGTTTACGGTACAGCCAGCTATAAAGCTGCTTCGCACGGTAAGACTTCTGCCCGTGCCTTGCAAGCATTTCCTCCGCTTTCGCAAGAGAAAAATCATATATTGTTTGCATGTTACTTATCATATCATAATCACCCTGTTTGAGACGGGTGAAAATCCACGCTTTCCGGCAAAAAAGAACCCGTGCGGACACGGGTTCATGGTGTTACTGTTTTCTGACTTTTTTAAGCAGATCCGTAACAGGTTTCAGGATCTTTTTCCCTTCCTGTTCCCATCCCTTCTGTGTACGTTTTCCGCAGTACGGACATTTGAAACTGAGTTCCGGGATGGATTTTCCGCACCGGGGACAGATCATGATCAGCTGAGAGCGGCTGTGATGATCGCCATGGAGTAAACCTCAAGCGCGTTGCATCCGCGGGAGAGGTCATTGATCTGAGCATTCAGACCAAGCAGGATCGGTCCGTATGCTTCGAAGTTACCCATACGCTGTGCGATCTTGTATCCGATGTTACCGGCATTGATATCCGGGAAGATAAAGGTGTTCGCATAACCTGCGACAAGATTGTTCGGGCACTTTGTACGTGCAACGCGCGGGGATACCGCTGCGTCGAACTGGAGTTCGCCTTCGATCGGTGTTCCAGGGAACTTTGCCTTTGCCTTTGCGGCAGCGTTGCGCATCTTCTCAACATCTTCGCCCTTACCGGAGCCAAGTGTAGAGTAAGACAGGAATGCAACTTTCGGGTCAACGCCGAATACCTTCGCGCATTCGATGGTCTCACCGGCAATCTCTACGAGTTCGTCTTCAGACGGCTTGATATTGATTGCGCAGTCTGCCATTGCAAGTACTTCGTTTTCACCTGTCGCAGACGGACGGACGAGAATGAAGCAGCTGCTGACGATCGTGTTGCCCGGTTTTGTCTTGATAATCTGAAGTGCCGGGCGGACAGTATCCGCTGTGCTGTAGGTTGCACCGCCGAGGAGGCAGTCCGCAATGCCCATCTTTACGAGCATTGTTCCGAAGTAGTTAGCGCCGGCCAGAACCTTCTTAGCCTGTTCCGGAGTCATTCCCTTGGACTTGCGGAGTTCGACAAACATGTCGACCATCTCATCGAAACGATCCCAGTTCTTCGGGTCGATAATTTCCGCACCGCGGATGTTGAAACCGGATTCTTCTGCCGCAGCTGTAATATCATCCGGATTGCCGAGCAGAACCGGATGCAGGAAGGAACTTGCAAGCAGACGGCTTGCAGCTTCGAGAATACGCGGGTCAGAACCTTCTGTGAAGACAATCTTCTTCGGATTGCGCTTCAGTTTGCTGATCATATCACCAAAACCAAACATTGTATTTACCTCTTCTCCTTTAATTCACAGACATTATAAATGGAAAACGCTTTCACTGCAGTCTTTTTTTCAGGACATTGTTATGCTTTACATATGATTTTCGCAAAATAGAAGCCATCACTGTCTTCTTCAAACGGAAACAATGTACGTTCCTCCAGCAGTTCATAGTCCGGCTCTGCCGCAAGAAACTTTCTGACCTGCCCTTCATTCTCCTTACGGTTCAGCGTACAGGTACTGTAGACAAGAATGCCTCCCGGTTTCAGACAGCGGGCACTTTCCTTCAGGATCGTTTCCTGGAGCGTTACGATTTCATCCAGCATCTGCGGGGTCACATGGAACCGGATCTCCGGCTTATGGGAAAGATCGCCAAGCCCGGAACACGGCACATCTGCCAGAACACGGTCATACGTTCCAATATCTTCCTCATGCGGCACTGCCGCGTCACGTACTGCCGCCTCCGCAATTGTGACACCGGTACGTTCCATCAGCTGATGGATCAGACCAACCCGTTCCTCATAAACATCTCCTGCCTTGATCGATCCCTGATTCTGCATGGCGCAGGCAATCTGCTGTGTTTTCGTGCCGGGGGCTGCACAGACGTCCAGTACTTTCATGCCGGGTTTTACATCCAGGCTGCGGATCACATGCTGGGACGTCCGGCTCTGGATCAGGATCGTTCCATCTTTCAGCCAGGGGGTAGTAACCAGATTTCCAGCATACGTAAAGCAATCCCCTTCCAGCATCGTAATCTCCGGACGACTGCGGATATCGGCATCCGTTTTCAGTGTGTTGATCCGTCCGTACACCTTCGGCCGGGTCTGATCATATACGACAATCTTCTCCGCAATATCTCTTCCGTACTGCTTCTCCCACATCCGAAGCAGAAATTCCGGATGGGAATAAAGGATTGATTCCCGTTTGGGCCATTCCCCTTCGGGAATGATTTTTCCGCGCTTTGCGACATTCCGCAGCACGGCATTCACAAATCCGCGGTCGCGCTTTGCGGCGGTTTCCGCCGCTTCATTGATTACCGCATAGGACGGTATCCGGTCCATGTACTGAAGCTGATAGACCGACAGATTCAGCAGTACCGCCGTATTTCTCCGTACACGTCCATGCGCCAGATCCTTCCACTGATATTCAAGAAGCGAAAGATTCCGCAGCGTCCCGTATACGATTTCGGTAATCAGGGAACGGTCTTCCGCAGAAAAGGAATCCGGCATTTTCCGCATCAGCAGACTGGCATATCCGCCTTCATAGATCACGCGATACAGTACATCGCATGCATAACTTCGTGCATTCATCGTTGTATTACTCCAGCGTCATCGGATTGACATCAATCCGGATATCTTTCTTTCGAAGATCGGGCATGGTTTCAAACAGGCTGCGTACCGCCTCCCGCATGGCATCGAGATTCTGTCCTTTGAGAATCAGCCGGTTCCGGAAGCTGTCACGCCGCCGCGGCAGCGGAATCACACCGATCGTCCGGAACGGTCCCTGCAGCCCCTGCAGCATGGCATGTGCCGCTGCTTCACAGGATTCTTCCTGGCGGGAACTTACCGTCAGGGAAATCAGGTAAGTATACGGCGGCTGCATTGCGGCATGACGATAGTTCATTTCCATCCGGAAGAACAGCTCATAGTCCTGTCTTGCGGCCGCAACGACCGCATAGTGATCCGGATCGAATACCTGCAGCACTACTTCACCTTTTGTATCCGCACGGCCGCTTCGGCCAGCCGCCTGCATCAGAAGATCAAAGGTTACTTCACAGGAACGGTAATCGGTCCGGCTGAGTCCTTCATCCCCGTTAAGGATTCCGACAAGCGTCACATCCGGATAGTCCAGTCCCTTGGCAATCATCTGTGTGCCCACAAGAATATCCGCCTCATGCCGTCCGAAGGCACTCAGGATCTTCTCATGCCCGTTTTTCACGCTGGTTGTATCGGCGTCCATGCGCAGCACCCTGGCGGACGGAAACCGGTCTCTGACTTCCTGTTCAAGTTTTTCGGTTCCGAATCCGTATGTCGCAAAGCCTTCCCGGCTGTGACAGGACGGGCATTCCCGCGGAATCGGAAACGAGGCACCGCAGGAATGGCAGACCATGGTTTTGGTCGCATGATGATAGGATAATGTGATATCACAATGCCGGCATTTGAGCGGCTCCTTGCAGGAACGGCACCGCAGCATCGTATGGTAGCCCCGCCGGTTCAGAAGCAGGATTGCCTGCTTTCCCTGCCGCAGGGTTTCTTCCAGTTTCTGCGCAAGCACATCGGTAATGATATAGGACTGTCCCTGCTTCATCGCATCCCGCAGCGGAACGATGGTCACTTCGGGTAAGGTGTTGTTTACACGGGTCTTCAGCGTCACCAGATGATAGACATTCTTCAGTGCACGGGCATAGGTTTCAAGACTCGGCGTAGCGGATCCGAGCACGAGTTTGCAGTGATGATATTCCGCCCGGAAGATTGCCGCATCCCGGCAGTGATAGGCCGGCTGGGAATCCTGTTTATAGGAAGGATCATGTTCTTCATCCATGACGATCAGGCCAAGGGATCGAAACGGCAGGAATACTGCACTGCGGGTTCCGACCACAACCGCGGCCCTTCCGCTTTTCACCATCCGGTACTGCTCATATTTTTCCTGCGGATTGAGCCCGCTGTGGTAAATGGCAAGTTCCTCGCCGAAGCGCTCGGAAACACGCGAGATCATCTGCGGCGTCAGAGCAATTTCGGGCACCAGAATCAGTACCTGTTTTTCCTGTTCCAATGCATGACTTGCAAGACGAAGGTAAACTTCCGTCTTTCCGCTTCCGGTCTGACCATGCAGTAAATAAACGGTATCAGTGCCGGTTTCGATTTCAGTTACCGCCGCCTGCTGTTCTGCATTCAGTTCCGGTCCTGCAGTAACGATTCCGGTCTTCACCGAAACAGCTTCCTTCTCCATGGAGTAGGTTTCCGCAGCTCCCTTGGTCACAAGTGCGCGTGCCTGATTCGGATATTTCTGGCGCAGTTCGGCATATTTCATCGGCCCGCTGTCGCGCAGAAAGCAGTACGCATCCAGTTCCTTCGGGGTCAGACTGACTTCCGCATCCGTAAGACGGATCCATTTTTCTTCAATGATATGCTGGGAGGTGGTTTTGGGTTTCACCTTTGACGGCAGCATCACCTGATAACAGGAAATCATCGTGCTCAGCGTATCCTGCTTCATCTGTTTTGCCAGATCGGCCAGTTCTTCGGTAATCAGCGGTTCCTGATCAAGAATCTGATCCACCGGCTTGATTTCACAGCCTAACCGCGCGCCTGCTTCCTCCGGAGTTTCATCCGTTTCGGCCGCCTGTTCCACAAAGCCGAGCACACTGCGATGATTAAAACTGACCATCACGCGGACGCCTGGGACGGCAGGTTCTTCGGAATAATAGGTAAAGGTCTGATCGATGGACCGGACCGGATGTTCGATATAGCAGTCAAGCAGATACATGGCAATATTTTACCGCATTGCGGTACCATTAGAGAAACAGGAGGTTTTGCATTAACATGAAAAAACTCGGAATTATCGGCCTTGGCCATATGGGCATGGCAATCGCAAAAGGCGCTGCGTCTTCCATCGGAGCGGATGAAATCGCAGCCTGTGACCCCTCTTTGGAAAAGCAGAACGAAGGATCCGCGCTTGGCTTTACAATGACCGGCACTGTTGCGGAACTCTGCAGGATCGCACATATGATCCTTGTCGCAGTCCGCCCGCAGGACATCACCCCGCTGCTGGAGGATCTGGCGCAGACAAAACCGGAGTGCCTGCTTACGATCGCGGCCGGAATTCCGATGAAGCGCTTCACGGATGTGATGGGACCTCTTCCGATCATCCGTGCAATGCCGAACACCCCGCTTCAGCTTGGCGAAGGTGCAGTGGCACTCTGCCGGAATGAACTCTGCGGCGATGCGGATTTCAGCTTTGCAATGGACCTGTTCCGTACCATGGGGAAAGCCTGTGAAATCACGGAAGACCATATGTGCGATATCATTGCCGTCAACGGAAGCACCCCTGCCTATTTCTACTACCTTGTGGAATGTCTGCTTGAGGATGCGGTACGCCGCGGCATTGATGAAGCGGATGCCCGGGAACTGATTGTGCAGACCATGATCGGAAGCGGAAAGATGCTGATGGCAGACAAAAACAAACCGATCAGTACGTTTGTGGATGAAGTCTGCTCCAAAGGCGGCACTACCATCGAGGCAATCAACGTCATGAAGGCTGCCGGCTTCAATCAGATCATTCAGGACGCAGATACCGCCTGTATCCGCCGGGCAGAAGAACTCGGAAAATAACCTCACCATCATAAAACACGGCTGCCGGAACCATTCCGACAGCCGTTTTCATATTCATCAGTTTCTGCCGCGCAGGGTGCGGTAAACTTTCAGCACTGTACTTTTCCCGTTGAATACATCCGCAATCGCATCTACCGTATCCCAGGTCGCATGAGAGCTCACCCAGAAGATACTGCGGACCGGGGCTTCAAGGATCATATCCTCACTGACTCCCTTGCCGGAAAGCCGTGACTGCGCAAAGGCAATTCCCTTTCGGATCAGCTTTCCCATTCCGCTTTCACTCAGTTCCGCAACTGAGGAGTTGCCGGTAAACGGTTTTGCCGGACGTACCGGCGGAATGGATCCGCCAAGGATGCTGGCAAAGGCTTCCCTGGAAAAGCGTTCCGATCCCTGCGTATCCGCCTTCAGATAATCCGATGGAATCATGGAATATGGATGCAGGGTTCCATCGAGAAACAGCACTGCCTCACAGCGGATATCCCTGCTCGAAGCACCGATCAGGATGCTGTACTGTCCTGCTTCAACGCTCCAGTCGTGTTTCTGCACATCGTAATAGGAAAAACTGCGTTCATCGAGCTGGAAGGAAACGGTTTTCGTCTCGCCGGGTTTCAGATTCACTTTTTCAAACCCCTTCAGTTCTTTTGTACAACGGGCAATCTGACTGCGGTCTTTGGCGACATACAGCTGAACGATCTCCTTTCCTTCCCGATTGCCGGTATTAGTGACCTGCACAGCCGCTGTGATCTTCTGCCCTTCGTTTCTGACGGTAAGGTCATGATATTCATAGGTCGTATAAGAACAGCCGTGCCCAAAAGCAAAGGCAGGTTCGATTCCGGACGCATCATAATAGCGATAACCGGTATAGATCGATTCCCGGTACTGTACCTGCAGAAGCGATTCCCGGAAACACTCCGCCGAGGGAACATCCGCAAGTGTTACCGGCCAGGTCTCCGCCAGTTTCCCGCATGGGTTCACACTGCCGCTGAGCAGATTCCAGGCAGCCTCCCCGCTTCGGCATCCGGCAAGATACATGCATAACACAGCATTCACTTCATTCCGCCACGGCAGTTCCACCGGTGCTCCGCATTGCAGAACCACGATGACATTTTTATTGATCCGGGCAAGCTTCTGAATCAGACGGTTCTGATTTTCCGGCAGCGCAATCCCTGTACGGTCATAGCCTTCCGCCTCATCGCCTTCCGGAAGTCCGGCCATCACGATGACTTTGGACGCACGCTCCGCAAGATTAAGCGCCTGTTCTTCGAGTGCGGTATCCGGGTGATGATTCTTCACGGTATAGCCGGGCGCATATGAAAACATCGCGCGCTTTTCTTTCATCACCTCATACAGAGAGTCCTGCTGTGTCGCATTGACCCTGGAACTTCCCGTCCCCTGAATCCGCGGATCATGCGCAAACGGACCGATCAGTGCGATCATGTCACGTGTTCCAACCGGAAGTGCTCCGTTATTCTTCATTAGGACAGCACTTTCCTGTGCTGCCTTCAGCGCGAACGCTTCATGATCATTCCCTGATTCTTCGCAATGCGGCTGTGCCGTCCGTTCTGCAAGCAGTCGGATCCGTTCTGTGCTTTCATCAAGAACTTCCGGATCGAGGTTCTGAAGCGTTACCGCATCAATGATACGTTCTGCACTCCCGTGATTTCCGCCCGGCATTTCCAGATTCAGACCGGCACGTATGGACTTCACCGGGTCTGCGACCGCACCCCAATCTGAAAGAAAGACACCGTCAAATCCCCACCGGTCACGCGCAAGCGACATCAAGGGCCGGTTCTGACAACAGTACTCCCCGTTCAGGCGGTTATAGGCGCACATGACACTCCATGGACGGCTCTCCCGGATGACACGTTCAAACTGCGCCAGATACAGTTCATGAAGTGCACGTTCATCGATGATGCTGTCTTCCACCATGCGTCCATATTCCCGGGAGTTGCCCGCAAAATGCTTGACGGAGACGCCGACACCGCACGACTGCACCCCGTTTACATATGCCGCGCCAAGCTCTCCGCTGAGATACGGATCTTCACTGTAATATTCAAAGTTTCTGCCGCATCGCGGATCACGTTTATGATTGATTCCCGGCCCCAGCAGCACCTGAACGCCATCCCGGATACATTCCGCCGCAAGATGTTCCCCGAGCTCTTTCTGAAGCGCACGGTCAAAGGAACATGCCGTAAGGGATGCGGTCGGATACGCGGTGGATGGATGGGATTCATTGAACCCGAACCCGGCAGTACGCTCTATGCGCAGGCCGTGCGGCCCGTCGCTGAACCGAATGGATGGGATTCCATCCGCGTCGTCTGCACGGCTGGTCCAGTTATCCGCTCCGGTAAACAGCTGAGCACGCTGACTGATACGTTCCGTCATTGATGATTCCCTCTGTCCTGACTCACCTGATCTGCCGCATTGCGGAAGAACTTCCGGACCGCATTCTGTTCCTCGTCTGTCAGTTCCGCGAAACAGGCCGCCTCAAAATCGGTTTCCGCATGGTCAAGGTCATGAAGCAGACCGGCCCCGTGATCGGTCGCGATCGATGCCGCAAATGGAAGCAGTGTAAAACGGATCAGCCGCTTCGCCGCAAGCGTCTCAACTGAGGATATGACACTGGTTTCATTAACGCCGGAAAGATCAGACACCACTTTCAGAGAATCCGCGGATTTCAGTGCACGTACGGCAGAGAAAACCTTCACATCATTCAGGGTCAGACCGTTTTTCAGCGCTGCGGTATTCAGTGATCGTTCATAGAGTTTATTCAGATAATAGAGATCTCCGCCCAGACTGTTATGTTCCTTGCTGAAAACCGGCAGGACTTCCTCTCCGACCTTCTGTGTTCCGGGCGTATATGGAATAGCAAATTCATCCGTCGCCCCGCTGATCAGAAAGGCAGAGATCTCGGCGCGTTCCTTGCGGTATTCTTCCTCACTCAGCACATCCCGGAAGAAGTCGTCATAATACGGATAAACCGTTGTCTTCATTTCAATCAGCCGACGGACATTCATGTTCTGTGTCACAAGCGAACCTTCTGTTTTCACATAGTAATAGACCGGCAGCCGCAGCGGAGCGATCCGCTCACAATGGCGGACATATTCAAGATTGAATATGAAGTCTTCCGAGAAACTGATGGTTTTATCCATGCGGATATGGTGCCGGTTCAGAATGTCCCGGCGGTAGAGCTTATTCCAGATGACACCGTAATAATAATCAGCCGGTGAAGCCTTCATGTATTCCGCATACTCTTTCCGTGTGAGTACGCGGTCGGTATCGATGCTGCCCTTGCGGGAAAGATGTTCCCCGGCAACACGATAAAACTCGCCGACCACCAGATCTGCATCCCGCTCTTCAGCAGTGCGCACCAGCATCTTTGTCGAGTCTGTGGTAATCCAGTCATCCGCATCCAGGAACTGAATATACGTTCCCTGGGCTTTGTCGATTCCGGTATTGCGGGTATCGCTTACCCCGCTGTTTGCCTTGTGGATCACAATAATGCGGTCATCCTCCGCAGCCCGCCGGTCGAGGATCTCTGGACTGCTGTCCTTCGACCCGTCGTCAATCAGAAGCAGTTCAAAATCCTGATATTCCTGATTCAGAATACTGTCGATGCAGCGTTCAATTGCATTCTCCGCATTGTATACCGGCACAATAATACTTACCTTTGGCATAAATTACTGTTCCTTCCTTTCTTTCAGAAGTACAAACTTTTCCAGCGGGAATACCACCGCAAACTGTATGAGTCCCGCAAGCAGTGCCGCAAGCGTCGGCGCAATCCCGGCATACTGCGGCGCATGCATGGTGATCAGATGCACGACCTTGCCCTGAAGCCAGGTGGAAAAGCATACCAGAACGGTTATGACCGCAAAAAAGATGATCACATTCTGTTTCGGAGAATCACTGTGAAATGTCGTTTTCCGGTTCTGAAAGTAGCCGTAAATATTCGCGATGACATTCGACAGGAAAAACGGCAGTACATACCCCCAGTTGCTGTTGCCGGCACCGACGGACTGTTCGGAAAAGATATCCCGCAGAATTCCGGGAAGCGGCGCCTTCCATCCCTGCATCAGCACAAAAAACACATTGACAAGCACCAGCTGGAGAATCGTAACCCCTGCCGATACCAGATTAAATTTCAGAAACTGGATAAGTCCCTTGTTTTTCAATGTCTGTTTCTCCATGGTTCCTATTCTAGCGCGATATGGCATTTCCGTGATATCCGCAGAATGAAAACCGATGCGTCCTTTGAAAAAAAGTAGTAATATAGAAAGGCACGGAGGCTTAGCTCAGCTGGGAGAGCGCACCCTTCACAGGGGTGATGTCGCAGGTTCGAGTCCTGTAGCCTCCACTTGAAAACACCGGTCTGTAAAACAGAAGCCGGTGTTTTTTTGATCTTCAGTCTGCGTTTGCGACAAGGATCTGATCCAGCGGCACATCCCATGGATCTGCATCAATGGAATCGACACGCTGTTCCGGATATGCAATTCCGACCTTATACATACCGGAAGTAAGCACCGAGTCATAATAGCCCCTGCCGTATCCGGTACGGTGATTCCTGCGGTCAAACGATGACAGCGGCACAAACATCAGGTCGATATCCACGCTGTCCACCGCATGTTCTCCGGAAGGCTCCGGAACGCCGAACGTTCCCGGGTGAAGGTCGTTCATGGATGTGATCCGGTGAAAGGTCAGTGTATTCCCCTCCACTAACGGAACCGCCACCGGTCTCTGCTGCTGGAAGCACCAGTCAAGAAACGCAAGCGTATCTGCTTCGTCCTTCATCGATACGTAACAGCCGATCATCATGCAGTTATCCGCAAGTTCCTTCATCTGCCGCAGAAGATCTGCGTCATACTGTGTTCTGCGGTCTGCAGGAATGCCTGCACGGGCCGACAGTCCGATACTGCGTGCGGTCTTCTTGTCCATCAGCCGATGGATCCGCTCATATCGATCTTGAGCAGCTGGTTCAGTTCAACCGCATATTCCATCGGAAGCTCACGGGTAAACGGCTCCAGGAAGCCCATGACGATCATTTCGGTCGCCTGTTCTTCACTCAGTCCCCGGCTCATCAGATAGAAGAGTTCTTCTTCGGAAATCTTGGATACTTTCGCTTCATGTTCAATCACGGAAGTGTTGTTTTCATTGATATTCAGTGGAATCGTATCAGACTTGGACCGGTCATCGAGAATCAGCGTATCGCATTCGATCTTGGCACGGGACCAGTCTGCCTTCGGGGTGAAGCGGATCCAGTCACGGAAGTTCGTTACACCGCCGTTGCGGGAAATCGACTTCGAAATGATGGAGCTGCTGGTATGCGGCGCCAGATGGATCATCTTTGCGCCGGTATCCTGGAACTGGTTCTGAGAACCGACCGCAATGGAGATGCACATACCGTGGGCATATTCGCCCGCAAGGATACATGCCGGATACTTCATGGAGATGCGGGATCCGATGTTTCCGTCAATCCACTCCATGGTTCCCCCTGCTTCAACGCGGGCACGTTTTGTGACAAGGTTGAGAATGTTGGAACTCCAGTTCTGAACACTGGAATACCGGCATTTTGCATTCTTGCCGACAAATACTTCGACGACTGCCGCATGCATGGAATCTTTGGAATACTGCGGTGCAGTGCAGCCTTCCACATAAGAGCACTCCGCACCGTCATCCACGATGATGATGGAACGCTCAAACTGTCCCATCGATTCGGAGTTGATCCGGAAATAGGACTGGAGCGGCTTCTCGAGTTTTACGCCGGGCGGCACATAGATGAAGCTTCCGCCGGACCATACAGCGGAGTTGAGTGCCGCAAGCTTGTTGTCGGATGCCGGCACAATCGTCGCAAAATACTTCCGGAAGATTTCCGGATATTCCCGGAGTCCGCTGTCGATATCCAGGAAGATAACGCCTTTGGACTGCACTTCTTCCAGCATGTTGTGATAGACCGCTTCGGACTCGTACTGCGTCGTTACACCTGCGAGATATTTCCGTTCCGCTTCAGGAATACCGAGTTTCTCAAAGGTATTCTTGACCTCTTCCGGGACATCGTCCCAGCTGCGTTCCGCTTCTTCACTGACGCGCTTGTAATAGGTAAAATCCTGGAAATCAATTTCGGAAAGATCCGGTCCCCATTCAGGCATCGGCATCTCCTCAAACTGATGATAGGATTTCACGCGGAATTCCGTCATCCATTCCGGTTCCTGTTTGATCTTGCTGATGGTACGGACAACGTCTTCATTGATACCCTTTCCGGTGTCAAAAATACTGATGTCCTTATCGGAGAAGCCGTACTTATATTCATCCTGGGCGGCAAGAATTTCACGGTTATTGGATTCACTCATTGTTCGCCCTCACTTTCCGCAATCATCTGTTTCATTGCATTCCATCCGATGGTGGCACACTTGATCCGGTTCGCCTGACGGTACACATTCTTCATGGCAACCGCCTCTTCCAGTTTTGCGGCGTCATATTCCTTCCCGTCCACCATGTTCATATATTCATTGATCAGATCGGATGCTTCTTCGACGGTTTTGCCTTTCAGAAGATCGGACATGATCGATGTGCTGGCAGTAGAGATCGTGCATGCGACACCGTCAAACCGGATGTCTTTGATTACACCGTCTTCAATGTCCGCCTGCACAGTGATGTCATCGATGCAGCTTTCGCTGGACATATGTGCCCTGCGGTAGCGCATATCATCCACAAGGCTGTGATTGTGCGGATATTTATAATGATCCATGATCAGTTCACGGAGAACCATCGGATCATCCAGCAGATTTTCATACTCACTCATATGTCTGTCATCTCCTCAGAAGAAAATACCGACCGCATTTTCCAGCGATATCTCGGAACATACCTTTACACAGCGGTCCACTTCTTCTTTTGTGTTGTAAAAATAAAGCGATGCACGGATCGTACTGTCCGTACCGATAATCTCATGCAGGATCTTTGCGCAGTGATTGCCGGAACGAACGGCAATATTCTTCGCCGCAAGATATCCTGCCGCATCCTGGGAGAACACTTCCCTGTCATTGAATGCCAGCGGACCGTATTCGTTGTCCGGATTGTAGATCACGATATTTTCAAGCGCAGAAAGCTTCTCAAGGAAATACGCACGCAGTTCCTTTTCATACGCATGGATCTCATCCAGACCGATCTGCATCAGATAATCACATGCGGCCGCAGCGCCGATGACGCCTTCAATGTTCGGTGTACCGGCCTCGAATTTGGTCGGCGCATGTTTCAGTTCATACGTGCAGGCCTTCTGAAAGCGTGCATTCATATCGCCGCCCATGAAGACCGGCTCCATACGCTCCAGAAGATCATACTTTCCATACAGGATTCCCACCCCGTCCGGGCCGCACATCTTATGCGCGGAGAACGCAAGGAAATCAATATCGAGATCCTGTACATCGATCTTCATATGCGGGACTGCCTGTGCGCCGTCCGCAATAAACAGTGCACCATGCTTATGGGCCATGGCCGCAAGTTCTTTCACCGGAAGAATACTTCCAAGCACATTTGTCACAAGCGCAGCCGCAACCGCCTTGACCTCCGGGGTAAAGCAGGTTTCAGCTGCCTTCAGATCAAGATTTGCCTGTGCATCCATCGGAAGATAGCGCACTTCAATACCATAGTCTTCCTTCAGTCGGAACCACGGCAGAAGATTGCTGGCATGTTCTGCCTCCGTCGTCAGGATGACATCGCCCTTCTTCAGAAATCCATGCGCAAGGCCATAGGCGATCTGGTTCATGGATGCGGTCGCATTATGCGTAAAGACAATCTCCTTCGGACTGCAGTTCAAAAGCTTCGCAAATGAACTGCGGGCACCGTCATACAGGCGGTCATTCTCTGCCGCAATCGCATAGTCCCCGCGGTGAACATTGGAGGTATGCCGTGTATAAAACGAGGTTACCGCATCAATGACACACTGGGGCTTCAATGTTGTAGCGCCGTTGTCAAAATAGACCAGGTCCGGATTTGCCTCAAAAAACGGAAAGTCTTTGCGTATCGCCTGTACATCGATCATAGCGCGCTCAGCTTCCTTTCCAGTTCTTCCCGCAGGACGGTTCGAACCTCTTCGTTTTCAATGACATCCGCAACCGGCATCAGATAGCCGGAAGAAATCAGCGCAGTGACCTGCGGAAGCGTCAGACCGCGGCTCATCAGGTAATACAGCTGTTCATCATCAACACGGCCGATCGACATCGCATGGCTTGCCTCTACATCGTTTTCATCGATCAGAAGTTCCGGAAGAATCGTGGAACGCTGGCCATCCTCAAAACTGAGCGCACGGCTGGTCTGATGGTTCTTTGACTGCTTAGCGCCGTTGACGATGGATCCGATCGCATCGATCATCAGGCGGCCTTCTTTCATAACAACCGCAAAATTCCGCATTTCCCCAAGGGTATGCGGCGCGAAATTCACCATATTCATCCGATAGTTGATGTTCGAAGACGCAAGCGTTGCGGAAAGAATCTCACCATGCGCATTAGGTCTGCGCAGCGCAAAATAGATGCTGCGGTCAACTGCAGCACCGCCGCATTCGCCATACGCCGCAATCAGATGTGCATCTTCTCCGACTTCATAGGATTCATCACATTCCAGAGGCGCACTGCATTCATTCCAGAACAGCAGTGTCGCTTCACAGCCGTCTGCCGCATATCCGCGGATGCGCAGTGACTTTGCGCCGCGGATACGGAACAGTGCCTGGCAGTTCGTATCACACGTAACGGAAAGATCCAGTTTCCGGTCACTTTCGATCAGATATTCCTGAAACCCGGACTCCAGACGGATATTCTGATTTACACGAATCTCCTTCATTTACTTTCCCTGTGCTTTCTGTGCCACCGCGCATGAGCCAAGGCTTACCGGTGCTTTTCTGCGCTCTGCCTCACTTGCCGGCTGAACACCGTAATCACGGTAAATCCAGTCGTAGCCTTCTTCATCGATCCGCTTGGCAAGTGCAGCGTCTCCCTCGACAACAATCTTTCCATCAACAAGGACATGAACAAACTGCGGTTCAATCAGTTCATAGAACCGTTCATAATGTGAAACCACGATCAGGCTGAGCGGATATTCCTTCCGCATGTTGTTGATGGCGTTTGCGACAACATGGAGCGCATCAACGTCAAGTCCGGAATCCAGTTCATCCAGCATGGCAAGATCCGGTTTGAGAAGTTCCATCTGAACGATCTCATTCCGCTTCTTTTCACCGCCGGAAAAGCCTTCGTTCAGAAAACGATGGGCAAGGTCTTCCTTCATTTCAAGATCCTTGATGGTCTTTTCCATTGCTTTGATAAACGTAAACAGCGGAACCGGGGATTCCCTGCGGACATTCATTGCGGCACGCATGAAGTCACTGTTGGTGACACCCGGGATCTCCTGAGGGTACTGCATGGCCAGGAACAGGCCGGCGCGGCTTCGTGCATCGACCGGCATGGCGAGCACATCCTGTCCGTCGAAGGTAATGGATCCTTCGGTCACAATGTATTTCGGATGACCCATGATTGCCGCAAGCAGCGTGGATTTTCCGTTGCCGTTCGGGCCCATCAGCGCATGTACCTCACCGCTGTTTACAGTGAGGTCTACCCCTTTCAGTATTTCTTTTCCTTCCACCGTAACGTGGAGATTTTCGATTACTAAACGTTTCATATGTTGTCTTTTTTCCTTTTTGTCCTATCGGATTATAACACAGGGGTTCTGCCTCGTCTTGTTTTAAACCTTCTGGGGAGGAGTGAGGAAAAAGATTCAGATAAAATTCACACAGGAGAGGCCAAGGAAAATTGCATTCAAAAAAGACTGGTATATAATAGAAAAGCGTGTTTCAGGAGGAAGAAATGAACAACTTTGTTAAGAAGAACTGGTTTGTCTGCCTTCTTATCGTACTGTTCGCGGGAATTTCCGTGTTCTACATCTACGATACCAACAAAGGCAAACTCAAAGGAAAGACAGCAAACGGCGAAGGCGTCGTTTACTCCGTCGGCGATACGGATGTAACCGCAACGGATTTCTACAATTCCATGTATGAATCCAACGGACCTGCGGCGCTGTTTCAGAAAATCGTCACTACGGTCGCTGACAAGTCAGTTGAGACGACGGATACGATGAAGGAGAATGCCAAGACGCAGGCAGAAAGCGTAATCTCCAATTACGCCACCAACTATCCGACAAACTACCGTGAAATGCTCGACAGTCAGCTGGTCTCCCTTGGCTATTCGGGAATGGATGGTCTGGAAGATTATCTGGTCAATGTGTTCAAGCAGACAGAACTGACTGCCCAGTATGTCAAGGAGCACTTCGATGAACTCCAGGTCCGCAACATTTCCTACATTCTGGTCCGCTTCGAAAACGGCGATTCCGGTGAAGGAACTCCGACCGAGGATGAACAGAACCGTATGGCTGCGGTTGACCACGGACTGGAAACCGGTACATTCGAGGATACCGCAAAGGCACTCTCGGAAGATCCGTCCAGCGCTCCCAACGGCGGTGTGCTTGGCACCCTTGATGCCAACACCACTTCACTGGACAGTGCATTCCAGGCAGCTGCGCTTGGCTTAAAGGAAGGCGAAGTATCAGAATGGGTATACTCTTCCAACTTCGGTTACTTCCGCATCAAGTGCAACGCATCCACGCATGAAGGAATGGTCAAGGCATATCGTGAACAGAACAGCCTCACCGAAGACGTTGAAGTTACCGACGGTGAAATCTACAGCGATCTGCTGAATACCTATGACACAACCCTGACCAATAAGGTCATCTGGGAAAAGGCCGAAGAACTCGGACTCACCTTCCCGGATCCGGAAGTTGAAAAAGCAGTCCGCGCATATGCGGGAATGGAGGACTGAACATGAACAGTATGAAGAAACTGATGTGTGCAGGTCTTGCACTTCTCATGCTTGCCGGCTGTAAGGATGCGACCGCTGCCCTTGCCAACAGTAAGGAAACCCTGATGACGGTCGGTGACACCACCGTTACCAAGGGTGATCTCTACAACATGATGTTCGCATCTGTCGGCGCAAATACCGCCAATACCGATGTCATGAACCGGATTGCGGCACAGGAAATTGAAGTTACCGAGGAAATGAAGGAAGAAGCACTGAACCAGGTTCAGTTCTACACAATGATGTACGGTGATCAGTTCACCGAATTTCTGGATTCCATGGGACTCACGGAAGACACCTATGCGGAGAAGTACATTCTCCCCAATACCCTTACCAGCAAGCTGGTCGAGAAATATACCGAAGAAAACTTCGACTCCCTCTGCGGCAGCTTTGATCCGCTGAAGGCAATCGTACTGAGCTTCACTACGGAAGACGATGCCTCTGCGGCACTCAGCGCACTCAAGGACGGAAGTGTTACACCGGCTGAAGCAGCCAAGGATAATAATTCTTCCAGTTCCGGCTCTGAAGAAGTCATCACGATGAATACAACATCGTATGATTCCGCTGCCCTCTCCGTACTGCGCTCCATGTCTGTGGATGACGGCTGGACTGAGGTTCCCTCTTCTGACGGCGCAACCTTCTATGTTCTGAAGCTTGTCTCGCATGATCCGGCAGAGTTTAAGGAAGACGCGGTCAAGGCGATTTCCGGAATCACTGCAGTCACAAATGAGAGTAATGAGTTCTACCTGCGGAAGTACAACTTCCATGTGTATGACATCAACCTCTACAACGGACTCAAGGAACTCAATCCGGACATCCTGATTCAGGACAAACCGGCACCTACCCCGACACCGTCTGCCGAAGCAGAATAAATCATAACCACCCGTAAAACGGGTGGTTTGCTCTGAGGCTATAAGCCTCTGAATGCAAGCCAGCGTCTCAAGGCGCTGGCTTTTCCATACTCACGTATGTCGAAGCCACCTTTGTTATTACAACCGTGGCCGGCCGTAAACGGCCTTATTATCTTTTCCTGTTCGGATTCTCTTTTCTGATCTGCTTGTCTTCCCCGAACGGATCTTCATACTCTCTCACGCTCAGTTTGTCCTTCGCAATATCATCTTTTTCCTGATCCTGTATGTACTTTCTGACTGTCGCTTCATTCAGTCCGACCGTACTCACATAATATCCATCTGCCCAAAAGTGTCTGTTGCCAAATTTGTACTTTAAGTTCCCGTGTTTTTCGAAGATCATCATCGACAGCTTTCCCTTCAGATATCCCATGAAACTGCTTACCGAAATCTTCGGTGGTATCGACACCAGTATGTGCACATGGTCTGGCATCATATGCCCTTCGATTATCTCCACTCCCTTGTATGCACATAGTCTCTTGATGTACTCTGCGATATCTCTCCGCAGCTGATTGTAAATTATCTTTCTTCTGTACTTTGGAGTGAACACGATATGGTATCTTGTATAATACTTTGTGTGCCAATGAATCGTACTTCTTGGCCATATTAAACACCTCATCTTTCTATTCTGGTGACTTCGACACTCACCAGCTTAGTCAGATGGGGTGCTTCTTTCTACAAGAAGCACCTGCCTTCCACCTGCCTAGCAGGTGGTTTTATTGTTTCGCGCAATTCACTCTTCCTTTTATTTGTTATCTCCAGCGTGCGCTCAACTGTCCACCAGGACGAACAGGAACGCCGAAGAGATTCGGCGTTTTCTTTTGCGCAGCGGTATAATGAATCCGGAGGTAAAACCATGTGCATTTTCTGCGATATCATTGACCATAAGATTCCTTCATCCGTCGTCTATGAGGACGATCAGGTTCTTGCCATTCTGGACATCTCACAGGTTACGCGCGGTCATACGATCGTCATGCCGAAGCACCACACACCAAATGTTGTGGAGGCAGATGATGAAACTGTCCGTACAGTTTTTGCGGCAGCGGCGAAGGTTGCCCGTTTTCTGAAAGAAAAAACCGGCTGTGCCGGTGTAAATCTTCTCAATAACTGCGGAGAAGCAGCCGGTCAGACCGTCGATCATCTGCATGTTCATGTCATTCCGCGTTATGGAGAATCCGATGCGATTCAGGTCGCATTCAACCCTTCAGAGCCGCAGGATCTTGCGGAAGTTCTGGCTTCCATCAAAGGCTGATTCAATCAAAAAACAATCTGAGCTGTTACTCAGATTGTTTTTTTATTCCCATTCTTCCCAGCATGGTTTCCCGGGCACGGGTTTCAAACGTATCGTCCAGTTCAGAGAGTGTCACAGTGCCGTAATTGCGCCGCAGTCCACGCATCAGTACGAGATCGGCGATACGCGGATTCTTTGGCAGCAGCGGACCATGCATATAGGTTGCGGCAACCTGATCGTTGACGAATCCTTCAAAGGCACTCTGGTATTCATTTCCATGCCCTTTCAGGACCCTGCCGAGCGGTGTAGTCACTCCTCTTGTCTGACCGCCATGGTTTTCAAATCCTACCGCATTGAATGTCTCGTGATCCATGGTCACTTCAATGGCAATATTGCCGATGCAGCGATGATCCCGATCAGAAGCTTCCGTATAGTAATCAAAGAAATCCAGGCATGGAACCGTCTTGCCGTCCTGATCTTTATAATATTTGCCGAACATCTGATAGCCGCCGCAGATCAGAAGAAATGCCGTGCCGCTTTTCATCGCCTGCTCGATACCAGCACGTCTCGAAAGCAGATCCTCAAAGATCAGACTCTGTTCACGGTCAGCGCCGCCGCCGAGGAAAAAGATATCGTAATCCTCAATCGTACGGGCTTCGCCGATGCCGCACGTATCGACTGTCACATCAATGCCGCGCTTCTCACAGCGGGTCTTCAGCACCTGGATATTGCCTTTGTCGCCATAGAGATCCATCAGGTCGTGATACATCCATAATATGTTCAGTTTCATTTATGACGGCTCCCTTCCTGTTTTCTCAGAACGGCACGTGTGGAATGAAGCGCCGTATAGGTGGAAATGACATGGCTTTCCAGATTCGCCTCATCAAGCCAGCGAATCGCATCCCGGGCATTCTCAATGACCATGACCCGATCTTCCAGACCTTCATATTTCAGCCGGAGTGCCATATCATATGGCCGTGTTCCGGAACAGATGATGGTCTTTACCGAGGGATCATTCAGACGTTCAAAATGCGCATCCCAGATCCACGATACATCATGTCCATCCTGGTCGTTGTCATTCAGAAAGATACAGATGTTTTTATCGCCGGGCTGCCCAAGAATGAATTTCATGACTTCATTGGCACCGGTCGGATTCTTGATCAGATTGATCGTGCAGGGCCGGCTCAGCTGGAACACTTCATTCCGTCCCTCCTTGAGCACATAATTCCGGAAGACCGTATCCGCTGCGGATACGTCTCTTCCCATCACATTCATGAGACAGAGTACAGAGGCGCAGTTATAAACACCATAGATCGAATTTACAAAGGAATGATAGGTCTTCCCCTGTGCTTCAAAGGATGCGTTGTCAAAGTCCACATTCGTCACCGTAAGATCCGGTTTGATTTCGCCGAATCCGTCATACGGACAGTGAAAGCGGCCGATATGGGAATACTGATAATAGGAATAACTGAGCGGTCTGCCGCAGCGCGGGCAGAATTTTCCTTCCCCTGCTTCATCGGAAATCGTGCGGGACCGCAGTGTCTCGTTCACCGAGAAGTAATGGACACGCGCTTTTTCCGCCGCATCGCCAAGACGGAGAACATTCGGATCATCTCCATTCAGAATCAGGTCTCCTTCAAAGTCTTTCACCAGTTCGATCATCTTGCGGATAATGGTTTCCATCTCTCCGGCACGGTCGAGCTGATCGCGGAAGAAATTGGTGATCACGAGCGCAGTCGGATGAAGCGCATGAAACTGCCGGTACAGGGTCAGCTCATCAACTTCCAGAACCACCGCATCACCTATCACATGGAAGCGATCATCACAGTTTGCGGCAAGCGTCGTCGCAATGCCGACATTGAGATTATCCCCGCGGTGATTATTCACCACCTTCATTCCGGACTGACGCAGTGACTCTGCGATCAGATTGGATGTGGTCGTCTTGCCGTTGGTTCCGGATACGAGAATGACGTGCTCCGGCATCTGCATCTTTTCGATGAACTTTGGGTCCATCTTAAGCGCCAGTACACCGGGCAGCGAACCGCCGCGTCCTGCCCCGGCAAGAATGGAATGGATCCGTTTTACAAGTCTGAGACGGATATCCATGACTATTTCCCTGCCTTATAGAACTGCCGGTTCTCAAATGCGAACATCTTCGGGGTCCAGTTTCCGGGTTTCACCTGTGACAGTGCCTGGCTCAGGGAATTCATGCGTGCATCCATGTTGTCGATCAGGAACAGCGCTTCCGCTTCCGGAATGGCCGGAAGCACCGGAGAACCGAATTCATGCTTGCCGTGATGAGAAAGAATCATATGCCTCAGAAGCAGCGTTTCATTTTTATCACTGAGCCCAAGCTCCTGGGCAGTCTCCACAAGCCATCCGTGGCCGATGGAAATATGACCGGTCAGTTTGCCTTCCAGCGTATATTCATTCGATACAAGACCGCCGAGTTCAGCGATTTTGCCCATATCATGAACGAGCACGCCGGAGATTAACAGATCACGGTCGAGAACCGGATACTGGGCTGCGATATGTTCCGCAAGATTCGCCATCCCGACGGTATGTTCCGCAAGGCCTCCGAGATAGTTGTGATGAATCCGGGAAGCGGCCGGATAATCAAAGAATGTCTTTCCGACCTTTTTGTACATTGCTTCCACAAGCGTGCGGAGTGTTTCGTTCTGAATGGAACGGACATAGCCGGCAATCTGTGCCTTCAGCTCGCTGACTGCCACCGGGCTTGCCATGACAAATTCGCTGAGATCAATGTCATTCTGATCAAGATCCCGGATGGAATTGATCCGAAGCTGAAGTGCGTTGTTGTAGTCGAGCACTTCAAACATGAGCTGTTCCACATGTCCGGGAACTGCGGCCGCAATATCTTCCGGAGAAGCATCCCAGAGTTTTCCGTCAATCGTGCCGGAATCATCCTGCAGAACGAGGCTGAGATACGGGGAGCCCTTCTGTGTTACGCCCTTGAGCACATTCTTCACCAGAAGGTTCATCGTATACCGTTCTTTTTCCCGAAATTCCTTTACCTTTGTCATACATTCCACTCCATTTCATCGAGGATCACATAGATATCCTCCGCATTATATCCCTGTGCACTGCAGTAACGGTACACCGTATTGCGGAGCTTTGTGCCCTCGTATTTCTTCTCATACCGCTTTTTGGCCTTTGCGGCGCATTTCCGGAGATTATCAAGTTCCTCTTTGTTGTCTTCACGGAAGTCAAACTCCGCAATCACCGCGTCTGCCACTTCACTGCTGTATCCCTTCGCAATCAGTCTGGCCTTGAGTTTGTTCTGTTTCATCCGCTGACTGGTATCCGGAAGTGTGCGCGCAGAACGTCTGGCGAATGCCATCGCATCTTCATATTCTGTATCCGGCTGTTCTTCCAGCATGGAATTGATCATCTCCAGCGGAATGCCTTTTTTCCGAAGTTCCCGGATCATCCGCTCCTTGCCGAAGAGCGCCAGTTTCATCCGCGAGATGTTTTCAGCGCAATAGCGCTCATCGTCAATGTATCCCTTGAGTTCAAGCCGTTCAACGATCTCATTGACCGTCTCGATATCACAGCTGGTATTGCGCGTCAGCCAGTCATAGATTTCCTTGCGGGTCCTGTCCTTGACCGCAATGCGTCGCATACAGCTTCGCCATGCACGTACCGCATCCTGTTTGCGGCGGATGCGTTCCACCGTGGATGCGGAAAGACGCATTCCCTTTCGGATTCCCTCGTTGTAGTAATCGTCCAGGGACATCATCAGACGGATATCTTCCCCGGCCCCATGTTTCATGTTTCCAAGATAGATCTGAACGATATCTTCCTTTACCTGTACGTCTTCCACGACAAGCATGTGCTCATACAGATCAATTGCACGTTCATATACATGCAATGCCCGTTCATAGAACACCTCGGAACTTAACGGCTGAACCTGTTTCAGCACCTGTTCTTTCATTTCGGATAGCTTTGTTTCCGGAAGCTGTTCCACTTTCAGAAGAATACGGCTCAGATCTTCCGCATCCTTAAAATAGTATCCCGTCTTCCCGTCGATCAGAAGTTCTTCCAAAACGACATCCTTACGGGCAAGCAGCGGCAGTCCTGCCGCCATCGCCTCGACAAATGTCATGCCCTGGGTTTCGGACAGACTTGCGCTCACGAAAAAGTCAGCACTGCGGTAATAGTCCGCAACTTCAGGAGCCGGCTTCGGTCCGGCAAACAGCACATTGGTAATCTGTTCTTTCTCTGCATAGGCCTTCAGACGGTCAAGATCCGGTCCGCCTCCGACAATAAGCAGACGCAGGGAACAGCCCTTCTTCTTTGCGGCCGCAAAGCCATCGATCACAATGTCCAGCGCTTTCTCTTCAGCGATTCTTCCAAGATAGATGGCAAGCCGCTCATCCGGACGGACTCCAAATGCATTGCGGATCTCTGCGGTCCGTTCCGGCAGCTGTTTCTCCGGGGAAAACTGTTCAAGCTGAAGACCCGTCGGAACGACATGGATCTCTGACGTCACGTGATAGCATTCCAGCAGTTTCTTGGTCTTCTCACTGGGCGCGATCACAGCGGCTGAACTGTCCGACATGAACTTGGAAAACCAGCCGACTGCTTTTTTCACCTGGGCATCAAACCGGTCGGAATTCAGCAGGTTGATGTAATGGGTGTAATCCTCATAGGAGGTATGATAGGTGCTCACCAGCGGAATGTTCAGCTGCTTGGCGCAGAACCGCGCAAAAATACCGACGCCGAATTCGGTCTGTACATGAATGACATCGAGATCGAGTGCCCGGATCTCATTCAGTGCATTGATATGAAACGGAGTTGTGACCGCATAGCCGTACAGACGCTTTACCGTAACACCGGCAAGCCGAAGCACATCATGGTCCTCATTCCACTTTGCCCATCCTGTACCCGGACGGGTTGCGACAACATAAACATCATGTCCATGTTTCTTCAATTCGCGGAAAAGAATGTAGGTGGAATTGGCAACGCCGTTGAGATCCGGCGGAAATGTATCTGAAAATAATCCGATTCTCATCTTCTCTCCTTCTGCGCAAAAGCCTGATCCAGCGCCGCAGCACGGCGGACTTTGGAAATCAGATAAACGAGGCCGCCGGCGATCATATCAAAATAATACGTCATAAACCGCCACAACAGCATCGTAGGACGTACATTCACACTGCCGAGTACTACGCGGAACATTACAAGGAAGGTTGCCTCAGTTCCGCCGCTGGCACCAGGGAGCGGGATAAATGCATTTATCATCGCTACAAATGACGCAAGCGTAAGCATATCAAGAAACATGGCCGGAGTAACCGGAAAATGCAGTGCCTTGGCGGACATATACGGCACGGAATAAAACAGCATCAGACGTATGAAGTGTGTCAGACAGACCTTCGCCACCATCGGCTTATGATTGGAAAGCTGATCCACTTCCTTCTGAAAGCGGCTTAACTGTTCATCCAGTCCGTTCAGCACCTTTTCCCGGTCTTTGATCAGATGAAGCTTCGCGCCGATCTCAATCCCCTTTGTGGTAAGCCAGGTATAGACACGCGGAAATTTGACAAACGCCCACAGGGATACGATCACCGCCGCATTTACGGCAAATCCAAGCAGAACGACCACAAGAAACTCACGGAATTTCACATAAAAATAGCTGAACTTGAGCAGAAGCAGCACAAAGACCGAGGCAACCATGGTGGACTGAAAGAGAATGAAATTCATCCACAGTACACCTGCCGATTCCGATACCGGAACGCCCTGTCTTCGGAACAGGAATACCTGGGCAAACTGACCGCCGCTTGAACTCGGTGTGATCTGATTGAAAAAGCCTCCGACAAACGCATTTTCAATTCCGTCCGCAAGCGAATACTCTGGACGGGAAAGGTTTGCCTCAAGCTTCAGCGCATAGCCGTTGAGAACACGGAACATCAGCATCGCCGCCATGATTAAAACAAGCCATAACTTGTCTGCATTCTTCAGCCGGTCAAATACTTCCGTGGGATTATCACGGACCGTAAGATACACGACCAGAAGCGAAAGACCGATGATAAGCGCAATATTAAAAACGTAGTTTGAAAACAGACGCTTCAGTTTGTTCATACGCAGATAATTATACTATTAATCGTTGCTTTCTCAACACGACGCAAGCTGCTCGTCACTTACAGTTTCATCTTTCAGAACCGCCTCATAAACGCATTTCAGCTGCCGTCCGATCCGTTCGATGGAACGCGCTTCCGCCACGGCGTATCCCGCGTCTGCGGTGGATGGAATCCGGTGTTCTGCACAGTCTGAAATAAGCCTGACAAAGGAATCGTTATCCGTGCCTTTATAGCAGTTCACACCGTCAATCAGCCATGGATCAAATGCGCCGATATCACGGACGATTACCTGCTGGCGGGAAGCCAGTGCCTCAAGAACAACGATTCCTTCTGTCTCTTCGTAAGACGGGAAAAAGAAGGCTGCCGCATCCTGAAATGCGCCCTGAATAATCGGGCCTTTTACATAGCCTGGAAACAGACAGTTATCCGGATGATGCTCGATCACTTCGTTGATCTTGTGCGGTACCGCCATCGGTGAGATTTCACCGAACCAGATGAACTGATAGTCCGGCATCCGCTCCGCCACCTCGACGAAATCAAGAATTCCCTTCCGCACAAACGGGAGACCAACCCCCAGAATGACCTTTTTTCCATCCTGGAGCCGGAAGTAATTGCGGAACGCTTTCACTTTCTCCGCATCCGGCGCAAACAGCGACAGATCGATGCCGTTGGAGATCGCATAAATGGGACGTTCAATCCCGTAACCATGAATCAGTCTGCGGGAATACGGCGTCGGTGTGATGATCGCATCTCCTTTCGAATACAGTGAAATCAGCCCGTGTTTTACCAGCGGCGAAAGAAGATTGGAAAAAATAAAACTGTTCCGGAAATCTTCTTCCGTACTGTGTGCATGATAGATTACTTTTTTGCCGAGCTTGCGGGCGTGGGCAATGATGGAATCACTGTTGATTCCGCAGGTATTGATATGCAGAATATCATAGTCTTCATCCCACGGATCTGTCGTATATTCAATGCCCTGCGAAGTCAGTGCCGCTTTCTGATGTTCAAATGCCCTTCCGACACCCGAAGTCTGAATCAGGCTCTCGCTTTCAAAATATAACAGTATTTTCATATGCAGTCTATGCGGCAGACAATGGATTCGCCGCAGTTCTATTCTACCGCGTTTCAATCTGTTTTGACTTCTTTACAGAGGCATGGAATCATCGAAATTCTACAAAAAAACTCTCCCCGGTTACGGGGAGAGCTTTCTGCTTTGGTTAACCTGACTGACTCAGCCTTCCTGAATCTTAGCCTTGTTAATGAGCTTGGTGTAGCGTGTCTTCGCATCAGACAGTGTCTTAGCGAAAGCAGCTTCCGCAGCTTCCTGACCCTTGAGCTTCGGCAGGTTGAAGTAACGAGCCTCGTTCATGAGGAAGTCATGGAACTTATCCCAGTTCGGCTCCTTGGAGTCGATCTGGAGCGGTTTCTCAAGACGCGGGTCATAACGGTACAGTGTGACGTAGCCGCATTCAACAGCTGCCTTCTGTACGAGCGGTGCCTTGATGAGGCCGCCCTTGATACCCTGCTCAGCGCACGGGCAGTATGCGATGACGATGGAAGGTCCGTCGTAGCTTTCCGCTTCCTTCAGAGCCTTGATTGTCTGCATCTGGTTTGCGCCCATGGATACGGATGCGACATAGCAGTGACCGTATTCCATAACGATCTGACCGAGATCCTTCTTGGCGAGTGCCTTACCGCCTGCGGCGAACTTCGCGATGGAAGCAGCCTGCGAGGACTTGGAGGACTGTCCGCCGGTGTTGGAATAAACTTCGGTATCGAGAACGAGAACGTTGACATTCAGGTTGTTAGCCATGACATGATCAAGTCCGCCGTAGCCGATATCATAAGCCCAGCCGTCGCCGCCGACGATCCATACGGACTTGCCGACGAGGTCGCGCTCCATCTCGAGAAGGACTTTGACTTCCTCGACCTTGGAATCCTTGAGATCCTTGACGAGTTTGTCCTTGATTGCACGCTGTGCATCACGGTCATCCTTCGCAGCGATGTAAGCTTCGAAGTCTGCCTTGAGTTCCGGTTCAACCTTGTCCATGTTGTCTTCCATGGTCTTGAGGATCTTGGAAGCCTTGAAGGACTGAGCGATTGCCATACCGAAGCCATACTCAGCGTTGTCTTCGAACAGGGAGTTCGCCCATGCGACACCATTGTTGTCCTTGTCGGTAACGAACGGTGTGGACGGTGTGGACGAGCAGTAGATCATGGTGCATCCGGTAGCGTTGGCAACGAGCATGTCCTTACCGAACAGCTGCGATGTCAGACGGTAGTACGGAGCTTCTCCGCATCCCGGGCAGCATCCGGATACTTCGAAGTACGGCATCATCAGAGATACGCCAGCTTCGGTATTCGGGTTGCCGTACTGCGGCTTGTACTCAGTTTCCTTGTACAGGTAATCAGCGACCTTGTCCTGGCTGAGCTGAGTGTTGACTTCCTGAGCTGTGAGAGCCTTTGCCGGGCAGACTGTGATACATACGCCGCAGCCTACGCAGTTCATCGGGGACAGCTGGATGCGGTACTTGAGACCTGCTTCCTTAGCGCCCTTGTATGCAGGAGTCGGATCCTTGACGGACCATTCAGCACCTTCCTTGGCAGCGATTGCGGAAGCGTTTGCCTCCTCTTCCGGTGTCAGAAGGAACGGACGGATGGTTGCGTGCGGGCACGCGAATGCGCACTTGCCGCACTCGACACACTTCGCGGAATCCCATGCAGGAACCTGCGCAGCGATGTTTCTCTTTTCACGGAATGCAACATTCTCAGGAATGGATCCATCGAGAACGCCGTACTTCATGAAGCTGGAAACCGGCATGTCATAACCTTCGAGAGCGTTGATTCTCTGGAGGTTGTTGTCAAAGTATTCATCACCGGTCTTTGTGATGAGGCTCTTGTCATAAGTGAGGTCAGCCCACTCCGGCTTGACAGCTACTTCAACAAGACCTGTGGAACCTGCGTCGATCGCAGCGATGTTCGCATTGACGACATCCTCACCCTTACGAGCGTAAGTGTGACGTGCAGAATCCTTCATGAGTTCGAGGGACTTCTCGAACGGCATGATCTGCGGGTTCAGCTTGAAGAATGCGGACTGCAGGATCGTGTTGGTATGACGGCCCATGTGGCATTCCATCGCAAGCTTGTTCGCATTGATGATGTAGAACTTCGCGTTCTTCTTCGCAAGTCCTGCCAGCATCCGGTTCGGCAGATGGTTTTCGATTTCCTCAGCCGGGAATGTGGTGTTCAGAAGGAATGTTCCGCCTTCCTTCAGGTTGCGGACCATATCGAACTTGAAGCAGTAGCTCTCGAGCGAGCAGGAGATGAAGTCTGCCTTGTCGATATAGTACGGGCTGTGGATCGGGCTCTTTCCGAAACGCAGATGGCTGCGGGTTACGCCGCCGGCCTTCTTGGAGTCGTATGCGAAGTAAGCCTGGGAATAGAGATCGGTGTTGTTACCGATGATCTTAACTGTGCTCTTGTTCGCACCGACGGTACCGTCGGAACCGAGACCATAGAACAGGCAGCTTGTGTAGTCAGCGTCAACAGTGATGTCAACCGGTGCAAGGGACAGGTGTGTAACATCATCATCGATACCGATGGTGAACTCTTCTTTCGGATCATCCTTCTTGAGTTCTTCGTAAACTGCATTGATGTGAGACGGGTTGGTATCCTTGGAGGACAGACCGTAACGGCCGCCAATGATTGTGAGATCCTTGTGCTTGCGGAGTGCATAGCATACATCAAGGAACAGCGGTTCACGAGAGCCCTGCTCTTTTGCACGGTCAAGTACAGCAATCTTCTTGACGCTTGCCGGAAGAACAGCTTCGAGATACTTCTCGGAGAACGGACGGTACAGATAAACCTTGATGAGACCGACCTTTTCGCCGCGTGCTACGAGTGTGTTGATTGTCTCTGTGATAGTGTCTGTGACAGAACCCATTGCGATGATGATGCGCTCTGCATCCGGTGCGCCTACATAGGTGAACGGTGCATAGTTTCTTCCGGTGTGATCGGAGATCGCCTTGAAGTACTTGGCAGCGATATCAGGAACTGCAGCGAAGTGCTCGTTCTGTGCTTCCGCAGCCTGGAAGTAGATATCGTCGTTCTGGGAACCGCCGCGAGTGATTGCATTTCCGTGCGGGTTGAGTGCTCTTGCGCGGAATGCTTCAACCTTCTCCATCGGGAGCAGGCTCTTGAGGAAGTCATAATCCATGACCTCGATCTTGTCGATTTCATGAGATGTACGGAAACCGTCGAAGAAGTGCATGACAGGAACAGAACCGTCAATCGCGATCAGGTGTGCAGCACCTGCGAGATCCATACAGTCCTGAACGCTGTGAGAGCACATCATGACGATACCGGTCTGACGGCACGCGTAAACATCCTGGTGATCACCGAAGATCGAAAGTGTGTGAGTTGCAAGTGATCTTGCCGCAACATGTACAACGCCCGGGAGCAGTTCGCCCTTGAACTTGTACAGGTTCGGGATCATCAGAAGAAGGCCCTGGGAAGCGGTGAATGTAGCTGCGAGAGCTCCGCCCTGCAGTGCGCCGTGAACAGCACCTGCAGCGCCGCCTTCTGCCTGCATTTCAACGACCTTGACTTTGTCGCCGAATACGTTGGTACGGCCGGCTGTTGCCCAGTCGTCAACGTTCTCTGCCATCGGGGATGACGGAGTGATCGGATAGATGCCGGCTACTTCGGTAAACGCATATGCTGAATGCGCTGTAGCGGTATTTCCATCCATTGCTTGGAAAACCTTTTTTTCTTGACTCATATGTCCTCCTGTATTTCTACGGGCTAATTATAAAACAAATGTAAGCGTTTTTCTCACCGGATTTCCGGTTTACAAAAGTTTACAAAAAACCGGGCTGTTCACCCGGCTTCCTGTCAGTTTTGACCCATGGATTTCATGACTGCCTTGATCTGCGCTTCGCTCGGCTTTCTTCCCATCTGCATGAACATCGCGCGGATCTGCTTTTCCGTAATCGGAGGATTTTCCTTCAGCTGTTTTTCAAATGCTCTGCGCGTGAAATAGAAGCTGATTGCGGCTCCGACTACGCCGCCCAGTACGAACCACAGCAGAGATGACCAGAATTCTGTCATAGTAATTAACCTCCCAGTTTTTAATCAATTCCGATGAGGCTATTATAGACGCTCATTTATTTGAATTCAATGAAACAATCTTTGTTATAATCACGCTATGCGATTACGACAGCTGTTAATAGTTTCCGCGGTGCTTCTCGGCAGTATGATCCGTCCGGTTCATGGCGAAGAGATGCCCTATCAGGAGGAAAATCATCCTCCCATCACCAGCGGGTATTTATATCTTGAAGATGTTTCCAACGGACAGGTGCTCTGGACCGTCGAGGGGGATACCCGGATCTACCCTGCCTCCATGACGAAAGTCATGGCCGGGCTGATTCTGATTGAAAACAGTCCCGATCTGGACCGGCGCATCCTCATTACCGATGACATGTGGGCCGGGCTGATCGAAGCCAACGCCTCCGTCGCCGGTTTCTGGCCCGGGGATGAACCGACCGTCCGGGACCTTCTGTACGGCGTCCTTGTCCCAAGCGGTGCGGATGCGGACAATGCCCTGGCCATCACCCTGCTTGGCGGAACGGATGAACTGGTCCGGCGCATGAATGAACGTGCGCAGGAATTCGGCATGACCGGAACCCATTTCACCAACTGTACCGGTCTGCACGATCCGGATCATTATTCCACCGTGCACGATATCACGATTCTGATGGAACATGCCCTGCAGAATCCGCTCTTCTGTGAAATCATCAACGCAAGAGAATATACAACCGGACCGCTGGCCTCCGCACCGGACGGTCTTACGATGACATCCACCAGCTGGCCGATCATTAATGACGGCACTGAAACATTCCAGATTCCCGGCTATCTCGGCGGAAAGACCGGCTTCACCAACCCTGCCGGCCGCTGCCTCACCTCCCACGCGGAATTCAACGGCATGCACCTGATTCTGACGACAGCTCATTCCGATGGGATCGGCCATATCGCGGATGCCGCATCGGTCTATTCCTGGATGGCAGAACATTACGAACGGAAAACGCTTGCCTCCGCCGGTACACACCTGACGGACGTTCAGGTTATTGATACCCTTCCGAATGTCACCTTTGAAGCCACGGTACCGGAAACCGTCGAACTGGATGTTCCGATCGACGCAGAGATTGAACTCATCTCAACTGTCCCTGACAGTATCCAGGCTCCTCTCACCGCCGGCGATCAGATCGGCACCGTACAGATTACCGTCAATGGACAGACGGTCCATGAAAGCACAGTATACGCACCGGTTGATGCGGAATACAGCCAGCTCGCACATATGATCAATGCAGTAAAGGCATTCCATGCGGCGCATCCTGCCCTCTTCTGGATTCTCATCATCCTTGGCGTTCTCCTTGTAATCATCCTGATCCTGCGGATCCGGCTCCGCATCCGACGCGCACGGCGCAGAGCCCGCCGCCGGGCAAAATTGAATACCCAAAGAAAAACAGGCCGCTCATAATTGAGCGGTCTGCTTATTTTCTCTAAGGTGCCAGAAGGGGTGATATGTTCCCTCTTATGTAGAGGTGGGCATTCTTATCCATCCGCCGGGATTCCCGGCCGTACCGGGCATTCACACCTGGATGTCTAGTCAGAATTCCCTATATCAATGTGTTGGAAAAATATGTGGTCCTTCCGGCGCCTTCAATATAACAAAGCAAATAATCACTGTACAGTCTTGACATTACGACTGTTTTTTCTTATCATCCCTCACCTGAATGCCGAGTACATCAAGCTGTGCATCATCAACATAGTTCGGGCTTTCGCTCATGAGATCGAGCGAGCTGTTTGTGGTCGGGAATGCGACTACATCACGGATGTTTTCCGTATCCGCCAGCACCATGGTCAGACGCTCGAGGCCGATACCGACTCCTCCGTGGGGAGGTGTTCCGTAACGGAATGCTTCGAGGAAGAAGCCAAACTTCTCCTTCGCCTGTTCCATCGTGAGACCGATTGCCTCAAATACCTTCTCCTGCAGATCCTGATCATGAATACGGATTGATCCGGAAAGCAGTTCATATCCATTCAGGACAAGGTCATATGCACGTGAGCTGCAGTGCTCAGGATCTGTGAACAGCTTGTCCACATCCTCTGCCTTCGGCGCAGTGAACGGATGATGTGCCGCTACCCAGCGGTTCTCTTCCTCACTGTATTCGAACATCGGGAAATCGGTAACCCACAGGAAACGATACTGGCTGTGGTCGATCAGGTTATGTTCATGTGCCACCCTGACACGCAGTGCACCGAGCGCGGTTCTTGCGATGGCAGGCTTGTCCGCAATGACAAATACGATGTCATTATCCTGCATGCCGAACTTCTCAATGACCGCTGCCTTTTCACTGTCGGAAAGCGGCTTTGCGATGGATCCGGAGAGCGCTCCGTTTTCCATCTTCAGGTATGCAAGCGCCTTTGCCTTGAAGCCGGCCTTCAGGAATTCCTGCAGCTTGTCGAGTGTCTTGCGGCTGTACTGATCCGCAAGGCCTGCAAAGTGAACGGCGTCGATTTCTCCCCCGCTTTCCATAACGGAGCGGAATACCTGGAACTCGGTATGTTCAAACAGCGATGTGATATCCGTAATCTGATTGCCGAAGCGAAGATCCGGTTTATCCGAACCGTAGCGCTTCATGCATTCCTCCCAGGTCAGACGCTCAAATGCCGGGAGCTCAATGTTCTTGAGTTCGGAGAAAATCGCACGCATCAGCTTTTCAACAACCGCAAAGACATCATCCTCTTCCACAAAGCTCATTTCGATATCGATCTGTGTGAATTCCGGCTGACGGTCTGCACGAAGGTCTTCATCACGGAAGCAGCGGGCAATCTGGAAATAGCGTTCCATGCCTGCAATCATAAGCAGCTGCTTATAGATCTGCGGGCTCTGCGGCAGTGCCCAGAACCGGCCGTTGTAAATACGGGACGGAACCAGATAGTCACGTGCGCCTTCTGGTGTGGAACGGGCAAGGATCGGTGTGGAAACTTCCACGAATCCTTCCTCATCCAGAACCCGGCGGGCAATCATCTGAATCTTGTGACGCAGGATCAGGTTATCCTGAAGCGGTTTGCGGCGAAGATCGAGATACCGGTACTTCAGACGGACGTCTTCACTGGTATCGGTGTCATCCGCGATCGTGATCGGCGAGGTTTCCGCAGTGTTGACAATGTTGACTTCCTTTGCGAGCACTTCGATCTCACCGGTCGGAATTTTCGGGTTGGGATCCTTACGGATCTGTACTTCACCCGTTACCTGCAGAATGTACTCACTGCGCACATCCTTCACTGCCTCGGAAATCGTCTCGTCAAAGACAATCTGGCAGATGCCGGAGCGGTCCCGCAGGTCAATGAAGACCAGTGAACCGAAATTACGGCGTTTTGCGACCCAGCCGACCAGTGTTACGGTTCTGCCGGCGTCTTCCTTTCGAAGTGTTCCGTTATGATCTGTTCGTTTCATTTCTTAATAATCCCCTTTACTGTATTGACCAGCATATCGACCGCGACGGTCTGCTGGGTGTTGTCCAGTTTGTTCTTAACATTTACGGTTCCGTTCTGGAGTTCCGCCTCCCCGACGATGACGATAACAGGCGCACCGCTGCGGTCCGCACTCTTGAACTGCGCTTTCATGGATCTTTGAAGCAGATTGACGTCAGTCACATAACCGGCATCACGCAGGGTCTTTCCAAGTGTCAGCGGAGCAGTGCCGACATTGCCGGCGCCCATGATGTAAACATCTGCGTTCCCGCTTTCCTCAGCCTTCCAGCCCTCTTCTTCAGCCAGCGCAATCAGACGCTCCAGACCGATCGCAAATCCCATGCCGGAAAGCTGCGGGCCGCCGAAATACTCGACGAGGTGGTCATAGCGTCCGCCGGCGAAGATCGTTGCCTGTGCACCACTGTCCGGACGTGTGCTCTTAACCTCAAATACGGTGTGCGTGTAGTAATCCAGGCCGCGTACCAGACGGTCATCGATCTCATACGGAATGCCAAGTCCGTCCAGTGCCGCAAGCACCCGGTCAAAGTATTCCCGGCTTTCTGCATTCAGGTAGTCGCTGAGCCGCGGCGCATCCTTGAGAACCGGATTGTCCGCATCGACCTTGCAGTCAAGAATGCGGAGCGGGTTCTGTTCCAGACGGCGCTTGCAGTCACCGCAGAGCGAATCGATGTGCGGTGTGAAATAATCCTTCAGTGCCTGACGGTACGCAGCACGGGACTCATCGTCTCCAAGTGTATTAATGCATACCTTCACGGAGGAAATGCCCATCCGTTTTACGATATCGATACCGAGCGCGATTGCTTCTGCATCGATTTCCGGCGATTTGGCACCGATCGATTCGATACCGAACTGCGTGAACTGACGCTGTCTTCCCTTCTGCGGACGCTCATGCCGGAACATCGGGCCAAGATAATAAAGCCGTGCCGGCAGTTCTGCGGCGCCGTAAAGCTTGTGCTGGTCAAACGAACGGATGACACCGGCGGTTCCTTCCGGGCGAAGCGTGTAGCTGTCATCGCCCATATTGAACGTGTACATCTCCTTGTTGACCATATCACTGGAATCATTTTCCCGTTTGAATACCGCGGTGCTTTCAAAGATCGGGGTCCGGATCTCCCGGAAGCGGTAAAGCCGGCAGACTTCCCGGATGAGTTCTTCGGTCTTCTGCCATTTTTCCGTTTCACCCGGAAGGATGTCATAGGTCCCGCGCGGGGTCTGATAGTTCATACTGTTCCTCCTTAACAAAAGAAAAGCGTCCCATCCAAGGACGCATGCAATGCGTGGTGCCACCTCAGTTCATGACCGGTATGGTCATGCGCTCTGTTCCTTAACGCGGAATACGGAATTCCCTACTGCTTGGTTCAGGAATTCGTCTCGGAAGTGTCTTTTCTGCGTCTTTCAGCGCCGGCGCTCTCACCTGTCCGCCGTCTCTGTACAGGCTTCAAGCCCGCAGAATTTCTTCGTCATCAACACATGGATTATAGCATTTCATCCGTCGAAAACAAGGATTAATGCGAGACGCGGTTCACACTGAGTACGCCTTCCACCTTGCGCAGGTTGGCAAGCAGCACTTCCAGCTGTTCCACGTTATGAATCTGAATCTTCATCTTGATCGTGGTGGTCAGATCACTCCGGTTAACGGATGCGGAAACCTTCAGCATCGGGGCCCGGGTCTGTGATACCGACGTAACGATATCGGTCAGAAGGAAGTTACGGTCTTCCGCAATGATTACAAGGTCACTGTCATACAGACGCTCCCGGTCCTCTTCATCCCATCGGCATTCGATCAGACGTGCATTTTCCGCCGTCACGTTGGAACAGCTGCGTCGGTGAACCTTGACGCCTTCCCCTTTGGTCACATATCCGATGATCGGATCGCCGTATACCGGAAGACAGCACTGGGCAAGCGAAAGTTTGATCGACTCGATGCCCGGCACGATGATTCCGGCCTTCGTCATAACATGCTTTTTGGCCGTCTCTCTTGAAGTCAGCCGGCGGGTCAGTTCCTCATCGCCGTTGACGCTGCGCTTCTGATTCGTCAGCTTTTCGCATACGGCAGTAGGATTGATCGTCTTGACCGCAAGTCCGTACATCAGATCGGTATAATCACGGGCGGAGAATTCCTTCATGATCGCTTCGATCTTCTTTTTCTCCATGTAGGCCTTCGGATCAAAGCCGCGTTTCTTCAGCTCATCCGTCAGGACCTTTTCACCCTGGTCGACCATCGACTCACGTTTTTCGGTTTCCCGCTTGGCAAACCATGCGCGGATCTTGTTTTTCGCCTGGTTGGTTTTGACAAATTTCAGCCAGTCCTCCGACGGACCGGTGCCCTTCATCGTACGGATACTGACGACATCACCGGTATGCAGTTCCGTATTGAGCGGAACCATGGCATCGTTGACGATCGCGCCGACTGCAGTATGTCCGACATCGGTATGGATCCGGTATGCAAAGTCAATCGGCGTTGCGCCGTTGGGAAGATCGATGACGCGGCCCTTCGGCGTCATGACATAAACATTCGCCTCAAAGACATCCCGCTGCAGGGTTGCCATGTATTCACTGGCGCTTTCGTCTTCACTGTCACTGGTGAACACCGCAAAATCACGGAACCAGGAGAGTTTGTCCTCGATCTCCTTCTGTTCCGTACGGGCATCATAGTGACCGCCCTCCTTATACCGCCAGTGGGCTGCGACACCTCGTTCTGCGATGGCATCCATCTCTTCCGTGCGGATCTGCACTTCAAAAATCTTGCCTTCATCCGCCATGATCGTCGTATGAAGCGACTGATACATGTTGGTCTTCGGCATCGCGATATAGTCTTTCAGACGACCTGGAATCGGCTTGTATTTGGCATGAATGTAGCCAAGCACTTCATAACAGTTCAGCTCGGTCTTGGTCACGATACGGATTGCGAGCAGATCGAGGATCTCTTCAAAGCGCTTGTTGCGGGCAACCATCTTGTGATAGATGGAATACAGATGCTTGGAACGGCCAAAAATGCGGAATTCAATATCATGTTCCCGCAGCATCTCCGAGATCTCGGAAATCATCTTCTGGACGGACTCATCCCGCTCCTGTTTCTTGTTTTCGACAAGGTGCGCGATCCGGTAGTATTCCTTGCGGTTGAGATAATAGAAGGATAGATCCTCCAGTTCATTCTTGATGGCACTGATACCAAGGCGGTGTGCAATCGGCGCATAGACATCCAGTGTTTCTGCTGCGATTCGCTTCTGACTGGCCTCAGGCTGGTATTCCAGCGTACGCATGTTATGAAGCCGGTCAGCCAGCTTGATGAGAATCACGCGGACATCCCGTGCCATCGCAATAAAGATCTTCCGATGGTTGGCGGCCTGATATTCCGGGTCATCTTTCCCCTTGAATTTCAGAGCACCGATCTTCGTGACAGATTCCACAAGATCGGCGATTTCATCATCAAACAGTCTGGCAAGTTCCTCACGGGAGATGCCGGTATCTTCAATCGTATCATGCAGGAGTCCTGCCGCGATCGTCTTGGGACCGACCCGCAGCGTCGCAAGAATATAAGCGACATTGTACAGGTGGGAGGTATACGGCTCGCCGCTGCGCCGGAACTGTCCGGCATGCGCCTCTGCCGCATAGTTTGCGGCACGCGAAATAAGGTCCAGGCTTTCCTGGTTATGAATATAGGTTTTTGCTTCGCTCAGAACATCGTCTGCGCCTGCGTTTTTATATTCCGCCATACCTTACCTCCTTCCGCGTTAGAAAAATACCGAAGAGAGATTTCTCTTCGGTGTTACATCAGCATCCGCACTTACTCACTGTCAGGCAGTTCCATAAGCGCCCGGACTTCGTAGCCTTCCAGCAGCTTTCTGCCGGGAAGTCCTTCGAGCTCGATAATGAACAGGTATCCCGCAACAACACCGCCGAGCTGTTCGATCAGTTCAGCCGTTGCCTTTGCGGTTCCGCCGGTTGCGAGCAGGTCGTCGATGACGACGCAGCGCTGTCCCGGAAGAATGCTGTCCTTATGGATAAACAGTTCATTGGAACCATATTCAAGGTCATATTTGACGGAAATCGTTTCACGCGGAAGCTTTCCGGGCTTGCGTACCGGGACAAATCCGATACCAAGTTCCAGCGCAACCGGCGCACCGAAAATGAAGCCGCGGCTTTCCGGTCCGATAATGACATCCGCACCCATTTCCTTTGCGATTGCCGCAAGCTGATCGACCGATTCCTTAAATGCTTCGCCGTTCTGCAGAATCGGTGTTACGTCACGGAACAGAACACCCTTGATCGGATAATCAGGGATTGTCGCAATATACTCTTTGAGATCTACAGCCATAATGAATTCCTTTCCTGACAACTATAAAATTTTTAGAAATAACTAGGTTACGCAATGAGTATAGCATTTTTTCAAACGTGCGGAATCAATTCTTTAAAGCGTTATCATTCCGCTTCAAAAGCCTCGATCCGCAGTTCAATCCGCAGCCGGTCACGGAACCGGCTCACGTACGGGGTTCCGATCACCCACGGAAGTGACCGTGCCGGTTCACTTCCGGATGACGTGAACTGCACTCCTTCATATCCCCCGCAGGAATTGACAAAGAAATATCGCGTCACACGGTCATAGGGCGTTACCCGCTGAAGAACGGGATCCTTTACCGCCGCCGTTGTGATCAGTTCATGGGGATATGGGCGCATCGCCTCAAACGCCATGACTTCTTCAAGACTCAGATGATCCGGATGAATCAGGAATGCCGGTTCTGCCGGTTCCTGTTCGGCTATCGTGATCTGCCCCATTTTCTCCTGGACATGCATTCGGAAGTCCTCAAACCGGGATTCTTTTACCGCGATTCCTACCGCACCGGTATGCCCGCCGAACTGTTCGAGTTCCTCAAATCCGCTGAAGAACGAATACATGTCAAATCCGGCAGTACTGCGGCCGCTGCCCTTTAACAGATCATCATGACGGGAGAAGACCAGTACCGGCTTATGCCAGGTTTTCGCAAGCCGTCCTGCCGCGATCCCGTTGACCCCTTCAAAGAAGGATTCATCAAAGATGACCGGAAACGGAGAATCATCCGCAAGTTCAAGGGCCCGTTTCACCATCGCATCAGAGCGTCTGCGCCGGGCACTGTTCACCCGTTCAAGCTGGGATGCGTAATGGTCGATCTGGGCACGGTTCCGGCACAGCAGAAACGGAACCAGTGTATTTACGTTGGACGTGTCATTCATGCGCGCCACACTGTTCAGCTTCGGCACGATCTGGAATGACACTGCCGTCGCATCGACTGGTGAACCGTTCCGCAATAACGGAAGCACCGCGGGCAGTGCACCATGCTCGATGGCTTTCAATCCCGCCCGGATGATCCGGCGGTTCTCCCGCCAGACCGGCATGACATCCCCGATCAGCGCAATGGCGGCAATCGCCGTATGCATCGGTACATCACCGAACAGTTTCCGGGAGATTTCCAGGACAACCCCGGCACCGGAAAGATTCGCAAACGCCGGCTCCATGACATCGGGATGCAGAAGGATGTCACACGGAACTTCTTCTTCAATCGTATGGTGATCCGTCACGATCACATCCATGCCGTATTCTTTTGCCCTGGCAAGTGCCTCAAAGCACTTTACGCCGTTATCGACGGTAATGATCAGCTGATACCCCTTCTCATGCGCAAGCGTTACCGTCTGCGCAGAAAGTCCATAGCCTTCCCTGAAGCGGTCCGGAATATAGTACCCGTTTGCAATGCCGAGACGGTCGAGGATATCTTTCATCAGCGCGGTGGAACAGATTCCATCGGCATCATAGTCTCCGGCAACGAACACCTTCTCGCTGTGTTCCTTTGCGCGCATCAGTCTGCGGCAGACAAGATCGAGGTTTTCACATGCGGAAACACGCAGATCTTCTGAAGGATCCAGCAGTTCCGCAATCTGATCATCCGTCAGATCGGAAGCCGCAATCGCCGCAGCCGGAAGTGCGGGAATATTCCAGCGCTTCGAAACCGTTTCAGTGTCGGGAGAAATTACACGGAATGTCATGATTCCAGAACCATCCTGCGGAAGACTTCGCCCCGCTCTTCAAAGTTTTTGAAGTGGTCATAACTGGAAGCCGCCGGCGATAACAGCAGAATATGCCCTTTGCGGCAATGCTGCCTTCCGCATTCCACAGCTTCGGCAAGATCTTCGCACACATGCATGTTTTCATGCGTCATACCAGCCTGTTTCAGTTCTTCATAGATACGTTTTCCGGTCGCATACATGAAGACAGCCGTCAGATTGGGATGCGCATGGAGGTATTCCTCCAGTTCATGATATTCAATGCCGCGGTCCATTCCGCCGATCAGAATGACATCGGTCTCCGGCAGTGCCTCGACGGCCGCAATGCTTGCCTGGCCGATCGTTGAAATACTGTCATTCACAAAACGGATGCCGTCCTTCTCGCCAAGATATTCCAGACGGTGATGAAGCGGTGTAAAGGACGCCGCTGCCTGAAGGAACTGTTCATCGCTGATTCCGCAGGCACTGCCGATCGCCCAGGCCGTCGCAAGATTCACCATATTATGGTGTCCGATGAGTCTGGTCTCCGGCACATTCAGCGTACGGTCCTGAACACGCAGAAGCGTTCCTTCCGCAGAAATATCGCGTCCGATCAGAAGTGCATCCGGACGTTCACCCACATACGGAAGGTCTTTGCCGAGAATGGCAGGTTCGCCCTCTTTCTGGTGGCGGAACACATTTGCCTTCGCATCTCCGTATGCCTGAAAACTCTCATAGTGGTCCAGATGTTCCTCATAGAGATTCAGGTAGACTGCAATATGCGGGCTGTACAGACAGTCTTCCAGCTGATGGCAGGAAACCTCAAACGCACACCGGTCTTCGTCTTCAAGTTCTTCGAGAATATCAAAACACGGGATGCCGATATTCCCGATCAGATGGGTATGATACTTTGCGGAAAGCACCGCATGAACCAACGAGGTCGTGGTGCTCTTTCCTTTTGTGCCGGTGACACCGACGGTCTGAAATGCATGATGTTTCAGAAACAGATGGGTCTGCTGGGTAATATTGGAGCGGTCCATGCCGCGCGGAATGACAATGCCGGGGGATTTCAGGATCATGTCATAAGCAGAAAAATCCGTATCATCCTGCAAGAGCACCCTGGTATTTCCGAATGAGGCTGCATTTTCCTTCAGCGCCTCCGTCACATTCCCTTCCGCAATATCGACCGGAAGATCCGGACAAAGCGAACGGATCCAGCGCAGGGACGACTTTCCTTCCCGGCCAAATCCCCAGATCAGAATACGCTTCCCTTCAAATTCTGTTTTCCAGGCATCACGGTTCATCGGTTCTTCATCTCCTCCAGTCACTGCTTCAGCAGGTTCTGATATTCTTCCGGCACAAGGTTTTCGCTGTTGAACTGCGTCCAGTCAACTTCCTTGTTTCGATAGTATTCATAGTAGGACGTCTGCGTATAGTTCTGATACAGCGCAGGCAGCGCCTCACCGTTACGTTCATGATTCCGGATTGACATTGCGATCGCGGTATTGACTTCCTCCTGGGTACCGGCACATCCGGCCGGATTGTTATCCTGGATTCCGGTAAGCTGATCCAGAACCTCCTGCATGCCTGCATCATTCAGCATATCCGTACCGAAAATAGACACGAGACGATCATCTGAGAGGTACGCCGACAGCATCACACAGACATAAAGGCACTTGGCGCAATGACCGCACCAGCGTCCTTCCTTCTTTCCGGTATTGCAGGAACAGAACACGGAATGATATTCCTCCATTCCCGAAAACAGACCGGCGGTCTGAAGTTCCGTCAGCGGCCGAAGCAGACTGAAATAATGGACTTCCGGTGTAATATAAGCATCCATGTACCGCTTGAATTCGCGTTCAAACGCAAAGGTTCTGGAGTACTGGTGGTTCACCTTACAGCCGTTGATCGCATAGTCATTCGCAGACGCTTCATTGGACAGACAGATGTTCTGAATTCCATAGATGACCGCAGTCAGTGAAGCCGCAAATGCACAGAGCGCAGAAAACGGCGTATGTCCGTTTAAGAAGCCTGCCTTATTGAATTCCAGCATGCGGATATCAATATTCCGCTCCGCAATGATCAGCTGTTTCCCCTGATAACCGGCAGCCTGCGCGGAGTGCACCGCAGCCATGACATGATTGATGATAAAGGCGTGGTTCTCTTCCTTTCTGCCGGATAACAGGTTCAGACTGACAAGCGAATTCTTTCCTCCGCCGACCGGAATCAGGTTTCCCGAAAACCGGCGCTGATCCACATGGCCGGTGATCGGCTCTCCGGTAGAGCGCAGATCCATAAATGTTTCCGGGTCTGCCGCAATATTGTTTTTATAGAAGAATTCCCCAAGCCCGTTATAGTACAGGTTTTTCCACCAGGCAGTCTGGTCGCTGTCAAGCTGTCCGCATTCTACGATTACTGTAGGTGCACAGGTCAGTTTCCAATAGGAAATCAGCTCCATCAGACCAAGCGAAAATGCCGCCTCACGGACCGTCCTCAGATTTGCATAGGTCGCACCGCCGGCAGGTTTGGTCAGAATTAATTCCGGATTAAAATGACTCAGTCCTTCGATTTCAAAATCGAACTGAACATCCAGCTCATCTTCACTTTCGATGATGGCAAAATCATGATAATAAAAGACCGGATAACGTCTGCTTACATCGCTGTATTCCATAATTGCCCCTAGTATATCGGTTTTTTGATAAAGGTTCCATAGAATACGGCAGCCGAAGCTGCCGTATCATTTTCTATTCACGACTGTTATGCGTTGATTCCCTTGAAGGTGTATTCATCCAGGGTCTCTTTGTTCTCTTTCTTCTTTTTCGGCTTATCCTTCGGTTTGTAATTCTGACGGATCCAGCACCACAGACGCGGCGCTACGAAGATCGAGGAGAATGTACCGGCAATCATACCGACGAGCATCGCGAAGGTAAATGTGAAGATGGAACGGCTTCCGAGAACCAGCAGCATGATGACCGGAAGAAGCGTTGTGAGCGAACTGTACAGGGAGACAAGGAGTGTCTTATCCAGTGCGTCATTGACGATCTTCGCATAGTCTGCCTTGCCCTTGGTCTCCGCAACGGTCTCACGGACACGGTCGAAGACGACGATCGAGTTATTAATGGAATAACCGATGATCGTAAGCAGGACAGAGATAACTTCCGTATTGACCTCCAGACGCAGGATGGCAAACATTGCCAGCGTAATCAGGACGTCATGTACAAGTGCGACAAGACAGGATATCGCATAGTCCCATTCATAACGGAATGCGATATATGCCAGCATCGCGATCCACGCAACGATCGTAAGAATGAATGCGTTGCGGACAAGCTCGCGGCCGACGACCGGGGTAACGACGTTGTCGCCCGGTTCCTGACCGAAGCGGTCAGCGAATACGGTCTTGATTTCCTTGAGCTGATCGGTTGTCAGCGCCTGCTTTGTGGTCGCATAGACAGTTGAATCACCGGCAGCCTGATAGCTGAATCCGGTATAGCCAAGATCGGCAAGTTCCGAAGAAACCTCATCAATCGTGATTGCGGAATCACTGGTAACAGTGAGCTTGGTTCCGGCCGCAAAGTCGATACCAAGGTTCATGAATCCCCTGCCGCCTGCCGCATTGAAGATGCCGGAGATCAGGGCAACACCGAGAATCGCAAGGCTGGTGTAAATGAGATACTTGGCCTTCTTGATGTAATCATATCCGCGGATGCCGAAGTAGAACTGTGCTTCGCCCTTGGATACATCCGGGATCTGGTCTTTCTTAACACCGAACAGTTCCGGTTTGTTATCAAACTTGCCGGATCCGACAAGCTGATTGAGCAGCCATCTGGAGAATGCAACGTTGATGACGAGTGTACCGATGACGGTAATGATCAGCATGGTCGCAAAGCCGCGTACGGCACCGTTGCCCCAGATATACATGATGAGGCCGGCAATCAGGGTTGTGAGCTGGGCATCGAAGATTGCGGAGAAGGATTGTTTCTGACCTTCCGCTACCGCAGCACGAACCGAACGGCCCTTGTAGAGTTCCTGACGGATACGCTCATAGCTGATGATATTGGCGTCAACAGTCATGCCGACACCAAGTACCAGCGCGCCGATTGCGGTCAGGGTAAATACAGCACCCATCAGACCATACAGTCCGAATACTGCCCAGATGTATGCCGCCAGCATGATGACAGATACAACACCCGGCAGACGATACTTCCATACCATGAATGCAAGAACAAGCAGAACACCGAGCAGACCGGCAATTGCCGTACGATGCAGAGCGTCCGCACCATACTGTGCGCTGACGACGTTACTGGAGATTTCGGTCATCTTTACCGGCAGAGATCCGGAATTGATCAGTTCCGCAAGGGTCCGCGCTTCCGCATCCGTGAAGTTTCCTTCAATGATGCAGTCACCGTTGATGGTGCCGCGTACGGTTGCCGCACTGATATACTTCGGCTCCTGTCCGGCAGCCGCTTTCGCATTTTCTGCCTTGTAGGTATCGCCCTCTTCCCAGTCGAGCCAGATGATCATGACGTTGTTTCCGCTGCCGCGGGAAGAAACGTCGGCGGTGATCTCTCCGAACTTTTTCTGATCAGCGATCTTTAAGGATACGATCGGACGTCCGTCCTGATAGGCAAGACTTGCGCCGCCTTCAGTGATGATGGATGAATCCGAAAGCAGTTCATCATTCACATCACGGAATGTGAGATTGGCGGTGGTACCGATCATTTCACGTGCGCTTTCCTGATCTGCGACACCGGCAAGCTGAACACGGACACGGTTGGTTCCTTCCACCGTGATCATCGGTTCACTGACACCGAGCACATTGACACGCTTCTGAATGGAATTTGTCACGGCACTCATATCCACTGCCGCATCCGCATTCTCTTCCTCGAGCGGGGTTACCTCATACAGGATTTCAAATCCTCCGACGAGGTCCAGACCGAGATTCAGACTGTTTTTGATGGTGTTGAATGTGGCGGCAATCAGAATTACAAGCGCAGCCACAACCACATAGAATGCGGTCAGACTGTTATTCTTTCTGTTGTTGCTCATGGTTCTATCCTCCAATTAAATCCGAAAAATCTGACAGGCTCTGCCGTTTTCCGTCCTCCAGAGCCTTCCTGGCAAGAAACTTCACAAGGTCATCCGCTCTGACCGAGATGATCTCGGCAGCAGCTTCATGAAGACTGCGCGGCGGATGCTTCCGAAACAGATCTTCCGAAAGGTATGACTCCAGGCTCTGATACGTAAGAGAATTCAGGCTTTCACGCTTCAGCTGCTGCAGCTTGATTACCATAATCATCTGAACTTCCGTGTTGTCGACATCAAACTGCGCAGTTCTCATGAAAAAATACCCGTCTCCTCGTGCAAATTAATACTATATACCAAATTTGCCATCCATGAAACGGGTATTTTATCTTTTTTATATCTGAAACGGTCAGTTGAGGGCTACGATCAGACCAAGCACCGCAAATACTGCGGAGGCAAGCCAGATGATACGTACGGTCTGCACCTCACCCAGACCAAGGCCGCCCTTTTCCTTTGAAAGGACAAAGGAATAATGAATCGGCGTATAAGGGAATACCCGCTTATGCCGGAGTTTTACGGAGCCGATCTGAATGATGCAGCTGAGTGTGTCCAGTACATATACCCCGCCGATCACAATCAGCGCGATCTCCTGCTTCATGATCAGAGACGATGCCGCCAGTGCACCGCCGAGCGCAAGGGATCCGGTATCACCCATGAACACTTTTGCGGGATGCACGTTGTAATGCAGGTAACCGATCAGTGCACCGATCAGAGCAGAATAGAATCCTGCAAGATGAACCTGCCGGTTAATTACGGCAAGGATCAGAAATACCGCAAAACTGCTTACACAGCAGCCTGCCGCAAGTCCATCCATTCCATCCGTCAGATTCACGGCATTGGAAGCGCCGGAGAACATCAGAAGGATGAGAATCAGATAGAAATGCCCGAGGGAAACAGCCTTCCCGGTAAACGGAATCCGAAGCGTCAGTTCACCGCCGCCCATCCGGTAAATAATATAGATTACCAGCGCAAGCAGAACCTGCAGGAAGAACTTCCGGCGCGGAAGCAGACCGTCATTGTTATGGCGCACGGCAATCAGCCAGTCGTCCAGAAATCCGATCAGACCATATCCGGCAAATGTCAGCTGCAGGATCAACAGATCTCTTGAGAATCCAAGGAACAGCATACTGACGGTACTGATCACCAGCGGCACGATAATAAACAGGATGCCGCCCATGATCGGGGTTTTCCCCTTTTCCTTATATTCTTCAAGACTATATTCACTGACCGTCTGGTTGAAACTTACCTTCTTCAGGTAACGGATCAGTGACGGCATCAGCACCCAGACCACCGCAAGAGCGGTCATAAATGAAATCATACAGTTAACAGCCATAGTTCCCCTTTAATATGCGTGAGAATTATACAATACGCGCTCATTCGAACTCAACTTCAATTTCCGTACCCCGGCTGATCATCGTACCCGGATCAATATTCTGTGATACGACGACGCCTTCCCCGTGAAGCTTGAATCCAAACTGCGTCACCTGCCACAGCCCGGTCACATCCTTGCGGGTCCAACCGGTCATGTCCGGCATGATAAATGAGTTGGTATCCGTAAGCAGGAATATCTTTCCGCCGTTGATCGGCACACCCGGAGACGGATACTGATCGATGATCGTTGCGCCGTTTCCGAATACGGTCGTCTCTCCGTTGAGATGGGCCAGTTTCTGTCCTGCATACGTCAGGGAGTGATTGATCAGATTCGGCATCTCACCCGCCGTTCGTTCAATCGTCTCATCCTCAACGAGCGTCTGTTCTTCCGGAACCTCTTCTTCCGGCGCTGCCGTTTCTCCGTTCAGCACGTTTGCATAACCAAGCCGCATTGCGGTTTTCCGCAGAAGGTTCTGAACCGGCTCGGTATGCACATGGGCATTGGGATTGTATGGCGCTTCAAAGCAGTAATAGACAATGACTTTCGGATCATCTGCCGGAAGTGCGCTCATCAGTGAGGCAATCGTATAACCGGACATATAGGATCCGTTGATGGAGACCTGTGTGGTTCCGGTTTTTCCGATGAACTCGCATTCCGGAATCCGGTAGTACTTCGCCGTACCGTCTTCTTCATTGACCGTACGGTACAGTATTTCCTGAACCTGCTTTGCGGTCTCTTCCGTAATCGGATTGCCGGTTTCACGGACTTCCGCCTGATAAAGGATGCGGTTGTTGTCATAGGAATCACGGATGGACTCTACGTAGTACGGACGTTTCATCGTTCCGTCTCCGAAGATTGCGGAGTATGCCTGCAGCATCTGCAGCATCGTTACCGTCGAACCCTGACCGTAGGAAATCGCGATCTTATCTGCCGGCCAGGTAAAGTTGAGATATCCGGTTTCTTCCGGCATGCCGTCAGTTTTGACAGCCTGGAAGAATCCGAACTTTTTGAGATATTCCAGGTTCTTATTGGATCCGATCAGCTCAGTCTGAATCGTTGCCGCAACGACGTTCGAGGAATACATCAGTCCATGGTCATAGTCGATCATGCCAAACCGGTTGCCGGATGCGTTCGTGATCGGATGTTCACTTCCGTAGTCTGCACGGTGCGGGTTGCGTTCATCGTCCCAGCTGTAATAGTAGATGTTGGCATCGACCATTTCCGTGCCGTCATACACACCTTCATTGATCGCCGCAGCCCAGGTTACCGACTTCAGTGTGGAACCCGGCTCATACGGAAGCTGGGCACCGTAGTTATTGTAGTCGGTGATATCCAGCATGTTCGGGTCGAAGCTTGGATACTGACCCCACCCGAGGATCTTTCCGGTATCGATTTCCATGACCGCACCCCAGATCCGTTCCGCATGGAACTGTTGCTGGGTCATGAGAAAACTTTCTTCCAGGGCTTCCTGAATTTCCTGATCCAGTGTGGTATAAACGTTGTTTCCGTTTTCCGCACTCTTGGTCTCTTCCTTCATGCCCGGAAGAATATAGCCGTTCTTGTCTGCCTGATAGATGCGGTATCCGTCATCACCGCGCAGATAGGTATCGAGGTACAGTTCCGTTCCCATCCGGCCGATGGTCGAGCCGGTCTCATCGGACTGCGCAAAGCCGATGAGATTTGACGCAAAGGTGCCGAGCGGATAGACGCGCTGAATACTGTCGGTAAATTCAATGCCGGGCAGTCCGAGCGCCATGATTTCATTTCGTGTGGATTCGGAAAGGTTGCGGCCTGCCGTGCCGAGTTCGGTCTGCCACACATCCTGATTCAGATACCCGAGAATGGTATTCTTATCCGTCCGCAGAATTCTGGAAAGCTCGGTCGCGGTCTTCTCCTTGTCCTGTACGTAGGCAATTTCTCCTTCAACAGAAAGACGGTCTTCCGCAAGGATACAGACGATATTGTAGGTACGGTTGTCTTCCGCGATGATCGTACCGTCATTGGTATAGATATTTCCGCGGATTGCCTTCTCGATCTGACGAATCGTATTGGCAGAGTCCGCATAGGCGGAAAGATCGGTTCCGCTTCGGAAATGCTTCTTCACGATGGCAACGTAAAAAACATTAGCGGCAAGAAGACTCATTACCACTAATGCTGCCAGAAACGTAATCATAACCGTACGATTTCCACGGTTGTTCATTTCACGAACCTCATCAATCTCCGTTGGCCTTCGTAATGGTTATAATATTATTTTGCTCAAGTCTCAATCCTTTATCCATCGCAATTGAGTTTACACGCTCACGGTTATTGAGCGTATTTACTTCCACTGCAACCGCATCATTGGCAATCTGAAGCTCTGTGATCTTTGCTTCGATTTCCTGTTTCTGAGAACTCAGAGAGTTGTTATAGGTACGCAGAAAGAGCGTTGAGCAAAGGTACAACAGCGCAGAAACCAGGAAGAAAATACCGGTAAATGTACCGAGCTTCAATCTTTTCTTTTTTCTCTTCTTCATGTTCGCTGCCATAGTTGTTCACTCTGCTTCCTTTATTCGTTCAATCACCCGCAGCTTTGCGCTGTGAGATCGGTGGTTCTGTTCCAGCTCCTCTTCCCCCGCTGTCACCGGATGACGGGTAATCAGTGAGAAGGAGGCCTGCTCCATTTGCGAAGCTTTCAATGGAAGCTTTGGATCCGCAAATGGAGCAGAGGATAACTTTTTAAAGCAGGTCTTTACCATCCTGTCCTCCAGGGAATGGAAGGTAATCACTGCACACCTGCCCCCGACTGCCAGCATCCCGCAGGCTTCGTCGAGTCCTTCCTGCAATGCATCCAGTTCATGATTCACTTCGATGCGGATTGCCTGGAAGGTCTGTTTGGCGGGATGCCCCTTCTTGCGGAGCACCGCCTCCGGAAGTGCTGAACGAATTACATCGGTCAGCTGTCCGGTTGTATCAATCGGTCTGGTCTCACGTGCTTTTTCAATTGCGCGGGCAATTGCCTTGGCACGCGGTTCCTCACCGTACATCTTCAGGATTCTTACAAGATCCTGAAACGAATAGCGATTTACCACTTCCCATGCGGTAAGTGTCTGTGTGAGATCCATCCGCATATCCAGCCGGCTGTCAAACCGGTACGAGAAGCCTCGCGTTGGATCATCGAACTGCGGGCTGGAAACACCGAGGTCCATCATGATGCCGTCCGCATGTTCCACGCCGTATTCCTGAAGTGCTTCCCGCATGTTGCGGAAGTCTTCATGAATGAATGTCACCCGGTCTGCATACTCCGCGAGGTTTACCGCAGATTCGGCCAGTGCCTGTTCATCCTTGTCAAATGCGTAGAGATGACCGGAGGTGAGCTGCTTCAGTACTTCTCTTGCATGCCCGCCTCTTCCGAGTGTTCCGTCAATGTAGATGCCGTCCGGCTTTACGTTGAGAAGGTCGACGGTTTCCTTCAGCAATACACTTGCGTGTTCCATCAGATCAGGAACTCCGTCAGGGTTTCCGCAGCATCTTCGAAGCTTTCTTCGGACATCCGGTTGTATTCATCCCAGCGTTCCTCTGCCCAGATCTCGATGTGGTCACCGGTTCCGATGACAACACACTTCTTGATAATCTCTGCGGACTGGATCAGCGCTGCAGGAAGCTGAATTCTGCCCTGCCCATCCGGTTCGCACTCGACTGCCTTGGAAAGAAAAATACGTGAGAACTGACGTCCTGCCTTATTGGTCATCGGAATCGCACTCAGCTTTTCCGTGATCTTTTTCCACTGCTCATTGGTGTAGATCGTAAGGCATCCTTCAAGATATCGCGTAACAACGAAAGTGCCGCCAAGTTCTTCCCGGAAACGAGACGGAATGATCAGACGGTTTTTTGAGTCCAGGCTGTGCCGGTATTCCCCCATGAACATTCCAGCTATCCCCACTTTCCACCACTTTGTGTCACTTTCTACCACAAGGATACCACATTAGGTGCTCTTTGCAATAAAAAATTGGGCGGATTTCAGAACCCCCAAACATGCCGTATCGCATCTGTTTATGCGGTTATGATTGGTGTACCACTCATCGCAGATCGATAAAAAATCCGCTGTTTCAGCGGACTTGAAATACACGTGAATTTCCGGTCAAATAATGGTGCACCAAACGTGTACTGCAGTTTTCATATTTAAAAAAATTTTTTACCTAAAAACTCAGGGAAACCATCGGTCTCCCTGAGTTATATCTTTTCAGGAAATGAATGGGCTGCACTTCCTCTGAATCTGACGCCGGTCTGTATCGTCAGAACCAGCAGTCAGATTCGTGAAATGTGTGCAGTTCAAATGATTATCAGTACTTCTTCAGGAAATATGTAACTCCGCCAGCTACCGTAAGAGACATTACCAGCAATACCATCCATAACGGCATATTGCTGTTATCACTGGTATTCGGGATGTAACGAGGCCGAGGTACATAACCTGTGTTCTGGCTTGGCACCACGATCACTTTCGTTTCTCCGCCGGATTTCGTATTTACTGTTGGAGTGTTTTTACTCTCCGGCTTTTTGGTCGGCGTCTCAGGCTTAGTCGGAGTCTTATCCTCCTTAATCTCATCGCTCGGAACCGCCGCATAGACAGCCGTAAACGTATGATCTTCCATTACCGTATACTTATCGCCTGGATTATATTCAGATCCGCGCCAGTATGAGAAGTTCATTCCTTCTCTTGTCGGTGCTGCATGGATGGTGATTTCCGTTCCATAGTCATACGTTTCAACGATATCAGCTGTACTTCCGTTGTAGGAGCCGCCATCAAGATCATATGTGATTTTAAACTGAAGTGGTTTCCATACCGCATACAGCGTTACAGTTTCGCCTGCTTCCCCTGCAAGATCCTTGACCGTCGCTTTGTCTTCATAGGAATCTCCGCTTCCGTCTTCTGCGGTATTCCACCCCTCGAATGTATATCCCTCTTTTGTGAATATATTCTCCGGCAGTTCAGTTTCTTCGCCTTCCGTTACAGTGATGTCATCCATTGTTCCTTCACCGCCGTTCGGATTGAAACTGACCGTGTACTGATACTTGTACTGTGCAACAAAGGTGGTGTCCTTGGTAATTGTTACGGTATCACCGATGCTGTATGCATCACCTGTTTCTTCGTTTACCCAGCCTGTCAGCACATAGTTAGGCCGGATCGGAGTTTCCTGATCGCCAGGAAGTTCAAGCTTGCTTGTGCTCTCCTGTCTCACATCAACATCCTTATCGGCATAATCAGATGAAGTCGATGTGCCTCCGTTAAGGTCGAACGTTACCTTCGCCGGACGAATAAGTGTCTGGAAATCGTATGTAGTGCCGAATGATCCTGTATACCCTTCCGGGAGTGTAATTGTTTCATTGACTGTACTAGGACCGCTGAATACATACGGTTTATCAATTTTTGTTATTGAAGCTGCAAGAGAAGCAGAATCGCTTGGCTTAACAACCTCGTTTTCGCCGCAGTAATAACGTGCATTTCCTCTGAAAGCAGTGATTCCAGGTTCCAGATAACCTATATTGCTCTTGAAATAAGCTCGCTGACCTGTATATGCTTGGTAAAATGCACCGGAAAGTATTGATCCTTCAGTAGAAATGAAATGACCATTTTTTATCGTTCCTGCATTGGCTCCATAGAACACGTCACCTTTACTGATAAATAATCCGTCTTCTATTTCAACAACATTTGCCGCATTTCCGTAATAATATACGGAGTTACCTAATATTCCTTTAAACACATTGCCGTTTTCCGCAATAAATGTTCCGCCGGAGATTTTCTTGATACTCCAAGCACCGCGGTTGGATGAATCGGCAACGTTAACGGCAGCATCTTCTGTAGAAATAAATGTGCCTCCCGTAATTTCCACAACACCACCATATAATCTTGTATCACTCCAACTGGTACTGCAAACAGAAAGCGCTGCTGCTCTACCTTGGAAGAAACCTCCTGTAATCTTCTCAATATAAGCAGGTCCTGTTCCTCTTGCTACATTTCCATGATATGGATCACCATTATAGGCAAAATCAGAAGAAACATTAGCTACAGTAATTGCAGCTCCGTCAGGGTTTACGATGCTGACGTTCGGTCCTATTGTTTTTGCAACTCCGGAAATATCCAAATAGCGCATACTGCCGCTATCAAAACTTTCCAGAACACCGCCAGGACTAACAACAACACGATCCGTAAATCCACCATGGATATTGAGAGTTCCTCTTACATATAATCCGCCATTATTCTGAATATGATCAATCCTGCCAATAGTTATTCCATCATTAATCTCGAGACTACCTCCCTTTTCAACATAGAAGGTTGTTCTATCAAGATTCAGATTGTCATCCGCATTGCCAGAACCAACTTTAAGGGTTGCGCCATTTGAAACTCCAAACCATGTAGCCCCTTTGTCCGGCTTGATTGTTGCCTCTCCTTCACTGTAAAGAACGATATTCTTCCCGGAAGGAACTGAATAATCCCAACGAGGATAATCGGGTTTTTCGTTAGCTGTATGATTCGGTCTTTCATTACTGGTAGGTGCATGTAATACAATCTGCGCGCCGGTCTTGATCTTTATACGAGTTTCCACACCATTCGGGGCATTGTTGATAGCGGCTTTTAATTCGTTAAATGAAGATACCTCAGTTACAGGATCATCGTTTGCCGCCAGAAGTTTAACCTGCTTTGCCTTTGGTTCCGGTGCTGCTTCATCAGTTACATCTTCAGCAGTATCGTTTTCCTTGACATCATCTGAAGATGGAGTTTCTGCCGCCGGCTTATCGGCAGCCTTATTATCCTGCGGTTCTGCCTCTTCTTTGGCACCTTCAGACGAATCGCCAACTTCTTCCTTTGCCGCATCAGCGTTATCACCGGTCACTGCCGTTTCGTCTTTGCCAGCAGATTCGCTGCCTTCTTCACCTGCAGCTGTTTCCTCTTTAGTCTCAGTCTCTTCAGCCTTTGCATCGTCTTCGGACTTTACTTCTTCTTCAGACTTTGCCTCTTCCTCAGACTTCGCTTCTTCTTTTGTCTCAGTTTCTTCAGACTTCGTTTCTTCTTCAGTCTTACCTGATTCAGCATCTGCAGGATTCAGTGCATCATCAGTCTTGTCTGATATTTCCTTATCCTCTTCGCCATTCTCATTGGCCGGATCTTCGGAGATTATCTCTGTGTCTGATTCTGCATAGACTGATACTGCACCACTTAATGGCATATGAGCAAATGCCATTGCGACAGCCAGCAGCAGTGCCGCTGCCAATGATACCCATCTCTTTCTGCTTTTCATTTCCTTTCCTCTCCCTAAATAGCACTAATTCGATTTGATAAATGGCATCATAGAGTCTAAAAAACGATCACCCGCCAAGATAGAAATAACTGACGCTGAAAATCGTGGATGATGAGTCAGGAAATAACTATCCTTTTTAACATCTGCAGGGAAGTCGTTTCTCTGAAAAGTCCACTCTTCTAATCGCTTAAACAGGCAGAACCAAGCGGTATTTTGCCATATCCATAATCGAAATAGAAAAAAGCTGGTAATATTTATTATACTCTTTCCCATTGATTTAACAACAACGGTTCCCCACGTTTTATTACGACGTTTCGACGTTATTCTGTGCTAAAGAAATTGCATGGCTGCTTGGTGTCCAAATGTCAATTCGAGCGAAGTGAACACTTCGTAAGCACTAATAAATACAGCGTCAAAGATGACATATGCAGTCAAATAACGAAACACAAATTTACTGATTATATTCCGAAAATATAAATCTTAATGAAAGAATATAAATTTTTAAAAATTTTTAAAAATTATTGAAACCAGCTCAAATTACAACCATTTATCCAACGCGATCTGCAGTTTTAAGACAGATCCGCAAAAACACAAAAAAAGAGAACCCTGACTGGATTCTCCAGATTTCCGATTGCACGGGCTTAGGCTTTTGCTTTTGCGCTGCCGGTTGAACCGCACTGCGGGCAAGCATGATGCGGCTGCTTGAATGCACCGCATTCCGGGCATCTTACGAGAGTCGGAGCCGCGAGCTTGTAATGTGTGCGTCTCTTGTCACGTCTTGTCTTGGAATTTCTTCTCTGCTGTACTGCCATTTGCCTGACACCTCCTAATCCTGTTTAAACTCTTTGAGCTTCGCCAGGCGCGGATCAATCCTCTCCTTCCGGCTCTTCTCATAGTCTTCTTCACTCATAATCCGCCATCCGTCACCGCTCGGGTAATCTTCCGGTTCTGCTTCGGTTGCCTGAAGCGGAATCTCAAGGTAGATTGCGTCAACTACCGCGGGAATGAGATCGATGGTTTCATCCGTAACGATCCGGACACTTTCATCATTGGAATCACTTTCCTCAAAGGAATAGTATTCCTGCGTATCCGTTTCAAAGGGAACTTCGATTTCCTTGTTGGTAATCGCATCCGGGCACAGCATGATTCCTTCAATGTGAAGCGTCACATAGAATCTGTCTGTTCCTTCAAGATATCCTTCTCCGCTGACATGCGCTGTCTTGACGGAATTGATTCTTGTCGTATTCGCGAATACCTCAGAATCAACGGTTACATCCTCATCAATATGCACATGCGGATTGCGGATCAGCTCCGATCTAGTCCAAATCACAACCGAGTCTCCTTAATCGTTAGCGTTGTTTATTATAACAAAAGCGAAATCAAAATCAACAGTTTTATCCGATAACACCGTTCTTGAGCCATTTGCGGATCTCACGGAATACCACCTCGTTGTCGGTTTCCTGCAGAATTTCATGACGCATATGGTGATAAAGCTTCTTCGAAATCTTTCGGTATCCGGCCTGTTTCAATGTATCAATGGAATCCTTCAGACCTTCCTTACCGCCGATGCATGGGTCGTCTTCTCCTGCCACAAACAGAATCGGAAGATCCGGCTTTGTGCAGTTATACAGTTCCACACGATGCATCTGACGCATGCCTTCCAGCTCATCGAGATATCCCTGAACGGTAAATCCGAACCCGCAGTTGGGATCATTCAGATAGTTCTGCACATTATCTTCGTTGTAGGACAGCCAGTCCACCGGTGTTTTCGGATCCTTTACGGACTTGTTGAAATTGCCGGTCACCAGACGATCCATCAGTTTGGAAAGTCCCTTCTTTCCGCGCAGTCCGCGGATCTGCTTGCCAAGTGCGATACCGGCAGCGGTAGCCGCCTGCCAGTTCGGCGCACCGGAAAGCACAAGGGCGTCGATTTCGCCATCGTGTTTCTGAATATAGCAGCGGGATATCATCGTTCCCATGGAATGTCCGAAGAGACATACCGGTACACCCGGGAATTCCTTCTTTGCCCGGGCAACGGCCCGTGCGGCACTGTCGATCATCTCCTGCCATCCGTCTTCATCTCCGAAATAGCCAAGCGTATCGTCTGCGCTCTCCCCGTGTCCGGGAAGATCATAGGTTATGACACCGAGTCCGCTTTCCGCAAGAAATTCTGCAAAGGCGATATAGCGTTTGCGGTGTTCTGCCATGCCATGCACGATGGCAACCGCCCCTTTTAATTCCCCGGTCGGGCGAAATACAGTATATGCAAGTCTTCTCGGCATAGGATAACTCCTTCTTCTGATTCTATTATATACTGTAGGCATTGTTCATAAGGGAGAATCAGATTATGCAGGTTTGCGGAATCGTCGCGGAATACAATCCATTTCATACCGGACATGTCTTTCATATTCAGCAGGCAAGAGAGAAATCCGGATGTGATGTCATCCTGGCAGTCATGTCAGGTGATTTTGTACAGCGCGGTGAACCTGCCGTGGAAGACAAAGTATCCCGTGCCATTACAGCAGTTCAGAACGGCTGTGATGCGGTCATCAACCTGCCGTATATCTATTCCACACAATCCGCATCCGTATTTGCGCACGGTGCCGTCAGCCTTCTGAAGCTGGCCGGGATCACGCATCTCTGTTTCGGAAGCGAATGCGGCAATCTGGAAAACCTTCTGGATATCGCCTCAACACCGGTCAACCCGGATCACCTCCATATCTCCATGGACAGCGGTATGAGTTTCCCGAAGGCATACAGCCTTCTCACAACGGACATGCGTCCCAATGATATCCTGGCAGTTGCCTACCTCAAGGAACTTGAAGGAACCGGAATCGAACCGGTTCTCGTACAGCGCACCAGTGATTACAGCGATACGGAACTGAAGGAAGTAAGCAGTGCCCTGGCGATCCGCACCGCATTGAAAGAAGGACGCTCCGTAAAGGGCCTGACCCCTGCCGAACATCTGGAGAATGCATTTATTCCCTGGATGGAGATGTACTGGCCGTATCTGCGCACCTATCTTCTGCTTACGGACGCAAAAACACTCGGTACCTATCAGATGTATTCCGAGGGCATTGAAAACCACCTGAAGGAACAGGCAAAGCTGGCAGACAGCTTTAAAGATTTCATGCGGCGCAGCGTGAATTACCGCTATACCGCTTCCCGGATCCGCCGCACCTGCCTGCAGGCAATGATGCAGATGAAAAAAGAGGAAGTGAAATGCCTCGGCGAACCGGACAGCCTGCAGGTCCTCGCGTTCAATGACCGCGGGAAAGAATGGCTCCATTCCATGCGGGACAGTGATGTGAAAATTGCCAGCCGGTTTGCGCGTGTTCCATGGCACTGGCGGGAAATTGAATACCGCAGCGCCCTGCTTTACACTTCCGTCTTTGAAGAAGAAAAGCGCCGCGAAATCCTTCTGCGGGAAATCGGCGGCGCCGTATATGTTCGCTGAGAATCAGACGTTTCTGCCAAGCTTTTCAAGATCTTCCTTGATCTTTGTGGTTGAGATACCGGCAGTCCGCGGGAGGTAGACCACTTCGCAGAGTTCTTTCAGTTCATCGAACTTCCCCTCCCAGTCATCTCCCATCACAAAGATGTCTGCCTGGTATTTCACGATATCGGACTTCTTCTGTTCCCAGGTTTCCTCGGGAATGACAAGATCCACATACCGAATCGCTTCCAGCATGGCCTTCCGCTCTTCATACGGGTGATAGGCCGTTTTTCCTTTTCCGGCATTGAATTCGTCGGTGGACAGCGCAACGATCAGATAATCGCCGAGCGCTTTTGCCCGCTGCAGCAGACGGATGTGTCCCCAATGAAGGAGATCATAGGTTCCGTAGGTGATGACACGTTTCATTTCAGCCTCCCTGTATGTGAAAAAAGACAGAACTCTGTCTTTTTCCTTTCATCATTACTCAGCAATTTCAACGTTGGTGTAAACCTTGTTTACATCATCAACATCATTGAGCATGTTCATCAGCTTGTTGTAAGCTTCCACTTCTTCCGCATCGGAAAGTGTTACATACTCATTCGGCAGCATCGTTACTTCGCAGGTGTCGAATTCAACACCCGGAATCAGTGTTTCGATGGCATCCTGTGCCTTTGCGAAATCCGCAAACGCTGTCTTGACCATCATGACGCCGTCTTCTACAGACAGGTCGCTGACATCAACTTCCGCTTCCATCATTGCGTCAAGCATCTTCTCTTCATCCTCATACGGGAAATAGAAGAGACCGCACTGTTCATAGTTGAACGAAACAGCGCCGGCATTGGCAAGCTTTGCGCCCTTGCACTTATTGAATACAGTCTTTACTTCTGTATATGCACGGTTTGTGTTATCTGTCAGGCAGTCAACGATGACAGTGCTGTTGCCGGGACCGAAGCCTTCATACCGGCACTCGGTATAGTCTTCTCCTCCGCCGCCTTTTGCCTTATCAATGGCACGCTTGATTACATCGGCAGGAACCTGATTGGACTTTGCTTCCTTGATCTTGCGGGCAAGCGCAAGGTTCATATCGGGATCAGGAACACCGGACTTCGCCGCAATGTAAAGTTCCTTACCAAAGCGCGAATACAGTTTCGATTTCATTGCGGCAGTCTTAGCCATCGCCGCAGCACGTACTTCATGTGCTCTTCCCATACTTAAATCAACCTTCCTTCACTTAAATTCCCGTAAATTATAGCAAACCACCCTGCTGCTTGGAAAGAAATTCTTTTATCTGTATGAAATGCGCTTCCAGACATCACGCGTTCCAATTCCTGAAAAACATCGCTCCTTCATCGACATTGTCTCCCTCTGCGTGATACAATCGAACTGCTTTTTCGAAATGAGGAACTATGTCTGTATATGTAATTTCTGATCTGCATGGCTGTCTGGAAGAGTTCCGCGCCATGCTGGATAAGATTCAGTTCAGTGACTACGATGAACTGTATATAGCCGGTGATGTCTGCGACCGCGGGCGTTACCCGATTGAACTCCTGCGTCTGATCATGGCGCACAAAAACATGCATCTGATTTTCGGCAATCACGATGTCTGGCTGGCCAGATATGCGGAAGATCTGATTGAAGGCAAACGGAATCCCGGCCACCTGCGTCTTCTTGGAGGTGACTTTTTAAACTGGGTCCACTGGAACGGCGGTCTCGTCACCATTGACCAGTTTCTCGACAGTGAGTTTACGGTCTGCTATGACATCCTGGAATATCTTGCGGACCCGCAGTATTATAAGGAACTCCAGGTTGGCGGAAGAAAGTTTCTGATTGTGCATTCCGGCCTCGGTGAGCGCTGGAAACTCGGTCTTCCGGTCTGTGAATATTCCGAAAGCGAGCTGATCTGGCCGCACATCGGAATCAATGACAACCCTTACCGGGATGTCACGATGATTGTCGGTCATATGCCGACCTTCCTTTACGGCAAACAGTATGAAGGCAAAATCATCCATGGACGCAACCTGCTTCATATCGACTGCGGATGTGTCTTCGGCCGCTCACTCTCCTGTGTGCGTCTGGATGATATGCAGGAATTCTATGTTTCAAGCACCTATCCTTACCTGGAGTGAAGTCAGCGGTACTGTACAGAAAAAATGATCCGGAATTCCGAATCATTTTTTTACATGTTCATCTATCCAGTTTTCAATCAGGGATGCCATATGATCCCGCTGGGACACATATGGTTTGGGAACGAAGGTTTCTGCAGCTTTGAGATATGGGCGGATATCATTCAGATCCTTCATGTAGATCAGGTATCCCTTGGATTCAAATGCCTCCAGCAGCTGAATCTGATGGTCGTTGACATGTTCTCCATACGCCGCCAGCCGGGCCGCCGCAAGAATCGTCTTCCCCTGCCTGAGGCCGGTCATGATTGTTCCGACGCCGCCGTGCGTGATCAGAACATCCGCTTTTGCGAGGGCTTCGGAAAATGCCTCCTGGTCAATATAATCAATGACCTTCATACAGTCGCTTTCATAGCGGGTAAAGCCTGCCTGAACCAGGACCTCATCCTGAATATCACCGCTTTTCACCGCATCTTCCACTGCCTTCAGCATCCGGGTGAACGGTTTGTCATTTGTGCCCAGTACTACCAGTATCATCAGAAAATCCACCCTCCGTATACAGCATTGGGATACACCTTCAGCATGCTTTCCCACTGCACGATAAACAGATCCGCAATCGGATAGATCATCTTTCCGGCCATTGTCGGAGTCGTCGCATTCGCAAAGGTTTCGATCCAGATGACCTTCTTGCCGAAATGGTGTGCAATTTTGCACATCGGAACCGCGGTATGCGTGCCGGTGGTAATGATGACCTCCGGCTTCCATTTCCGGAAGTAGTAAATGCTTTTGATAATATTCGCTGAAAAATGGAATACATAGGTCAGCGGCTGCGACTTACTGCCATACGGCACAAAGGCGACGCGGTCGCTTCCATAGCGTTCCTTCAGGCTGAGATTGGATTTGTTGTTTTCCGTAATAATTCGGTAATCACAATGATCAAAAAGCACCGATAGCTGAAGAAGCTCGGTAAGGTGTCCGCCGGTGCTTGAAATAAAGAGAACGCGTGTTGATTTATCCATAAAAAAATCCGAGGTGCATTGCCTGCACCTCAGATTATAGCGCAATGAGTGATTATCGTGTTACTGCAGATTTGACGAGTTCGTTGACTTCCTCAGCCGTGTCGCAGTTAACAGCCTTCTCAGCCATGACCTTCATTTCTTCGTAGCTCAGCGAGTTGATCAGCTGACGTGCACGGAGAATGGAGCTTGCGCTCATCGAGAACTCATCGAGTCCAAGACCGAGCAGCAGCGGAGCTGCCAGTTCATCACCGGCCATCTCACCGCACATACCGCACCACTTGCCGTTCTTGTGAGCACCGTCAATCGTCATCTTGACAAGACGCAGGATGGACGGGTTCAGCGGCTGGTACAGATAGGATACCGGCTCACTCATACGGTCAGCAGCCATGGAGTACTGAATCAGGTCGTTTGTGCCGATGGAGAAGAAGTCTGCATACTTGGACAGCTGGTCCGCAAGAACTGCCGCAGCCGGAATTTCGATCATGCAGCCGACCTCGACATCATCCGCAACCTTGACGCCTTCCGCAATCAGTTCAGCGCGTGCATCTTCATAGCACTGCTTTGCCTCTTTGAATTCCTGGACCGTAGCGATCATCGGGAACATGATGCAGAGCTTGCCGTAGATACTTGCACGAAGCAGTGCACGGAGCTGGGTACGGAATACATCCTTACGGATCAGGCAGAAACGAACAGCACGTACACCGAGGAACGGGTTCATTTCTTCTGCGAACTCATAGTAGTTGAGCTTCTTGTCGCCGCCGATATCCAGTGTACGGATAACGACCGGTTTGCCGTTGAGTCCTTCCAGGACCTGCTTGTACGCAGCGAACTGTGTGTCTTCATCCGGGAAATCATCTTCGCTCTTCATATAGAGGAATTCGGTACGGAAGAGACCGACGCCTTCGCCGCCGTTGTCATTGACACCATCGACATCCTTCGGTCCGCCGATATTACCGACGAGAAGTACCTTATGTCCGTCAGTGGAGATGGAAGGTTCATTCTTCAGTGCCTTGAGCGCTTCCTTTTCCTTGCGGAATGCTTCGCCCTTCGCGGCATACTCTGCCTTCTGTTCTTCTGTCGGATTCAGAATGACTTCACCGTTCAGTGCGTCAAGAATCACTTCATCACCGGCATTGGCAGCTTCAAGGATTCCCTTGACACCGACGACTGCCGGGATTTCAAGCGAGCGTGCCATGATTGCACTGTGGCTGGTACGTCCGCCGATTTCTGTCGCAAAGCCCTTTGCGTATTCCTTGTTCAGGGAACCGGTATCACTCGGAGTCAGGTCCTTGGCGACAATTACCACCGGAGTGTCGATGGTCGCAAGATTCGGAATTACCTTTCCGCAGAGATTACACTTCAGACGGAATGTAACATCCTTGATGTCCGCAGCACGCTCACGCATATAAGCATCTTCCATGGACTCAAAGATGGAGACCATCATGTTGGCAACCTGTTCGGTCGCATACTCCGCATTGACCTTGTCGTTTTTGATCATGTCTTCAATCTGACTGCGAAGTTCCGGATCGTTTGCCATCATAAGATGGGCGTCAAATACTGCGAGTTCTTCCGCCGCAAGGCTCTTGGAAGCTACTTCCTTGATCTTTTCTACGTCTTCAATTGTCTTTTTGAATGCTGCGTCAAGCTTTGCAAGCTCAGCTTCCGGTTCTGCATCCAGGCGCTGAATGTCGAGAACAGGCGGTTCAAGCTTGTAAACTTTTGCGATTGCAATTCCCTGTGAAGCGGCAATTCCTTTAAGCATGATTGTATTATCCTCCTTCATGCACTTTTTAATCAGGTTCTCTACGTCACGCATACATTCCAGCGACATCAGATCCGAATCATCTGCCGCAAATCCGTACGCTTCCTCAAGACCAAGCACAAAATCCACAATTTCGTACGAGTCCAGTCCAAGTGATTTAAATGTGGTATCCCACGAAAAATCGTCCGGAATTTTACAGAAATTCGAAAGCAATTGTCGTATGAATGCAAGTCGTTCCATAAAGGATACTCCCTGTCAAAAATAATACCATCAATTTCACAGCAAATCCATAATATGCAGAAACTCGCGGATCGCATTCATCAGGATTTTCCGGAAACTTCCCTGTGTGAAAAACTGAAGATACCAGTTCTTCTCGTTGACTTCCAGATACTGTTTCCGGATCACCAGCTGTGTTTCCTTCGAACAGTCCTGAAGACTCCGGTCAATGGTGTAGATGAACGAGCGATCATCCAGATACCTGCCGGATACCACACTTTGCGGTTTGTCATGGTCTGTAAGATCAACCCGAAGGGCTGCCTGGCGATACAGTTCGCCAAGATATCCCATGATCTTCTGGAGCTCCTTATCATTCAGTTCCTTTTTCCGATTCATCTCATTTGCATCTGCCATACTTGTACGGTTCATAATTTATCCACCCCTCTTTCCCGTGCATGATATATGCATTTACAAATCCTGTCTTTGCAGTGAAGACAAGCAGGTCTGCTTGCTTAAAAAACCGCCTTCCCTTACCATATAGTGAGTGAGCGTCAGATTTACACGCACATTACAGAAAGAAAAACGGTTTATGAATTTTGTACGTAGCACCACGATGTCATATAAGCGCATTGCGCTCTCGTTTCTTATATTTCTTCTCGTTCCGGTTATCCGGTTTCTTTTGAGATCGGTTATCGGCAGTGACACGCTTGCGCTTATGTTTGCGCTGAACTTCGCCGCATGGCTCCTGATCATCTATGACTGGGAGCTGTTCGGACTGCACTGGAACCGTGCCAAGGAGAATCTTTCCGATACGATCATCTATGTAATCGTCGGTTTTGTGGTTCTCTTTTTCTGGACACTGATCAACACCCGTTATCTTAAGGGAAGCCTGACACTTCCGGATCCGTCTGTCTTCCGCACGGATCCGATTGCCGGACCTCCTGTCAGATTTGCGTACAGTTTCTCACTTGCGGCGATTGCAAACATCGAATTCAAGTGTCTTACCGATCACATGAAGATTCATGCCCGCGAAGCAACGATGATTCTCGTTACAGGCTTCGTGTTCGGTCTCCTCTACACCCTGATGTTCTTACCGTCGAATCTTTCTCAGATTCCTTCCACTTATCTTTACTATATTGTCGTGTTTTCGCTCTTCTCCTATCTGTATAACCAGACACATTCGATCCTTCCGGGAATTCTTTCTTATACCGCCGTGTATCTCTGCTTGATGATCTTCTTCATCGCCTGATCGGCGCTGAAATCAGAAACGGCATTCAGCCGGCTGGATGCAGGCCGGGGAAAGCAGATACCCTGCGTCTTAAGTACCCTTTAATGCGTCTGCACTTTAAATTTAGGCTTCTTTTATTTTTTTGGAAGTCTGTTTTTCAAAAGATTTTGTGTACATAATAGAGTATCTGGTGAAAATTCGCCTTCGGATGTTCATAAAAACAAAGGAGCTGCCGCTCCCGGTACGTACCCGGCAAACGGCAGCTCCTTTTATGTATGTATGTTATTCGGTTTCAATCAGACCGTATCCGCCGTTGTTTCTGCGGTATACAACGGAGATCTTTCCGCTTTCATCATCCGTGTAGATGTAGAAATCGTGATTGGAGAGCTCCATCTGCATGATCGCCTCTTCGAGATCCATCCGCTCTGCGGCGATGGTCTTTGTCTTAACCGGGATATCGTACTCCTCTTCTTCCGCTTCCGTCAGGAAGTTTTCCGCCAGGGAATCACGGTGTCTCCGGTTCAGCCGTGTCTTCTGTCTGCGGAGCTGGTCTTCCAGCTTGTCCAGTGCAATGTCTACTGCCGCATACAGATCTTCATGCTCGACTTCGGTTCTGAGAATACCGACGCGTGTCGGAATGGTCACCTCGATTTTCTGGGATGCCGGGTAAACACGTGCCACAACCCGTGCAGTCGTGTCCGGATCGATCAGAAGATATTTCTGCAGCCCGGAAAGCTTTTTCTCGATCTTTTCCCGCATCGTGTCCGTAATCGTGATATTCTTCCCTACAATCTCAAAACGCATATTTAATCCTCACTTTCTGTTATGAAATCGTAATGAATGAAAGTTATTATCAATTTTTTATACAGGGGTTCTTTCCTGATTCAATTATATCAAATGCCCTGCACGTTTACACGGCGACCCGTTATTAATTCACAGATTTTTCTGTTTGGTTCTGTTCATCACACAGCTGGCGGAGCCACTTGAATACAACCAGCGTTGCATAGCTGTCCATTCCGCAATAGGCTTTCAGCTCATCCGCAATCTGATCAAAATCTGCATTTTTATCTTCACGGTCAAGCAGACGCCACTGGAAAACCGCATCCATTCCCTGCTGGATGTCGAGTTCATGATATCCCGGTTCATCCATCATCGACATGATGCGTTTCAGCGTCCATACGCCCTTCATACGGGTGTCATATACATATCCGCAGACAAACGGCACCTGCAGGTCTTTCATGCGTTCGTTCAGTGAAAGAAGCTGATCACGGTATTCCGGAAACAGATCCGCAAGCTCCCGGATCCGGATCTTTTCTGCACCGTCTGCGTTGTACGCAAATACGGTCCCGGTTTCCGGAACATCCTTCAGCATCTCTTCCACAAACTTTCGCCGGTCATCATGGACGGAAAGGAACACCTTATGGTCAACGGTTCCGTCTTCCTGCAGAATATGCAGACTGTATTCAAACACGAGCACATCATAGGGCTTCATTCCGCGGTATGGCGGAATCGCAAAGCACTCCCACTCAAAGTCGATAAAGGATACCGGGAAAGTTACATCACGGAACCAGCTCTTCAGCGCATTCCTGTCCGCATACAGACCGCCGCAGCGATCTGCCATGATCTGCGCATACTGCATCGGCGTTCCCTCAATGCGGGATGGATCGGCATCTTTCAGCCGCTCGATCCCCTCCTGACTCATCGCATAACGTTCCGACGTTCCGGTCAGCGTCAGGATGGAATCGCATGGTAGTTCAAGCTCCTGCGCAAAACAGCGCTCATAGTGGCGGCACTTCTGTCGGCCGGCACAACGTCCGGTACGGACTGCTTCGGGAAGCGGCTCACCCATGGCGGCTTCCATTTTCGCAATCTGCCGGGACAGATCCTTCATATTTGCATCGATTGCCTCTCGGACAGGTGTGGACGGATGGTTTTTGGAATTATAAAAGCGACTGCTTGTCACAAACAGCCTGGAAAGATCCAGTTCGTCTTCCCTGACATAGGACGCATTGAGATGAATGATCCGGATTTCCTTCAGCGGAATCTGAAGCTGTTCAAGCACCCATACGGTATCGCAGTAAAACTGCATGTCATCGGCTCGGGGAAACAGTCCGACAAACAGGAAATACAGATCATAGCCGCCATCGACATGATGCAGAAACGGAACCTTGATGCGGAGTCCGCCGTACTCAAACCGAGCCTTCAGGATCCATTCGTGTTCCTGCAGGGCACGCATTGATTTCGCCGGATCATCACCGCGTTCTCCGATGAAGCAGTCTTTTGCGCCGAGATATTCTGCCGCAAGGGCTGTCACTTCATCATCGAGACGGACCATTCTGCGAAACGGCGTCGGTTCGGTGATCTGGTCAAGGAGGAAGATTCGCGGACATCGGTTGTATTTTTTCAGATCAGAAATATGAAACATGATTTCCTCAGAATACAAAATTTCCATGACGGAAGACCGGTGTTTCACTTCCGTCTTTATGAATGCCGGTCACGGAAAGATCTTCCGTACCGAACATGAAATCCTCATGGATTGCGCTGACATTACCGCCGGCAGCGCGCAGTTCCTTATCGCTCATGTGTTCGCCGCCTTTAATGCAGGTCGGATAGGATGCGCCGAGCGCCAGATGACAAGCCGCGTTTTCATCAAACAGCGTTTCGTAAAAGAGCAGGTTCAGATTGGAAATACTGCTGTCATACGGCACGAGCGCCACTTCTCCAAGGCGTACGCTTCCCGCATCGCTTTCCAGAAGCGACGCAAGCGTCTTCGCCCCTTTCTTCGCCTTCCAGGACGTTACTTTTCCCTTATGGAATTCAAAGGAGAATCCATCGATCATCGAACCGCCGATACACAGCGGTCGCGACGCAACAACTGTTCCTTCCGTTTTCATCCGATGCGGCGTTGTGAAAATCTCTTCGGTCGGGATATTCGGGTCAAACCACTGACCGGTGAGAATCCCCTTTTCGCGGCCGCCGCCCCAGATATGATTGTCCGGCAGCGGGACGAGCAGATTGGTTCCGATGCCGTTCTGAAAGTGCAGCGCCGCAAACTGATGTCCGTTCATAATATCGCAATGACGCCGGATCATATCTCCGTGTTTCTGCCAGTTTTTGACCGCATTTCCCTTCCGGTCCATATAGACCGTATGAAAGATTGCCTCATACAGTTTCTCAACTGCTTCGGCTTCGTCTTTAATCGCCGGAAATACCTGCTTTGCCCATGCGGGATTCGGAACTGCCGCAACACACCACTGACCAAGGCTCTTCATGGTGTATTCCTGTACCTTGCGGAACGCTTTTCCGCGTGCCATGCGTACACGTCCGATCTTTTCTTCGTCAATTCCCTTAAGCAGACCGGGATATTCCGACACGATATGCAGGAATGCGGCCTGTTCACCCTGTGTTTCCTGACGCCTCAGGATTTCCGATTCGCGTACCTTCGAAAGTTTTTCCTCCGACGCAAAGCGGTAATTGTTGCGCTGCACAAGTGCATCCTCAAATTCAATTTCCACTTTTCCGGCACCGCAGCGATACGCTTCTTCCTGCAGGATGCGCGCAAACGCAACATGTTCTGCCGGAATCGTCATCACCAGGGTCTGACCCGGTTTCAGAGAAACACCGCTCTCGATAATGAGGCGTGCATACGTCTTCAGCTGTTTCAATGAAGGCATGAATTCATTCTTCCTTTCCGATCAGGTTCAGACCTGATACTTTTGTGAAACGAACCCGTACAAAATCTCCCGGCTCATATGCGTTTTCCGAACGGAACCGCACACAGCCGTCCACATTGTCCGGGGCATGCATGTAGCTTCTGCCGATATACATGCCGGTCAGAGGATCAACTCCTTCGACCAGCACATCGGTTTCTTTGCCGATGAACCGCTCCTGCCGTTCATGACTCAGACGGCTCTGTACGTCCATCAGCTCATTCATCCGCTGCTCCTTCACTTCCTGCGGAACATCGTCTTCCAGCTCAAATGCCGGCGTATCTTCCTCTTTGGAATAGGTAAATACACCGAGCCGGTCCCAGCCGATCTCTTCGACGAGACTGAGATTATCCGCATGGTCCTGTTCGCTCTCGCCCGGAAATCCGGTGATCAGCGTTGTACGAAGAACTGCATCCGGGAAGGTTTCCCGCAGTTTCAGACAGCGTTCCCGGATCAGTTCCCGGCTGCCGCGGCGATGCATCGCCGTCAGCATACGGTCACTTCCGTGCTGGATGGGAATATCAAAGTATGGAAGAATATGCGTTCCGGTACGGATCGTTTCAATAAGGTCATCCGGGATCTCATCCGGATACAGATACAGGATCCGGATCCAGCGGATGCCATCGATCTGATCCAGTTCCTTAAGCAGTGCGGACAGTTTCAGTTCGCCGTAAAGATCAATTCCATAGCGGCTGGAATCCTGGGCAATCAGGTTCAGTTCCTTTACCCCTTCTCCTGCCAGCCGTTTTGCCTCTTCGATGATCTCTTCCATCGGACGCGAGACAAACGGACCGCGGATCAGAGGAATCGCGCAGTAGCTGCAGCGGTTGTCACAGCCGTCCGCAATCCGAAGATATGCCATCCACGGTTTTCCGGAAAGCACACGGGTTGTCTTTCCGTACGTATTGGAAATGCGCACGCCGAGCACATCCGAAAGGATGGCGCCGAGATTGCCGTATTCATCAATGGAAATAAAGCGGTCGACTTCCGGCATCTCCTGTTCGAGTTCCGGTTTGTAGCGCTGCGAAAGACAGCCCATGACGATCAGCTTCTTCAGACCGGCTTCCTTGTACTCCGCCGCTTCGAGGATCGTATTGATTGCCTCCATCTTTGCGCTTTCAATAAAGCCGCAGGTATTGATGATAACTGCCTCTGCCTCAGAATATTCTGAAACGGTTTCGATTCCGCTTTCCCGCAGGATTCCGAGAAGGTACTCGGTATCCACCAGGTTCTTGGCACAGCCAAGCGATATAACTCCGATTTTCATGTTTTTATTACTTTCCCGCCCTATTGTATCACAGGCGCAAAAAACGCACCGTCTCCGATGCGTTTTCGTATCATATCAGTCTGCGAGTGTTCCAAACGGATCCCACGGTTCAAGGACTTTTACCCTGCCATTCAGTTCCCTGCGCTGTTTTGCGGTCAGATATTCCTTCTTGACGGAGACTTCATAGACATACTTGTCAAACCAGGTATCCGAACAGATATAGTAGCCCTTATTCGCCTTCTCATCACCCCAGGAGTTTTCAATCTTCCAGCGGGTCGGCTTGCCGTTGACAAGGTTCACACCGGTAAATACCATGGCATGATTCATTGCACTGTGGCGGCTGTCGAGCATCTCCGCCTTGGAGAGATCCAGATTCATCCGGAATGTATGTGCATAGTCATATGCCTGATCATCCCAGAGTCCGGTGGTGCGGTTGCCGTCTTTACCGCAGTCACAGCCAAACCAGACCGGAGTTCCGGCTTTCAGCTGGCGGATGATCGCATCCTTAAACTCCCTGATCGGAAGATTGAGGTAACGGATCTCATTGCCCGAGACAACATTTCCGATATATTTGACCGTATACATTTTGTGATACGGCTTGTCTTCCGTCGGTGCATTGATCAGAACTGCATACTCATTCAGATCTTCGCCAAGATACTTCTCATAGAATTCCAGCGGTGTCACATCCTGGATCGCATGATGCTTTTTCTTTGTGTCCCGGTATTCAAAGGTAAAGCTCACCGGTGGCATGCCGAAGCAGTCCGCAATCAGGCGGTAGCATTCTTCCAGCGCTGCCTTCCGCAGCTGTTCGGTTTCCTCCGGCGAACCCGCCTTGCGTACATCGAGCGCAAACCGGCGCAGGCGCTGATTCAGAAGACCATTCATGCGTGCCGTGTGCGAGCTTGCATATGTTTCAAGCATTGCCTCTTTCGGGCAGATACCGTACTTGCGGATCAGGCTTACTGCCATGTCCCACTGTCCGCCGTCACTGATGCCGTTGTCCAGCAGCCACTGCATGGTGCGGTCATCCAGCGGTTTATCGCCTTCCGCGATCACACAGTTCATGAACCAGTTGCACTTTTCCAGCTTGTCATAGAATGAAATATAGTTCTGGGACAGTTCAAAATTCCGGATATTGTACTTCTTTGCGATCATCTCACGCAGAACATTCAGCGTGGAGAAGATCCAGCAGCGTCCGGATGCCCGCTGATTGGTGACAGGCATGGTCTCAAGCTCAATGGAGAAGAGATTCGGATTGGCATTCTTTGCCTCGAAAACGGATGCCGCAGATTCCAGATCGCGGTCCGTCAGCGCATTGCGCACGATGCGGTTCACATCATCCGCAAGATAGGTTTTCCGCAGCGCCGCCAGTTCCTGTTTTGTGATTGATTTCATGAGTTCCTCTTTTCTATATCAGAGCGCCGTTTCAGGACCGGCGCGTAAATTCCATTCCGCATTTCGGGCAGTGCACACTGACTTCGCCTCTGCCTTTTGGCACACGGCAGATCTGATGGCACTTCGGACACAGATAATAGCGGTGTACTTTATCCCTGCGTCCCATGGACCAGGCCTTGAACAGCCTTCTTGGGACCACGGTACGTTCGCGGAAGATACGGTTTTCCGCACTGCGCTTTACCCGGTTTTTGGAAAGCGCCCGGCTGACCACCAGGATCAGAAGGATCAGCGAGACGACCATACATGCCTGCACACCGGTAAAGATGCCCGCAAGATCTGCGATGACTGCGCCCGCAAGCAGCGTATAGTTCAGGTCATCATATCCATACCGGTCCCGCATGAACCGGTATATCCATTCTCTGAAGCGATTCATTTTATTCCTTTCCCTCATTACGTTCTTCTGTTATCTGAAACCGGATCGTCAGAACCAGATACCAGATCATATATACCCCGAATGCGGCCATCACATCAGAGATGAAATGCATGCCCGCCATGATCCGGGAAAATGCGACAAATACCGTAAACACAAATGAGATGGTCCAGTAGATCCACGGCTTCTGCGGAAGATCATCGAAGAGATCCGGCAGAAACGTGATAAAGAACATCGCAGCCGCCGATACGGTATGTCCGCTTGGAAACGAACGGTAGTAATCTCTCCGGAAGGCAAACCCGGCAATATGGAACCATTCCCGGAAGGAAGCGCCTTCCTGCAGGATGGCAATAAAACGCGGCCGCCCCCAGATGCATTTCATCAGCTGTACCGAGAGAAACGCTCCTGTGGTAATGGCAATGCCAAGCCAGAGCAGCTTCTTCCGCCGTTCAGTGAGTTCCGGCAGCGGAAGAATCGCCAGCAATCCATAGAACAGCAGTGAAGCACCGGCCACAGACAGTATCTCGCTGAGAATGAACTGTTCCGGATCGATCAGGTTCCATCCACAGGTAATGCACAGAGCCGCCTCGATCAGCCGGAACAGGATCTGTTTCTGCGGCTTTGGAAACAGTGCCCGCAGGCACCAGGCAGGCGCAAAAAACACCGGCAGCGGACCGATCCGCGCACCTGTGAGGACAACGGCTGAAATCTGCCTTGCGGTAAGATGTTCGGACAGCGGCATGTCATATTTTGCGGCCATCAGAAACAGGCAGAAATATGCAATCACGGTCAGTACCGGAAGTACAATACGGCGTTTCATACCTGCAAATCATAAAACGGAACCTGCATTCTTGCAAAGGTTCCGTTCGTTTCTGTTTCCCCTTACGGCGCCTGCACAACCGCAATCGCCATTCCTCCGTCATGCGAAATGCTCACGGAGAGCTCCGGATGGTCTTTGATATAAGGTTTTCCATATTCGTCATTGAGTACCGAGCAGCTCAGACAGTCTTTCCAGCCGGTCGCCTTGAAGAGTGCTTCCTTTGCGGCAAACCGTCCGCCGATATATTCGATCCGTCGGGAAGCGGTGTTCCGTCCGGCAAGCTCAAGCTGTTCATCCGCTGTCAGCACACGCCGGATAAAAGCCTCATCGTCCTTCACTCTGGAAAGATCCGTGATATCGACGCCGATCATCGTTTCTCCACTTCGGCAGCGGCAGAAAAAACCTTGTCGCCATCCATGACACCGTCGATCCGGTACCTGCCGTTTTCATACTCGTAAAACAGCGTTACCTGATCCCCGTACGACAGTTCCTTCAGATAGTTGATCTGAATGGTTCTGACCCGGGTCACTTCATGGAAATGCATGTCATACATGTCATCGATCCAGTCGAGATACCGGGTATTGTTCATATGTCCGTTGAGATCAATATCAGAATACATCACCTTGCGGATGATGGCCGGAATATCCGACTCGATTGCCCGCAGTCCCATCGGCAGCAGCGGCATCCCCTGTTCTTCGACACCGGGAATCTCGATCTGTTCTTCTTCCGGAACGATCGGAGTTCTGGAATCCGCGTAAATCAGAAGCCATATCGCAGAACCGCGCAGAATCAGCGACCCTTCGCTGTCCCGCACTTCGTAATAACGCGGGAACATCATGTGGGCGCGTTTTCCGGCGATCGTCGAAATCGTGATGGTCTCGTCGTAACAGATCGGGCGCTCCATTTCAAGACGCATCCGGGAAATCACCCAGAGCATTCCCTTATCAAGGGTTTTATCGCGGGTAAGGCCGACCCGTTCCACATCCGCAATGCTGATTTCCTGCAATATGGAAAACAGCCTGGAAAGGCGCAGATGCTGAAAACGGTCGCAGTCAGAAGACAGGATCTTTATTTCTTTTGAGTGATACTCAGGCATTTGCAGCGCCCTTCTGCGCTTCGCGGATGGCATCGATCACATCCTGTACGGTTGAAAGATTCTTCCACTTTTCATCCGGAATCCGAACATTGAACCGTGCTTCGATCTTTGTCATCAGCATGACAAAACTCATGGAATCCGCGCCGAGATCCCGGTTGATTACCGTCTCCGGGGTTACCGATTCGGTTTCGGTTTCAGGCAGGCATACATGAATAATCTTCAGTAATTCATCCAGCATTTCCTTATCAGTCATGATAGTAATTCCTCCACTTTCCATCGTCTCAGTTTTCCTGTGGCAGTCCGGGGAAGCGGTCCGTCCACAACCTGAATATATTTGATACGTTTGCTTATACTCTGTCCGGCATTGAAGCGGTCCACGATCTTTGCTGCATCCGCCTCCGGTCCGCCGTTTCCGATGACCAGAGCCGGCGCATTCTGATACAGAATTACGGCAATCTCAGGACCAAGTTCCTTTGCCAGCTGTTCTTCCCATTCCGGACAGAAGATCTTCTCACCGTTGCTGAGAACAAGCACATCATTTTTCCGGCCTTTCAGCCGCAGGCGTCCGTTTTCGTCGATCTCTCCAAGATCACCCGTATAAAGAACACCGTTTTTCAGCGCCGCCGCGGTTTCCTCCGGGCGGTGCCAGTAACCTTCCATCATGCATGGTGTGGAAATCAGAACTTCGCCTTCCTCACTGATCGTGCATGTGGTATCCGGACAGAGATCCAGCGCGAACGGATCATCGGATCCGACTGAGATGGCAAGACCGCTTGCGGTTTCACTCAGTCCATAGCCGAAGCTGACCCGGATTCCCTTATCCCGAATGGCTTTCAGTACATGATTGCCGCATGGCGCTGCACCGACAAGTACGGTATGACATTCCGGGTTGATACTGTCGGTTGTGAGCAGATACGACAGCAGTGTCGGCACCATGACCAGAATCGTTGTCCCGAATGCTTTCGGATCTTCCGTATAGTGACGCATGCCTCTGCCGATTCCGACGCACGCGCCGAAGCTGAGCGGCCAGAGCAATGTACAGACTAGACCGAATACATGGCTCAGCGGCAGCATTCCCGCAATCACATCCTCCGGTCCGCATGCCAGCATCTGCTGACCGTTCCAGGCGGAATAGGCAAGTGCCTTCTGGCTCAGCACGACCGCCTTGTTGGATGCGCTGGTGCCGCTGGTAAAGACCAGGATATGTCCCGGATACTCCACCTTACCTTCCGCGATCGATGCGGTTTTAAACCCGCTGTTGGACGGCAGGATTTCTTCAATGCCGAAGGCATCAATCAGACCCTGTGTCATATCACGGGAAAGTGAAGGATCCAGGAGAACGGTTCGTTTGCCGGCAATCGGTGCCGCAAACAGGTCCACGATCCAGTCCACCGACGGAATGCCGTAAAGACCGACACAGCCGCAGGGCTGGGCAGAAAGTGCTTCCGCGCGCGCTTCCACAAGCGCAGACAGTTCCGCATAGGTGACGGTCTTCAGCGTACCGTCCGCTTCCGCTGTCCGCAATGCAGGAAGCGGTCCAAACGCTTCCTTACCATGCTGGATAATCTGTTTGAAATTCTCACATTTCATAGCGCTATTCTATCACGAAAAACGCCGCTCAGAAGCGGCGATCCTCCAGTCGCAGAAACTCACGGGTGCGCTCTTCGCGCGGGGATTCAAAGAATGCCTTGGATTCCCCTTCTTCGACGATTTTTCCATGTTCCATAAAGATGGTGCGGGACGAAACATTCCGGGCAAAATCCATCTCATGCGTTACGACGATCATGGTCATGCCCTCATCCGCCAGCTGACGCATGACGGTCAGGACTTCTCCGATCAGTTCCGGGTCCAGTGCGGACGTCGGTTCATCAAAGTAGATGATCTCGGGATCTGCCGCAAGCGCTCTTGCGATGGCAACACGCTGCTGCTGACCGCCGGAGAGCTGACTTGGATAATGGGAGGCACGGTCTGCCATGCCGACCTTTTCCAGCATACGCATGCCTTTTTCTTCCGCCTGTGCCTTATCCATATGCCGCGCAATCAACAGCCCTTCCGTGACATTCTGAAGCGCAGTCTTATTGCGGAAGAGATTGTAGTTCTGAAATACAAATCCGGTATGCAGACGGATTTCACTGATCTGCTTTTTGGAAATGTGCGCCATATCATGCGTTATTCCGTCGAATACCAGACTGCCGCTGTCGGCGGTCTCAAGAAAGTTGATGCAGCGGAGCAATGTGGTTTTTCCACCGCCCGACGGGCCGAGCACCGCAATCACATCACCTTTTTCCACCGACATGGATACCCCGTCGAGGACAACGGTATCGCCGAATGATTTATGTAAATCCCTGACTTCAAGAAGTGCCATCAGATCTTATTGCCTCCATAGGAATTGAGTTTCTTTTCGCCGAATGCCTGTATCCGTGTCAGTACGGTCGAAAAGATCAGATAAATCAGTGCCAGTTCAAGATACAGCGCCATGAACTGATAGGTACGTCCGCTGATCCGCTGGGTCACAAAGAACATCTCCGCAACCGTGATATTCGCCGCAAGGCTGGTATCCTTGACCATTCCGATAAGCGAGTTGAACAGCGGCGGGAAAGCGGTGCGGAATGCCTGCGGCAGAACAATGCGGCGCATGATCTGAAGATAGTTCATTCCCACACAATAGCCGGCTTCCATCTGTCCGGAAGGCACCGATTCAATCGCAGCACGCATGGTTTCCGCGCAGTACGCCCCTTCATTGACCGCAAATACCGCGACCGCAGAAGGAAATGCGGCGACCTTGATGCCGATGCTCGGAAGTCCGAAGAATACGACATACAGTTGTACCAGCAGCGGTGTGCCGCGGATCACCCAGATATAAAAGCGGGCGATCTGCTTTAATACCGGAATATTGGCATACTGCACCATCGCTGTGATAATCGCAATGACCATCGCGATTGAAAATGCGATCACCGTCAGCGGGATCGTAACGGTAAGACCCGGCAGAAGGATCTTCCAGAATGAATCTATTAATAATCGAATAATATCCTGTGCTGTCATAATGTTTTCTTTATCCAGGTGATTATATTACAGGAATCACTGCGGTTTGTCTGCGGTTTTGCCTGAAAAAGCGCCTGCCTGCGCAGACGCCTTGTGGTTAATACAATTGATTAATGCGGTCTCAGAATGCAGAACCGGTCAGAAGTTCGTAGGCTTCCTTGTACTTCTCAATCGTCTTGTCGATGACATCCTGCGGAAGTGTATAACCGCTGTCCGGGTTAGCCTTCAGCCAGTCACGCACGAACTGCTTGTCATAACTCGGCTGGCTCTTGCCCGGCTCATAACCGGCAAGCGGCCAGAACCGGCTGGAATCCGGTGTAAGCATCTCATCACCGATCACGACATTGCCGTTTTCATCCAGGCCGAACTCAAACTTCGTATCCGCAATGATGATTCCGCGGGACAGTGCATAGTCTGCACACTTCTTATACAGTGCGATGGACGCATCCCGGATGGCTTCTGCGTAACGCCTGCCGTTTCCAGGGAACTTCTTTTCCAGCACTTCGATGGAACGCTCAAACGAGATGTTTTCGTCATGGTCACCCAGTTCTGCCTTTGTGCTCGGGGTATAGAGCGGTTCCGGCAGTTTCTCACATTCCTTCAGGCCTTCCGGCAGCTTGATGCCGCAGACCGTGCCATCTTTCTGATAACTTGCCCATCCGCTTCCGGTAATGTAGCCGCGGACGATACATTCAATCGGAATCATGGTCAGTTTCTGACATTTCATGGAGCGTCCCGCAAACCAGTCCGTCCGGAAGAACTCCGGCATATCGGCAGTATCCACAGAAAGCATATGGTTCGGAAGAATGTCCTTCGTAAAGTCAAACCAGAAACGGGACATTCCCGTCAGGATTCTTCCCTTGTCTGTGACCTGATTGTTCAGAATCACATCGAACGCGCTGATCCGGTCACTTGCGACCATGATCAGAGTATCGCCATCATCGTAAATTTCTCTTACTTTTCCGCTGGCAACAGGCTGGTATTCTTTCATCTTCAATTTCCTCCACGCGATATAATAGCACGCTCTAGAACAACAGACGCAATTTTTCATCCAGCAGATGAATTGTCACATCAGACGAAAGCCCCCGGACCTCCCCGTCTGTATGCACAAAGACCGGTTTCTCCGTCTGAAACCGGAATTCCGGTTCCCGCAGTTCGACCGCATAACGGGTTTCAAACTGTGTTCCCTTATATGCTTTCGGAAACATCCGGAAAAAGGAAGATACCGTCACATCATTCACCACACAGAGATCCAGGATCCCGTCATCGTGCTTTGCGTGCGGCCCGAACATGAAACCGCCGCCTTCATAGCGATGATTCATAACCGCACAGAACACACATTGTTCAAACCGCTGCTTTAATTCTCCTGCCGTAACCTCACAGGCAACCGGATGCATACCGAAGATCGTGCGAATGGCTTCCGCAATATAAATCAGCTTTCCAAGATGGATCCGGTTCAGTTTTTCCTTCCAGGGAGACTGTTCTACCCGAAAACAGATTTCCGCATCCCAGCCAAGACCGGCGCTGATATTGAAACGGAACCGATGTTCTTCCGGGACTGTGCGGCTTCTTTCATCTCCTGCGTCCGCATAATCATGCATGATCACTTCGCCGACATCAATCCGGCGCACTTCCGTGCCCTGCTTGATCCGGGCAACCTGTTCATGGACGGTTGGCGCTGTGCCGACATCCTTTGCAAGATCATTTGCCGAGCCGCAGGAAAGAAAGCCGAGCTTCACCATCGAAAAATCCGCGATGCCGTTGACGGCTTCGTTCATGGATCCATCCCCGCCGACCACCACCAGATTGACTTCCTGTCCCCGGGAAGTCAGTTCATATACAATCTCCCGGATCCCATGATCAAGCGATGAATAATGGACGGCATAGGCGACATCCTCAAATTCCGGCTCAACTGATTTCCAGAACTGTGCGGCCTTTCCGCCTCCGCCCGCCGGGTTGATGACAATATCAAAGTTCATTTTTTGATCAGTGCAGCGCCGCAGGCAAACGCGTCTCCGACCGCCTCTCCGATAACACGATACTTGTTTGCGGAACTGTCAAAGCAGATTGCTCTGAGCTTGCCGAGGTCCACCTCTCCATCGGTAAGGATCGACTCATCCGCAGTCATGTTTACGACTTCACCGATCAGGATATAGCCGTTGGTATCATCCTGCAGTTCCTTAACCCGGCACTCCAGTGTCAATGGATACTGATCGATGATCGGCGCATCCACGACCTCACTCTTTGTGACGGTAAAACCGGCAGCTTCGATCTTGTTTACCTTGCGGCCGGATTCGATTCCGAAGTAGTCGGACTCAATGACCGTATCCGCCGTCGCAAAGCTGACGGTGAAGGCCTGTTTTAACAGGAGATTGTCCGTCGTCTTATGCCGGGAAAGACTCACAAAGATCTCGTTGACGTCATACTGTCCGCCCCATGCGGCATTCATCGCATTCGGGACGCCGTTTTCGTCATACGTCGCAAGAATCAGTACCGGCAGCGGTGTAATGATGGTTTTCTGTCCAAAGCTTTTCTTCATATGTTCCAATCCTCCAGAATTATATGGAAACGCACTGATGCGCTGTGATGACTTTCTCAGACCGGACGGGTGCGGAATTCAAGATGTTCCATCGGCTCTTCTGCGTCCGCCGGAATGTAAACCGCATCGATCCACTGCCTGTGCGTACGGTCATAGACCGCGGCGATCACACCTTCGTCTTTCCAGACCGGATCGACCGTCAGATTGATCGCAAAGGAGCGGTCTGAAAAGGAAATGCTTATATCTGTATCATAAACGTTCGCAGCACCTTCCGGCGACAAAGAAACTTCCGCTAGCGCATCATTTTCAATCAGCCAGGCTCCTTCCTGCTTTGGAAGTTCCTGATTCACAAGATCATTCAATGCATGTTCTCTGCCGGATGAATTTCCGTAACGGACCAGAAGCACGCTGTAATTCTGAAGTCTGATTTCTTCTGCCATCTCCCTGGGTGTTTCCAAGAGACGCAGATAGCCGGCTGCCCGTTTCTGCGCATAGGATTCCCAGCTGCTGTACTGTTCCTCCCCACGGTGATCAGGAAGCTCGTAATGGGAATGAAGGTACTCCGCCAGATACGCTCCGGTCTTGCGGGCACCGGTCATATTCAGATGGGAGTCGTCATAGGAGATATCGGAAGGAAGAATCTCGACTTCCGGGATCCGGTTCATATTGAGGAACGGCGTGCCCGTTTCCGCACAGATATCAGAGATCGTATTGTAATACCCCTGTTCTGCGGCACAGTCCACGGTCGGTGTCACCATCAGAACCAGCGGGATATTCCGTTCTCCACAGAGGGCAATGATTTTACGAAGCCACGTTTCCTGTTTGACGGAAAGCGGAAGACGCTCCTCAGTGTCTGCCGGGGTAAAATTCACATTGTCATGGGTACCGTAAATCGCAAAGCTTCCCTTTTCATCTACGGAATCCCTGGACCATGGATAGTAGATAAAATCATCCTTTGCCAGTTCAGAGAACCGGTCATGATAGATCGGCAGGCCGAGGAACAGCTCGCCCCACCGCTCCTTCGGGGCAGAGACCATGATGTTCTCCAGCATGTTGCGGCTGAGCTTCAGTCCGAGCGTGTTGGTCGCCTGACGTGCCTCATCACTGTATTCCTCTTCCATCAGAGCCCCGTATACATCCAGCATGACGACCTTTGGCTGCTGGGTTTTAAACGCTTCAATCAGGAAATGATACGTATTCCACATCGGCTGACTTGAGCCCCACAGCTGATAAAAGCTGATGCCGTAGCGGTTCCAGAGTTCCTCTGCGGCGATGTTGTAGCTGCTGTGGGAGCTACCCGCAAACAGCACATCGACGGAATTTTCCGGCTGTTCATAGTAGATCTTCATGGACGTGATGCCGTCATCGCGCTTCATGACAAGCGTATCCCGCACCAGAAGCCACAGGAAAAATGCCGCAAGCAGAAATCCGATCACTTTTATAATTCGCCCAGTTTTTATCCGCATAGTTCCCTCAGAAGTTTGCATAAATAAAGTTCGCCGCATTATAAGACGGCCCGTATACACCGGCAATCAGCACCGCAAACAGCAGAATCAGAATCAGTGCCCAGCGCACCGGCAGTGCTTCTTCCAGTACATCTTCCGCACGCGTTCCCTGTTCACGGAAATGGGAGACAACCCCCATGGCAATAATCGCAAGAATGACAACGCGGAAATGAATCTCATCGAGAGTCAGCTGGAACAGCGTCCCGTCAAAGAAGACATGTACATTGAAGGAATGAAACATCTGCGCAAGGAAGCCTGCCGCAGACGGTACATCCTTGGCCCGGAAGAATACCCAGGCAATGGTCACCAGCGCAAAGATCCAGATGCGGCGAAGCAGTGTCCAACCATGCCTGGATGTATCGACACCAAGCTTCTTCCAGAGTCTGGTCCGTAAGGATGCCGTAAGCTCTTCAACAATCCGGTAGAAGCCATGAAGCAGGCCCCAGACCGCAAACTGCAGACCGGTTCCATGCCACAGTGCACTGACGATAAAGATGATCAGGATATTGATGTATTTGCGGGCAGTGCCTTTGCGGTTTCCCCCAAGCGGAAAATAGATATATTCCGTCAGCCAGGATGTCAGTGACATATGCCAGCGTTTCCAGAAATCGGAAATGGATACCGCAAAATACGGCTGGCGGAAATTATCGCGCAGCCGGTAGCCGAACAGCCTGGCAATCCCGCTCACCATGCAGGTATAACCGAAGAAATCGCAGTAGATTTCGATGGAATAAAGAACTGCGGCAGTCAGTACCACCGCGCCTTCGTAGCCGGAATAGTATTCAAAGACCGGTGACGTAAATAACGCGATCCGATCGGCAATTACCATTTTCAGAAATGCGCCGTAGAGAAAGATGAGACAGCCGCTGACCGCATCCCTGTACGTAATTGATTTTGAAGATCTGATATCCGGAAGAAACTGATAGCTTTTCTGAATCGGACCGGAGACGATCGTCGGAAAGAACGAAACATACAGCGCATAATCAATCAGATTGTTCTCCGGCTGGGTTTTGCCGTTGGCAATATCAAACAGATAGGAAGTACTCTGCAGGGAGTAAAACGACAGTCCGACAGGCATCAGAAGATACCACATGCCAAGCATCGTTTTTCCGTATTTGAAAAACAGCAGCGGCAGAAGATTTATGATAACAAACGGAATCAGAGCCCTGCGGTTTTTCGCAATCTGTTTTCCGCCGAACCATGAGAACAGGATTCCCGCAAGCAGTACGAGCACATACCGTTTGGAAAAGGAGGCATAAAACACAAAACTGCCGGTCAGCAGAACTGCATTCTGCACAACCGGCCGACGGTAAAAAAGCCAGTATATGACCAGCAGGATGGGAAGAAAAACAAGTAAAAACGGAGCTCCGGTATAAGACATCAGAACCTATTATAAACTACCCTTCCAGTACACGCATGACTCACTCGCGGGAGCCAAGCTGCTTTGCGACGCGATCGAGAATCGGTTCCGGCACCAGTTCAGAAATATCACCGTGATTGAGACCGATTTCCTTTACCACACTGGAACTCAGGAAGGAATACTGCGGCCGGGCAATCAGCAGCAGTGTTTCCACACTGTCATTGAGATACATGTTCGCAGTCGCCTGCATAAGTTCATATTCATAATCCGAAACCGCACGGATGCCTCGGATGATTGCGGATGCGCCGATCGATGCGGCATATTCCACGGTCAGTCCGCTTCCGATCATTACCTTGATCTTGTGGGAAAGCGGAAGATTCGCAACGGATTCTTCAATGAACTGTTTCCGCTCCTCTTCTGTAAACAGACACTTCTTTGCGGCGTTATGCATGATCAGCACAACCACCTCATCAAACATCTCAGATGCACGTTCAATAATGTCGATGTGACCGTTGGTAATCGGATCAAATGTTCCGGGATAGCAAGCCTTCATGATTTTTTCTCCTGTATTTGCTGTTTTGTCCGCAGTTTTCTTGTATGCAGATATGTGAATATGTTAACATATTGTACGGTTATATAGATATATTATGGGAGGAAATATATATTTATGAGCAAATCATTCGATGATCTTCTCGCCAAGGTCAGACAGTGCAGTAAGAAGACATTATCCGTCGCATGTGCACAGGATGAGGCTGTCCTTGAGGCAGTCAGTGAAGCACACCAGCTTGGTATCGTGGATGCGATCCTGGTCGGTGATGAAGCAAAAATCCGTGAACTGTGCGGAACACTCGGCATCAACGCCAATGACTACAGAATCATCAATGAACCTGATAATGTCACCGCAAGCCTCACAGCGGTAAAGTTCGTCCATGACGGCGAAGCCGACATGTACATGAAGGGACTCCTGAACACAAAGGACTTCCTGAAGAGCGTTCTGAACAAGGAAGTCGGTCTGCGTACCGGAAAAGCCCTCTCGCATGTATGCGTATTTGAAATCCCGGGTATCGATCATCTTCTGTTCCTGAGTGATGTCGCCTTCATGCCCTATCCTACGCTCGAAGACAAAAAGGCAATCATCAACTATACGGTTGATGTCGCACATGCCTGCGGCGTTGAAAAACCTCATGTTGCGCCGCTTGCGGCAGTTGAAGTTGTCAATCCGAAGATGCAGGTCACGGTTGATGCGGAAGAACTCCGCAAAGCATATGAGGCCGGCGAATTCGGTGATGACTGTGTCGTTGACGGACCACTGTCCCTGGATATCGCGCTGTATGATGAGGCAGCCGCTGAAAAAGGCGCGCAGGATCGTCCGTGTGCAGGAAAAGCCGACATTCTGGTATTCCCGGACATTCATGCAGGAAATCTTGTTTACAAGGCAATCGTTCACATGGTTCCCGGAATCAAGAACGGCAACTGCCTCACCGGCACAAAGGCACCGGTTATCCTCACCAGCCGCAGTGACACCAAGGAAGTCAAAGTCAATTCCATTGCCCTCGCAGCGGTCATTTCCGAAAGCATGAAATCCGTAAACGGATAAGGAGATATACGTATGACATTCAATATTCTGGCTATCAACCCCGGTTCCACCTCCACAAAGATCGCGTTATTCGAAAACGATCAGAAGGTTTCGGAAACAGTCCTCGAACATCCTTCCAGTGAAATGGCAAAGTTCCCCAAAACCATCGATCAGCTGGACTTCCGCTACAACGTAATCATGAACTACCTGAAGGAACAGAATTACGATGTAAACAAGCTTGACGCATGTGTCGGCCGCGGCGGATACCTCCATCCAATCGAGGCAGGAACCTACCTCGTCAACGATGCGATTGTTCACGATCTGACCATCGCCCTGCATGGTGACCATGCGGCAAACCTCGGCGGCCTGCTCGCAAAGAAGATCGCAGATCCCCTGGGAAAGCCGTCCTATATCGTTGACCCGACAGCGGTTGATGAAATCACACCGGTAGCCCGTATCTCCGGTATGTCTGATATTTCCAGACGTTCCCTCATCCATGCACTGAATATCCGTGCCGTTACCCGTGAATATGCAAAGTCCGTGGGCAAGAAGTTTGATGAGGTCACCTGTGTCGTCGCACATATGGGCGGCGGATGCACGACCGTTATCATCAAGGAAGGAAAGTGCATCGACATGTACAACGGCCTGGATGGCGACGGTGCGTTCTCACCTACCCGTTCCGGTGCTGTTCCGGTCGGTGATCTGATCCGCCTCTGCTATTCCGGCAAGTATCCGACAGTCGATGCCATGATGAAGCGTGCAGTCGGTGATGCAGGCCTTGTGGCATATCTTGGCACAGCGGATATGCGTGAAGTCAACAAGATGGTCGAGAACGGCGATGAAAAGGCAAAGATCGTCCGTGAAGCATTCATCTATCAGCACGCAAAGGATATTGCGGCGCTGGCATCCGTCAACTTTGGCAAAGTTGACGCAATCCTTCTGACCGGCGGTATCGCCTATGACAAGGGCGTTGTCAAAGGTATTGAAGACCGCGTCGGCTGGATTGCTCCGGTCGTTGCGATTCCGGGTGAACGTGAGATGCAGGCTCTTGCGCTCGGTGCACTCCGCGTACTCGACGGCGAAGAAGAAGCCAAATTCTACGAAAACGAAGAATAATACCAGGAGAAGAAAAGAATGAGAAAAGTTGTTATCGCAAGCGCATGCCGTACTGCCATCGGCAAATTCGGCGGCACGCTCAAGGATGTCCCGGCTACGGAACTCGGTACCATCGTCATCAAGGAAGCAATGAACCGTGCCGGAATCAAACCGGAAATGGTTGAAGAAGTATACATGGGCAATGTCATCCAGGCCGGCAACGGTCAGAACCCTGCCCGTCAGTCCGCAGTCAATGCCGGCATTCCGGTTGAAGTACCTGCGACAACGATCAATGTCCTCTGCGGAAGCGGTCTGCACTGTGTCAACCTCGCCGCAAAGCTGATCGCGCTCGGTGACCGCGACATCGTCGTCGCCGGCGGTATGGAAAATATGGACCAGGCTCCCTACCTTCTTACCAAAGCCCGTTTCGGCTATCGTATGAATGCAGGTACTATGGAAGATGCGCTGATCCGCGACGGTCTCAATGACGCATTCCATAACTACCACATGGGCATCACCGCTGAGAATATCGCTGAACAGTGGCACCTCACCCGTGAGGAACTCGATGCCTTCTCCGTGGAATCCCAGGCCAAGGCAGAAAAAGCCATCAATGAAGGACGCTTCAAGGATGAAATCGTTCCGGTCACCATCAAGACACGCAAAGGCGACATCGTCTTTGACACCGATGAAGGAAACCGTCCGGGCACAACGATGGAAACCCTCGCAAAGCTGAAGCCGGCGTTCAAGAAAGACGGCGTTGTTACGGCAGGCAATGCCTCCGGTATCAATGACGGTGCAGCAGCGCTGGTCATCATGAGCGAAGAAAAAGCCAACGAACTTGGCATCAAGCCGCTTGCCTACTGGGTATACGGTGATCTTGCCGGTGTCGATCCTGCGATCATGGGTATCGGTCCGGTCGCGGCCACAAAGAAGATCCTCGCAAAGACCGGCTGGTCGATCGATGACTTCGACCTGATCGAGGCAAACGAAGCATTTGCGGCACAGTCTGTCGCAGTTGAGAAGGAACTCAAGTGGGATCATTCCAAGCTCAACGTCAACGGCGGCGGTATTGCGCTGGGTCATCCGGTCGGCTGTTCCGGTGCACGTATCCTTGTCACCCTGCTTTATGAGATGCAGAAGCGCGATGTCAAAAAAGGTCTTGCGACACTCTGCGTCGGCGGCGGCATGGGCTGCGCGGCAATCGTCGAGCGTTAATCAGCAAAACAGCTCTGTACGCAATGCATGGAATCACATGCATGTGTACAGAGCTTTTCTTTTTGGTTGTTTTTCTTTATAATTTACTGCCTGTGAAGGCGGCTGATCAGATACGGGATAGCCTGTTCAAAGTTGACGCCGTAATCATTGTGTCCCTCTTCCTGAAGAGTCAGGCGGATGCTTTCCTTCACAAAGTCACAGGCTACCGCAATCGCCTCCTCAAAGGACTGTCCGTTTACAAGCGCCCCGCACAGCGTGCTTGCCCAGAGATCCCCGGTGCCATGGAAATGCTGGGACTCCTCATCGGTAAAGTAGCTGACATACCGGTCTTCCTTTGAATCATAGGCATAGGCGCCAAGGTGTACGCCATCGAAGGTGATGCCGGTAAGCACGGCCTTCCGTGCCCCGAGTGCGGCAAGCTGTTTCAGCACATCTTTCACGTAATCCTCATCGTATTCCGTCACATACGGGATATCGAGCAGGAAGGATGCCTCGGTCATGTTCGGGCAGATGATATCTGCCTTTGCACAGAGCTTTGCCATTGCACGGGCAAATTCAATCGTAAATCCGGCATACAGTTTTCCGTTGTCTGCCATGCATGGATCGACGATTTTCAGCGAGTCCCTGCCGAATTCCTCAAACAGTTTTGCGGCACAGTCCAGCTGTTCAAACGATCCGAGATATCCGGTATAGACTGCGTCAAAACGGAACCCTTCCTTTTTCCAGTGTTCCATGATCGGAAGAATCTCCCCCGTCAGATCATGAAAGGTAAATCCCTGAAACATGGTATGGGTAGACAGTACCGCAGTCGGTATTACCGCCGTTTCAATTCCCATCGCTGAGATTACCGGCAGCGCCACGGTCAGGGAGCACTTTCCGACACAGGAGATATCCTGCATGGTCACGACTTTTTTCATAAAACTAACCTTCTTTCAATGAAATCAGTCTACGCTTCCTTCTGGTATTAGGATAGTTCCAATTTTGGTATTTCTTTTAAGACCAGATCGGGCCTGCGGTTATTGCGGAACCTTCATGGTAACCGAGGTGAACGCTGCTTCTCCGGCGGACGAAAACAGACCGATATGAGCCCCGTCAATGGAATGGCGGATTCTGGAACTGAGTGCTTTTGTATCATCTACATACAGAACGACTATCTCATTTTCAAACACCAGCTTGATATGATGGGTATCCGTTTTTGAAAAATCAAACTTTGTATATGCCTGTGCATCATACTTCGACAGTTCTTCGATCACGGTGCCCTCATAATGAAGCAGACCGTTTGCGGCATCTAGACACAGAGCAGTCCATGTTCCGTCCGTGTAATCACCGCCGAACGCAAATCCGGCACATCCATCCGGATCCAGAGTTACGTCACATTCCAGAATCCCGGTTGCGGGCCGTGTGCCAAGGTCAGCCAGCGCATAGGTTTCGTCCTGCGCGGTCAGGACTGCACTGTTATCTTTTACAGAAACCGTTCCGTTCTTTCTGACCATACGGACCGTTTTATCGACAGTGAAATACTCTTTATATGTTTCAGGTGCTTTCACGCCCAGAATCCCGGGCTCCTTTTCAATCAGCTGGTGGTTCATCACATTTCCGGCCCACTGATATAAGCCGGAATCTTCGGTAAGTGCGGCGCGGCCGATCCATCCGCATAAGAGCGTTTCCTCTTTGAATTCGGCAGTTTTTGCGGCATAGAAAATAAATCCGTTACCATCCAGCACATTATCCATTGGCGCATGAAACGGTCCGTTCTCGCTCTCTCCGGCCGCATAATAGGTCACGCAGTCCCAGCTGTAGGTAAGATACCAGTTATCTCCAATCTGAAAGAGATCCGGACATTCCAGCATATACTGCTCGTGCGGCGCAAAGAACGGTCCCTGAAATTCCCAGTTTTTCAGATCCGAAGACGTATATTTTGCGACAACGCCTCCGTCCCTGTCGGAGCGTGCTGCGATAAGCATCCAGTAACATTCTTCCGATGGCATCCAGAAGACTTCCGGATCACGGAAATCATCTTTTGAGTATCCTTCCGGGCTGAAGAAGGTATCTTCCGGAATCTTTTCCCAGTTTTTGCGGTCAGTGCTTACCGCATGCATGACGCATTCCCTTCCCTTACCGCTGTTTCCGGCATCGTTATGTCCGGTGTAGAAGAGATGATAAAGCCCATCCTGGTCTTTCATTACAGAACCTGTTCCGATTGCCGGATCAGGTTCCGACATCAGTCCGTAGTTCAGTACCATGCCATGATCCTCATAGGAGTGAAGATCTTCCGTGGAATACTTCCAGATCGGATGATACCCCTGTCCGTTATGATCGGTGTCGTACAGGTAATAAAGTTCCAGTTTTCCTTCATCCGATACATACGGCATCACATCCCCGACATAGGCATTTTCCGGTGCGGGATAAAGATTATAGTTCACTGCCTCGTAAGGTTCTTCCGGAAGTGTCTGTTGTTTACATCCGGTAAGCATGCATAATCCTGTTGTCAAAACAATAATCTGCTTTTTCATACCAGTTTCCTCTCCGCTCACGTTATCAATGATCCGCAGCAATACACTCTGATACGTTCACAGTAACAGCCGTAATAGACAGCGTCAATCCAAAAAGTGTGCATTTGCACTATATTTTGGCAGATTATCCAAAATTTTGTGTGTGTTTGCACAATAAAATCCCCATTCCGGTTAAGGAACGGGGATTGTGATTCGTACTGAGGAAGTGCTGATCAGGCTTTCTTTGCCTTCTCTGCCTTTACCTTTTCGGTGAGCAGCGGAACGATCTTGTTCAGATCACCGACGATACCATAGTCTGCGACATCGAAGATCGGCGCATTCTCATCCTTGTTGATTGCGATGATGAAGTCGGATTCTTCCATGCCTGCGACATGCTGGATCGCACCGGAGATACCGATTGCGAAGTAGACCTTCGGGCGTACGGTCTTACCGGTCTGACCGACCTGCATTTCCTTCGGCATCCAGCCGTTGTCAACGACTGCACGCGAGCAGGATACGGTTCCGCCGAGTGCTTCCGCGAGATCTTCAAGAAGCTTGAAGTTTTCCTTGGAGCCGACACCGCGTCCGCCGGAAACCAGGATCTTTGCGTCTGCGATATCCGCAACGCTGCTGACTTCCTTGACGATCTTGAGGATCTCAACATAGCAGTTGTTCTCTTCAAAGCCAGGGTTGTAGTTTACGACTTCTGCCTTTGCGTCCTTGATCGGATCGATCTTCTGCATGACACCCGGACGAACGGTTGCCATCTGCGGACGGCTGTCCGGGCAGGCAATGGTCGCAATGGTGTTTCCGCCGAATGCCGGACGTGTCATAAGCAGCTGCTTGTGCTTCTGTTCCTGACCCGGAACCGGTGTAAGCGGGAAATCGCCGATCTCAAGCTTTGTGCAGTCTGCGGTAAGACCGGTCTTTACACGTGCACTGGTACGGGGACCAAGATCACGGCCGATGGCGGTAGCGCCTACCAGCATGATCTCCGGCTTGAATTCGTTGATCACGGATGCAAGCGCATGGGTGTACGGTTCGGTGCGGTAATCCTTGAGTGCCGGATCATCGACAACGATGACACGGTCTGCGCCGTACGCAGCGAGCTCATCCGCAAGTCCGCCTACCTCAGAGCCGAGCAGAACTGCGGTAACCTTCTTCTCATCAAGATCAGCCGCAAGTTCGCGTGCTTTTCCAAGCAGTTCAAATGCAATGTTCGACAGTTTGTTGTCGACCTGCTGTGCGTAAATAAATACGCCCTTGTAATCTTCTAAACTCATCGTGCTGACCTCCTTAGATGATGTTCTTCTCCGCCAGTGCAGCCGCAATTGCGTCCGCTGCTTCCTGCGGGGAATCCGGTGTTACTACTGTTCCCTTGCCCTTGGCAACCTTGTCGCTTGCCTTGGCAATTTTGGTCGGGGAACCCTTCAGACCGATATTGGAATCATCGACATCCAGTTTGTCACGGCCCCAGACGGTGATTTCCTTTGCGAATGCATCGAAGATTCCGCCCGGTGTCATGTAACGCGGATCGTTGAGTTCCGCAAGCGCGGTAATGAGGCACGGCATCTTTGTCTTGACCATCATGTATCCGTCGTCAAACTGACGCTTGACGATCACGCTGTCGCCTTCCACCTGGATCTCTCTTGCATAGGAGATGACCGGGAGTCCGAGGTGTTCCGCAATCTGCGGTCCGACCTGTGCGGTATCACCGTCGATTGCCTGACGGCCGGTGATGATGAGGTCGTATTCCATGTTCTTGAGCGCACCGGCGATGGTGGAGGATGTTGCCCAGGTATCGGCACCGCCCAGTACTCGGTCGGTAATCAGAAGACCGTCATCAGCGCCCATGGCCATTGCCTCACGAAGAACCGCATCCGCCTTGGGAAGACCCATGGTAAGCGCGGTAACGGTTACGTTTTCCGGATCAGCATCCTTGATGCGGAGCGCCGCCTCAAGACCTGCCTTGTCATCCGGATTCATGATTGCCAGCATTGCGGCACGGTCGAGTGTTCCGTCCGGATTGAATTTAACGCCGCCTGCAGTATCCGGAACCTGCTTAATGCATACTACAATTTTCATTGTCTCAGCCTTTCCTTTCTTACTTCAGGAGCGCGCCGGAGATAACCATGCGCTGAACCTCGGAAGTACCTTCGTAGATCTCAGTGATCTTCGCATCACGCATCATGCGTTCCACTTCATACTCACGGATATAGCCGTAGCCGCCCATGAGCTGGACGCACTTTGTGGTGACATCCATTGCGGTTTCTGCCGCAAACAGCTTCGCCTGTGCTGCTTCCACAGAGTAGGACTTCTGTGTGCGCTTTGCCTCCGCTGCCTTATAGACAAGAAGACGTGCCGCTTCGATCTGGGTAGCCATGTTGGCAAGCTGGAACTGGGTATTCTGGAACTGTGCGATGGAACGGCCGAACTGCTTGCGTTCCTTGACATAGGCAACGGTGCGGTCGAGTGCGCCTTCCGCAAGACCGAGTGCCTGTGCAGCGATACCGATACGGCCGCCGTCGAGGGTGTGCATCGCATTTGCGAAACCCTTGCCGCGGACACCGAGCAGGTTGTCCTTCGGAATACGGCAGTCCTGGAAAATGAGTTCATAGGTTGCGGAACCGCGTATACCCATCTTCTTTTCCTTGACACCGAAGGTGAATCCCGGTGTTCCCTTTTCCACGATGAATGTGGAGAAGCGCTTCTGCTTGCGGCCGCGCTTGTCTTCAACGATATCGGTGTAAGCGATGATGATGTAGATATCTGCTTCCTTACCATTGGTGATGAAGCACTTGGAGCCGTTGAGCACCCATTCCTGTGTTTCTTCATCAAATACCGCTTTGGTCTGTGCGCCCTGCGCATCCGTACCGGCACCCGGTTCGGTCAGCGCGAAGGCACCGAGCTTCTCACCCTTTGCGAGCGGCACAAGATACTTCTGTTTCTGTTCTTCGGTACCGTAGGTCATGATCGGATCGATGCAGAGCGAGGTATGCGCACTGACGATAACGCTGGTTGTGCCGCAGACCTTTGCGAGCTCCTCGACACACATGATATATGTGAGCGGGTCGCATCCCTGTCCGCCGTACTCCTTCGGTACGGGAATTCCCATGAAACCGTACTTCTGCATTTTTGTGACGGTCTCACGCGGGAATTTTTCTGTTTCATCCACTTCGATTGCGAGCGGCTTGACTTCGTTTTCGGCAAACTGCCGGAACAGGTCACGCGCCATCTCATGCTGTTTGTCCAGCTGGAAATCCATAATCTTCTGTTCCTCCGTTTTATTTTGTTAGAAGAGTAACGCCGGACGAAAAGAATCGTCCGGCATTCCTGAATTATTTTTTGTCTGTCGCAACTTTTCCGCCGTTGCTGTAATCATAGAAACCGATTCCGGTCTTGATGCCGAGGCGTTTGCCGCGAACCATCTTGCGGAGCAGCGTGCATGCACGGTACTTGCTGTCGCCGGTTTCCTTGTAAATGACATCCATGATCGCAAGAACGATATCGAGACCGATATAGTCACCGAGTTCCAGCGGTCCCATCGGATGGTTGCAGCCAAGCTTCATTGCCGTATCGATACCTTCGATATCGGAGATGCCTTCGCTGTAAACCTGGATACCTTCATTGATCATCGGGACAAGGATACGGTTGACGACGAAGCCCGGAGCCTCTTCAACCTGTACCGGAGTCTTGCCGAGCATGACGGAGATTTCCTTGACCTTCTCGACCGTCTCAGCCGGTGTATTGAGACCTGCGATGACCTCAACGAGCTTCATGACAGGAGCCGGATTGAAGAAATGCATACCGACAACCGGCTTTGCAAGACCGGCGCCGATTTCCGTAATGGAAAGGCTGGATGTATTGGACGCATAAATGCAGTTCTCGTTCTTGACGATCTCTTCCTGGAGCTGCTTGAAGCAGTCCTTCTTCAGCTGCATTACTTCGAGCGCTGCCTCGACCACGAGATCCGGGTCGACTGCCTGATCGTTCAGACCGCACTGAATCTTCGCAAGAATCTTGTCTGCGTCTTCCTGGGCCATCTTACCCTTGGCAATACGCTTGTCAAAGCCCTTCTTGACCATGGCTTTGCCGTTATCCGCAAATTCCTGCTTGATGTCACAGAGGTAGACTTTCTCTACCTGATCACACTGCGCAAATGCCTGCGCAATGCCGCGGCCCATTGTGCCCGCGCCGATTACTGCTACTTTCATTTCCTATCTCCTTCTCCTCAGTTATTTGTGAAGTTCTTTTCCTTGCGCTTTTCCATGAACGCGGTCATTCCTTCGACCTGATCATGGGTTTCAAAGCATTCGCCGAACAGTTTCTCTTCCAGTTCGATTGCCTTGTCCATATCAAGTTCCAGACCCTCGTTGATGGCCTTCTTGCACTGACGGACTGCGATCGGCGCATTCTTTGCGATGCCGGCAGCCATCTTCTCTGCGGTTGCCATCAGTTCTGCCTGCGGAACGACCTGATTGACGAGACCGATACGAAGTGCTTCATCCGCCTTGATGTTGCGGGCGGTGTAGATCATCTGCTTGGCGTAGCCCGGACCGATCAGACGCGCCAGACGCTGTGTGCCGCCGAAGCCCGGTGTAATGCCGAGTCCGACTTCCGGCTGACCGAATACTGCATTATCGGAACAGATCCGGAAATCACAGCTCATGGAGAGCTCGCATCCGCCGCCCAGCGCAAAGCCGTTGACAGCCGCAATTACCGGGATCGGAAGTGTTTCGATACGGCGGAAGATATCATTGCCCTTCTTGCCGAAGGCACTGCCTTCTGCCTTGGAAAGACCAGCCATCTCCTTGATGTCCGCACCTGCGACAAAGCTCTTTTCGCCAGCGCCGGTGATGATCAGGCAGCGTACCGTCTCAAGATTCACTTCGTCCAGTGCTTTGGTAAGATCATCCAGCACATTGGAATCCAGCGCATTGAGCGCTTCCGGACGGTTCATGGTAATGATGCCGTAGGCACCTTTATTCTCATATGTCACAAAACTCATGATTCTTCTCCTCAGTCACGTTCGACAATCGTTACACAGCCCATGCCGCCGCCGATGCACAGTGTCGCAAGACCCTTCTTGGCATCCCGCTTGACCATCTCGTTCAGCAGAGTGACAAGAATACGGCATCCGGAAGCTCCGACCGGGTGGCCGAGTGCGATCGCACCGCCGTTGACATTCAGCTTGGAATGATCCCACTTGAGTTCCTTTTCAACCGCAACAGACTGTGCTGCGAACGCTTCGTTTGCCTCGATGAGATCGAAATCATCAACAGACATACCGGTCTTTGCGAGAACCTTCTTTGTGGCCGCAACCGGACCGACACCCATGATACTCGGATCAACGCCGCCCAGTGCACCGGCAACGAAGGAAGCCATCGGTGTAATGCCGAGTTCCTTTGCCTTTTCTTCACTCATGACGACAACTGCCGCAGCACCGTCATTGATACCGGACGCATTACCGGCAGTGACAACACCGCCTTCTTTCTTTCCGGAACAGCACTTCAGTTTCGCAAGTGTTTCCGCGGTGGTACCCGGACGAGGTCCTTCATCAGTATCCACAACCGTATCACCCTTGCGGCCATGAATGGTAACCGGAACGATTTCATCCTTGAACTTGCCTTCCGCCATTGCCTTTTCGCACTTCTGCTGGCTCTCTGCCGCAAAGGCATCGAGTTCCTCACGTGTGAGATGCCACTGTTCTGCGACATTCTCTGCGGTAATCATCATGTGGTAGTTGTTGAATGCATCCCAGAGGGCGTCCTTGATCATCAGGTCAACGAGCTTTCCGTCATTCATTCTGTAACCGTAACGGCCGTTCATGATCGCATACGGCCCCTGGCTCATGTTTTCCATACCGCCGGCGACAACGATATCCGCATCGCCTGCCTGGATCATCTGCGCAGCCATGTTCACGCAGTTGAGACCGCTTCCGCATACAACGTTGATTGTGACTGCCGGAACTTCAACCGGAAGTCCCGCCTTGATGGATGCCTGACGTGCCGGGTTCTGTCCAAGACCAGCCTGAATGACATTGCCCATGTAAACGTGATCAACCTGTTCCGGTTTGACGCCTGCCCGGTTCAGAGCTTCCCTGATAACCAGAGCTCCAAGTTCTGTAGCCGGGACTGTGCTCAGCGCACCACCCATCTTACCGATTGGCGTGCGGCAGGCACCTGCTAAAACTACCTTCTTTGCCATGTAATACATTTCCTTTCCTAATATGCTTCTGAGACTTGTTAATTTTTTCTCATACTGTAATTATTCTAACAAACTGAACCGTTCTTTTCAATGTAGAAAAACATCAAAAAACGGCTTGAATAGTGAGCTTCAGACCATTTTTCACAAGCATGCGTTCAAAGTCTTTTTCCAGCGGATCAAACGCTCCAGAAATACCTCATCCGCCTCCGGCAAAACGGTTTTCAGATGCTTCAGGATCCGCTTCCGGGATTGTTCCGGTGTGCGGACATATACCCGCGTTTCAAATTTCTTTCCGAGATACCCCTCCGGGGTCGCATATCGTGCAATGCCCCAGCCGTACGGTTCTCCGGTTTTGGATACTTCATATTCAAAATTGGACGTAATGACATAACACTCCATCTGCAGTTTTGTAATGGTGGTGTCAAAGCCGGTGCGTGGCTTCCAGTCATCCCTGCCCGCATTCCGGGGTTTCATATAGCCGCCGATAATCTTGGCATCCTTGGACAGAATGGAATGACGGGATGCGATCAGGTCATACAGGTATTTATCCCGGTTTGTCGCAAGACCGTCCTCAAACCGGGCGTCAAAGTCATAACCGTACCGCCGGATATTCGCAAAGTCGGGAAACCACTTATTTGAGACAAAACCGGCTTTTTTATCAAAGAACTTTCCATAGACGCAGTCCCCTTCGGATATAACCGGACCCTTCCACTCCCACGGTCCGGGAGTATCGGTAAACCACAGCCAGGCCGGCGTCATCTCCTCAACGGAGAATCCTTCGATCTCATTGGCAAAGAACGGAAGAAAGCCGTAATATTTCACTGCATCGATCAGATCACTGCGCTGATTCAGTGTAAATTCTTGCATGGAACCACCCCTTTCACGGTTTTTTTAAAAACCGCTGGACAAATGTTGGAATTACAGATAATATTATAAAGCACTGCGGATGTGGTGAAACCGGTAGACACGCTGATTTCAGGGGTCAGTGGGGAGACTCGTGCAGGTTCGAATCCTGTCATCCGCACCATATTACAGAAGATGGCCTTTGTGCCATCTTTTGTTTTGTCCGGATTCTGAAGATTACAGCCTTAAATCGGCTGTTTTTCTTTTATAATTGTTTTAATAGGTTTTTCACATTGAATGAGGGGACGTTATATGTTTAAGAATCTTACAAAGACCGAACGGGCATGGGTTCTTTACGATGTCGGCAACAGTGCCTTCACGATGCTGGCATGCTCGCTCATTCCGATCTGGTTCAAGGAACTGGCTATCGGAACCGCACCCGGTCAGATCACCGGTGACAAGGCAACCGCCTACTATTCACTTTCCGTTGCCATCGTAACGATCATTGTCGCGGTTCTCGGTCCGATCTGCGGTGCGCTTGCGGATCATAAGGACATGAAGAAAATCTTCTTCACAACTGCAGTTGCGCTTGGCGTTATCGGCTGTATTCTGAACGGATTTGCGACTTCGTGGTTCATGTTTCTGGTGATCTATGTACTCGCAAAGATCTTCTACTCGGCATCCCTCACCTTCTATGATTCCATGCTCAATGACGTAACGACGGAAGACCGGATGGACCAGGTATCCTCCTACGGATATGCCTGGGGATACATCGGCTCCTGCATTCCGTTCACGATTGCGCTGATCTTCTATGTCATCAGCGGCGGTCTGAGTGAGAATCTGATGTTAATCCCGCGCAATGTCGGCAAGATTATCGGCTTCACGGTCACGGCAGTCTGGTGGTTCCTGGTCACCATTCCGCTGATCAAAAACTATAAACAGATCAACTATGTCGAATCCACCAAGGGTTCCATCAGTGCCGTCTTCAAAAAGATCTTTGCGACCCTCAAACGGATTGCCACCCAGGACCGCAAGGTCGCCTACTTCCTGATTGCCTTCTTCCTGTATATTGACGGTGTCGGAACAATCATCGACAACTGCATCAATATCGGTACGGACCTTGGTCTTCCGACCGTCGGACAGGTCGTCTTCCTGCTCGCAACCCAGGTCGTTGCCTGGATCGGTTCTCTCGTATTCGCACGGCTGTCCAAGAAGTATGATACGGTTCCGCTGATTCTTGTATGCATCGCCGGTTACTTCGCAGTATGCCTCTATGCACTGACGCTGAAGACACTGCTTCATTTCGGTATTCTTGCATTCGGTGTCGGATGTTTCCAGGGATCTATTCAGTCCCTTTCCAGAAGTTACTTCTCGAAGATCATCCCGGCGGAAAATTCCGGCGAATACTTCGGTATCTATGATATCTTCGCAAAAGGCGCAAGCTTCCTTGGCTCTGCGGTAATCGCCGCGGTCAAGCTCGCCGGCGGAACGATCAATATCGCGGTTGCTTCCCTTGCCATCTTCTTCGCACTCGGATTTATCTTCCTGCGGCTCTCCGACAAGCAGCCGTACGCAAACCGCTGATTATAAGACACTTTAAAAGCGGGATCCTCCACACTGTGACATTTAACTGCACATGTGAATGGGTCCCGCTTTTTTCAGTCTTCAAACACAATTCCCTGCGGTGTCATTTCCTTAATGCGGGCAAGCGAGCAAACCTCGATTCCCTGTGCTTCGATCCGCTTCCGGCCCGGCTGGAATGATTTTTCCACGACGGTTCCGCAGCCGACAATATCCGCACCTGCCTGACGGGTGATTTCAATCAGTGCAGAGACCGCTTCACCGGTCGCAAGGAAGTCATCAATGATAAGAACATGTTCTCCGGGTATGAGATATTCCTTTGCGACCGTAAAGGTCACAGGACCGCCGCGTGTGAATGAGATCGCATCTGCGGTATAACGGTCTTTGTCCATGTTCTTTGCATTACCCTTTTTCGCATACACAATCGGGATATTGCCAAACTGCTGAGCAGTTGTGACGGCATAGGCGATTCCGCTGGCTTCCACAGTCAGAATCTTGTCTACTGTCCGGTCAGAGAATATCCGATGAAATTCTTCGCCGATCTTTCCGCAGAGTTCCACATCGATCTGATGATTCAGAAAGCTATCGATTTTCAGAACATTTCCTTCAAACACCCTGCCTTCCGCAAGGATTTTTTCTTCGAGTTCCTTCATTGTGCCCTCTCCTGTCAGCGGTACAGAAATACGATCACCAGTACAATGATGACGGCAATTGCAATCAGCAGAATCACCTGTTTTGAACCGGCCTCTGTCTGAACGGTCTGAATCTGACGGTTCAGGATTGCCCGTGCCTGCCGGTCCGCCGCTTCATCATAGCCATCTTCAAATACGGTCTGTACAGCATAGTCCGAAAGTCCATGCATCGGAATATCGTCCAGAATCAGAATTTCCGAGATCCTCGGATGATCTTCCAGATATTCAAGAATCTCAAGATACCGGGGCGGCATTCCTTCGCTCAGCACCGTCAGGTCTTCGATGATGACATCTTCGGAAAAGCCGGCATTGCGCAGACTGTTCTGACAGAATTCCATGCCGGAATAACGCCAGGAAGACGAAATCACGACATGCAGGTCAAACTCATGAATCAGTTTGTCCAGCCGTTCCACGATTTCAGGACGGAAAAAATCATAAACACCCTGTGCCATTGCGGCATCAAATTCCGGTGTTCCATATTCATACGGCACATTGACGACACCGTCAAAATCGAGAAACAGAACCCGGTGGATCCGGTTCTCAATCCGATTCCGCAGCATCTGCCGTTTAACAGCGGTAATACGATCTTCTTCTGACATACGTCAAGAATACACGAAGGTCTGTGCAAATAACAATGCGCAATAACGGTACGTTATGCCTTGTTCTGTTTTACAGACGGATCCCGGTTGACCAGAATAATGCCAAGCGAGACCAGCGCCAGCGCAAGCAGACCGTTCCAGGAGAGTGCCTCCCGGTTTTCTCCGAGGATGATTGCGGAGAGCAGTACCCCCATGACCGGATTCAGAAATCCGAGGATGGAAATCTTACTGACCGGATTATATTTGAGCAGGATGCCCCAGATCGCATATGCGCCGGCAGATATAAAGCCCATATACAGAAGCACAAGGACGCAGGATGCATTATAAAAAACCAGATGTCCGCCGGAGAGAATTCCGATCAGAAACAGAATGATACCGCCGCACAGAAACTGATACCCGCAGAGCACGACCGGGTTTTCATCCCGGGAATAGACCTTGGAAAGACAGCTGCCCAATGCATAGAACGCATCCGCCGCCAGCATCGCACCTTCCCCGGCCAGGGTAAATCCGGTGCCGTCAAGAATCGCACGGAAGCCGCCAAGCAGAAGCACAAGCCCGACGACTCCGGCAATGCAGCCCAGCCATTTGCGCAGCGTCATCTTTTCCATACGGAATATGTAAGCCGCAAAGAGGATTGCAAAGAAGTTGCCGGAGGCATTGATGATGGAACTTCGCACACCGGATGTATTTACCAGTGACAGAAAGAAAAAATACGGCTGTCCGACCGACTGAAACAGTGCGAGCAGCGGTATTTTTGCATAAGATTCTTTTTTCGGAACCAGAAAATGCCGTTCCATGACGGAGAAAAAGCAAATCACCATGACACCGGCAATGACAAACCGAAGACCGGCCATCACAAGACGCGCCGCCGTATCCTCCGGTCCAAGCCGGAACATTTCATAGGCTGACTTGATTGCGGGGGTTGCGCTGCCCCACAGTACACAGCAGAAGAATGCGGCGATGAATACGATAAACGGCTGTGTCCAGGTGTTCTGTTTCGGTTCTGTCATAACGGCTGATTCCTCCGGTTAAAGTGCAATTCGTACAAATCAATATCTTACCACTTCAGAGGAATCCCGCCAGTACCCTTTGTGAAATTACTGTTCCATTGCGCGCACAAGCTGGACCATCAGTGTTTCATACGGAACCTGAAGTCCTTTCTTTTCTGCGGCACGGACAACGGAGCCGCTGATGAAATCCACTTCGGTCATCCGTCCGTTTTTGAGGTCTGCCGCAAGGCTCGGGAACCCATTCGGCGCATTACGCAGATGGTTATAGAGACGGTTGATCTGTTCGTCCGGATCGAAGTGATGTCCTTCCGCATTGGCCGTTTCGCAGACTTCCATGATCAATGCTTTACAGATATCCCAGGCAGCCGAATGTTCGACAATATAGCCCTGCGGTTTCTGAAGCACGCCGCAAAGCACACTGCTTGACGCATTGATCATCAGTTTATTCCACACCGCAAAGGAAATATCCTCACTGACGGTGCATGGGAAGCCGGACGCATCAAACAATAACGCAAACTGTGCCGCGTCCTGTCTGGCCGCATCACTTGCGGAAGTCGCAAATCCAAAGGTTGTCTTTCCATGTCCGGTATGATTTACCGTATAGGCGTTTTCCCGGCTGCTTCCCTCTTCCGTGGTACCGATCAGTATATGCGAGGGATCCGCAAACTGAGACAGGACATCCGCATGCCCCATTCCGTTCTGCAGGGTAAGCACATAGGTGTTCTCTCCGATGACTGCTTTATTTGCCGCAAGCGCCTGCTCGGTCAGATAGGCCTTGGTAAACAGCAGCACAAGATCCATCGGTTCCGTGCAGGTTCCATTCAGCACAGCAGACGGTCTGCATTCCAGAAGCGTCTCTCCTTCCTGAATACGGATTCCGTTGAGCTGAAGCTCACTGATGCGTTCCGGATTGTTTCCAAGCAGTGTCACATCCGCATGCGCAGACAGCCGACCGGCAAACAGCAGCCCCATTGCGCCGGGACCGACTACGGCAATCTTAGGTTTCTTGTTCTGTTCCATAGTTACTCCTCAATTTATTTCTCACACTCGAATTTCATATTCCAGGATGCCCGGATCTGATCCATGAGACGGATCACCGCCAGACTGTCTTCCGGGCAATGCCGGTCGCTGTGTGTTTTTCCTTTGTGAATGCATGTTGTCGCTTCCCGGATTTCATATTCAAACCCGTTCACCTCAAACGGACAGGAAATCGTGTACGGATCTCCATTTGTTGGTTTTACAAAAGCTTTCCTTGCGTTCTGGAAGTCCGGAAAATCAATTTCCGCTTCGTCAAAATACAGGGCAGCCTGCCGGTCCATGACAATGCCGATTGCCTGCATGGACTGTGCAGTACGTCCTTCCGGGAATCTCATCTGCAGAGCACTGAAGGAATCTGTCCCGAACTCATTGATTTCAACTTCCGAAGTAAAGGATTCCGGAACCCCGCCCATCATCATATAAAGGAAGCCAAGATTATAGATTCCGATATCAAGCAGTGCGCCGCCGGCAAGATCTGAACGGAACTTGCGCTCTCTGCGTGCGCCTTTGGCGAGAAATCCATAGTTCACTCTTGCATGGCGGAGCTTGCCGTACTGTTCAGAGGCAATGATCTCCTGCAGTTTTTCATATAACGGCAAGAACCGGATCCAGAATGCCTCCATCGCAAAGAGTCCCTTCTCATCAGCGGTGCGATACAGGATTTCTGCCTCTTCCGCATTTACGGTAAACGGCTTTTCACAGAGCACATGCTTGCCATGATCCAGACACAGCATGGTATGGGCAAAATGCAGGTTGTTCGGAGACGCAATGTATACTGCCTCCACCTCCGGATCATTTACCAGTTCTTCATACGAACCATATGCCTTTGGAATCTGAAATTCTGCCGCAAACGCCTCTGCCTTTTCCTGATTCCGTGAAGCGACTGCCACAAGTGTTTCCTGTTCATCGTTCATTCCTATAACAGTATCCGCAAATTTGCGCGCAATGGTCCCCGGCGCAAGAATTCCCCATTTCATATGAACACTCCTTTTTTGTTTTTCTGGTTTTATTGTTTCATATTCCGACGCATCATGTGATGAACAAACCTCTGTTTGTGTGGTTTTCCATACAAACAAATGAACAATTCTGAACAAGAAAAAAGCCGCACTTTCATGCGGCTAACCAATGGTGGTCCCAGCCAGAATTGAACTGGCGACACACGGATTTTCAGTCCGTTGCTCTACCGACTGAGCTACAGGACCAATGGTTGCGAGGGAAGGATTTGAACCAACGACCTCCGGGTTATGGGCCCGACGAGCTACCAGGCTGCTCTACCTCGCGATAAGATGTGGGTGCACTTGTCAGATAGTACCGATAGAGCGGAGGAACAGGGATTCGAACCCTGGCGCCGCTTTCACGACCTGCCGGTTTTCAAGACCGGTCCCTTCAACCACTTGGGTATTCCTCCATAGTTGAGTGGACCCTGTAGGGCTCGAACCTACGACCAGTCGGTTATGGGCCGACAGCTCTGACCAACTGAGCTAAGGGTCCAATCGGTACCGCTGATTTAATTGAGATGGTAGCGAGGGTGGGACTCGAACCCACGATCTTCCGGGTATGAACCGACGGCTCTAGCCAACTGAGCTACCTCGCCATCTGACTGGTCGGGATGGCAGGATTTGAACCTGTGACCCCTTGATCCCAAATCAAGTGCACTACCAAGCTGTGCTACATCCCGAATAAATGGCGCGCCGAGCAGGAGTCGAACCCGCAACCTTTTGATTCGTAGTCAAATACTCTATCCAGTTGAGCTATCGGCGCATACGCACATCTAACGAGTGCTTAGTAATAATAACAAAGCGATTCCTACTTTGCAAGAAGAATTTTCAATATTTTTTTCAGCCTCTTTCCGGCCATTTCGAATTACAGTAACCGGCATTTCCATTTTCGTTGTAAAGCATGTTTCTTTTAATATAATTAATATATGTTTTCACAGCGTAGAAATATTATACTGATCGGATTTCTGATTGCAGGATTTTTCTGTATTCCTTTTTACAGTCCGTCAATCTTTGCCGGTCTGGATATGACCTTTCACCTCAGCCGCATCGACGGAATGCTTACCGCAATCAGAGATCTTCAGTTCCCGATAGCCATCTATCCGGACAAGAATTACGGATTCGGATATGCCAGCCCCCTGTTCTACTGTGATCTGTTTCTGTTGCCCGCGACGATCCTGTACGCAATGCATATTCCGATCATTCTTGTTTATAAAATTTATGTATTCGTGATCGCATGGATCGGCGCATGCACTGCACTGTATGCGATGAATGAATACACCGAACACTCCGGCATCTGCCTGTTCGGCGCCCTTCTGTTTACGTTCTCTTCCTATCACATCAATGACTTCTTTATCCGGGCGGCGCTTGGCGAGGCACTGGCTTTCTCCATCCTCCCGCTCTTCATGGTTTATGCAAAGCGGTATCTCGTGGATGGTGACCGTAATCCAATTCCGCTCGCACTGTTCTTTGCGGCTCTGGCATTATCCCATCTGATCACCTTTGCGCTGACCGCTGCGGTATTTGCCATCCTTCTGATTCTTTACTGTAAGGATATCTTCCGCCGGAAACAGGTATTCACCTTCTTCAAGGCGGTTGTGATCGGCGCAAGTCTTGCGGCGTTCTTCCTGTTACCATTACTGCAGCAGATGCGCTCGCAGCGCTTCCTCTTCTCGCAGAACCGGGAGCTCTGGGGCGAAGAAATCATGTTCTCCTACAGCAACACCCTTCTCTCCGTTGTCAGTGACTATCTGCTTCTCGGACACTATGACCTCGAACTGCACCATTACTTTACCGGCCTTGTGGTTGTGATCAGTCCAATCTTCTTCCTGTTCGCAAAGAAAAAAGATGGTTCACATCGCTTCCTTGCGATTCTTACCGTCATCTCGGTACTCCTGCTTGTCTGTACGATAAATGTGATTCCGCTGTATAAGGTGAAGCTCCTGCAGTCCATTCAGTTCACCTACCGGTTCAATATCCTGATTGCGACGTTCCTTCCCTTCGCACTGATCTATACGATCGATCAGATGACAAAGAAGGCAAGAAGAATCGTTTCCGCAATCCTTGTGATTTTCACGGCCGCCAATACTGCGGTGATCGATTATCAGCTGCTTACGGATGAAATCCAGATCAGCAACACCGCTTCCACCTATGCCCTCTTCAACCGGGAGTTCTACGAGAACTACAACAACTACTTCAATGTTTCCGAACTTTCCAGCGGAGAATATCTGCCGGCGACCCATCAGATCAACTACAAGTATCTTTCCGGCAGTATCGATCTTTACGATACCACGTCACGCTCTGTCACCTATGAGCGCACCGGCACGAAATCCATGCTTACCATGGATTGTGAAACCGATGGATTTGCGGCGCTTCCGGTAACCTGGTATCTCGGCTATCAGGCCGAACTGCTGGATAACGGCACACCGCAGATTCTGCCGATTTCCCAGGATGAATATACCGGACGGATCGTCATTCCCGTTTATGAAGGAAATCATACCTACCGTGTTCATTACCGCGGCACGACCGTACAGAAACTTTCCCTGCTGATTTCACTGGTCAGCGTAATGATCCTGCTGGGATATCTCGTATATAAAAACGCCCGCCGGGACAACCCGACGGACGATGAAGTCACTTCAGACAATATCTGACGTAGTCAGTATAAGCAGGAAAATCCTTTGCCTGCAGATGGAAGCCATCTTCCAGATAGTAATCAGGGATTCCGTATCCACTCTCATCCTTCAGCCAGCTGTCGGCACAGAGCATCGGAATCTCTTTTTCTTTGCACATCTGAAGCAGACAGTAGTTTACCCGGTTGATCTGTTCCTGAGAAGCTGCAGCTTCGGTGCTTCCCTTGCGGATCGGAAGAATTGCCGAGACATAGATTTTTGTGTCCGGACTTACCTCTTTCAGCTCATCCAGGCACTTCCCGTATTCCTCAGCCAGTTTGATCGGATCGCCGCTTCCGGCTTCCGCCTCTCCCATCATCAGAATCACGCGCTTCGGTTTCATCCAGCTGACAAGATCCGCCGCGGAATAGGTCTGCTGGACATTGCCGTAATGAATTGGAAGATCAAACGTTGCCGGTCCCATGGCATACCGTGCCACAACCCGGTCTCCCGGAAGACCGTCATATTCCCCAAGATTCAGAATATTGGAGTCTCCGATCCAGTACAGTTCCCGGAATGTCGCATCATCTGCCGGCTGTTCATTCGGCGTAAGCAGATAATGATCGACGTCCAGTTTATCCAGATCGAAGCGTTCCGGCAGGAAATCCTCTTCTGCCGCATCGCCTACGACAACACGCAGACTCCGCATGGCGCAGTTTCCGGAAGTATCACAGGCTTTTAACTGTGCCGGATAGGTTCCCCGCTTTGCAGGATCGGCATCCCCTTCCAGCGTGATCTTTATTGCCTCATCCGGATCATAGTTATCATGGATGAGATAAGTCGGATAAGACCAGTCTTCTCCGACTCTGGAGAAACAGATTGCGCCTTCTTCCAGTTCAATTTCCGGCGCATCCATATCCGCAACCACGGAATCAATCGTCACGGTCTTCAGCGGGATGCCAAGGATCCGGTACTGATAGCGGATCGGATACATTCCGACACGGGAAGGATCCGTCGCATCACTGATGATGATCTGATCGGAGATATCCGACCCGAACATCGTTGCTTTTACTCCAGGCACCGGTGCAGGCTTTTCGCCGTATACCGTAATGACACTGTCTTCTTCGGGATGAATGGAAACACCGGCATGCAGGATGAGGCCAATCAGAACAACTGCCCCTGCGCAGCCGGCACAGATGATCGCTTTCCGGTTCATTGCGTCTTTTCCCTCACTTTCAGAAAACAGTACGGCAGTGCGCAGAGCGCCGTCACCGTAATCGCAAATACACGGTGCGTGAACCATACATGGACGATGGAATGATTGCGGATCACATAGTACCAGATAAACGGATACGTACCGACCAGAATCAGCGGAAGAAGCTTACTGACGGAAACGGAGAACTTCAGTTTCCGGAAGATCAGTCCGATGATCAGCACCAGCACGAATACCGCCGCAAAGAACGGCAGCGGCTTGGTGAAGATCGTATGGAAGTTTTCCTGCAGGACATTCAGGTACGACATATTGATATTGGCAACTTCTCCGCTGCTGCGAAGACCGACGGCTCCAAGTCCGTCGGCCACAAGATCATAGCCGGTAAATGCCGAGCCGATAAACCACTTGATGACCCACATGCCCGCATATCCGATGACCCAGTCAATACTGAGCCGGATCACATTCCAGATATGTTTCCATGTGCCGTCATTCTTTAACATCAGATAAACGATCAGCGGAATGCCCATGGCAACTGCCGGATAGGTCATCAGGTCAAAGAACGCAACCGCAATGCCCGACCACAGGAATACTGCCCACCAGAGATTGCGGGATTCGATGTAGTTGCGATGCCGCAACATCACGATGAGCGTAACCAGAACGATGTAATAGATGGACGAAAACTGGAGCGATAATGCCATCGTAATGGGATTCATGGAGAAGAGCCCGATTCCGACGCCAAGACACGCAAGCAGTCCAAGTTCCCGATACAGCAGGATCATCATCCAGCAGAGCAGGAATAACTGCAGTCCCATGTTTATAATGCGGAGCTCCGGAATGTTAAAGACCAGGAGAAGCGGCTTCATCCATACCAGATAGCCATGCCAGTACCGTCCGTAGACGACCTGTTCATAGCCTTCGTACAGCGGTTCCCCGCCTGCCACTCTGAGCAGCCAGGTACTGCTGTTGTCGGTATCCGCCCAGCCGACATAGCAGTTGATCATAGAATCATATAACAGCTTTCCGGTTCCCGGATTGATCGCAATATCTGCCATCAGGGAATCCGTGAAATTATCGGATTGCGTATTGAGCACATCCGCGGCCCAGTATCGGTAGTTTCCTTCGGTTTCCAGCAGTTCCTTTGACCGGTTGATGTTGTTTACCATACGGGTCTTTGGAATTGCGTAGACGCCCACGATCAAAAGGAATCCGGCGACTGCCGCAATTACAAGATATTCAATGATGCCAAGTATTCGCTTTCCCATTATTTCTTCTCTTCGTGATATTCCTGTTCGGTATTGACCGACCAGATGTTGGATTTATCCTGAACACCGTTCAGGATGTTCTTTACTGCCTCAAAACTTGTGCACATACTGTGGTCGATATTGTTGTATCGATGCTGGCCGTTCCGGCCGACACAATACAGGTTGCCGATGGTATTCAGATAACCGATCAGTGAATCAATTTCACTGTAGGTATCAAAGTATGCCGGATAGGCCTTCTTTACACGCTCGACATGCGTATCGAGGACATTGTTGCGGCTGTCGATGAGATTCAGGTTTACCATCTCCCGTACGCCAAGCACCGCAAAGTCCGCATCACTCATGGACCAGAGGTCATCCCCTTCATTGCAGAAGTATTCCAGACCGATCCATACCGTGTGCGCAAGGTCCTTTACCATATACGGGCTCCAGTTGTTGTAGATCTGGAACCGGCCCATCTTCACACTGCGGTCATGGACATAGACCCAGTTGTCGGGAACGATATTTCCGACTGTCTTCATGGAGGTCTCGTTCTTCAGATTCAGTTTGTTCACAAGGACACCGACGGTCATGTAATCACGGTACGGAAGTCCTTCCGCAATCCGGCGCATATCTTCCGGCACGTCATTCATTCCCGCCACAAGATCTTTGATCGGCATCGAGGAGATGACGATATCGCCGTCATAATCTTTCTCCACGCCATCTGTAACGGCACTCACGCCGATCAGCTGGTTGTCTTCCCCTTTGCGGAGCTTTGTGACCTTCGTATTTTTCAGAATGGTTCCGCCCATCCGGATCACTTCTTCCGCTGTTACATCCCAGAGTTCGCCCGGGCCAAGTTTCGGATAGGAGAATTCCTCAATCAGTGAGGTTTCAACCACACGGTTTTTCTTACCGAACTGCTTTTCCAAGGCATTCTTTACGACTGCCATAATCGAGACGCCTTTGACACGCTGTGCGCCCCAGGACGGATCGATTTCCGACGGATGACGTCCCCAGAGGTTCTCCGTGTAATGCTCAAAGAACATTGAATAGAGCTTCTTGCCGAAGCGGTTGATATAGAAGTCCTCGAGGGAGTTCTCCTTCCGCTTGTGGACCATGGAGCCAAGATAGGAGAATCCGGAAGCCATCGTATCCTTAAAGCCCATATTGCGGAACGTATCCACTTTCAGGGTAATCGGATAATCAAAGAACTTCTGCTTGAAGAAAATACGGGATACCCGGTTTCTCCGCAGCATCACCCGATCCTCACTCTCCGGATCCGGTCCGCCTTCCTGCAGGGTCACAGCTCGTCCCAGCAGTTTGTCATCCTTTGCCGGTTTGCCCTGGCGCGGCAGAAGTTCATCCCACCATGCATTGACCTCCGGCACCTTGGAAAAGAAGCGGTGTCCGCCCATATCCATACGGTTGCCGTTATGTTCTACCGTGCGGGAAATACCGCCGAAGCAGTCGGATTCCTCAAACACGGTCACGTCGTATTCATCCGATTTTTTAAGCAGCTCATAGGCCGCAGTCAGACCGGCCGGACCGGCACCGATGATCAGTATAGTTTTCTTGGTCATTGTATGTTTGTCTTTCCTTTCAGAAGATCGAAAACCTTTATCAGCACGAATGCGGCAAGGATATCCGCCGCAAGACGTGCGCATACCGCCGCAAACGGCGGCAGTGTGAACCACAACTGCGTCAGGCTGTCTTCCGCCGCATGAATACACATCAGAATGAGTGAGTGCCTGCCAAGCCAGCAGAGTGCGCCTTTCAGTTTTTCCGGATAACAGATCGCCTGGATAAACCGGATCGCGCAATAGGATCCGCAGAAGCTTTCAAGAATACCAAGCGAGAATTCCGGATACCAGCGTCCGGACATCTCGATATATCCGAACTTCTGCATCAGAAACATCCAGATGATCATGAAGACCGGAATCAGAACGCGGTCATACTTCTTCAGCTGATCGAGGTGGTCCCGTACAAGCATTCCCGCAAGTACAAATCCGCAGGCTGCCATCGATACATCAAGATTGAAGATCAGCCAGTTCCAATCAAAGCCGCCAATGCCAAAACCAAGCAGTGAAATCAGCGCAATGAGATACGGCGCACGCCGTTCGAGATCCCCTTTATAGACCGTATACACGGCATTGACGATCGTCCGTGCACTGAAGAGACTGACAAGGAACCAGAGTACGCCGATTGCCTCATGCGTACCGTCTCCGGTACCGCTGGCCCAGATAAGCGCTTCGCACGTATCCTTCAGCACATCCAGCAAAGGCAGATGCCGCAGGATGATCTTTGCGGCTGCGATGAGAAGACCGGTCAGCACATACGGCACAAGCAGATGCACTGCATCCTTCTTTGTCCGGTAAAAAAAATCAGCCCAGTTGGAAGCCGGCCGGAACGTATAGCCCGACAGAATGAAAAACAGCGGAATGTGAAAGGAAAAAATGATATTCCGCGTAAAGGTTCCCGATGCCACCGTATGCCCGGCAATGACCAAAAGAATCGCAAGTCCCTTTGCGGCATCAACCCATTCAATTCGTCTGTTTTTCAGTGTACTCATCCGATTTCCTGTTCTTGAAAAATTATACGGCAAAGTGCCTGCTTTCTCAAACCGCAAAACGCCCCTGCGGCTCCGCCAAACCCCTCTTCCGTGCTATGATTCTGTCGTGAGAATTGAACAGAACGAAAACATTGCGTCTTTCCTTGCCCGATGCCGCCGGAATCTTTCCAATACGGCATTGAATTCCTTTCTCGACCGCAGGGTCACTTCGGGCAGTGAAGCATATCTCCGCCGACAGCTGAAGCGGGCCGGTGCACAGGAATTTGAAGGTCCCGAAACGACCTGGCCTTCCCTGTTTCTTTCGGTCGACGCATTTGAGAAAACGCCCTATCACCGGAATGTGACCGCAAAGCTCAGCGGGATGCATGGTGATCTCTATGATACGGTCATCTTTGAAGGAAACCGGCTCTTCAATCTGGATGCCGTACAGCCGGATCAGAACCGGGAACTCAATGACTGGATGAAACTGCGTGCCCTCGACCGGGATGCCAATACGCTGGTGCTTGCGGATGGCGAAACCGAATGGATGCTGGATATGCCTTCAGAAGCCGCCACAAATGATCCGTTTGCCCGCAGGGCGCACGGCAATGTCCTGCTGTTTGGACTGGGCATCGGATATGTCCTGTATATGACCCTGGGCAATCCAGCCGTTTCCCATATCACTGTCGTCGAATACAATCCCCGGGTGATTGAGGTATTTGAACAGATCCTGAAGCCGCTGTTTCCGGATCATGACCGGTTCACGATCCTGCAGGATGATGCCCGAAACCGCTGGAACGAGGAATGGCTTGCCGATTTCGACTGTATCTTCACCGATATCTGGCAGAGCGGAGACGATGGCCTGTTCATAATGGCAGATCTGCTTTCCAGAGCGTCCATTCCTCTGGACAAGGCGGACTTCTGGATCGAAGACAGCTGTATTGTCCCTTTGCGGACACTGGTATTTCTGCATTATGAGGAACTGCTGGAACACAAACCCCGACCGGTTGCGGAAGACTATGAACCGCTTATGAATAACGTCCGCCGCTGGTTTGATTCCGATCCGGCAGTCATCGACAATGCGGAGGCTCTGAAAGACCGTTTATACAGCCGCGACGTGCTTCGCGGCATTCTTGGAGGAAGAACATGCGCGTAAACATGCATACCCATTCCGTCTTCTGCGACGGAAAAGATACCCCGCGGGAAATGATCGAAACCGCAATTGAAAAAGGCTTTGATATTCTCGGATTCTCCGGTCATGGCTACAGTCCGTACGATGATGTGTCGATGAGCCTGGAGGCAACGGAAGAATACATCAAAACGATCCGCTTGCTTCAGAAGGAATATCAGGACCGGATCACCGTATATCTTGGCATCGAACAGGACAAGACCTGCCGTATTCCGTCCAAAGACCCGTATGACTTTGTGATCGGCAGTATGCACTTTCTTTCAAAGGATGACAAACACATTCCGATCGATATGTCGAAGGAAGTCTTCACTCAGCTTCTGGAAGACTTCTATGACGGGGACTTTACTGCCATGGCAAAAGCCTATTATGACGAAATCGCACAGATGAAGGATTTTGCGGAAGTGGATATCATCGGACATCTCGATCTGCTTATGAAATACAACGAAGATGAATCCTTTATCCGCTTTGATGATCCCTCCTATGTATCCCTTGCGGAACAGTGCATTTATGCGATCGGCACCTCCAAACTCTTTGAGGTCAATACCGGTGCGATTGCCCGCGGCATGCGGAAATCCCCCTATCCCGCAAAGAACCTGCTGGAGATCCTGCATTCTGCCGGCGTGGGAATCATGCTGAACAGCGACTGCCATGACCGCAGATATCTCGACTGTGCATTCCCGGAATCGCTTGCCCTGATCCGCTCCTGCGGGTTTGACTGCATGTACATATTAAAAGACGGGGAATTCATCCCCGTCGATATCGATCAGTTTCACTGAATCCGATTACCGGATGCGTCAAAGACGGAATGGTCAATGACGTATCCTTTTTCTTTGTCGAGAAGTACGACCTGCAGCCCCTCTGCAGTCCGCTCATAGGTCAGATCATACACCCGGATCCGTCCGTTCATCACATCCGATTCCAGCGCGATATGCATCAGGTTTCCAAACCGGAATTCCTTATGCGGCTCCCGGAAGATCTGTGTCCTGCCGTCTTCCATCATCAGTGCCGCCGGACCGGCCTCTTCCATGCCAAGCAGTGCGGATGCTTCGGATCCGCTCCAGGTCATGAAGATCCGATAATCATTCGGATCGATTGCACTGTAATATTCATCAAATGACTGGATCCGGTAAAGATTTGCGTTTTTCAGCTGCCGCTCACAATACGCGCGGCTGTTTTCATACTGGGCATCTTCCCTGCCCTGCACGCCGGATTCCAGCAGAACCTTGCCGATATAATCCGTCAGCTTTTCGGCACCAAAGTTGTTGGCATGACCGGCATCGGCCATATCATGCGGGAAGTCATAGTTCATCGCCTCAATAACGGATGCTTCATTGAAGTCCACATAACGGACCGCATGTTCTTCCGCAAAAACCGCAACTGCCTGATGCACTTCATTTGTCGTTTCCACATATGGTGTATTGACGAGGATCAGCTGAATGCCGTGTTCACTGCACAGCTGTACGATACGCCCGAGATAGGTTCGCATCACATTCTGCATCCCCGCAGGCGTTACCCCTGTCTTTGGCTTCAATGGTTCAAATCCGGTGTCTCTGGTATCTTCCGAAAGTACGGCATACCCCTTCAGGCTGGTATTCTCCTTCGGAAAGAAGCGGATATCGCTGAGGGAAAGATCATTCCAGCGGGCATGGTAACGGATGATCGGAAACAGATAGCTGGCAAACGTCTCCTTGGGATCAAGCGAGCCGATCGTACGGACCGCTTCGAACTTTACGGAAGACCATTTCATCGGATCAAGCGCCTTGCGAATGGATGCCTCATTGCAGTTGTACGGCGTTTCCATGAACGGGAAACAGACTACAGTATCGAGTACGACAGCCTGCGGCTTCTGGAACCGCAGCGCTTCCTTCAGCCAGTAATAGCTGACTATCAGGCTCTGTTCTTCCGAGCCGAGGTTGAAACTGCGGATGCCGCATTCATCATAGAGTTCCTGCGGGGAGAACGCGGAGATCGCATGCGAGCTTCCAAGGAAGATCACATCCACGCTGTCCTTCTCCATTTCATAGAAGGACTGATACGTGACATCCAGCGGCCAGTAATTGTCGTTGCGGAATTTTGGCTTGAAGACTTCTCCGGCAAGCACAGCCATCAGGATCAGTGTTACCAGCAGGATCAATGCGTGACGGAGGACGGATTTCTTTTCTTTCATCATTAAAACCCTCCGTAAATAAACGCACCTGCGTCAAACCCGAAGCCATAGGTGCCGAAAATCAGCACCACCAGCATCAGTACCACATAGACCGCATAACGGAATCCCCACGGTTTCTGAAGCAGTTCCCCTTCCAGATCCCGTTTCTCATTCAGTTTCTGCACAATGCCGAAGCACAGGAATGCAATCGCAAGCAGGACCCACTCTGCCATGGAAAGACCGAGCAGTCCGGTCTCCTCCGGCATGGAGGATGCGCGCACAAGACTTGCAAGATTGGCGAGCACCGCACGGAATCCATAGGACCGGAACAGAATCGAGCTCATCACAAACAGGAAGATTGTCACAAGGTTCCGGATCCGGTTTTTCAGCCAGCCCGGCACATGCAGGAGTGCATACAGTTTTTCCCGCAGATCAAAGGTCAGTTCCCCGACGATCTGATATCCGGCAGTCAGAAGACCCCAGGCCAGATACGTCAGACTGATGCCGTGCCAGATTGCGGAAACAACAAATACCGCACAGAGGTTCAGATACTTGCGCAGTCTGCCCTTCCGGGAACCGCCGAGCGGAAAATAGATATAATCCCGCAGCCACTGGCTGAGACTCATATGCCAGCGGCTCCAGATCTCTGCGGTGGATCTGGAAGAATACGGATGATTGAAGTTGTTTTCAAGTTTAATACCGAACAGCAGTGCCACACCCATGGAAAGCAGAACACAGCCAAGGAAATCGGCATAGAGCTGAACCATGAACATCGACATGCCAAGCCATGCGTAAATACCGTTATATACGCCTGTCTCGGCGTAGAATGCGGCTGCCGGTATCCCGGCACGGTCGGCAATCAGAAACTTTAAAAGCAGACCGCAGAAAATCTTCAGAAAGCCCCGCTGGATGTTTTCTTCATTGAACCGATGCCCTTCGGCCAGCTGCGGTGCCAGTTTTGAAAAGCGCGGAATCGGTCCCTGCACGACCTGCGGGAAAAAGGAAACAAAGAGTGCATACTTTGCAAGATTTGTCTCCGCGGCTGTTTTTCCTTTATACACATCCGCAAGATATGCGATCACCTGCAGGGAAAGATAAGAGAGTCCCATCGGTATAAAGAAGCGCGGCACTTCAAAGGAGACTACCTGCCGCAGAAGATGAATCCAGAACGGAAGCACCGATACCGCAAGCGAAGCGATGAAATACCCCTTCTGTTTCCGCATGAAGCGGGCCGCAGAAAAACTGGTGACGATCATCCAGCAGAGTGCCGGAATACCCGGCGCGTCCGCAAGATAAAAGAACGCTGCACTGCCTGCCAGCAGTGCGCACCAGCGCACCCGCATGGGCAGGAGATAATATGCAGCGAAGATTACCGCAACCAGAAGATAGTAATTCAGTGAAATATAACTCATGGGTCTATGTTAACAGAAAATCAGAAGAATCCCCTCAGCGGATTCCGAGAATGCCAAGAAAGGCACCGAGGCACAGCAGGATCTCAAGCACCCACTGTCCGATTACCGTCCACTGGAACATCCGGTATACATACAGGAACAGCAGTGCTTCGGTAAACGGATTGAACAGTACATGGAACGTATGAATGAACATCGGACCGGTCATATAGGAAATTGCCGGTGTGCATAACGGATTCAGGAAGACCAGCAGGACCGCCTCCAGAACAACGCGGATTCCTCTGTCACACGGCTCTTTTGCCATCCAGAACAGACAGACAAGTCCGCCCCAGCGGAACACATTAAGCGCAATCTGCAGTGCTCCGGAATGAATCAGCAGGTAATCCCGCATGCCGTCGATTTCCGTGAAGTCGGAAAAATAATATGTATAGGAGCTGATGCCCTTCCACCCCTGCATGGCACTGATCACCAGTGACGCAACGGTAAGGACTGCCGGTACAGCAATCAGAAACAGTTCCTTATAGTGGTCAAAACAGAACTCTTCCGCACGGGCGATCCATCGCCGGATCGGCCGTTTGTAGCGGCGGAATGAGAACCAGGCATAGAACATGACCAGAAGCCCGGAGAGCGGCGGCCACCAGCGGCTTGCCAGCACGGCAGCCATGTAGGCAACATGCGGAATCACAAATGTAAACAGATCAAACAGCGAACGGATCTTATGTACCGAAAAGAGATACACCATGAATCCATACAGCACGGCAATGCCGGAAAGACCGAAACTGTTGTCACAGGCAAGACCGGCTGTCATGATCGGCAGCCAGAGATATTTGGTCATCTCATTTTCTTCCTTCAGATACCGGTAGCCAGTATAGACCGCCATGGTCGTAAACAATACCGCCCAGGACCGTCCAAGCCATGCGGTATCCGGATTCCAGGCTGTATAGTTACCGTTCATCAGAAGATACATGCCAAGCGCAAACTCAAACCAGTGATTGCGCAGTTCCCGTCTCCGTACGATATCGACGATCAGCATGGAACTCATCAGGACATAAAGCAGACCCATGCCGTAAATCTGCGCCGCACCGTATCCCACCGGCGCAAGACCGAAGATTCCGCGTGACAGATTCAGATATCTTGCCAGTGCCAGTGCAAAGTGGAAGTACCCCTGAAACTGCGGTGCTTTGACATCACCCATCATCTTCGGAAACGGAACATTCCCAGGCGCAATACTGACGACATCATGTCCGGTGCACAGAAACACAAACACCGTCCCTGCCGCAAGCACAAGCAGGCTTTCCCGCCGCAGCAGTGATGCCTTCATGTCCGGCAGATCATAGAGGACAAAGAACACGGCGGCGATCAGAAGAATGCCGGTGCTGACCAGAATCCAGTGGAAGGAATACTGAAACAGCTGCACCGGATAGTACAGCACCTGACTGACTGCCAGCAGCAATGCAAAACCGACCGGCGCATTGAAGCCATGTCGGTCAATTCCAAGGATTCGTTTAAACCAGGCGCCTGTCCCCTCCGCCAGCAACAGCAGCACAAGGGACACGGCGAATATATATGCTTTCATCGTATGCAGTGATCACTCCACCTTTGTTTTCTTTGCGAACTTCCCGACAATGAAGCTCATGCACAGGAAGTTGACCGGAATGTAAATCGGAACGGATACCAGCTTTGCCCACTGTTCCGGAACACCGAATCCACGGTTCAGAATCTCTACGATCAGGAAGGAAATGATCCAGCCCGGCACATAGCTGAGCGGAAAGGTCACAAAGCTCTTCCAGGACATTTTCTCATGATACGTAAACCGCATGTTCAGAATATAGGACGGGATCATGGAAAGCGCATCTGCGAGAATCGATGCGAGACCGACTTCCGCACCAAGCGCAATAAATCCATGATTCAGAAGCAGTGACACTACAGTATTAAATCCGCCGATAATTCCAAACGTCAGAAACTTTTTATTCAGAAACTTTTCCTTAATCTTATTCCACATAATCGTTACCCGCTGACTATTATACGTTACCGGACGGAAATCGCATAATCCATAACTGCGATAATCCGTCAATTAACAAGGAACAATGGAAATACCGCATGTTCAGAGTCCTGCAGGAAATCATCAGACATAATAAAACCCGCACGGTTATGCGGGCTTATAAGTATGGGGACAGCGGGACTTGAACCCGCACGGTGTTGCCACCAAAGGATTTTAAGTCCTTTGCGTCTGCCGATTCCGCCATGTTCCCGTATCTATAAAAAAATTGGAGGTTCCTGCCGGACTTGAACCGGCGATCACAGAGTTGCAGTCTGTTGCCTTACCACTTGGCTAAGGAACCATCCATCAATGCCAAATTATTTTATAACAGAGATGAAATCTTTTCAACAATGTTTTCGGGCAGACTGCAGGAATGTGCAGTTCTGCCCGAATGCATGGTTATTCAACTGCCGCAATCAGATAGATCAGTGCGGAGTTGTAATAGACCGCCACTTCATTGGTGGAGAAGCTTCGATGATCGTCTGCGTACATCTTTGCGACCGGTGTTTCCCACGGCATGGCTTCCATGATGTCATCTTCTCTTGAGGCATCAGGTCCGCCGGACAGTGCACCTTCGATCATCGTCTGTTTGGCAATCGTGAGACGGTTATGCTGGTTTTTCGGACTGCGTGTTCCAAACCCGGAGACAAAGCAGTAATCCAGACAGTTCTTTCCGAGGATATAGTTCAGCTGTTCAATCGCCATCTGTTCGTACTTCTGATCCCCGGTGATATCATAGGCCATCGCAAGAACAATTCCGTCGTTTGCGACAAAGGAGTTGCTGCCCCACTCATACAGTATATTGGCAACGTTATATCCGGAGCCGTTTGCGGCATTGCACAGATGTTCCGCGGTATCCCGCAGCTCATCCGTCATGGTCTGATAGAATTCCGGATCATCCGTTTCGCCATTCGGACTGGTCAGAAACAGATAGACGCCGAAGATGCCGTTATTCTTCCAGGACACAGAGTTAATTACTGCATCCCGTTCCTCATCGTAAATATCACGTGCATCTTCCAGGAATCCGGTCTCTCCGGTTGCGGCATAGAGTGCCATCTTTGCGGTAAAACGCGCATCACGGTCGGAATCATCCAGATACTGACCGGCTGTCACATCCGGCGGATTCATGGTCAGAGTGTAATCCCCGTGCCCTGAAAGATATTTATCTGCCCTTCTTGCGGCTTCCAGACAGCGGTTCGCAAAGTCCGGATCAATTTCCCGGAATGCCATCGCGGCGATCGCATAACTTCCTTCCGCATCCGCGGTGGATACGGTATCCGGCGCAAACAGCATCACCGGCAGCTGGTCCGCTTCCGGTGCAGTATTATCCGGCGGGAAACCGGATGAAGTTGCCTTGCAGAAGACGCTGCCGTCTTCCATCTGCATCTTAAGCAGGAATTCCATTTCATATCTTGCTTCATCCAGAATGTCCGCAATGCCGTTTCCGCTGTCCGGACCGCCGATCTCATCGGTGAATTCATCCGGTGCCGTCAGATATGCCAGCATCAGGTCATTGACCGCCTTGGTTCCGGTGGAAACATACCGGCCGAAGTCACCGGCATCATGCCAGCCTCCGGTCACATTCACCCACATATCGGTGAGATAGAAATTCGCATCCGCGGTATGACAGCCTGCATGTGCCGCTTTCCCTGCCCATTCACCAAGTTCGGAGCCGCAGCGCTGATAGCTCAGCATGCGGATCGCAGAGCTCTGCAGAACGGAGTACGGGTCGCCGTTGATCACAAATGGCTGGGAAATCAGTCCGCTCTGTGTCCGGATGAAGTAGGTTCCGGGAACCTGAAGATTTGTGAAGTCTCCGTAGTAGTTGGTTTCTCCGGTATAGGGATCCTGTATGCGGTGCACAATCGCACCGGAATAGGCAATCGCATTGGTGTCCGCATTGACCACATCAAAGAGATCTCCGCAGCTGTAGATGAAGGTACAGCGTTTCTGTTCGGTTGTGAGGTAGCCAAGCTGGTTGACCCGCACTGCCTCATTGTCATCACTGCCGATGATGCGCAGCGCATGAATGGTTACGGTATGGGCATCCGTGATGCCGTTGTTTCCAAGGTCAAAGGACAGCACGCCGTTATATCCCCCGGCGCCGGAGGGAACCGTGAAGTTCCATTCAAAATACTGCATGTCCTGCGTCAGAGAAAATGCCGTTGTCCCAAATCCCGTTCCGGTATCGCCGTTATAGGCACGCAGCTGAATCTTGCGCGGTACCGAGGAAGAAGCATTCAGAAACAGATGATAGGTTTTGCCGGATTCAAACGGAATCCCCCAGCGGCTGACGGTCGCCGACGTGATCGAGGAACCGGTTGCGCCGACATTGGCGACAATGGTTTCAAACGTGTTGGCCGTATCGACATATGCATTTGACTCATCAAAGGACGGAACCCATTCACTCGTGAAGCCTTCATCGGGATCTTCCGCTTTGTATTCCGTACGATCATGCGGAATCTTCAGCATGGACGTATAGACGGTAATCGGCTCCGGGGTCGGTTCCGGGGTTGCGGTGACAACCGGGGTCGGAGCCGGCGTCGGAATCGGCGTCGTTTCAATGACCGCTTCCACCCCTTTTCTGGTATCCGAGGAGCGAAGCATCCCAACTCCGAGAACTGCCGCGTCAAAAACAAGCAGCGCCACGATCATGAGCGCAACTTTCAGGGTATATGTTTTCTGTAATACAGAGGTCATCTTCTTTTTCATAAACGTATTAATTATATAAAATAACGGGCAGTTTGTTAAAATTCACAAACCGCCCATCCCAAAGAATCTTTGCACATCCTTATTATTGTTAATTATCCGGCACATAAATAAAAGACAGATTTCTCCGATCGGAGTTATCTGTCTTCACTGCTGTTTTCGGATTCAATCAGGTTTCGGATCTCATTCAGGATGCGGTTTTTCTCTTCCGCGATCCGCGGCATGATCTGTTGCTGGATCTCAGCGACTTTGGAAAGGTGGTTTTCAAGCTTGGCATTGATCATCTGAACCGTTGCCTCCGCATTCTCCTTTGTCAGAATGTCAAAGCGTGCCTGGGCTTCCCGCAGCCGGCGGGACAGCTCATTGTCCTGGCTCAGTACCGCCGCGATTTTCTCCGGCGCAATGCCGTTCTTCTTACGGCGGACATCCTGTTCGATCAGACGGAGAATGTATTCCTTGACGGTGATATTCTCACGCGCGGCAGAATCGCTCAGTACCTTCAGTGTGGACTCAGGTACAGGAAGGACGATTTTCTCTACAGTTTCTTCTTCCATTATCATGTTTTCAACCTCTGGTTAATTTCACTATAGCATTTCCAGCGGATTCCATGCCAAAGGAAAAGCTCTCCAATGGAGAGCTTTCGATGATCTCTTATCAACGATCTTCCTTGATACGGGCGTTCTTCGCGGACAGACCCTTGAGGTATGTCAGCTTCGCACGTCTTACCTTACCGCGGCGGGTAACTTCAATGTGATCGATGATCGGGCTGTTGATCGGGAATGTACGCTGTACGCCGATACCGCCGGAAATCTTACGAACTGTGAATGTTTCTCCGATGCCGCCGTTCTTCTTGGATACGCAGACGCCTTCGAACATCTGGATACGGGACTTCTCACCTTCACGAATACGTACGTAAACCTTCAGTGTGTCGCCCGGCTTGAATGTCGGAACATCGTTGCGGATCTGATCTTTTGTGATCTTGTCAACTAAATCGAGTCTCATCTTTCTTCTCCTTATAACTGTCAGATAATCATCCGCTCATAGTCCCGAACCGGCCAGCGGAGCACATGATGCGCAATCGCGCAAGCAATATATTAGCACAGCACACATGGTCTTTCAACAGGAAAAACCGCTGTTTCACGCCATTTTCAGCCTGGATAAGACCGTGTGATCCAGCCGAAGTGCAGGCAGGCCTTCATGATTCCGTCATCGGTATTCTCTGCCGTGACATAGTCTGCCCTGTCCTTGAGTTCCTGCATGCCGTTTCCCATCGCAATGCTGGTCCATGCCGGATCAAACATGACGAGGTCATTGACCGCATCGCCGAATACGACAACATCTTCAATCGGCGCATCCAGCAGTTTCATCATCCGGATGATGCCGTCCTTTTTGGCATCATACTGGAAGTTCAGATAGGTTCCCATGCGGAGATGTCCATGCATGGAGATCCACGGGTGACGGTCTTCTTCTCCCTTCGGCACAGCGATATAGATCTTGAAGATCTCCGGAATCGTATCCGGATTCAGATCAGCATCCAGAATATAGGTTGTCAGTTCCGTCCGCCGTCCTGCCTGTTCCAGAAAGCGGAAGTCCTTCATATATACCTTGTCGCTGTCATCCAGCATCAGAACATAGCCAAGCCCATCTTCTTCCGCATGATGGATCAGCTTTCGTGCAATCTCAATCGGCAGCGGAATGTTTTCCAGCGTCACCCCGTCTTTAACCAGACACGCCCCTCCGCAGCAGACCAGATTTCGGATCCCGATCGGATCGGTAAACGACACGGTCTTATAGTGTGCACGTCCGGTCGCAATTGACACAAAGTGACCGTTCCGTTCCAGTTCATGGAGGGTCCATTCCGCACTCGGAACGATCTTATGCGTCGCATCGTCCGTCAGTGTCGCATCGATATCAAAGAAGAAATATTTCTTTTTCATTTTGCCTTTACCGCCTTCATGCGGAACCCATTATCGCACGGGATCGCCTCAATTGCGAAGTCAAACCGATCCGGATCCACACAGAGCCAGAAATCCGGTTCCGGAAAGACATCCGCCTGCGCAGGATCGAAGAACTTCTTTCCCTCGTAATATCGCAGATCCTCTGCCCGCTTTCGGATATCCTTCATCGGAGTTCCTTCCAGCAGGGACTGAATATACTGTGCACAAAGCAGATCCTCTTCCGTATTGCGCTTGCCTTCCCAGCCCATGCATACAAGACTGACATGGTCTGTTCCGGAAGCACGGATTACATCTGCGGTTGCCCTTGCGTTGACGAGGGATGCCGCAAAGATCCGTTCGGCACGGGAAGCACAGGTCAGACCCTGTGTTCCGGCAGACGTCGTATGGATCACATCACGTCCGCTGAAGTCCACCCCGTTTACGGCAGCCGGACTGTTTCCGTAATCAAATCCGGGCAGGATCCGTCCATGGCGCTCTCCGATCAGTATCGTATCGGGATCTGCCTGTTTTGCGGCATAGGCCGTTTCGGTTTTCCCGACTGCGGTCAGGCTGTCTGCGTTCTGGGCAAGCACAAACGGCTCGAGTGAAAATGCCCGAAATACATCGATAATCACAGCGGTGCCCGCCGCATTGCGGGCACCGTCGACCAGTTCCAGTATCTCGATCTTCATAATCAGCCAATCACTCCGTAAACCATCGGATCCGGTTCATGATACTCCGGTTCGATATGAATCGACGCTTTCAGAAGACGAATGGCTTCTTCCAGGTTGGTCTCATCATTGACATACAGTACCGCCAGCGAATCACCAGCCGATACTTTCGCGCCGCAGCGCACCTTCATGACAAGACCGACTGCCGGATCGATCGGATCCTCTTTTTTCAGACGTCCTGCGCCAAGCAGCCGCGCCGTTTCGCCGATCTCCTCTGCCGCCATGGACACAACATATCCATCCCGGTCCGCCCATACCGGTACACGGCGTTTTACCGCGACCAGTTCGTTCATCCGTTCCGGTGTCAGATACGAGGCATCGCCGCCCTGCAGTTCAATCATTTTCTGCAGGCGGGCAAGGCCTTCGCCATTCTGAATCTTTTCCTTCAGCATTCTTCTTGCGTCCGTATCATTTTCCGCAAGTCCCGCCAGTTCCAGCATCGAGGATCCAAGGATCATGCATACCTCATACAGCGGATCGGTTTCCGGAATCCGTCCGGACAGCAGTTCCACCGCTTCCTGCACTTCCAGGGCATTTCCGACGGCCATGCCAAGGGGCTGATTCATATCGGTAATGGCCGCCCGTACCTTTCGGCCGGAACGGGTTCCGATACTGACCATCAGTTCCGCCAGCTGCCTTGCCTCTTCCACCGTACGCATGAACGCACCGCTTCCGGTTTTGACATCAAGCATGATCACATCCGCGCCGCTCGCCAGTTTCTTGGACATGATGGAAGATGCGATCAGCGGAATGGACCGCACCGTTGCGGTGACATCACGCAGTGCATACATCTTCTTGTCTGCCGGCACAAGATTTGCCGACTGTCCGATGACGGAAACGCCGTTTTCCCGGACAATCTCCCGGAAGCGTTCCATCGGGATTTCCACATTGGTTCCCGGAATGGACTCCAGCTTATCGAGGGTTCCGCCGGTATGGCCAAGTCCGCGTCCGCTCATCTTTGCGACGGTGCCGCCGCAGGCCGCAACCAGCGGCGCAACGACCAGTGTCGTCGTATCCCCGACGCCGCCGGTGCTGTGCTTATCAAGCTTGACGCCCGGAAGATCGGAAAGATCAACGACATCGCCGCTGTGCATCATCGCAAGCGTGAGGTCTGTCGCCTCCCGGGCATTCATTCCCCTCTGCAGGATAGCCATGCACATGGAGGCCATCTGATAATCCGGGATGTCCCCTGCGGTATATCCGGTGATCATATACCCGATCTCTTCTTCGGTCAGTTCCAGTCCGTCCGCTTTTTTCTCAATGATATTTACAAACTGCATGTTTCCATACTCCTTTAAGACAATACATCTGTAAATTCATTATACCGCGGACAGAGAAGAGTCAGCGATGAAGCGGTTTGGATTCGCTGACTCTCTGCAGTTCTGCCCGGGCAATGGAAAGCGCCAGCCGGAAGTACCAGTTCTCCACTTCCTGTTTGCGCATGTTCAGCAGGACGGCAGCCTGTTCGGGATCGATCCTGGCATGATAACAGCGGACCAGAAGTTCCTGTTTTTCACGGGGATTGATGTTGTTCTGAAACAATGCCTGCGTGCGGTAGCGAAACAGCCGGTCAGGCATTGGACATGACCCGCTTGCGCCAGGAGAAGATGTTCCAGAGATCCATGACGCACTGCTCTGCCTGCGGTATGGTGATGCCCGCCTTTCGTGCGGCAGTCCAGGATGCCTCGTCATTCATAAAGGAGCGCAGGATCATTACGGTCTGTTCGGGAGAGAGCTCGGCGATGCCGGGTTCGATGCTGAGAGTCCAGTCATTGTGTTCCATCATTGTCACCTCCTGCATTTACCCTACTTCCGTATAGAAAAAGCACTGTACCGATAACCGTACAGTGCAGGAAATTATTCCAAATGGATGCCGATTGTTATTTTTTCTCTATCCAGAGAGAAAGCAGTACGCCGGCAATGACGAGTGCCCCGCCGATCAGCTGCCGTGCTGCGATCACTTCATGAAGGAAGATCCGGGAAAAGATCAGTCCGAATACCGGCATCAGATTCAGCATCGATGCGGCTGTGCCGGCGGAGACCCCGCGCAGTCCGATGTTATAGAGATAATAGGCACCGACTGAACAGCCGGCCGAAAGAAACAGGACGGCAAAGGCAACCGACGGCGTGATCGGACCGATATGAATCGGCAGATCCAGCAGAAGCACCGGCACAAGAAAGACAGCGCCGGCCATGGTCTGAAAGAACGTCAGCGCAGAGGTGCTCGTCTTCGCGCTGACTTCCTGTGTCAGATAGTTGTAAAGGCCCCACATGAATCCGTTGAAGATGAGCAGAAGATTTCCTGTCATGGCATGTTCTCCGCCCCCGCCGAGCGGATCGGCTGTCAGGACCACAATGCCGCCGATGGCAATCAGGATACCGATCACCTGTTTGAACGGAATCCGGTCATGAAAGAACATCGCCCCTACCAGCAGGGTGGAAATCGGATAGACGGCCGTGATAATGGACGCATTGCCCGCTGAGGTGAGTGCCACGCCGATGTTCTCGAGCGTATAGTAGATCGCCACGCCGAACAGCGCCGATAACAGCACCGGTCTGCGGTCTTCCGCAGCCAGTTCCAGCGGCTCTCTGCGGACAAACCGGATTCCCAGCATGATCAGTGCCGCAAGCCCGGTACGGATAAAACACAACGTCAGTGGTGTAAAAGAGGCATATGCAAACTTTGTCGCGATGAAGCTGGCTGACCAGATCATGATCGACAGAATCAGCGCCGCAAGTGCTTTTGTTGATTTGAAATCCATGGCTCCCATTGTAGCACGAAGTATGCCGTCTTTTGCGCGCACCGGAAACGTCGTATAATGTGGACAGAAAGCGCGTATCATTGATTCCCGATACGCAGGAGACGCGATATGGCTGAGAAAAAAGAAAACCCGCGCATCATCATTGACACGCAGGTGCTGCTGGAATTAACCGGATGGACGATCGATGAACTGATGCAGATACTGCAGGTACCTCCCCAGCATCGTCAGCGCATCATTGACGCCATCACCATTACAGAATAACCGCTGCGGCGATTATTCTTTTTTTATAGCTGTTCAAATGCACGGCGGTACAGTGTTTCAAAGGTATCCGATGCCTGTGTCCCTGCCGCGGAAATCACAAATCCGTCTTCACCGAGTTCTTTTGCGAGTTCTTCCCGAAGTGCCGCATAGTGCCGGTCCATATCCGCTTTTGAACATTCCCGGTACAGTACCGCAAACGTCTCACTGCCGATACGGCCGATCAGTTCATAGCGGCTGGTCATCATGCGCAGTACTTTTGCGGTCCGGATCTGACGGTCCTTCCGCTCCTCCGGTGTTTCCTCATCCGGATGGTTGTCCTGAATCAGAATCAGGGCAGCCTCTTCCCCGTTAAGGCGCCGGCCAAGATAGGTATTGATCATGGACCGCAGTGCCGATTCATTCTGAAGATGTGTGGTACCGTCGACATCGTGATCCATGGAAATAAACTGTTCACTCGCGATCCGGCGCATGTTGCGGTTGGAATACAGAAACTGAACCAGACAGGCAATGATCGAAAAGGTCACCGCATTCATGATATCCATTCCTGTCGCCTGCGGCGTCTTATAGAACGGGGTAATCGCCGCAACGAGGAAATTTGCGGCAGTGATTAACAGGATTACGGGCAGCGGCGGAACGACAAGCAGAAGCGGCACCAGCACGATAAATGCGCTGTAGCTGACCGCATAGCTGTTCGGGCTGTCCGTCTTTACCGTACCGATCAGAAGTGCATAGACAAGCAGTACCGCTGTCTCCAGCATCAGAGCCGGTACTGCAAGGTTGCGGTGCGAGGCAACATAGGTCACCGCAAAGAGAAAAATCGCGGCGGAGCACCAGGTAAGCACAACGTATGCAATCTGTGCGTAATCGCGGATAAAGCCAAGCATCGTCAAAACGATCATGATGCCGCCGAGCACCGTTGCGGCTCCGCTGGCACGCACCAGCATATAGTAGTTTTCTTCATTCAGCCGGGGACGGATTTCGTTATAGCCGGCACGGGACAGCCCGCCATAGAGAATCTGGTCCCTCAGACGTTTCAACAGTTCGTTCATAACAGTTATCCCTGACTGGCAATCGCCTCACGGATCGCACAGATGCGGTGATACATTCCGGGATGATCATATTCCAGAAATTCGATCACATCGGCCGGATTGACATCCACCAGTTCATCATTGGAGAGTTCCTTGAAGGTTTTGATCAGCGGTTCTCCATAGCCTTCCTTTACCGCATTGCGGTCTGCCTCATATTCTTTACAGCGGCTTGTATAATTGCGGAACACCATAAACGGAAACAGCAGCGGTGTCAGAAGCCATCCGGCAATACTGATCGAAAGCACCGGATTCATCCGGCTTAAGCAGAATGCCTGTTCAAATGCTGTTTCGATTCCGGCAATGCGCTCTCCATGCAGGATACAGAACGCCGCAGCCACAAATGCCAGCCCGCCGAGAATCCAGGTCAGAATGTTCCGGATATCAGGGCGGTGTTTGAGATGCCCTGCTTCATGTGCCAGCACGCCAAGCAGTTCCGCTTCCGCATTTTCATTCAGAAAGTTATCCGCGATCCCGATGGAACGATAGAACGGCAGTTTCAGCACAAAGGCATTCTTGGAGGTGCTCTTGCTGGACTCGTTGTACACTTCAATGCGCTTCACCGGATGGCGGCTGTCTTTGATCAGATTGAGAATCTGATTCTTCAGTTCTCCTTCTTCCAGCGGTGTGAAGACATAGCGCATCCGCATGAGCCGCCAGGCGATCCAGGAAGCGCCGTACATGAAGGCGATCAGCACCGCCGCAATGCCTGCGGTAAGCAGAAGTCCATGGAGCACCGGAATGGAAAATCCGTGTGTCCAGGAGCGCAGATGCAGAAGAATGAAGGCAAGCAGTTCATACAGCAGAAGCGTAAGGACAAAGCCGCCGATCGTATCGACCAGCTGATCCTTTACAAACTCTGCGGTTGTCCGCCGGTTCAGGCCGTACTTCTCATCGATTTTAAAGCACCGGTACCAGTCCAGCGGAACACTGACGAGCAGCGGAATCACAGTCATCAGGAAGACGGCGATTGCGACCGCAAGATAAATGTTTCCGTGCGACCAGTTTTCAATCAGAAGAAAAAACGGTGTCAGGATCATCACGCAGTCCAGCAGGAAGCTCCACCCCTGCCCGATCAGATGCGGAACCCGCAGATCATGCTTATGAGCGACAAACGTCTTCCAGCGCTCTTCGGTATATACGTCACGTACTTCTTCCGGCAGCGGTTCCTGACGTTTCCGGTCAATGATCCGCAGTTTCCACGCATCATAGATTACCGGCAGAAATGCCGCAAGCAGAAGCAGAATTCTTAATTGCATAAAATGTTGAACAATTCCTTTCGACATCCGGGTGTGAATTTTTTCCACAGCCCCTATGTTGAAATCCTATCATGAATACGGCACAAAACGGACATTCCTGCAGGATTTGCCCTTACCGGCAAAAAAAGACTTCTGTCATCCAGAAGTCTGTTCGTTCCGTCTTTTTCGGAAATAGGTATCGAGATAGATCTTATGTGCAACTGCCGCCGTAATTAACGCAAGCAGCGATCCGTTTTCCTCCCGCCCCGGCTTCGGCAGTGCCCGCTGTTCAAACTCGATCAGATGCTTTTTCAAAGACTGCACGAATGCGGTATACCATGCCTCATGAGAATCGGATGCACTGAATTCTGCCAGCACATCACGGATCTGATCCATGGAGAGCACGGTTTTGGTAACCGCCACGAAGATCAGTGCGGCGATGCGTTCCCGGCTGTAGATCTTTTTTCCCTCCCGTGAGATGATCTTCAGCTTGACATAATTGGAGATCATCGACGGCGTTACCCCCATCTCATAGTCTCCGAGATAGGAGTTGATATACTTCGTCACCTGATCAAGATATAAACCGACGTCCGGTATTTCATTCCACGCGGGAAGCTGGAAGGATTTCAGTTCTTCTGTTACCTGGTTGTTTTCCATAGACTAATCATAGATTCGGAATCCAAAAAACGTCAAATGTTTTATTGATAATCCGTTGACAGGTTATTAAATAACCGATATTCTGAAGATGTAACGGTTATTTAATAACCGATGATGCGATTTAAACAATCTGGAGGTGAATAATTTATGACTGTGATGAAACAGACATCCTATGTATTCCGCCTGAAAGATCCGATTTCTTCGCTGTCGCATTTTATCGGATTTGCCCTGAGTCTTCCGGCCGGTCTGGCACTTCTTGTGACGGCATCGGCACGCGGCTGCGGTCTTGTGACAATGGCGGCGCTTTCCGTATTCTCCGCTTCGCTTTCCCTGCTCTACTTTGCAAGCGCGGCGTATCATGCGTTCTATTTTGATTCCTGGCTTGACCGGCTCTTCCGCAAGATCGATCACTGCAGTATCTTCCTGCTGATTGCGGGCAGTTATACGCCGATCTGTGTAACAGTGCTGGAGCCTTCCGTCGGGATTCCGCTTCTTTATGTGATTTACGGCATTGCGGGTTTGGGTATTCTCTTCAAGCTCTGCTGGATCACCTGCCCGAAGTATGTATCTTCCTTCATGTATATCGGTATGGGATGGGCATGCCTCTCGGTTCTCCCGCAGATTATTACCGGACTGGGCAGCGGATTCCGGTGGCTGCTTGCGGGCGGTGTCTTCTATACCGTCGGAGGGATCATCTATGCATTAAAACCGAATCTCTTTCCGAAAGAAGAAACTACCGGGTTCGGCAATCATGAACTGTTCCATCTGTTTGTGCTTGCCGGAAGTCTCTGTCATTATTTACTGATGCTGGGAACGATCACCCTGCTCGGATAAACACGAGACACCATAAGTAAAACAGAGGCGATCCATACCGTTCAGCGGTACCGATCGCCTCTTTTAATATTTACCACGTGATGCCTGTTCCTCTTGGATACACGATTTCGTCCGTGAATCCGGTTCCTTCCACCCGCGGAATATTGACCGGCAGAGAAGCCGACGGACCGCAGTGTCCGAAAATGATGTCCAGCGCTGCCGGGATGTTGGGCCCGACGGCACCGGTAACCGCACCGGACTCACTGTACCGCAGACCGACAGGATTATAAACCGCAAGCAGTGCATCTGCGTCTTCATAACAGGACAGATCATACGGAAGCTCCGTTGATATGACAATGCACGGAACCCCTGCCGCATGGGCCTGCTGGATCAGTGACTGGATCTGCGGAATCATGACGGATTCCGCCGGATCAAACTGCGACATGTTATTGAGCCAGGACGTTACGATCACCGCATCATACCCGGCAACACTGCCCGGCATGTTTTTGCCGTAGGACAGATTGATGAAATCTGCCTCATAACTGGTTTCTCCCGCAAGACGGCGGAACCCTTCTTCGAGCGATGCCCGCTGGGTTTCCTGTACACCCGCAAGCAGCACACGTCCGCTGCCGGTCAGGGGAAGTACACCATCGTTTTTCACGACCGTGACACACTGATCGGCGATTGCCCGCTCACTTTCAAGATTTGCGTCACTGCCGACAAATTCTGTTGCCTTCTGAATCAGCGCCGCCCGGTCCCCTGCACTCCAGTCCAGAATACCGCGCCTTGCCTTCATCGTAAGAACCCGGGTGACCGCTTCATTCAGACGTTCTTCACTAATCCGTTCTCCGACCAGCCCGGCAAGCGTTTCCGCATACTGATCAAGACTGGTCTGCGCAGCCGCATCGGTAACCTCCATCGGCATAAGCAGCACATCTACGCCGGCATTCAATGCGAGCACAGCCGCATCAATCGGATCGAAGTGCTGCGTGAGTGCGCCCATCATCATACTGTCGGTGGTCACAACCCCGTCAAAGCCAAGGTCGTCCCGCAGGATGCCCTGAACGAAGGTCTGGCTCAGCATTGCCGGAAGTGTGATCTCACTGCCGTCAAGCTTTGAAATATAGGTTTCGGTTTCCACATTCGGATAACAGATATGTGCGGTCATGATCATATCCGCATCCCCTTTGGCAAGGGAGGCAAACGGAATCAGATCATTGTTCTGAAGCTCCTCAATGGTCATATCGGAAACCGGAAGGCCGGTATGGCTGTCGGTTGCGACATTGCCATGGCCGGGGTAATGTTTCCCGCACGATACAATGCCGTTTTCACCAAGACTCTTTGCGAAGGCTGACGCAAAGGAGGCCGCCGCCAGCGGATCGTCCGAGAACGAACGGATTCCGATGATCGGGTTGGCCGGTTCGCTGTTTACATCTGCGTCCGGCGCAAAGTCGGTATTGAAGCCCATCGTCGCAAGTTCCGTTGCCAGAATGGAAGCTGCCGAAGACGCAAGCCGCGTCTGTCCTGAAGCGCCTAGCGCCATGTTTCCCGGCGTATCGGTTACACCGGTTCCCCGCAGAAGATAACCGCCCTCCTGATCTACAGAGGTAAGCAGCGGTATTCCGTTATTCTGTACCGCGGCTGCCTGCAGATCATAGTTCAGTGCCGTGGTCTGCGCGATATCTGCCATGTTCTCATCAAACAGAATGATTCCGCCGTACTGATGGTTCGCAAACATCGCCTCCACTTCCGGATTCATTTCCAGAAACGGCGCGCCGTTATAGGAATGCATGCTGAGAATAAACAGCTGCTCGATCTTTTCCTTTGTGGTAAGGTCTTCTGCGATCGCGATTGCCCGCTGTTCATTCGGATCGATTTCCGGTTCCGGCGGTGCCGTATCCTGGGCAGGATCGATGATCACATCTTCTTCCTTTGGTTCCGTCTTACTGCCGCACCCGACAAAGCACATTACCGCAAGCAGTCCGGCCAGTATCTTTTTATAATTCATTCGAAGCTCTCTCTTTCCGATCAGAGTATGCCAAGCGCCGCAAGCGCTCTGGCTACTCCGTTGTCATCAATATCATCCGCCACATAATCTGCGATAGATTTCAGTTCTTCCGTACTGTTTCCCATCGCAACTCCGATTCCTGCGGTTTCCAGCATGGTGCTGTCATTCATTGCATCTCCAAACGCAACAGTCTCCGTGCGGTCAATTCCGTAACGCTCCATCCATGCCTGCATTCCCTTTTCCTTGCCGGCATCTTCATGAAATACATCGATCGCATCATGCGCATTCCATCGTGTGCATTTCACATGGCGCAGCTGTGCTTCCAGCGGCTCAAATGCCGATATGCCGAACGGAATGAACATGTAGACGGGATGCGTCAGAATGCGGTCGATCGGCCGGATAGGCGGTACCGGCGTATGGATCATCGCCTGCGAGCGGATGACCGTCTCATTGACCGAAGAAATATAGTTTTCTGTCTCTTCCAGAAACTGAATCGGAAGCTTTTGTTTCTGAAGAAATGCATGGACCGTTTCAATGTCCCCGCGGTCGATCGGATGACTGTCAAAGATGCCTTCCGCATCATACGAACAGGCACCGTTCAGCGTGATATACGCATCGAATTCAATGCCGTGCATCGGTTCGAGCTGTGCCAGTTCACTGACATGCCGTCCGGTGGACAGAATCGTTTTAATTCCTTTTTTTCGCAGATCATTCAGGGCTTGCTTTGCGGAAGCCGGTACGACACCGCTGTTATGTGACAACAGTGTGCCGTCACAGTCAAAAAATACTGCTTTGATCATCCGGATTTCCTCCAAAAAAAGCCATGGTCGATGGCTTTTTCAATACACTCGTTCAACCTTGTCGGTTCCGCACATGCGAAAGAATTCTTCAAAATCCTCCTGCGAAGAAAGCTTCATGACTTCAATGAATTCTCCGGTCGCATGGTCCCGGTATCCGCCGGTCTGTTCGCCCGTACAGATACTGCATCGGATCTGCGGTGTCCGGTTCGTGAGGTCCAGCTTCTTCGTTTCCTTTTTTCTGCGAAACGGATTATTCACTTTCTTCTGCCAGTTCCTGTTCGATCAGATCACGAAGTGCAATCAGTTCATCTCTGCTGAGCGAGATGCCCTTACCCATCCGCTCATGTTCGGTTCCGGTCCAGGTACGGATGTCATACTTCGGCTCTGCATCGTTCCAGGAGATCATGTTGAGCTCCTTGTGCCAGCCGCGGGTTTCACCGCCGTTCAGCGAACCGATTTCCTTTGTCACTTCAAATTTAAAATCAGGCATAATTCCAATCCCCTTTAAAAATAATTTATATATTATATTAATAACATATGTTTTCCGGTATTACATCAAAAATATGCCAAATCCTTACATGACACGGACTTTATTCTTCATTGAGAACTCTTCATCGCTCTGTGCAAGATAGATGATACCCTCAATCAGGCCGATCATTGCCGGTATACAGGTCCACGAAAACAGCAGCATCAAAATCCCCTCCGTGATCTTGCCGAGGTAGAATTTGTGGATGCCGAAGCCGCCGAACAGAATTGCGAGCACACCTGCCGCAACCTTGGAGCGGACGGGCCAGTACTCATCCTGGAAGTATTCCACGCCGCTGCGCTCATAGGTATAGGAGTTGCGCGGATCGCGCTGTTCTCTTTTATAGTCATAGGTATGACGGCGGTATTCCTCATACGGATCCGCATGTACTTCTTCGACATGAATCGGTTCCTGTTCAACCTCCTTGAACTGAACATTGCCGGACGTACGGGCATGTTCTTTCCGTAAGAGATCCACATCAACCGGCTCATCCGTGAGCTTTACACCGCAGCTCGGGCAGAACAGGTCCGAGTTTTTTACAGGTTCATTACAGTTGGGACAATAATACGCCATTTCCGAGTTCCCCCTTTCGTCGTAATGTTCCGGTTATTCGCCGAGTTTTGTGCCGCAGGACGGGCAGAATGCCTCATCCCCGTTCAGCTGCTTGCCGCAGTTCGGGCATACGGTCGGAGCGGCCGTAAACGGTACTTCTTCCGGTTCTTCAAACTTCGTGCCGCAGCGCGCACAGAATGCGGCTTCCGCATTGTTTTCCTTTCCGCAAACCGGGCAGAGTTTCTTCTCATCTCCCATACTGCGGGCGTTTTCCTGCGGCGCTTCGCCGAGATAACGGCCGATAAAATCAAAGATTTCATTCGGCAGTGTGATCTGACGCAGTGCACCGAGACCGGATGTAATCAGAAGCGGAGAAAACAGAATCGAGCCGACCGCTGCGATACCGAGCTTCTCAACCCACTGTCCGGTTCCAATCTCGACAATGAGATCACCGCTCATCGGAATCAGATTGATCGTAACTGCCGCATCAAGACCGATATAACGGGTCCATTCCGCATTCGCATCCCCTTTGCACTGAACGGTATAACCGTTCTTTGTGCGCATGGTCTGCGTGATCATGTTTTTTCTTGTATCAAGAAATTCTGAAAGCGCATATGCGACATTCTGCACGGAAGTATTTCCGAGGCGATAGGTTTTGCTTAACTCTTTTCCGAATTCCATAGTCCACCTCCTATAGTGATTTCTTTCACATCACACAATATTTTAACCTGTTTCAATCCGGAATGGAACTGTCCTATATCTGCATGGCCGCTTCATACGCCCGCCAGATGACCGAGCGCAGATTGCCGACCCTGAAACAGTCACCGACCAGATGTACGCGGCCGCCGTTCTTTGCGAGCGGTGTCGGAATATATCCGGCCGAGCTGATCACCGAATCACACGGGATCCGGGTCTTCACGCCGTCCTTGTCTTTGATCACAATGCCTTCATCATTGACTTCCGCAAGCTTCTGGGAAAGATAGACCGGAACTTTCTTCCAGGCAAAGTATTCCCACAGATACGACGAGTTGGCAAGGCATACACCATGCTGGGCAATCAGATCATCCTTCATTTCGACGATGATCGGTTCATGTCCCTTGAGATACAGTTCATAGGCGATCTCACAGCCGGTCAGTCCGCCGCCGATGACTGCGACCCGATGGCCGACTTCGGCACCATTCAGATACTCACAGGCTTCGATCATCTTCTCATAGCCCGGCACATTGCGCAGATACCGCGGAGCACTTCCGGTCGCAACGATGACCGGCATATTCGGGAATTCTTCGATGCTGGCGATGCGGCTGTTCAGATGCACTTCAATACCAAGCACCTCCATCTGCCGGCGGTACCAGGCAAGCAGATCACGGAGTTTGCCTTTGTACGATTCACTGGACGCCGGAATAAACGTTCCGCCGAGCACATCACTCGCTTCATAGATCACCGGTTCATGGCCGCGCAGTTTCAGCACACGCGCCGCTTCCATACCGCCGATGCCGCCGCCGATCACGATGACTTTCTTCGGGGTAAGCGCCGGCTTGATATAGTGCTTTTCCTTCTGCATCGTCTCCGCATTGACGGCACAGCGTGCAAGATGCAGGCTGTCAAAGAGATCCTGATCATTCGGCACGCCCTTGTAGTGACACATGTTGAAGCAGCCGTTATGACAGAGGATGCACGGACGGATATCTTCTTCCCGTCCTTCCATCAGCTTCGTGACCCATTCGGGATCGGCGAGGAAGTTGCGCGCAAATCCCGCACCGTCGATCTTCCCTTCCGCAATCGATTTTGCGGCAACAGCCGGGTCCATACGGCCGGCACAGACAACTGGGATATCCACAAACTTCCGGATATGTTCCACATCTTCGAGGTTGCAGTTTTCCGGCATGTAGATCGGCGGATGCGCCCAGTACCACGCATCATACGTACCGTTGTCACAGTTCAGCATGTCATAGCCGGCATCCTGCAGGAATTTCGCGGCGATCTCAGACTCCGCCATATCACGGCCAACCTCCCTGTATTCTTCGCCAGGCAGTGCGCCCATCCGGAAGTCCTTTGTCTTGGATACCACGCTGTAGCGCAGCGATACCGGGAAATCCTTCCCGCATGCCTCTTTGATCTTCTTTACGATCTCCGCCGCAAAGCGGTACCGGTTCTCCAGCGAGCCGCCGTATTCATCGGTCCGCTTGTTTACATACTTCAATGTGAACTGATCGAGGAGATATCCTTCATGCACGGCATGGACCTCCACGCCGTCCACCCCTGCCTTCTTAAGCAGCACCGCTGTCTTGGCAAAGGCATCGATGAACTCCTGAATCTCCGCGACTGTCATGGCACGGCTTGGTACCTTGTCACTCCAGCGGTTCGGAGATTCACTGGCAGAAGCTGTGATCTTATCGAGATCCATGAACGGTTTGGATGCCGCCCGCAGAACCGGATTGGTATAGAGTTTCTCCATCATGGAGGATATCGTGAACGAACGGCCGAATCCAGCCGTCAGCTGCACGAAGAGCTTTGCGCCGGTCGCATGAAGTTTTGGCATCCATGCGGCGAGGTCGTCATACATCTTTTCGTTTTCAAACAGCCATTGTCCGAACATCGGATTGTACACCGGCTGACAGCCCGGCAGTACCAGTCCGGCGTTGTTGGATGCGACTTCGAGAATGAAATCCGCACCGGCCTCATCGAAATGATTCTTTTCCATCCATCCGAAGAGATCGGTTCCGCCCATCGAAGTAAGAACGATCCGGTTTTTGATTTCGCAGTTTCCGATTTTCCAGGGTGTAAAAAGCGCGTTTAATTCTTCCTTCATAGTTCAGATCTCCTGTAATTATGTTTTGTGAATACAACTGTCACTTTTACTGTACTACGTTTTTCCGCCCGTCTGCCATATCTGAGGGATGGTTTTGGAGGAAAGATTATTTTAAGATGAAAGTAACAGATTCCATCACATACATATCATTTAAAACGATTGGAGGTTTTTCATGAAGCTGAACGATGAACAGCAGCGCATGCTTGACGGCAGTGAAGGTGAAACCATGGCAAAAGTCATGAAGACGCTTGTCATGTACGGTGAGACCTTCGGTGCCGAGCGCATGGTCAAAGTCACCAACCTGCACGGTCATCTTGTGACGAGTTTCGGTCTGTCCATGATGGGCGCGGTACAGGACCTGATGGATGAGCTGATTCGGAATCATGCCCTTTCCAGACAGTCCTTCTCCGTCGATCCCCGTCCGATGGACCCGAACGTCCCGGCAAATTTACTGCAGAAAGCGGTGTTCCAGTACATGTATTCCAAACAGAAGCCCTATGAGAAACAGCTGGAACAGCTCGGACTCATGCGCAGAGATGCGTTTACCTGCGCCTGCTATTTCGATGAAGTCGGCAACAAGCCCCAGGAAGGAGACATTCTCTCCTGGGCAGAGAGTTCTGCCGTCGTCTATGCCAACAGCGTGCTGGGCGCCCGCTGTAACCGCAACAGCGGCATCATCGAGCTCTTCGGTTCGATTGCTGGCTACGTGCCGGAATTCGGCCTTCTGACCGATGAAGGACGCAAGGCATCCTGGATCATTGAAGTAAAGACCTCGAAGAAACCGGAAGCGCAGCTGCTCGGCAGTGCCATCGGTCAGAAGGTCATGGAGGATGTCCCCTACATCAAAGGACTGGACCAGTGGATCGGCACGGAGTTGAATGCCGGCGCCTGCGACTATCTGAAGGATATGGGTGCCGCAACTGCATCCAACGGTGCGGTCGGACTTTATCATGTCGACCATCTGACCCCGGAGGCCGTACGGCTTGGCGAATCGCTGATCAACGAAGACGCAAAGACCTTTGTCATTGATGATGCGGTGCTGGAAGAGACCAAAGCGAATTATCCGATGATCTGGGCAGACCCGAATGCATCTCCGAAACTTGCCTTTATCGGCTGCCCGCATCTGTCCTTCACGCAGCTCAACGACTGGACAACGCGGATCACTGAAGCACTGAAGGCAGAAGGCCGCACCAAAGTCGCAGTACCGACCGTTGTCACAACAGCCCCTGCCGTTGCGGAGAAATTCAGAGAGACCGAGGCATATCAGAAACTGAAGGATACCGGCGCCGTACTGTCTTCGATCTGTGCACTCATGTATATGAATAATCCGCTCTGCGGAAAAATGCCCGTCATCACCTGTTCGAACAAACTGCGCACGTATACGACCGCACGTTACTATACGGAAGCGGAACTGCTTGAGATCATCACAAAAGGAGGAATCCGTTCATGAAGACATTCAAAGGAAGACCGGTCGTACCGGGAAGCGTCACCGCTCCGGCACTTGTGACCCGTCAGGGATTCAATACCCTTGCCTCCTTCCAGAAGGCATTGATGTTCGGTGACAAAACAGCGAAATGCAGCGACCAGAACAACCCGGATCTCTTCGGCAAGCCGATGGCCGGCAAGGCACTCTGCCTGCCGCAGACGATCGGCAGCACGACCGGCGGTATGGTGCTCTACAGCGCCTGTGCAATGGAACGCCAGCCGGCCGCCCTGCTCTTCTCCGGACCGATCGATTCCCTCGCTGCCGCCGGTGCGATCTTAGCGGGAGTCTGGAGTGAACATCCAATGCCGACGATTGATTCCCTCGGGGAGGAATTCCTGCAGGCCGTACAGGAAGGCGATACAATCACCGTAAAGGAAGACGGCACCGTAACGATTGCATAACCAGTCCATGCATGCCCGGACCGCAATGGCCCGGGTTTTCATTTCGGGCAAAATTAAAACTCCGTATGGAATTCCATGATATGATCCCACCAAAGTAGACACACGAAATATAGAAACGTGTATCTATGGAGGTGGGATTTTATCATGGGAAGAAAATTTAAGGTTTCCTATGAAGACAAGATCAAGGCATGTGAGGATTATTTGAGTGGAACTGCAAGTGCCAGGGAAATCGCGGAGAGGCTGAACCTACGCCCAACCAGTGAACGTGAAGTTCAACGATGGGCAGTCAGGTATCGTGAATACGGTCCGGAATCATTACTCCCAAAACTAAAGAACAGTTCTTATACCAGAGAATTTAAGATCAATGCGGTATTACATGCAAGATAGAAGTAACCAATTCGTGCAATTAGAATTCACCAGAATTGGTTACTTTTTAAATGCCTGATATCCAAAGATAGAATGAAATCTATCGAAGGAGGCAGGCATGATCAAGTGGGAAATAAGACAAGA